>AAZW01000009.1 GCA_000169995.1 Vibrionales bacterium SWAT-3 | reverse complement strand
CAGCGCCCATCTCTAGTGGGAAGTTCTCAGCTTTACCGCCTTCGAACTCTTCACCGTCGATAGAACCAACGAAGTCGATAGTTGCACGAGAACCAGCGTCAGCTGCAGTGTCAACTTCAGTCCAAGTTGCTTGTTGCTTACGTAGAGTTTCGATCATCTCTTCAACGTCTGCGTCTTTAACTTCTACTGCTGGTTTCTCAACAGTGATGTTTTCTAGACCTTTCAGCTCAACTTCTGGGTAAACTTCAAAAGTTGCGTTGAATACTAGGTCAGCGCCTTCGTTGTTTTCAACTGGTGCGAAAGTTGGTGCGCCAGCTGGGTTGATTTTCTCTTTAACGATCGCTTCGATGAAGTGACGTTGCATTACTTCGCCCATCACGTCTTGACGTACTGCTTTGCCGTACATTTTAGCAACCATCTTCATTGGCACTTTGCCTTTACGGAAACCATCGAAACGACGGTTTTTCGCGATGTTGCGTAGTTCAGCTGTAACTGCATCTTCGATGTTAGCAGCAGGAACAGTAATATTTAGACGGCGCTCTAGGCCTTCTAGCGTTTCAACAGTAACTTGCATTATATAAACCTCAAAACTGGCTCAGTAATCTGAGCATATGAGCCGTAACTTAGCTTTAATTCAAAAGCCGACGTTGTTGGCTGCATCCTTGTGTAGTGCTCTATCCGAACACCTAATTTAAAATCGAGCATTGATGTCTGAATTGATTATTCAACCAAACACCAGACTAATCAGCGATATCTTCGTTCTTCACATACTTGTTAAGAGCTCAGTATTCACTCGCTATTAAAAAGCTGCGAAGCTTGTTTTCGGAAACAAGAAAGGTATCTCCGATTAGCCTCAGGACAGAAATTTTAGACGCGACATTCTAGCGATCTGTTTAATCTCTGTCGAGCCGTTCACCTCTGCTTGATGATGAATGCTCTAAATTCGTCCAACTAAATGATACAAAAACGTTCAGAACATCACTTAGCACAACAGAAATGGGGACAATAGCGACTTTTTCAAGGGAATCGAGGGCTTTTTTTGCTAAAAACCTTAAAAAGAGATCTTGCTCTTGTTTTACCCCTCAGAGTCGATAACTTTTTCAACAATCTCCGTTACAAAGCCTTAACCTAACTCCATCTACTGGCTCTCTATTTTCAGTAAAAACTACCGCTAATTACTGTGATGAATGAGAGAAAGCAGGCTTTATATTGTCGCCCCCGATTTAGCGGAGAACCAGCATGTTTCAAGCTTCGAGAATTCGTATCCTGTTATTGATCGCCTACAGCGTCTTGATGATCCTTGGTGGTCACTGGGTATGGAATACGAGTCATCAAAGTTTGTTAAATGATCACCAATCTAACTTAGACCGCTTTTCCGTCCACATTGCCAGCCAATTGGATAAGTTTGCCCATATCCCTGAGCTGCTGTCGAAGGATAAAGAGCTGGTTGATGCCCTGCACTCACCAAGCAACACTGCTCAAATTGAACTCACCAATCGCTATCTAGAGCACGTCAACACTGTGATTCAGGCGTCTGACACCTATTTATTGGATAGCATCGGTACCACTATCGCGGCCAGTAACTGGAATCTAAAACATTCTTTTGTTGGGCGTAACTTTTGCCTTTCGCCCTTATTACCAACAAGCCATTCAAGGACATGAAAAACAGTACTTTGCTTTATGTTCGACTTCCGAAAGAGAGGCTACTATTACTCTTACCCGGTCTCTTATGCTGCTGAAATCATTGGTGTAATTGTGGTAAAAATGGATTTATCTTCGATAGAAGCAAGCTGGCAAGGCAAACAGAGCTTTTTTGTCGCGGATGATAAAGACCAGATTATCTTTATGTCTAGCAATCCTGAATGGCTATTCAAAAGTCTTCAGCCTCTCGATAATGCACAACAAGCTCGCATTCGCGAGAACCAGCAATATCTCGATACCCAGATTGAAAGCCTTCACTTCTCTGGCGATCTAGAGGGCGCGACCAGCAGCATTCGTTCATCTCATCCTTTAGTTAGAGAAAAGTTTTTTACCTCTTCACGCTTTCTACCTGACCCCGGATTAACGGTCAGGGTCTTCTCCCCTACCCACTTGGTTTGGTGGGATTTGGTCGCCTACATGGTGGTATTAAGCTTAGTATTCGCGATCATTTATCTGGTCATCCAGCTTAACCTTCATCGCCAGCACCGACGCGCACAGATCGATAGGCTGCAATCAGAAGCTAATCAGAAACTAGAGTTTCAAGTTCTCGAAAGAACCTCTGAACTGCATGGAGAAATCAAGCAACGTATCGAAACCGAGCGAGTATTGAGACACACCCAAGACGAGCTCATTCAAGCAGCCAAGCTAGCGGTACTAGGTCAGATGTCAGCCAGTATTAGTCACGAATTGAATAACCCACTCGCTGCCATTCGTAGTTATGCAGACAATGGGCGACTGTTTCTGGCCAAAGAGAAAACAGATCGAGTCGATGACAACTTATCGCGTATTTCAGCACTCACCGATCGCATGGCGAAAATCAGCCACCAGCTTCGTTCATTTGCTAAAAAGTCGACCGCTGAAGAGCTGCATACCTTACAAATACTGCCCATTCTTCACTCCTCTAAAGAACTGATGAAGCCACAGTTCAAAAGCGAGCGAATTAACCTTAATGAGCTACCCGAAACCTTCGATGCCTGTGTACTCGCTAACGCCATTCAACTAGAACAGGTGATTATCAACTTGCTCACCAATGCTGTTCAGGCAATGGAAGACCAAGAGGATAAACAATTAGCCATCTTGTTAGAAATTAAAGAAACGGATGAGGCTCAAGATAAAACGCTACTGATTCACATCGATGACAACGGGCCTGGCTTTACGTCTTCATCAAGCGGTAACTTTTTCGAGCCTTTCCATACCACCAAGAAGAACGGGCTTGGGTTGGGTTTATCGATATCTCAGCAAATAATCAGTGGGATCAACGGCAAGCTCACGACAGGGACCAGTCCACAAGGTGGTGCTCGATTTGGCATAGAGTTACCGCTTGTTTAGCAACAGAAAGAACAAGAGCAGCAAAGACAAAAACAACAGACTGAGGCTAGCCCGCAGATTTACGGCCTAGCATATGAACTCAGCGATAATCAGTTATAGAAAATTAAAGGAATAACTATGTGTCACGTCTATTTCATTGATGATGAATCTGACCTAAGAATTGCGATTGAGCAAAGCTTTGAGCTTGCGGATATTGACGCCGAATTCTTTCCCGATGCGGAATCAGCTTTGCTCGCGATTCAAGAGAACGGGTTACCTCATGTGATCATTACCGATATCTGTCTACCCGGTATCTCTGGCCATGACTTGCTCAACACTGTCATGCATAAAGACAAAGAGATTCCCGTCATCATGATCACAGGACACGGTGACATCTCGATGGCGGTACAAGCGATTCAAGACGGCGCCTACGATTTTATCGAGAAGCCTTTTGCCAATGAGCGCTTAATCGAGACCACCAAGCGCGCCATTGATAAACGCCAGCTGACCCTGGAAAACCTTGAACTCAAACGCTCACTCAAAGCCAGTAAAACCCTTGGGCCAAGAATTATTGGTGATACTCCATCCATGACTGAGCTTCGCTCTGTGATTACCCACGTCGCCGACACCAACGCTGATATCTTGTTATTTGGAGAGACAGGCACAGGTAAAGAGCTGGTCGCACGCTCCCTGCATGAGCAAAGCAGCCGCAGAGAACAAAACTTTGTCGCTGTAAACTGTGGTGCCGTTCCTGAAAACCTAATTGAGAGCGAGCTCTACGGTCATGAAAAAGGCGCATTCACAGGTGCAGAGAGTAAACGCGTGGGTAAGTTTGAGTTTGCTCAGGGCGGAACCCTGTTCTTGGATGAAATAGAGTCCATGCCAATGCAAGCACAGATACGCCTACTACGTGTGTTGCAAGAACGCGTTATCGAAAGGGTGGGCTCAAACGGATTGGTACCTCTGGATATCCGCGTGATTGCGGCCACTAAAGTCGACCTAAAGAAAGCTGCTGAAGAAGGCACTTTCCGCCAGGATCTCTATTATCGACTTAACGTTGTGACCTTAGATTTACCACCATTAAGAAGCAGACAAGAAGACATCCCAGCCCTGTTCCACCACTTCTTGTTGGTCGCTGCCGCTCGCTATGGCAAAACTGCCCCAGCTCTTCCACAAGCCGAACTACACGCCCTTTTAGCGCATGATTGGCCGGGAAATGTGCGAGAATTGCGTAATACTGCCGAGCGTTTTGTACTATTGGGTAAGCTTTCTCACCTATCAGATAACACCAATTCAAACGCCCAAGAAATGTCTTTGGCCGAGTTGGTGTCAGAATTTGAAAAAAACACGTTAAAGCAGGTACTTATCGAATGTAACGGTAGTATCAAAGAGACAATGGAAAAGCTGCAGCTACCAAGGAAAACCCTCTACGATAAGATGCAAAAACATCAGCTATCTAAAGAGTCATTTAAGGCGGAGCCAAACTAAATTAGATTTGCGAGCAAGATCACCTATACTTATTTCAATAACAGGATGTTATGCAATAAATATAATAAGGATATGGCTATGGGTGAGAAAACTAGAGTTCCTTCGATTAGCGACACTTTCGAGATAGATGGCATTTACTATACCGATGAACATCTCGACTTAAACACGCCGGAATTGGAAGCGAAAAGAGCGCTATACGAACAGATCAATCCTCATGTTAAGCGAGGAAGACACATAGATGAGGAGGTCTAAAGACCTCCTCATTTTTTATGGATTGAATGCCATGTCAATGAAACGTTCAAGCAACTACTTGGTTATGATTTCCGGTCCCATCAAGGTGGTTGGTAACCATGTCGATACCCAAGGCACGTAAGTTACGATTATCAAGAATAGGAACATTACGCCAACCCAAGGCAGCGCCGCTTTAACCACATTCATCATCGACATCTTGGCAACCCCCGCAGTTACAAACAAGTTGAGTCCCACTGGCGGTGTTATCATCCCTATTTCCATGTTCACCACCATCATGATACCAAGGTGAATTGGGTCAATACCAAGCGCGATAGCAATTGGGAATACTAGCGGAGCAACGATGATCAGAAGGCCTGATGGCTCCATGAACTGACCACCAATCAAGAGCAGTACGTTCACCACAATCAAGAAGGTGATCGGCCCTAAGCCCGCAGAGAGCATAGATTCGGTAATCATCTGAGGAATACGTTCTTCTGTCAGCACGTGCTTCAAAATCAGAGCATTAGCAATGATAAACAGCAGCATGATCGTCAGCTTACCCGCATCATAGAGTGTGTCTTTAGTATCTTTATGGAAGAAGGTTTGGAACACTTTAACCAGCGCTGGCTTGGTGTTGCTCTTATCCGCAAACGGCCCCATGTCTTTATAGATAAAGTTGGCAATAAAGAAGGCATACACCGCCGCTACTGCAGCTGCTTCTGTCGGGGTAAAGATACCACCGTAGATACCACCAAGAATAATGACAATCAGTAGCAAACCCCAGCTTGCGTCTTTAGCGGCTGCGAACATCTCACCCCAACCCACAAATGGTTGCGCTGGAATCTTCTTAATGCGTGCTGCAATGTAGATAGCGATCATCAACATCACACCAGCCAACAAACCCGGAATCACGCCACCAAGGAACATACGACCTACCGATACATCGGTTGCCGCCGCGTATACCACCATTACGATCGATGGCGGGATCAAAATACCCAAAGTGCCTGCATTACAGATAACCCCTGCAGCAAACTCTTTCGAATAACCGTTTTTGATCATACCTGCGATAACGATACTCCCGATCGCCACTACCGTCGCAGGTGAAGAGCCAGACAACGCTGCGAACATCATACATGCCACAACCGACGCCATCGCCAAGCCACCGCGGAACCAGCCAACCATCGCGATCGCGAAACGAATAATACGTTTCGCCACGCCACCAGTAGACATAAAACTAGAAGCCAAGATAAAGAAAGGAATCGCTAACAGTGTGTAGTGACCTGCAAAAGCATTAAATAGAGTTTGTGCGACCGATGCCAATGATGCATCTGAATGCATCAACAAAAACAGGATGCTTGATAAACCTAAGGAAATCGCAATTGGCACACCGACCAACATAAAAGCAATTACCATCAAAAATAGAAATAACATTGCCATGATTAGTCTTCCTTACCGTTAGGCTTTGTACCCGACACGTTGGTCTTGTTGTTCGTAGTCGAATCCAATACTGCAGTCGCGTCTTCGTCAGAACCCGCAAGTACATCCGCTTTCAAAGCATCCAACTCTTCTTCGGCTTCATGACCTGCAATCATGCGGTCGAGTTTGCCCGTCACAACTTGGTAAGCAACTTGGATGAATCGGAACGTTAGCAATGCCATACCAATCGGCAACGCCATGTAAGGGATAAAGCGTGGTAGTTTCTCGTATCGCTCACCTTCATTCAGCCAGTCAGCTAAGAACTGCAGCATCTCTGGCATTGGAATATCATCGGTTTCATACCATGCGCGATCAGTCGCGAATGGGTACCAATAATTCCATGAGCCGATGAGAAGTAAGATTGAAAAAGCAAGACAGCTAGTGACGGCAATTAACGCGTATACTTTGCGTAGCTTTTCAGGGGCAAGGTTGATGATGACATCAACACCAATGTGAAAGTGTTTTTTAACGCCGTAAGAAGCGCCAACCAGTACCATCCATGCAAACATGAATACGGTGAGTTCCAATGCCCATAAAATGTTGTCGTTGAACGCGTATCGAAAGACCACGTTCGCAAAAGTTAGTAGGGTCATTGCACCCAGAAAGAAGGCTATTAAAGACTCTTCAATTAAATCGGTGACTCTTCCGACTTTGGAAAATAAAGACTGTTCCATTTGAGACTGTTCCATAAAATGCTCCGCTTATAATTGTTTTAATAAAGGGCAGCGGTAGGGAGCCGCCGCCCTATAGCGGTGTTATTGGTTTGAAGCTAATGCTGCATCGATAAGATCTGAACCGATGTCTTTTTCAAACTTCTTCCATACTGGTTGAAGTGCTGTTACCCATGCTTGACGCTGTTCAGGCGTCAACGTACGAACCTCACCACCAGCTTCGATGATGTTGTTTTTGTTCGCTAGGTTAACTTTTGATGATTCCGCGTTACGCGTTTCAGAGACTTCTTGGACGATGGTACCAAGCTGTATGCGTACATCTTCAGGTAGGTCTTTCCAGAAGTCGTTTGACGTTACGACTAGGTAATCCAAAATGCCGTGATTGGTTTCAGTCACGCCGTCTTGTACTTCGAAGAACTTCTTACCGTAGATGTTTGACCAAGTGTTCTCTTGACCATCGATAACCTTAGTTTGCAGGCCACCGTATACTTCTTTGAACGACATTTTCTGAGGGTTAGCACCTAACTGCTCAAACTGAGCTACCAATACGTCTGACGCTTGAACACGGAACTTCAAACCTTCTGCATCTGCAGGGGTTAGTAGTGGCTTGTTCGCAGACATCTGCTTCATGCCATTGTGCCAGAATGCCAAGCCTTGAAGACCACGACGCTTCATTGCGTTCTTCAGCTTTTCACCAGATTCTGAGTTTTGGAAACGGTCAACGGCTTCTACATCTTCAAACAGGAACGGAAGGTCAAAAATGCGGTATTTCTTGGTGAACTTCTCAAATTTAGACAACGAAGGTGCCGCCATTTGAACATCACCATTTAACAGGGCTTCCAGTACCTTGTTATCATCGTAAAGCGTCGAGTTAGGGAAAACTTGCATACAAGCTTTACCATTCATTTCCGTGTTTACTCGCTCTTCAAGTAGAGAAGCAGCAATGCCTTTCGGGTGCTTATCCGTATTGGTTACATGACTGAATTTAATCACGATTTCACCTGGGTCACAGTTTGCAGCAGCATTAAAACTGGTGAGTGCCAGAGCAGATACAGACAGCAGGGTAAGAGGCTTAAACATTATTATTCTCCTTAGTAAACAAAGCAGCCCTTCAATGGGAACTGCGTACTTTCACTAAGGCAATTAGCGCGCCATATTGACACAAACCATTAACAACCCTTTAACCATAAGGCTTGGTAATATCGAGTGGCTCATCAGGGAGCTCAGACAATAATATTAATGGGTGGGAAATGACCCATAGAATATTTATAAATGGGTGAGAGTTGACCAAACTATCAATGATGAAATAGAGGTTTAGAGGACAAATAGAGGTAAGGAGGAAAAATAAAGGCCACCACTTCGGTAAACAAAATGGCAGCCTTATATAGAGATTCTTTAGGTCTGGTTATCTCAATAGGATATTGAAATATTATCTGAAACAGATGATTACGAGTTCTGCATACGCTTTTTAAGTCTTGCTAAATCAATGGCACTTGAACGTACTGTCAGCTTAATGCACTCGTAGTCGTACTCTTCCTTCACCACACTCATATTAGAGCGGATCTCACCGATGATGCCTTGCCCAGAATAAGGAATGGTGATCTCTTCTTCGATCATTCCTTGCTCAGCCACACCCACGATGTACTTATGAAGCTTGGTTATATCCAGTGGGTCGCGAGTTGACGTCAGCATCGCATCTGGAAATTCTTCAATCAGCTCTAACTGCTCTTCTTCGCTCAATCTATCGCACTTGTTCAGTACCAATAGTTTTTCGCTGCCTTCAACACCCACTTGCGCTAATACTTCATGTACCACATCAAGCTGTGCTCGGAATGAAACGTCAGAAGCATCAACCACATAAAGCAATAGTGACGCGTCGTGTGCTTCTGCAAGCGTTGAGTGGAATGAAGCAACCAGATCATGTGGCAGCTTCTTGATAAAACCAACCGTATCTGACACTAAGATACGCGGCTGAGTGATCGGCTGAAGTGCACGAACCGTGGTATCTAGGGTTGCGAACAGCTTGTCTTCACCACTCACTTCGGTTGCGGTCATTGCACGCATCATCGAAGATTTACCCGCGTTGGTGTAACCAACCAGAGCAACAGTGAAAAGTTCCGAACGCTGTGTGCGTCGGTTCTTCATTTCATCTTGTACGCTTACCAGCTCACGCTTAAGCGCAGCAATTTGGTCACGTACTTTACGACGGTCAAGCTCTAGTGAGGTTTCACCAGCACCCTGACCCATTTGACGTTCTTTGTCACCGTCAGCTGTTTCACGAAGTCGAGGTACTAAGTAGTTTAGGCGAGCAATTTCTACTTGCAGACGTGCGGTACGAGTGCGAGCGTGGCGACTGAAAATTTCGATGATGATACCGGTGCGGTCAAACACTTCGACACCTAAGTGAGCTTCCACATTACGTAGTTGAGATGGGCTCAAATCACAGTCAAACACCACAACATCAGCAGTACCAAACTCCACCTCTTCAGATGGCAGGTCATCAAAATCGAGTTCATCAATACCAGCATGAAAATCAAAAGACTCATCAATGAAGTCTTCGTCTTCCACTTCTTGAATCGAACCTTGGTAACCGGTTAGGTGAGCAATTTCTGCAAGCTTACCGGCACCCAACACGTTTTGTCGTTGGGTTGAACTGTGGTGTTGTGACTGAGTACCGACCACTTTAAACCCTAGGGTTGTCACTAATCGAGCAAGTTCGGCAAGAGACTCTTTTGCTTCGTCACCTTTGAAGTCCGGTGTCGTAATAGAAATAAGTAAAGCGTTACTAGCTGAGGGTTTTGCTGTTAGTTTCATGTATTCTTCTGTTTATGCACTAATGTGCAACCTAGTATTTGGTCTAAAGTAGCGCGATCCTACGCTGTTCTCGGTCAGCTTTATAGAGCTAACGGAGGCTAATTAGCGATATTATTGCAGTTAATCCATTTATCTCGTTTATCCCTCTGTTTTCGTGAGGAAATAAAACAAGCTAAAACAACAAAAAAGACAGCATCACGTTGCTAATTGTTAGTGAGTGATACTGCCTTTGTTTAAGCTTAGCCTCTCATTGAGCTACTGTCTCAAAAACTAAAAATCAATTCTCGCTTCGGTCTGTGCATCAAAGAATACCGCCTTTGATAGGTCAAAATGCAGCGGCGCCATTTGCCCAACTGACACTTCAAATTCCGGCGACAAGCGACATGCCACTTCTTGGTCGTTCACTTTCACCATCGCAATCGTATCTGGCCCTGTCGGTTCTAGTACTTCCAACTGTAAGTCCAGTTTAGTGGTTGCCGACAGATCATCGCCTTGTTGCTCAGTAATGTGCTCTGGACGCAGGCCAATCACAACTTCTTTGCCGTCTTGTTCACGCATGCTTTGTGGCAGACGAATATGGTGCTCTTGATCCGCTGTACCAATAACTTTGATGATCGGATTCTGTTCATCGTCCAAATCCACCATGGTCTTAATAAAGTTCATGGATGGTGAACCCATAAAACCCGCGACAAACATATTGTTTGGTTTAGTGTAAATCTCTTGCGGCGTACCGAGTTGCTGCAGCTCACCATCTTTCATTACTGCGATACGATCAGCCAGCGTCATTGCCTCGATTTGGTCATGGGTTACATAAACAATCGTGGTGTTGAGCTTTTGATGCAGACGTTTGATCTGGTGGCGCATTTCCACACGCAGCTTGGCATCCAAGTTGGAAAGCGGCTCATCGAACAAGTACAGCTTAGGACGACGCGCCAGTGCACGCCCCATCGCGACACGTTGACGCTGACCACCCGATAGCTGTGAGGGTTTGCGGTCCAGCAATTGTTCAATTTGCAACATTTCAGCGACGCGATTCACTTCAGCATCGATCTCGCCTTGAGGCATCTTACGGATCTTCAAGCCGAAGGCGATATTGCCGCGTACCGTCATGTTTGGATAAAGTGCGTATGATTGGAATACCATCGCGATGTCGCGATCTTTAGGTTCAACCTGTGCCACGTCGACACCGTCAATCACGATTTCACCTGAACTAATGTTTTCTAGTCCAGCAATGGTATTCATTAGGGTGGATTTTCCACACCCCGAAGGGCCGACAAGTATCAAGAACTCCCCCGAATCGATACTAATGTCGATGCCCTTTAACGTTTCGTTGTCCGCGTTGCGATAGGTTTTACGGATCTGTTTTAAATCTAATGTTGCCATGGGTAATTATCCTTTTACTGATCCCGCCGTTAGGCCACGAACAAAATATTTTCCTGCGAAGACATACACCAACAGCGTTGGCAGTGCAGCGATGATCGCGGCGGCCATATCGACGTTGTATTCTTTAACGCCCGTGCTGGTGTTGACTAAGTTATTTAATGCTACGGTGATCGGCTGTGTCTCTGAGCCTGAATACACCACCCCGAACAAGAAATCGTTCCAGATAGCGGTAAACTGCCAGATCACCGTCACCATGATGATCGGTGTTGAGATCGGTAATAAGATCTTAAAGAAGATGGTAAAGAAGCCCGCACCATCCAGTTTCGCTGCTTTGATCAACTCATCTGGAATCGAGATGTAGAAGTTGCGGAAGAACAGCGTCGTAAACGCCATGCCGTAGATAACGTGCACAAGTACCAGACCAACTGTGGTGTTTGCTAAGCCCATTTTGCCCAGTACCGTCGCCATAGGTAACAGCACCACTTGGAATGGAATGAAGCAACCGAATAGCAGCAAACTAAAGAACAGGTTTGAGCCACGAAACTGCCACTTAGTGACCACATAGCCATTGAATGCACCGAGTAGTGTTGAGATAGCCACTGCAGGAATCACCATTTGGAACGAGTTCCAGAAATAGCCTTTCACCCCTTCACATTTGACGCCAGTACAAGCGCTGTCCCACGCTTTATACCAAGCATCGAACACCCACTCTTTTGGTAAACTCATTAAGTTACCCGCCTTAATATCTGGCAAGGTTTTGAATGAGGTTAGTACCATTACGAACAGCGGCATTAGGTAAACCAAGCAGAAGAAAAGCAACGCCGAATAGATAAACATTCGAGCAAAGTTGATGTTGTTCATCATGACTTTTTCTCCCTAAGCTCAGAGTAAAGATACGGCACGAGAATCGCTAGAATACCTGCTAGCATCATCATGGCACTAGCAGCACCGAGGCCGATTTGTCCACGTGTAAATGAGTGTGCATACATGAATAGCGCCGGAAGATCCGATGAATAACCTGGTCCACCTGCCGTCATTGCGGTCACAAGATCGAAGCTCTTAATCGCAATGTGTGAGGTGATGATCACCGCACTGAAAACGACAGGGCGCAAGCAAGGTAAAATGATTTTGAGATAAATAGTGGGTAAGCTTGCACCATCAATTTGCGCCGCTTTAATGATCGAAGAATCGATACCACGCAGGCCAGCTAAGAACATCGCCATCACAAAGCCTGACGACTGCCAAAGCGCGGCAATCACTAAGGTATAAACCGCCATTTCAGAGTCGACCAACCAGTCAAATTTAAAGTCGGTAAAGCCCCAATCTTGCATCAATTTCTCAATGCCTAGGCCCGGATTCAGAATCCACTTCCAAGCGGTACCCGTCACGATGAATGACAGCGCCATTGGATAGAGATAGATGGTACGAATCGCGCCTTCTTGTCGGATATTTTGGTCAAGCAAAATCGCCAAACCGACACCCAACACAATAGCAATCACCATGAATAGGATCCCAAACACACCGAGGTTGGTGATTGAGGTGATCCAGCGATCGTTTTCCATCAGCTTTTCATATTGAGCAAAGCCAACAAAATTGTAGCTCGGCAGGAATCGAGAATTAGTAAACGACAGCGCTGCCGTCCAGAATATATAGCCGTAGATACATACCACGGTCACCAACGCGGTCGGTGCCAGCACAATCTTAGGTAACCAATGTTGTAACCTGTCAGCAAAACTGGGCTTTGGTGCAGGCTGGCTCCTTGTCGGTTTTGGAGTCGACTCAGTCAAAACATGCTCCATAACTTTTCCTTGTTGCACAATTGAGCCAATGGCTTACCTCTCGGCACCACATCAGCATCACGCATATCAGAATTGAGGTGAAGAGCGGATAGGCTCCCTACGAACCTACCCACCCTGGGGGTTTGGTACTAGACCAAATGAGATTAGATAGCGGCTTTTACTGCTTTCGCTAACTTAACTGCTGCCTCTTTAGGATCAGCATCTTTCTCATTGAAGAAGTTGGTCACAACGTCATAGATAGCGCCTTGAGCATAGCTTGTCGTTGCTAGGCCGTGAGCCATACTTGGTACAAGGTCGCCAGATTCCGCACTTGCTTTGAAGGTTGCCATTGAATCCAACGCACATTGGTCGAACTTAGACATGTCCATATCGAGGCGCACTGGAATCGAGCCTTTGTTTAGGTTGAAGACCTCTTGGAAGTCTTTAGTAAGAATGGTTTTCGCAAGATCTTGTTGCGCTTTTTGATTCTCTTTATCGCCTAGCTCGAAGAAGGCAAAGCTATCGATATTGAAGGTAAATTGGCCGTCAGTGCCCGGAGCTGGTGCACAGATGTAGTCTTTACCCGGCACCTTACCTGCAGCGGTAAACTCGCCCTTCGCCCAGTCACCCATGATTTGCATTGCCGCTTCACCATTGATAACCATTGAAGTCGCTACGTTCCAGTCACGACCTGGAGAGTTGCTGTCGATGTAGTCACGCATCTTTTTGAACTTGGTGAACACTTCGACCATTTTGTCACCAGATAAAACGTCCATATCCAAATCAACGAACGCTTTGTTGTAATCTTCACTGCCAAGTACATCAAGTGCCACCGCTTCGAAGACTGTCGCGTCTTGCCAAGGTTGACCACCGTGCGCCAGTGGGATGAAGCCTGCTGCTTTGATCTTGTCTGCTGCAACAAAAAACTCATCTAATGTCGTTGGAACCGTCACACCTGATTTTTCGAGTACTTCTGGGTTTGCCCAAAGCCAGTTAACACGGTGAACGTTCACAGGAACTGCTACGTACTCGCCGTCCCATTTCATTACTTTAGTAACAACAGCTGGCAGTAAGTCATCCCACTTTTCTTGCTTCGCGGTTGCATCGAGAGACGTTAGAAAACCTAAACCACCCCACTCCTGAATATCATGACCTTTGATCTGCGCGGCAGATGGCGGATTACCAGATACTGCTCGTGTTTTTAAAACGGTCATCGCACTTTCACCACCGCCACCAGCAACAGCGAAATCTTTCCAAGTATGACCTTGTTCTTCAATCATCTCTTTAAGTACTGCAGCGGATTTAGCTTCACCACCAGCAGTCCACCAGTGAAGTACTTCCACTTCACCAGCTTGAGAAAATGTTGAGGCAGCAAGAAGAGATAGAGTAAGTAGGGTTTTATTGATTTTCATTATAATCTTCCATGTTTAGCGGACTCGACGCCCGGTTCAATAAAGAGTCTACTTATTTTGATTTTTAGGATTGAAACAAAAGGTAAGCCCAATGTAACACAATTGTTACATTAAACTTCGAGGCCGCGGGGGATATAGACTTTGGCTTCTAAGCCACCTTGAGCGGAGTTGCGAATAATGAGATCTCCGCCGTGTCCGTGCAGGATATTTCGGCAGATTCCGAGCCCTAAACCGTGCCCTTGATCGTCGTTAGCAAGCCTAAAGTAGGGTTCAAACACCAACTCAAGTTTGTCTTCTGGGATTCCTTTTCCGTAGTCCTGAATCGTTACGATAACCCACACAAAATCGCTACTGATATCAACCTTAGCGGATGTTCCGTATTTCACCGCATTGTCGATAAGGTTAGTCAAAACACGTTTAATCGCTAATGGCTTAGCGACTAGCGGCTCAACCACAATAGGTTCAAACTCTACTAAAGTTTGATGCTGGTTATGCGATTCAATAACCGAAGCAACCATATCATTAAGGTCGATAATGGCGTTGTTTTCATGAAGGTCCGTATCTCTTACTGCTTGCAAAGCACCTTTGACCATCATCTCTAGCTCATCTAAATCCTTGTTGAACTTATCTTTCTTAACTTCGCTTTCCAACAATTCAGCTCTTAGCCTAAGCCGAGTGATGGGTGTCTTTAAATCATGAGAAATAGCTGAGAAGAGATGCTCCCTGTCTGCTACATAGCGGCGAATGCGTTGCTGCATGCGATTAAACGCCCGAGTCGCCGTGACCAGCTCAGTCGCACCTTCTTCGTTAAGTGGCGGTTGCTGGATATCCATACTCATCTCGTTAGCGGCCCTTGCGAGCTTTTTAAGTGGGCGCACTTGGCGGCGAATCATCAAGTAAGTCAACACTAGCAGAATCAGCGTTGATGAGAGCAAGAAGATCACCTGCTCACGACCAAGAATAGTGTCATCCAGCTTTACGTAGGGTGCTGGCAACAGTGCTGCAATGTAAACCCATTCATGACTGGCTAGCTCGATCTGAACAACCAAAATCGGCGGATTAAGAGGCTCTAAGGTTAAGGTATGATGGGCCCAAGATCGCGGGAGATCGCTCAAGTAGATGTCATTTTTAAGCAAGCGAAGATGCTCTGGACGAGAGAAGTCAACACGCACCGATTCCACCTTATTGAGCTTACTACTCAAGACACTCTCTATCGCTTCTATCGATGCGGTTTTTAAGCGGGTATCGGGGATCGGCTCAACAATCAAAGCCTCTTTATTGAAAGAGACGAAGAATCGCGTACCACCCATATTGCGGATTTGGTCTAGCACGATATGACGATACTTGACGGGCAAAGACTGAAAGAAGGTCACTGTTGAAGCAAACATGTTAGCCATGCTCGACGAAGCCGAACGAATACCTTCTAACTCTTTCTGTTTGGATTCGCTATACCAAATCGACGTTGCGATGCCTTGCGCAATGACGACGGCTAGCAAGGTCAAAAGCAAGGTTCGAGCAACCAAAGAGTTTGGCTTTAAACTTCTCAACCACTTCATACGCAGTTCTTCTTAATCAATGCTCATAATGCACAGGTACAGCCAATATATAGCCGTTACCACGCATGGTTTTGATGTAGTGCGGGTATTTAGCGCTATCACCCAGTCGGCTTCGCAAACGACTCAATTGAACATCAATGCCGCGCTCAAAAGGCAGCGCTTCACGTCCTCTGGTCGCAAAAGAAATAGTATCTCGGTCTAACACTTCGTTTGGGCGCGTTAGGAACAGCATTAACAGTGAGAAGTCACTACCCGACAAGTCCATCTCTTCCGCACTTTCGTTGTGAGAGATTCGGTGTGCAAGAGTATCCAGCGTCCAATCACCAAAGATGATCTGTTTAGGCAATGCGTCACTCGGCTTGTCATCGACCACTTGAACACGTCGTAACAAGGCTTTAATTCGTGCCATTAATTGGCGGGGACTAAACGGCTTAGCGATATAGTCATCTGCACCAATTTCCAAGCCAATGATCTGATCGGTTTCATCGGACACTGCAGTCAGCATAATGATAGGTACATTGGAGTTTCTACGGACGCGCTGACACAGAGTAAAACCATCATCACCGGGAAGCATCACGTCAAGAAGTATCAGGTCAGGGTAACCTTGGCTCTGTAGGTGAGTTTCTAGTTCAACCCCATCTCCAACCGAAGAGACATCGAAACCCGATTTTGTAAGGTACTCTTCCAGCAACTCGCGGATTTCTTGATCATCATCCACCACGAGAATTCGAGTATTTGTTGGCATCGCCCAAACCTATAATATTTACAACTTATTCACATAGTGTATAGGCAGGTCGAGTATTTGATTATTGATATGTTTGTAAAATTAGAAGAACAAACAGATAGAGATCACAACTAAGCGACCGCTATCTGTTGGTTTTGTACTGGTAAGCCAATTTAAGACGAGCAGCTAATCTCCATCCCTTTACCCCATTCCGGTGGTAAAGCAGCTAAGTATTCGTAATCAGAGTGCTCCGCATATGGGTCTGCGAGTACTACCATCAGAGCATCAACATCGCTGCTATCACCACGTTCGGCCTTTTCAATCGCAAGTTGAGCCAAATAGTTTCTAAGAATGTATTTAGGATTTACCTGCCTCATCTTTTCGCAGCGCTCTGTAGCTGAACTCTCCTCAAGTTCACAACGTTGAAAGTAGTTATCTAACCATAGCTTCGCTGCATCACGATCGATGACCAAATCAATAACTTCCTGAGCAGGCAAAGTGTCTAGGTTCGACAGAGTTCTAAAGAACCTTGGGTAATCGACTTTGTTTTGCGACATCAATTCGAACATCGACTCAAACAAGCGGCTGTCACCTTCTTGCTTGGAAAGCAGACCAAGCTTTCGGCGCATCAGTTGGCTGAAATAACCGTTCATTTGTGGCTCGTATTGTTCCAATGCCGCCTCTAAATCAGCCCTTTCCACCAGCGGTGACAACGAGTGTGCCAATGCCGATAAATTCCACATACCGATTCTTGGTTGCTGATTGAACGCATAGCGCCCTTGGTAGTCGGAGTGATTACAAATCAAGCGGGGATCATACTCATCAAGGAAGGCAAACGGGCCGTAATCGAAGGTTTGTCCAATAATCGACATGTTATCTGTGTTCATCACTCCGTGGGCAAAGCCATTCGCTTGCCACAACGCAATCATCTCCGCGGTACGATCGACAATTTGATTAAACATAGCAGCGTAAGGCTTTTCTTCATCTAGGCACTCAGGGAAGTGCCACTCGATGACTTTGTCGGCCAACAACTTATGTTCAACCAACTGATTTGTGTAAAACAAGTGCTCAAAATGACCAAAACGGATATGTGATTCTGCAGCACGCACCAGTAGTGCACCCCATTCTTGCTTCTCTCGGTAAACCGGCGTGTCACTGGTCATCATTGCCAACGCACGAGTCGTTGGGATATTGAGCCCCGCCATCGCTTCACTGCACAAATACTCGCGCACAGTCGATCGGATAACCGCGCGCCCGTCCCCCATGCGCGAATACGGTGTTTTCCCTGCACCTTTTAGGTGTAAGTCGAACGTTTCACCACTTTTAGCGACAACTTGAGCTAACAACAATCCTCTTCCGTCGCCCAAATCAGGGTTATAAGCACCAAACTGATGGCCTGCGTATTTCATCGCTAACGGAGAAAATTGCTCTGGTTCCACATTGCCAGACAAGGTATCTAGCAATTCTTCTGAAGCGCTCTCAAATGACGGAAAGCCGAGTTCAGTCGCAAGGCTTTGATTCCAGGCGAGCCATTGGACATTGCTTAACGGAGTTGGTTGGATTGGGGTATAGAACAGTCGAGGTAATGCAGTAAATCGATTGTTAAATGAAATAGAATCCCAGACAGACATGAGAGATACACTGTAAATAAAAGATAATTTAAGGTTATCACAGTTTAGTAACAACTTCAGATCAGGTTACACGATTAGCTTTGTGCGAAAATTGGCTTTGTTGCCCTATGAAATGTAATTTTTACTAAGAAGAAGGACGCGTTTAGGAAAAGGTTAAGTGGCTAAGCTGTTGAGAAAAGCCACATTTATAGGAGGAAGAGTTCTAACTTTGAAAACTTTTTTACAAGTATGTTCATAATGGAAACTGGAAATATAGAGCCATTTAGCTGACTACATTAGAGCAAGAATACCCACTAGAGAAAGGGTAGAGAAAATCCAAGTACGGCTGATAACGCCAAAGTTGCTGTGTTGAATCATTTCTTGATGCTGCATATGCCTCTCCTTGAGAACGTGATGGTGTAACTACAATATATCGGCTTTTTGCCAAAAGCAGCAAGCATATTAATGTTAACCTTTTATGACAACACCAAGAAGTTTCTGTAACTATTCACCCCTTTGATAAATCATAGAGTTAAGCTCGACTTGTCGTTGAAAGCAGCGCTCCAGCTCCAATAAACACGCCCCCTGTCACACGATTGAAAACCTTAGCTCGGCCTTTCGCGAACAACCAGTTCGACGACTTTGCACCTAAATACGCGTAGACCAATAACCAAGACAACTCCATCACAGCAAAGGTTAAAGCAAACACGGCAAACTGCGGTAATAGCGCGAGTGATGGGTCAATAAACTGCGGGAAAAGTGCGGTAAAAAACAGAATCGCTTTAGGATTACTGGCACCGACGATAAAGCCACTTACGTAGTGAGAAACGATACTCTCTTTAACGACTTTAGAGTCTGATTGCTGACTTGGTAGTTGTTCATAATCTTGCTGACTCGAACGCAACGATTTCCATCCGAGGAAGATAAGATAAGCCGCCCCCGTCCATTTAATGACATTAAATACCACTTCAGAAGAGGCAATAATGACTCCGAGTCCCGTAAACGATAGCGTGAGAATTCCGGTAATCGCCGTTATGCTACCGAAAGCAGTAAATATCGATAATTTGAAGCCCGATTGCACACCTTTGGTCATGCACAATAAAGAACTTGGGCCTGGGGATGCCGTCAAAATCAGCACGGCTAACAGATAGTAGATCCATGTATCAAAGCTCATCGTGAATTCTCCTTAACTCACTAAAACGACTAAATATTAAACACCAATATGTAATAAGCCCTCATATTAATCAACTAAATATTGCACTTAACGTCTTCGATATGAATACAAACATCTTTAATCTAGGCAATAAAAAACGCCATGCAGCAATGCATGGCGTTTAAACAAAACGTTTCAAATCGAACGTCTTACTAGATTTCAGGTTCTAAGCTTACAGCCCGATAACCGGATCATTCGCTTAATAGCTACCAACTAGTCTTTGTAGATAGAGAACTCATCAGCGCAAGCAACAAGCTGCTCACGAGTGATCATGAATACACCGTGACCACCATTAGAGAATTCAATCCAAGTGAATGGAATCTCTGGGTACTGATCCATCATATGAACCATTGAGTTACCTACTTCACAGATAAGAATACCGTCATCAGTTAGGTAGTCTGGCGCGTTAGCTAGGATACGGCGAACCAGTTTCAGGCCGTCAGTACCCGCAGCTAGACCAAGTTCTGGCTCGTGAGTGAACTCATCTGGCAGGCTGTTCATATCTTCCTCATCCACGTATGGTGGGTTAGATACGATCAGGTTGTATTTCTCTTTTGGCAGATCACGGAACAGATCAGAACGGATTGGGAACACTTGTTGCTCCATGCCGTGATCTTGAACGTTCTGCTCTGCAACTTGCAATGCATCAGTAGAGATGTCAATTGCGTCAACTTCTGCTTCAGGGAATGCGTGTGCACAAGCGATAGCAATACAGCCACTGCCCGTACAAAGGTCCATGATGCGAGTCGGCTCTTCAGTTAACCAAGGTTGGAATTGAGCTTCAATAAGCTCACCAATTGGAGAACGAGGCACAAGAACACGCTCATCAACGAAGAACTCAAGGCCACAGAACCAAGCTTTGTTCGTTAGGTAAGCCGTTGGTGTACGATCATTGATACGCTTGATTACACGCTCAACAATGCGTAGACGCTCGCTGCTCGTTAGACGAGAGTTCAATACATGTGAAGGAACATCAATCGGCAGATAAAGAGTTGGTAAAATAAGTTGTACCGCCTCATCCCACGCATTATCAGTGCCGTGACCATAAAATAGGCCCGCTGCATTGAAGCGGCTAACAGTCCAACGAATCACATCTTGAAGCGTGTGTAGTTCTGATACCGCTTCTTCTACAAAAATCTTATCCAAAATTGTCTCCGAAAAGCGCTACAATACTGCTAATTACGTTTCAAATTAGAATTCATAACCTGATGAGCAAAAAAGACACCGATTTCGATGACGATTTCGCCCTGTTCAGCGATGCAGTAAAGGGCGTTAAAAAGTTGCAACAGGATACCATAATCCAGCAGCCAAAAAGAAATGCCAAACAAAAAGAAATTACTCGAACGGCAAGACAAGCCAGTGACAGCGAGTTTTATTTCTCAGATGAGTTCATTCCGCACCTTAGCGAAGAGGGTCCAACACGCTATGCGCGTGACGATGTCTCCAAGTATGAAGTGAAACGACTTCGTCGTGGTGTCTATGTTCCAGATGTCTATCTAGACATGCATGGCATGACTCAACAAGAAGCCAAACGCGAGCTTGGTGCCAAGATCGCACATTGTGTCAAAGAAGGTGTCGCGTGTGCCTGTGTTCAGCACGGCATCGGTAAGCACATCTTAAAAGAGAAAGTACCTTTGTGGTTGGCTCAGCATCCAGATGTGATGGCTTTTCACCAAGCGCCTCTCGAGTTTGGCGGCAATGGTGCACTGTTAGTGTTGCTCTCTATTCCAGAGAAATAGAACGAGTCGTGATCACATCACACCAAATAACAAAGGGCACCTCAATTACTGAGGTGCCCTTTTCTATTCTGGCTGTCGCACTATGTCCTATCAAACACTAAGTTATGGGTTGATGTTCCACAGCAGCTCACCTTTTTGTGTCTCAAGGTCGAATTCAATACACGCTAAACCTGATGTTGGGAACATCGGTGGCGCCATACCGGTTGCGAATTCAGCAGTTAAGTAGCCCACTAGAGGTAAATGAGAAACAAATAAAATGGTCTCTAGTTTTTCTACTTCAGCCATTGCCACGGTCAAATCAAACACATCGTCAGACATTCCATAAGGCGTGATGTCATCACAGGTTTCCACTTTCTTTCCAGAAAACGCCTGAGAGATCTCTAACCACGTTTCTTGTGCCCTCAAGTATGGGCTCACTAATACTTTATCGAACTGGCTGATGCCCTGCTCGTTTGCAGCTTGAGCCACCGCAAGAGACGCCATTTTACCGCGCTTAGTTAACGCTCGTTCTGCGTCCGAGTTAGCAAAATGTTCTGCTTCACCGTGGCGCATTATGAATATTTTCATGTTCAGTCCTGTCTACGTAACATTTCGAAAGTCGATATATCCCATATCAGCGATACGCTACTTAGCGTTTGGCCCTCAATCCAGAGGGAGCCGCAGTCTATATAAATAATTATATCAAGTCACTTGCTAAAGAGTTCGACTTTCTTAACAATCTTGTTAAAAGAAAATAAATCACTGATAAAAATCGATAAAAGTGATTTAGAAGTCGCCAAAAAAGCACTTCATATCCCAAAATATGATCACAAGGTTTGCACGCCGAACCATCGGGTACATAATTTAAAAACCACCTTCTTTGGAGATGCTCCAGTGCATTTAAGCCCCAACGATGAACATCAATACCGTTACCTCACCTTACATAACGGATTGCGAGTGCTTTTGGTTCAAGACCATTGTGCTCAAAAAGCTGCAGCTGCACTCGCCGTTAATGTCGGGCACTTTGATGATCCTGCCGACCGAGAAGGTTTAGCGCATTACCTAGAGCATATGCTATTTCTAGGAACTGAAAAGTATCCAAAGGTCGGAGAGTTTCAGAGTTTTATCAGCCAACATGGTGGCAGTAACAATGCTTGGACCGGAACAGAGCACACCTGCTTCTTTTTTGACGTCGAATTGAATGCCTTCGAGGGCGCTCTAGATCGCTTTAGCCAATTCTTTACCGCCCCTCTATTTAACGAAGAAGCACTAGATAAAGAACGCCAAGCCGTTGATTCTGAGTACAAGATGAAACTCAACGATGATGCGCGACGCCTATACCAAGTTACCAAAGAGTTGGTTAATCACAACCACCCATTCTCGAAGTTTTCTGTCGGTAATATCGATACGTTAGGTGACAGAAATGGCGTTACTATTCGCGAAGAAATTCTCACATTCCATCAGCAACAGTACTCCGCTGACCTAATGACCCTGACACTGTCCGGCAATCAATCATTAGATGAGATGCAAAGCTGGGTTGACGAGCGCTTCAGCTCAATCCCCAATCACAACCTTCAGGGCAAAAAGGTCGAGGTACCCATTGTTGGCGAATTGAGTACTGGAGTTCAGGTACATGTAGAACCGATTAAGGATGTCCGCAAACTTACCTTAACCTTTCCGATGCCGAGCATGGATGAACACTACGGTGTCAAACCGCTGTCATTCTTCGCACACCTATTAGGTTACGAAGGAGAAGGCAGTTTGATGATGCAGCTCAAAGAGAAAGGCTGGATAACATCACTCTCTGCTGGCGGTGGCGCAAGCGGCAGTAACTACCGCGATTTCACGGTGAGTTGCTCACTAACTATCGAAGGCCTAACCAAAACAGACCACATCATCCAAGCGGTATTTCAATATATCAAGTTGATTGAACAACAAGGGATTGAAGAGTGGCGTTACCTTGAAAAACGTGCCGTTTTAGAATCCGCTTTCCGTTTTCAAGAGCCCGCAAGACCGCTTGATATCGTCAGCCATTTGGTTATCAACATGCAGCACTATCAAGAGCAAGATGTGGTGTATGGCGACTATAAAATGTCGCATTTCGACGAAGATCTCCAACGTTCACTGCTTCCTTACTTAACCGTCGATAATATGCGTGCCACCATTATTGCCAAAGGCTTTGAGTATGACAGAGAAGCTAAGTGGTACTTTACGCCCTACTCGGTTACTCCTTTTACAGCTGAGCAAGTTCAATGCTTCACCTGCATTAATCCCGGTTGGCAGTTTGAGCTACCCGGTAAAAATACTTTTATTTGCTACGACTTAGACCCAGCAGAACTTGAAGGTGACGCTGAACATCCGCAGCTGTTACAAGAGCTCGATGGTTTTAAGCTATGGCATCTGCAGGATCACCAGTTCAGAGTGCCAAAGGGCGTGGTGTATATCGCCATCGATAGCCCACATTCAGTTGCGAGCCCAAGAAATATCGTTAAAACACGCTTATGTGTCGAGATGTTCTTAGATTCTCTGGAAAAAGAGACCTATCAGGCTGAGATCGCGGGCATGGGCTACAACATGTATACCCATCAAGGTGGTGTCACACTGACACTCTCTGGATTTAGCGAAAAGCAGCCACAATTGCTCAACATGATCCTAGAGCGCTTTCAGGCACGCGACTTTAGTCCAACACGCTTCGAGACCATTAAGCATCAACTTCTCAGAAACTGGAATAATGCATCGCAAGACCGCCCAATTTCGCAACTGTTTAACGCAATGACGGGTATTTTACAGCCCAACAACCCACCATATGCGGTGCTCATTGAAGCGCTAGAAACGATTGAAGTCGATGAACTCTCTTCATTTGTTCAATCCATTTTGGCTGAGCTTCATGTTGAGATGTTTGTGTATGGTGATTGGCGACAAGCAGACGCTCACAAAATGGCTGAAACCCTCAAGGATGCACTGCGAGTTCAAGATCAGGCTTATGAAGAATCGCTACGTCCACTGATCATGCTGGGTGAAAACGGTAGCTTCCAGCGTGAAGTAGTCTGCAATCAAGATGATTCAGCGATCGTGGTTTATTATCAATGCCCTGATATTTCGCCAAAGAATATCGCGCTATATTCGTTAGCCAACCATTTGATGTCGGCGACGTTCTTCCATGAAATACGCACCAAGCAACAACTGGGCTATATGGTCGGCACTGGTAACATGCCTCTGAATCGACACCCTGGCATTGTGCTTTATGTGCAATCGCCGAATGCGGCTCCAGCTGATTTACTGGTCTCAATCGATGAGTTTCTCAACGCCTTTTACATGGTGTTGTTGGAGCTGAACGACTACCAATGGCACAGCAGTAAGCGAGGCCTTTGGAACCAAATATCAACACCAGATACCACATTGCGTGGGCGTGCTCAGCGCTTATGGGTTGCGATAGGCAATAAGGACTTAGAGTTCAATCAGAGAGAGCGAGTACTAGAAGAGCTCAAAGGGCTCACTCGTTCAGACATGATGCGTTTTGTGGTTAGTCAGCTTAAGCCACGTACTGCTAACCGTCTGATTATGCACGCTCACGGCAACGCTCATAGCGAGGAAGATAAACTATCGGCAGGTGTGGAAATTGGCTCTATTGATGAGTTCCAGTTGCGCCCGAAAGATACTGAGCTTGGCTAATAAGCGTGTTAGAAAATTAAAAGGTTGGTGTGAAGGCATCAACCTTTTTTATTGGGCGAAGTACAAAATCAGATCTCCTATCACGCTCCTCCGTCGCTTTAGGAGATGACGTTAGTTTTGATTGAGATGCGTTTGACTACCATTCTGAAAAGCACAATAGCTTACAGAATAAATAACTCTCTTCGTCATTCCCGAGAAGGAGGAACGACCGAGTCGGGAGTCTCCCATACCAATCAGCTCTTCCAAACAGAACGCATCACTCCCCTGTCACTCTCGAGAAGGAAGAATGACTGAGTCGAGAATCTCCCATTCCGATCAGCACTTCCAGACAGAACCCACCTCTCCCCTGTCACTCTCGAGAAGAAAGAATGACTCAGTCTAGAATCTCCTATTCCGATCAGCTCTTCCAGACAGACCCCACCTCTCCCCGTCATTCCCGAGAAGGAGGAACGACTGAGTCGGGAATCTCATATCTCCCAAACTACCCAGAAACAAAAAGCCCGTATCAACTGCTTGATACGGGCTTAATAGTTAGCGTACTACAGAATTACTTGTAGAAAGATTCATCCAAACCAGCACGTGTCAGTAGGCCATCACATGGCGCGAAGCGATCGCCGTACTTCACAGCAAAGTCGTTCATCATCTCAACCAGTGACTTAATACCGATTTGGTCCATGTAACGGAACGGACCGCCTAGGAATGGAGGGAAACCGATACCGAAAATAGCACCAATATCACCATCACGAGGGCTACGGATAATGCCATCATCTAGACAACGAACGGCTTCGTTCAGCATAGGTAACACACAACGCATTGCGATGTCGTTATCACTTAGCTTAGGCTCAGGTTGTAACTTAAGCAGCTTATAAACTGACTTATCGACTTCCTTCTTCTTACCTTTGTAGGTATAGAAACCTTTACCACTCTTACGACCTTTGCGATTGTCATTCAGAAGAATATCGAACACATCAGGACCTTGGAAACGGTCACCTAATTCATTCACTAGAATCGGGATGATCTTAGCACCGATATCCACGCCAACCTCATCTAGCAAGGTAATTGGGCCAACTGGGAAGCCGAAATCTAGAAGTGCACTATCAAGTTTTTCAATCGGCTCATTCGCTAGTAGCAGGTGTGCCGCTTCATTCATGTATGGAGCAAGAATACGGTTTACGTAGAAACCTGCCGTATCTTTAACAACAATCGGTGTTTTACCTTGCTTCTTCGCCAATGCCACAACCGTCGAGATAGTCTCTTCTGATGTTGTTTCATGAGGGATAACCTCAACTAGCGGCATTTTTTCTGCAGGGCTAAAATAGTGAAGACCGACCACGTTTTCTGGGCGCAGCGCCTTCTCTGCAATCTTATGGATTGGCAGTGATGAAGTATTCGTCGCGAAGATAGTCTCTGGCTTCGCATTTTGTTCAATGTCTGCAACCATTGACTGCTTAAGGTCAAGATCTTCAAACACCGCTTCGATCACAACGTCTGTGTGGTTGAAGCTTGTAAAGTCGATACCACCAGAAAGCTGAAGCATCTTACTTTCAAGACCTGCACGGCTCAGAATACGACGTTTGCGCTGCTTATCGAATAACTTGTAGTTGTAGTTAAGCGCGTTTAGGACACCATCATTTGATACGTCTTTAATACGAACCGGTACTTTTGCTTTAGCTACACTCACATGGCTAATACCTGCGCCCATAAGTCCGCCGCCTAACACACCAACACGCTTAACCGCTTTTGGTTCTGCATCTGCGCCGTGTTCTTTCTTCATTTCTGTGGTTGCAAAGAAGATAGAACGAAGTGCTTTTGACTCAGAAGTCATTACTAACTCAGAGAACCGCTTCGCTTCGTACTGAAGACCTTTTTCAAAGCCGTTTTCTAGGCCGTAACGAATCACATCGAGAATCGCGTCAGCTGCTGGGTAGTTACCACGAGTTTTCTGATTAGTCTTCTTGGCGGCTTGTTCAAAAATCACTTTACGACCAAGGCTGTTACGAGAGATGAGCTTCTCTTTCGTCGAAGCTTGGCTTTTAGACGCCAAACGCTTACCTTTTTTGCTACCCGTGTTCTTTTCAACATAGCTTTTCGCTACTTCAAGCAAAATAGTATCAGGGACACAAGCATCCACAACGCCGAGCGATTTTGCTTTCTTAGCACGCAGCTGCTTACCAGTAAGGATTAGGTCGAGTGACGGTAGCAAACCAATTAAACGAGGCAGGCGCTGCGTACCACCAGAACCTGGTAGTAAACCTAGCTGAACTTCAGGCAGACCAAGGCGCGTCTTATCTGAATCGGTACACACACGGTAGTCACACGCTAATGCGAGCTCTAAACCGCCACCAAGACATGGGCCATGAATTGCAGCAACAACTGGGTAAGGAAGATCAGACAACGCTTGGAACATCTCCTGACCTTGTCGTGCTAGAGATTGTGCTTCATCAGCAGTTTTACACGCATCCAGCATTCGAACGTCTGCACCCGCGATAAAGTTATCTGGCTTAAGAGAGTGAACAATTAAGCCTTTAACGCGGCTTTGTTTTTCTTTTAGCTGTTCAAAGATCGCTTTCATCTCTTCAGCAAAAGCCGCTTGTAGCGTGTTCATTTTCTCGCCTGGTACATCAATCGCTAGCCAAGCAATGTCTTGGTCATCGATGTTAAGAGAGAATGCGGTCGCTTTCTTTTTCGGCGCCTCAGTCACTGGAGTTGACTCCTTGTTAGTGACTACTTCTTTTTCTGTTGTTGCATCAAGAGTCGTAGACATTATTCTACCTCCAAGATCATTGCTGCACCTAAACCACCAGCTGCACATGCTGTATTTAGTGCCAAGCCACCACCGCGGCGTTTTAATTCACGTAATGTTTGAGTCATCATGCGCGCACCAGTTGCTGCGAACGGGTGACCGTAAGCAATTGAACTGCCCAACACGTTGAACTTATCCATATCAATCTCACCGATCGCTTTATCACGGCCAAGATTTTTCTGAGCAAACTCGTCACTTGCAAACATTTTTACATTCGCTAGAACTTGAGCTGCAAATGCTTCATGCATCTCGATAAGCGTTAGGTCCGATAGCTCTAAGCCAGTGTTTTTCAATACTTGCGAGGTCGCGTACGTTGGTCCCATCAGCATATCCGTTTCAACACCAATAGCTGAGAACGCATAGCCACGAATATAACCCAGTACTTCTAAGCCTAGCTCTTTCGCTTTGCCTTCGCGCATCAACATCACAGCAGCACCACCATCAGTCAGCGGCGTTGCATTCGCAGCGGTCACACTGCCGTATTTTCTATCGAAAGCAGGACGAAGCTTGGCGTAACCTTCAACTGTAGAGTCATGACGAATGTTGTTATCTTCCGCTAGGTACTTTTTGTACGGTGCAGGAAATGCCGTCATTACTTCGTCTTTAATCTTGCCTTCTTTCCATGCTTGAGAAGCCAAAGAGTGAGAACGGTGAGCAAGTGCATCTTGAGCTTCACGAGTAATACCATGTGTCTTTGCCATCTGCTCAGCGGTTTGGCCCATGGATAAACCAGTCGAGTATTCAGCAACCGCAGGCGGCACTGGCATCAAGTCTTTCACTGAAAGTGTTTTGAGGATTTTCTGTTTTTGGCCCATTGTCTTGGTTTTGCTCAGTGCTAATAAATTTGCAGCTAGCTTTTTGGAAACGCCAATCGGCAATACAGAAGAAGAGTCCGCACCACCAGCAATGCCGACATCAATCGTGCCAGCCATAATGCTTTCGGTCACGTTGACTGCAGCTTGAAAGCTGGTCGCACACGCTCGAGTCACACTGTAAGCATCGGTATTGATATCCATACCGGTACCCAACACGATTTCACGCGCGATGTTTGGTGCTTCTGGCATCTGAACAACTTGGCCGAACACGACTTGTTCGATTAGCGCAGGATCGACATCAGTTCTTGCGAGCATTTCACTCACAACCATTTTGCCTAAGTCGACCGCAGGCACTTGGCTAAATTCTGTGCTCTGACGAGCGAATGGGGTTCGTAATCCAGCGACAACGGCAACACGTTCTCCAGAACGCGTTTTGACTTCCTGTTTGCCCATGGTTTCTCCTTAAAGTTAAGAGGTCTGACCTGAAGCATTGTAAAGAAGTTGTTAATTAAATCAAACGAGCGTTTAAATAAACGTGATACGAGTATCTCACTGTCTGAAAATATAACTGCAAATTCAGGCGAACCTTTTGGGGTGAAAGGTTGTCGTAAGATACTAAACTATTGTAAGTAAAGACTGTTATAGCGGTGTAGGAGATTGGTTTTCTTGAGGCAAAAAAAAACCACACAATACTGTGTGGTCGGAATGTGTATAAAGCAATTAACTTAACGCCAATTGAAATAATCAGTTTCCTGATTAGGAGAAAGTAAAGTCAGCCTTCAAAAGGAAGTGCCGTCTTGCTCAACATGCTAGCCACGAATGACTAACTAGACGACAAGGTGTACTATAACTTTTTCAGGGTCTTAAATTTTGAAGTAGATCAATTTTAATGTGATTTTACGATTTCCTGCCGCTCGTTAGCTCTAAAAACGAAACAGAATATAAAACGAAGCACAACGTATAGAGGACAGCTATACGCAGAGCAATTATGGAGGCTCGTGTGTCAATAATAAAAATGTTTGGAAAGAAAAAAGCCAAGCGTCCGGTCAACTCTGATATGGACAAACAAAGAAAATACGAAGCACTCGTACGTGCCTATCACCGTGACCTCTTTCGCTACGCCTATTGGTTATGCAAAGACAAAAGCATTGCCGAAGACTTAGTGCAAGAAACTTGCCTCCGCGCATGGAAATCACTCGATAGCCTACAAGATGAAAAAGCCGCGAAGTCTTGGCTGATTACTATCTTGCGCCGCGAGAATGCTCGACGTTTTGAACGCAAACAGTTTGATCTGGTTGATATCGACGATCATGGTAATGATGCTAGTGTCAGTGATGACCCGCACCATCAACACCAATGGTTGCAAGTCCAGATCATGAAACTTGAAATTGATTACCGTGAACCTCTCTTCTTACAAGTGATTGGTGGTTTTAGTGGTGACGAGATTGCGGACATTCTCGATCTCAACAAAAACACGGTGATGACACGTTTATTCAGAGCTCGAAATCAATTGAAAGAGATGCTGGATACAGAAGAAGCAGAGAGGGGGCAACATAATGGATGATTTAGAATTTCGTCGTCGTGTATTGTCGGAACCTAAACAGCGTACACAAGATATTGTTGATGCAACCGCGAATAGCGAAGCCAACAGTAACTTTTTAGATGACGTACTATCGCTTGATAAACAGATCCACTCTGCAATGAATGTAGATGTGCCAGACGATCTTGCCGATCGCATTCTGTTCAATCAAACCTCAAGCGAAGAGAGCAAAGTAGTACGCCCTACTTTTGCTAGACGTGCAATGGCAATGGCGGCTTCGGTAGCGTTTGTTGCTGGTCTATTGGTTGGCCAAGTAAACTGGGGAAATGCGTTAGTGTCTCCAGCGCAAGCAAGCTTGGTTGATACAGCGATGAAACATGTTATCGATGAAAAGAGCTTTGTGAGCACCATCGATGAACAAGTTACATCACAGCAAATCAATGCAAAAATGAACCCATTTGCTTTTCAGTTTGATGAAGCTTTCCCATATCACGTCTATTACCTGAACCATTGTGGTTTTGGGAAGTCTAACGCAGTACACATGGTATTCCAGGGTGAAAAAGGCAAAGTTACGCTATTTCTAACTAGCATCCCGACAGACAAACCAGTCGACTTTGACGAAAAAGGGATGTCAGGTTCGGTAATGCCGATTGATAACAGCAGTTTGATACTCGTCGGTGAGAATGGCGAGGATGTGTCTAAAATCTCAGAAAAGCTGATGAAAATGATCAAACCGATGAGCTAATCAGCTCTCAAAGCCCCTCAATAAAAGGCCCAGCAATATACTCTTGATATTGCTGGGCTTTATTTATAAATAAAACACCAATCCATTCACAAAACCAATAACTCTAGAGTTAAAACTCTAAAAAACAGCATTTCGCACCATTTTCGTGCCAGATAGGCGTCATTTCCATAATTTTCCACTCAAATTTTCCAATGGTCGGATTTGTATATCGTATACTTGCGAATAGGATCAGCCACCATTGAGCAATTGCTCAAATTAATCGCCCTGTAGAGGCGGATATATAAAGGAATAAATGAATGACTACCAACAACACGCGTCTGTTTAAAAAGTCTCTTTTAGCAGTAACAATTACACTGGCGTCTTCGCAAGCGATGGCAGCAGGTTTCCAACTTAACGCACAATCAGCTACCGGCCTTGGCCGTGCTTTCGCTGGTGACGCAGTAATCGCAGATAACGCGTCAGTAATGGCACGTAACCCTGCAGCAATGTCAATGTTTGATAAAACTGAGTTGTCTCTTGGTTTTGAAACAATCACAACTGACATTAAAGTATCTGATGCTACTTACACTTCTGCAATGAACCCAATTGGTACTCCAACTTCATCAAACTACGATGACGCAGGCGGTACATCAGTTGCACCAAACATCCACCTTATCGTTCCAGTAAATGAAAAGTTTGCTTGGGGTGTAAATGCTTACTCGAATTTCGGTACATCTACAGACTTTGGTAGCGATTTCGCAGCTTCAGAGTTCGGTGGCGAAACAGATATCATGAGCCTTAACTTCGGTCTTGCTGGCTCTTACCGCCTGAATGACCAATGGAGCTTCGGTGCTGGTCTTGACATCATCTACGGCAAAGGTACCTTAAAGCGTACAACTAGCACTTCTGTGACTCCTGGCGGTAACTCACCGCTTGATGGCTTAACACTTGTAAACATCGATGGTGCCGATGGTTGGGGCGTTGGCTTCAACGTAGGTACTGTTTATGAGTTAGATGAAAATAACCGCTTCGGTTTATCTTACCGCTACAGCCCGGAAATCACTGCTGAAGATAGTAAAGGTCAAGAGATCACTCTTCCTCTACCAGACATGGCTGAATTCTCTGGTTACCACAAGCTAGAAGATACTAAGTTTGCAGTACACTACTCTCTACAATGGGTTGGTTGGAAAGCATTCGATAAAATTGAATTCGGTGGTACAGCTACAACACCTGACGCAGCATATGAGTGGAAGAATGCAGGTCACATCTCAGTTGGTACTACATACTACCTAAACAACGACTGGGATCTACGCGCTGGTTACATGTACGACATCGCTGCGCAAGATGACCTAAAATCAGTATCAGTACCTGATTCTGATCGTCAATGGTTCTCTGCTGGTTTCACATACCACATCGATACTGCATCTAACGTAGACTTTGGCTTTACTTACCTATTAGGTGAAGACGTTAAAAACGTAAATGAAAGTACACCTCTAGGCACATCTGTTTCAGCAACTACTCGCGCAGATGCAATCCTACTAGGCCTACAATACAGCCGCAGTTTCTAATAGAAGCTAGGTTATAAACCCTAAAGGGTCGCTTTTATGCGACCCTTTTTTATTACCTAAACTACTGACCAACATCAATTTAAGCTTACAGCTGTAGCCTACATAGGCTATTTATAGCTACAAGTGTACGCTCAAACTTCGCAACACAGTCGAAACATTCAGACTATTTACCTAATAATCAGTCACATTTGATCATTTAATCCCTAAAACACTGTTTTATTCGAATTTCATTTTTAAAGTAATGACTCTAAAAGTAGAATCACGCCACTAAATACTTATGATTCAGCGAACATAATAATGAAAATGAATAAGACTCTTCTATCTACTGCAGTGGCAGTTGGACTACTTTCAACTTCTACTGTGACTCAAGCAGCAGGCTTTCAACTAGCAGAATACTCAGCAACAGGCCTAGGCCGTGCATATGCTGGTGAAGCTGCAATGGCTGACGGTGCAGACGCACAATGGCGTAACCCTGCAATGCTGACCTACCTAGAAGGTACTCAAGTTTCAGTTGGTGGCATCTACGTAAACCCAAACATTGACGTTAAGGGTGAAGTAAACCATGCTCATCCTGCGATAGGTACAAGCCAAGCATCTTCAGACGACTTCGCAGATGACGCTATTATCCCTAACCTTTACATTTCTCACCGCTACAATGAGAAGTTTGCTATCGGTTTTGCCTTTGGTACTAACTACGGCATGGAAACCAACCTAGGTGATGATTTCAATGCTTCTCACTTCGGCAATGAAGCAAGCGTAATTACTAAAGAAGCTAACCTAAACTTTGCTTATCAAATTGTTGAACAAGTAAGTATTGGTGGTGGTATTCGCTACGTTATGGGCGAAGGTAGCTTTGGAGCTACAACACCAGCAAAAAATGCACTCGGACTACCTGAAGGCACTACACTAAAATACATGGAAGGTGATGACACAGCTTGGGGTTGGCAAGTTGGTACCGCTTGGCAGATCAATGAGAGCAACCGTATCGGTTTTGCCTACAAATCTGAGGTTGAACTCAAGTTAGAAGGCCATGCTGAAGGTATGGGTTTTGGCTTAAATCCAGGCCAACGCGACAACGGTCACATGATGTTGGCACTTCCTGCAACAGCAGAGCTTGCGAGCTTCCATCAGCTAACAGAAACATTAGCTGTTCACGCTAGCTTCAACTGGACTGACTGGAGCTCTTTCGAGAAACTGCAGGCAGAGTTAAACAACTACGGTAGCCAAACGGTTAAAGTAGAGAACTGGGAAGACAACTACCGACTAGCTCTAGGCGCGACTTACCAAGTTGACCCTAAACTAGCACTGCGTACAGGTGTAGCTTACGATACTTCTGCAGTAAGTGACAAAAATCGTACTATCACGATTCCAGAAACAGACCGCACTTGGTTAAGTATTGGTGCTGGTTACCAATGGTCTGAGCAACTTTCATTAGACGCTGGCTTTACTTACATCATTGCTAAAGATGCTCCAATCACTGAGTCACGTGGTTATGAATCTGACAATGTTGCAGAAGCTGTTAGTGGCCAATTTGTTGGTACAACAACAGGTAATGTTTGGCTAGTTGGTGTACAAGCTAACTACCGCTTCTAACCTACTGTTCTAAAAGTAGAAAGCATTAAAAAGGCTCGATGTTGTTTTCAACATCGAGCCTTTCTTTTATCGGTTTCCTAAATCGTGTATCTAGTAATCTTCTAGATAACCATCGATGAAATCTTCTTCTTCGAGATCCACCTCTTCAGGTTCAATCTCAGCTTTAAAATCACGACGTTGGATGTAGACATCACGTGTTAACGCGTATGGGTCTGGAGAATCATCCAGCAGCGCTTCTTGCGAAACTAACTGAGCACGTGTTTCCATACCTTCGAAAGCCCATTTGCCTAAGCTCGCCCAAAAATTTAAGAACGACAGAGGAACATACAGGCCATCAACGGTTTCAGTCACTTCACGTGTCGTTAAAGGGCCATAACCTGGCACCATAAAGTACGGACCATTCCCTACTCCATAATGACCAATCGCATCAGAAAAGGACTTGTCATCATATTTGGTGATTCCCGCTTCGCTAGCAATATCGATTAAGCCTAACAAGCCAAATGTTGAGTTGATCCAAAACCGGTTAAAGTGGTCGAGCGCTTTCTCACCATTACCCATGATGAGATTATTCACCATGCTTGATGGTTCGTCTAAGTTGGCTAGAAAGTTGGAGATACCAGAACGCACCGGCACAGGAGTGTAGTCAACATAAGCGAGAGAAACAGGGCGAACCAAATAAGGATCTAAATACTCGTAGTTAATATTCCACATCGCTCGGTTGAAACCTTCAAAAGGATCATTCGGGTGGGACTCTTCGACGTATTCAGAGGTTTCGAGATTATCATTATTGCTTTCATCTGGCGCGCTAGAACAGCCCACCGTTAAGCTTGCGATAAAGAGTAAACTCGAGAGTCTTAAAACACTGATAGACATATCACCTTTTCCATAAGGAATAATAAAAAAGGCCAGCAATCGCTGGCCTCAATTGTTTGCGTAAGTCTATACCGTTTGTTTATAAATCGGAATAGCTAATACCTATGCAAGATGGTGATTAATATTGCTTATTGATATTAATGGTCACAGGTTCACCCAATTCAACCACTTCACTCTCACCGTACCAATCACCATCGCGAGTTGAAACGTTACCATCTGTATCAAGCCTAGCTCTAACCATCAGAGTTTCAAGACTAGACAACTGTTGACCTTGCATCATGCTATTACCGTCATCAAGTACAACAGTACGAGGGAACGAACCCAATGGGTAGCGAGCCGCAGCAACTGGCATTGGTGAACCATCTGCTCGGTGTACCGAAACTACCAACACAGAATTGGGATCAGCATTCACATCAGCAGCTAGCTCAAGCGTTACTGCAACGCTCTTGCCTTGGTCAACACCCATCGCGTCACCCATTTTCTTCTGAGCACTTTCGATGCTGCGAGAAAGCATTTCATAACGGCTGTCTTGTGGGCCGATCATCTGCTGCATGATGCTCCAGTACTTAACCGCACTTGGGTAGTCTTGACGCTCAAATGCATCAAAAGCAAGTAGTGAGAACACACGAAGGTCTACGTAATCGTTTTGAACCAAACGGCTTAGAAGTAGACGAGCTTGGTTTTGCTCTGCCTCATCTGGCGACAACATCAGTGCTTGTGCAAAGCCAAGTTGAACATCTTCGTCCTTAGGCTCTAGCTTATAAGCACGTTCCATCGCATCAATCGCGGTTTGTGCATCACGATTAGCCAGAGCAATGCGACCTAGCAGCAGCCAACCCGTTGAATCTTTAGGTTGGTAGTGCAAGCGCGTACGCAGTGCCAACGTCAAATCTTCTAGTTCGTCGTCCGTTAACGTGCCGCCTTCTGATGACATTAGCTTTTTAGACAACTCAGGAAGATTAGAGCTCACCTCTTGCCAATGTTGAACTTTGTCTAGCGCACCAAACTTGAAGTACATACCGTAAGTAACGGCCACAACAAGAATGATAGAGGGTACAACAACACCCACTGTTGAGATGTGAGTTTTCTTCATCTCTTGCTTAGCCGGAACGTCATCAAGTAGAGACTGTTTCAGATCAGCAATTAGCTCCTGTTGGTTATCAACAAGGCCTTCTTCAGCTTCTACTTCTAGCTCATCGAGACGGTCTTTATAGAAAGCTTTATTCAACTCATCACGAAGCACATCGTCATTGTTTGCCTTTTTATTAATGAAAGGCAGAACAATCAACAAGATTGCTGCTAGCGAAAGGATAATGGTAGAAATCCAAAATAGAGTCATTACTGTTTATCTCCGTCGTTCTCTTCATCGAGTAACGCTTTTAAACGTGCTTCTTTATCTGCGTCCCAGTCTTGATCTGACTCTGTTGCTGCTTTCGATTTTGACTTTCTGCTTCGTAAAATGATCAAACCAAATCCAAACACAACCACTGCAAATGGACCAATCCAAAGGATCGATGTCGCAAGTGTTAATGGCGGATTGTAAGTAACGAAGTTACCGTAGCGAGCAATCATATAATCAATGATATCTTGCTTCGACTTACCATCTTTGGTCATCTCATACACTTTTTGGCGCAGGTCGACCGCAAGTTCTGCATTCGAGTCACCAATCGTGTTGTTCTGACACTTAGGACAACGCAGCGTATTGCTCAGCTCTTTAAACTGTTGCTCTTGATCTACAGTATCAAATTCATGAAATTCGATTGGCGCGGCAGAAACCGTCGCTGATATCGCAAACGTAGCGAATAGAGTAATCAGTGCCTTCTTAATCATTTCGCTTCCTCCAACAAGTCGTTGTACATCGGCTCAAGCGTCGATGCCCAGTTCGTTGGATTTACATCGCCCACATGGCGATAGCGAACCACACCATTAGCGTCGATTAGGAAAGTTTCTGGAGCGCCATACACACCAAGGTCTAGACCTAACATGCCGTTGCCATCAAAAAGACTGATTAGATACGGGTTACCTAGCTCTTTTAACCAACCAACCGCTTTGTTGCGATCATCTTTGTAATTAAGACCAATAATCTTAACGCCCTTGTCAGCCAGCTTGTTCAGGTAGGAGTGCTCGGCGTAACAGGTAGGGCACCAAGTCGCCCACACGTTAAGAAGCAGCGGCTCACCTTTAAAGATCGCTTGGTCATGCAGCTTACCCGGTTGCTCTAAGTCTTCGAGATCAAACTCTGGCACTGGCTTACCGATCAATACCGATTCAAGTTTAGTCGGGTCATCGCCCGACTGGTTACGCACCAATTGCGTTGCAAAGATTCCCGCTAGAACCATGAACGCAATCAATGGAATGAATAAAATCTTTTTGTTCATTCGAGTTAAGCCTCCTGCTCTTGAGCCGACTTTTTGGTTGGCTTACGGAAACGGTAACGACGGTCACTGATAGCGATAGCGCCACCAAGAGACATGATCAAAGAACCGGCCCAGATCCAACGTACAAATGGTTTGTAGTAAATACGTACAGCCCAAGATTTGTTGTCGTCTAGACGCTCCCCCATTGCGATGTAAAGGTCGCGCGTTACACCACGGTCAATCGCCGCTTCTGTCATCATAGACTTAGCCGTCGTGTAGAAGCGTTTTTCTGCGTGAAGCGTATTGATGTACTTGCCTTCTTTTGTGATTTCAAAATCAGCAATATAACCATCGTAGTTTGGACCATCTTTGTCACGAACACCTGTGAATAGGAAGTCGTACTCTTCAAGCTGGTAGCTCTCGCCAGGTGCCAGACGAACATCACGTTCAATACTGTAGTTCTGCACCATTGCGATACCAATTACAGTTACGGCTAAACCGATGTGACCACACACCATCGCCCAGTGGCTACGAGGCAGCTTAGTTAGACCTTTCATAAAGCTATGACGGTGAGTCGCACGCTCATGCAGTTCAAAACCGTGCATGAAGATGATCCAGAATGCCATTACCCAGCCTGCAAACGCAGTACCACTGAAGCGGTCAGCTAGCAGAGTCACCATTAGCGCACTCAAGCCTAACGAGAATACGCCTGAAATAATCATCGGCTTAACAAGCTTAGATAAATTGTCACGCTTCCAACGGATAAGAGGACCGATACCCAATAGGAATGAGAACGGGATCATTAACCAGAAGAACAACATGTCGAAGAATGGTGCACCGATAGATACCGAGCCCAGACCTAACTGTTTGTGAACCAGTGGTAATAATGTACCTACTAATACAACAACTAGCGCTGCAATCAGAAGAACGTTGTTACCAAGTAGCGCATTTTCACGAGAGACTAGATCGAAGTTACCACGAACACGAACTGATGCACCTTTCACTGCGAACAGTAATAGTGAGCCACCAATAACAAAAACTAGGAAACCCAGGATGAACATACCACGAGCCGGATCAGACGCGAACGCGTGAACCGAGACCAGAATGCCTGAACGAACTAAGAAAGTGCCCAACAAGCTTAATGAGAACGCAGAGATAGCCAGCAATACTGTCCAAGCTTTAAATGTGCCACGCTTTTCGGTTACCGCTAGTGAGTGCATCAGTGCAGTACCAGCCAACCAAGGCATGAATGAAGCGTTTTCTACTGGATCCCAGAACCACCAGCCACCCCAGCCAAGTTCGTAGTATGCCCACCATGAACCTAGTGCGATACCTACCGTTAAGAATAACCAAGCTGCAATTGTCCAAGGACGAGACCAACGAGCCCATGCCGTATCAAGACGACCACTCATTAGAGAAGCAATCGCGAAAGAGAACGCAACAGAGAAACCTACATAGCCCATGTAAAGCATCGGTGGGTGAATGATCAAACCCGGGTCTTGCAGTAGTGGGTTAAGGTCACGGCCATCAACAGGGAAGAAAGGCAATGTACGTAAGAACGGGTTAGACGTCACGATAATGAACAGCAAGAAACCGACAGTAATCAAACCCATGATAGCCAAAACGCGAGCCACAGACTCTTGAGGCATACCACGACTGAATGTCGCTACTGCTACAGTCCAACCCGCTTGGATGAGAACCCAAAGCAGTAATGAACCTTCGTGCGCACCCCAAACCGCCGTAATTCGGTAGTACCAAGGCAGTTGGCTGTTTGAGTTACTTGCTACGTATTGAATCGTAAAATCATTTGTGTAAAACGCGTAACACAAGATAAAGAACGAAATAGCTAAGAAGCCGAACATACCCCACGACAACGGTCGTGCGCTGTTCATCAATAATGTGTTATTTCGAGCGGCTCCATACAATGGGAGCACGCTTAGCAGCAATGCAAGTCCCAAAGACAGGATCATCGCAAAATGGCCGATCTCGGCTATCATTGAGCATTTCCTTCTTTTTGTTCAGTCGTGTATTGCAAAGGCTCATGTGTTTTCTTCATTGCTTCCGCAACTTCAGAAGGCATGTACTCTTCATCGTGCTTTGCCAACACCTCAAACGCTTCGATTGTCGTTGCGTCTTTTAAGACACCTTGAGCAACAATACCTTGGCCTTCACGGAAAAGATCAGGAAGGATACCATCGTATAAAATTGTTACTTTAGGACCTACATCTGCCAAATCAAAGCTTACTCGTAGTGATTCGTTGTCACGGCTTACAGAGCCTACGACAACCATGCCACCAATACGTAGGCGTTGGCCAACCTCAGGTTTTTTACCGTCTTTACCGTTTACCAGCTCAGTTGGTGTGTAGAACAGATCCATGTTCTGGTTAAGTGCGTAAACCATTAATCCAACAGTTGCACTGATACCAAAAAAGATCGCTAAGACAATGCCCAGCCTCTTTTTGCGTCTTGGGTTCATAGAGTGTTCTCCATATTTTTTGCTGCATCGATACGAGCTTGGCGATCAACCTTAGCTTGTACTTCAGTTAGTAATTGCTTACCACGACGAACGCTTACCACCAGTAAGATGATCATCGAGAGAAATGTGATTCCAAATGCACTCCATACGTATGACGCGTAACCGCCCATGGCAAAGAAATCACTCAAAGATTCAAAATACATAAATACCTACCCTACTACGCTTTATCAGCCGCAAGCTTGCGAACCCATGGACGATGACTTTCTTTGCTGATGATTTCGTTACGGAAACGAATCATGGTCAAAGCGCCAAAGAAGAAAGCGAAGCCGAAGATGTTAAGAAGAAGCGGCCATAGCATGTCACTTGAAATCGAAGGTTTTGCGAACTTAGTGATCGTCGCGCCTTGATGAAGTGTGTTCCACCACTCTACCGAGAAGTGAATAATAGGAAGGTTAATCACGCCGACGATAGCCAAAATGCCTGCCGCTTTTGCTGCTGTTTTTTGGTCATCAAACGCGTGGTGCAGTGCAATTACACCTAGATATAAGAATAGAAGAATCAGCTCTGAGGTTAGGCGTGCATCCCAAACCCACCAAGCGCCCCACATTGGCTTACCCCAAACGGCACCAGTCAGTAGTGCGATAAAGGTAAATACCGCTCCAATCGGTGCCATCGCCAACGCCGCCATGTCAGACAGTCTTACCTGCCATACCAATCCAATGAATGCAGCGATCGCCATCGACATGTACACACCCATCGACCAAATGGCAGAAGGAACGTGAATGTAGATAATTCGGAAACTATCACCCTGTTGATAATCAGAAGGTGCGAACGCAAGGCCCCACACCGTACCAAAGGATAGACACAATAGCGCTAGGATTGAGAACCACGGCAGAAGTTTACCAGCAAGCTGGTATGACGTTTCTGCTTTGGCATAGGGATGGAGCCATTTCCACATGTTGTAATCTCACTCTTACTTCATATTGCTTACAGCTACTAAAGCTATAATTATAATAATATATTTGTTCTGCTTTCTGTTTTGCTGACTCTATGAGTCTCATCGAACACTTTGGTTCACTTTAGCTATACGATACTGATACCGTTATCAATTCACACTCACGCGAAGTGCGGCACTGATCGCAAAAGGAGTTAGCGTCATCGCGCCCATCAACATGGCGCCAAGGATCGCTAATTGACCATTGTATGCAACGCCCAAAGCCGCAGCGTCAATCGCTGACGTTGCGAAAATCAAAATAGGGATGTACAGCGGCAAAATCAGCAGGCTCAGTAACACCCCGCCCTTCTGCAACCCAACCGTCAAAGCAACACCAATCGCCCCAATAAAGCTCAAGGCAGGCGTTCCGACAAGCAAAGTCATCACAACAGAGAGCCAAGTGTCAAAATCCAATGACAACAAAACAGCCAACAATGGGCTAATTAAAATTAATGGTAACCCGGTCAATAGCCAGTGTGCTATGACCTTGGACAATACTACCAACTGCAACGGGATGGGCATCAGCATCATCTGTTCAAGGGCGCCATCTTGAAAATCATCACGAAATAGGCGCTCAAGAGAGAGCAATGCAGAGAGCAACGCGGCAACCCAAACAATACCCGCAGCAATACGTGCAAGTAGGTTTGGCTCTGGGCCGATACTCAAAGGGAAAAGCGTGATAACAATAATGAAGAACCACAGCGGGTTAAAGATATCCGCCTGGCGTCGAAAAGCGATAAGCAGCTCACGTCGGATAATGGTGGTCATTGAAGAGATCATATTACTCACCCAACTTTATTTTTCTTAGTTTAGGGCTATCAGCAAACATATCTTGGTGCGTTGTGAGTAGTACAATACCATCGTTATCCGCATGCTGAGAAAAAAGCGACTCAAGAACTTTAACACCCTGCTTATCAATCGCAGTCAACGGTTCGTCGAGAATCCACAACATCTGCTTACTCAACCAAAGACGAGCTAAAGCTACGCGACGTTGTTGGCCGGCAGACAATTGACCCGCAGGCACATCTTCTCTACCAGCAAGCCCTACCTGAGCAAGCGCTTGATAAAGCTCTTCCTTGTTGGTTCCGCCACAATGAATTGACTGATAGAAACTGAGGTTCTCATAAGCGCTAAGCTCGCGCTTTACACCCGTTTGGTGGCCAAGAAAAAGCAAATTTTGATGATACACATCTCGACTTGATTCGATAGATTCGCCATCCCAAGAGATAGTGCCTTCGTCACGATCACCTAAACCAGTGATGATCCTAAGGAGTGTCGTTTTTCCTGTACCGTTACGCCCTTCAACTTGAACCAACTCTCCTGGTTTCAATTGAAAAGATAACGATTCAAACAGAACCCTTTCGTCACGAATAGCAGTTAAATTTGAGACTTCTAGCATAGGTAAATTTAGTCGAGTAATGAGAGGGCTATAGTAGCACACCAATATGGTGACAAAACAGGACTAGGCGTTTTCAGTAGAACAAAGTCGGTAAGAAACTGTTACTACTGCATCACAATTTACACATTTTGACCAAAAATGAGATATTGCTGTAGTAACAAGCACTTATAAACATCGTTCTATAAACAGTTGTACAGGCACAAAAAAAGAAGCCGAAGCTTCTTTTTAAAGAGTGTGTGACAAACATGATGTGTTTATCCACGAATAGCGCTCAATTTAACGACGTCGAGGTGGATCCCTGCGATCACGAGAGGCGGTGGGATGCTCATCAAACGAGGAAGGGTCGCTTCGTAATGAAGGAATTTTCTCTTTACCAGCAAGCTTGTTCTGCAGAGACATCATCAGCTCAGCTTCTGCTTTGGGTAATTCACATTCTTCAATTAACTCGTTAATCCCAGCGCCAAGCTGAACCATTTTCGTTGCACGCGTGTACAAACGTCCATCGGTATCCGCATGTTCCAGCTCAACAATACGTTCATTCAAATGTTTGATAAGATCTTGTTGTTCAGTCACTTTCTGGCCAAGGCCAACCACAACAGAGCGAACTTCTAGCAATTGCTTGCTCGATTTTTGCAGCTCTTTATCCAAGTTACGAACCTGTAGGCGTGACTGATCCAGTTGCTTTTGAATCGCACTTTTTACTTTGCTTATCAAAATCAAGATGAATAACGTAAAAACCCCAACTCCAGCAATCAGTGCAGCAGGGCTTAAAGGAAGCGCTTCAAACATTATAGGTGAGCCATCTCATCCCATTCGTCTTCGCTTAGTAGTTTGTTTAGATCTACTAAGATAAGCAGCTTGCCATCGCGGTTGCTAACGCCCTGGATGAACTTCGCGCTTTCGTCAGTACCAACACTTGGTGTTGTATCGATTTCGGAAGAACGTAGGTAAACCACTTCAGCAACGCTATCAACCAGGATGCCAATAACTTGACGCTCAGATTCAATAACGATGATACGAGTGTTATCCGTGATTTCACCTTGCATCAAACCAAAGCGAGAACGAGTGTCGATAACAGTAACAACGTTACCACGTAGGTTAATAATACCTAGAACGTAGTCAGGAGCACCTGGTACCGGAGCAATCTCACTGTAACGCAGTACTTCACGAACTTGCATTACATTGATGCCGTAAGTTTCTTCTTCTAGCTGGAATGTTACCCATTGAAGTACTTCGTCATTCGTTTGATCTTTTCTTACTTCAACTTCACTCATTTGAGACATAGATAATCCTCTTGCCGTCGTTACCGACCACTATTATTAACTTGATGCTTTTGTTGTACCAATCTTGGTACTAGCTCAATGCTTTTACATCTAGCCCTGCATTTAGCATGGCGATTAATGCTTCGACATGGATCAAAGCACACATTTTTTCTTTTACCATACCAGCGAGCCATGGGCGTTTTCCTGCCATTTCTCGCCAACGTACTTTATCAGTATTCAGCAGCTCGGTGCCTTTAAGCTCTGTGCTCGCAAGCCCCCATAAGCTTTCTCCAAGCATCACTATATATTGATAGTTTTCTTTGTATTCGTCACTGGCTAACTTCGCGGCCATCACCCATTTTGCGGTGTCGACCACATCTAGCTTGCTGTCTCGGTTGGTTTGTAACCCCAAATACCAAGATGGTTTGCCAATAATATGATTGACCTCTTCGAGGCGGTGGATGCCACCCAGTTCGTCTAGCGGTACCGCGAAGGTCACGCCATTGACATCGAAATACAAAACCTGGAAGTCTTCGGTTCGAGCGGTACTTTCCCAAGAAGTAAACTGCCCTGCACCGCCCGCCTGTGTTTCTGGCTCAGTCGCGGACTCAATGCCAGGAGCATCGGCTTCGATCTCAGAGACTGGTTGCTCAACCGATGGAAGCTCAGCTTCTACTGTTGATTCTTCAATTGGCTGCAGTTCCACTTGAGGTTCTGCCGCTATCGATAAATCTGGTTCCGGAAGATTCCAGTCTTGAATCTCTGGCTCTAATGAGACTTGAACCGACTCGACCGCTGCATTAAACATTTGCATGTCTGCTTGCTGAGCGATTTTTTGCGTGTTCTGGTCCATCAACTCATCAAGATTCAGATCCTCAACAACATTGGTTGCCTCTAGCCGACTCAGTAGCTTCTGAACGTCCTCTAGGTTAGGTACTTCAAACTCAGCTGCACGTATTTCGGCGTAGCTTGAGTGATGACTCGCTAATTGACGCTCTGGCTCTGGCTCTGGCTCTGGCTCTGGCTCTGGCTCTGGCTCTGGCTCTGGCTCTGGCTCTGGCTCTGGCTCTGGCTCTGGCTCTGGCTCTGGCTCTGGCTCTTCAGATTGTGACTCATCAGCAGACTCGTCAACTAAAAACTCTTCAGTTTCAAAGCTTTCATCACCTAATAGCGCAGTAAAATAATCATCCAGTGCTTGTTCACTTGATAGGCCTGGTCGCGCTATTGTTGAATCTTTATTCTCGCTCATTTATCGCCAACCTTTCGAGATAAATAAGCAGCTGTTTATAAGCAAATACACCACGGCTTCCCGATGCAAAGTGAGAGGCAGGCAAGCGCTTTAAGCTTGCGTCTCTAAACTTGGTATCAATCGGTACCGCTGAGGTCCAAACTTGGTTTGGGTAGTCCTCTTTCAGCTGCGTAAGTGTTTGCAGTGATGCCTTGGTTCGTTTGTCGTACATGGTAGGGACAATCGTCACTTTAAACGGTGTTTTGCGAGATTTCTGCATGATGGTTAGCGTACGAATCATACGCTCTAGCCCCTTCATCGCCAGAAACTCAGTCTGTACCGGAATCAAAATACGGTCACTCGCTGCCAATGCATTCACCATCATCACACCAAGAATTGGCGGACAGTCGATCAACACGTAGTCATAATCTTCTTTCAACGCCGCCAAAGCACGCTTCAAGATCAACCCCATACCGCTTCGATTTCCCATCACACGGTCAAGTGTTGCTAATGACATGTGTGCTGGGATGATATCGATGCCTTCAACTTCGGTTTGCAACGTCAGCGGTCTTACCGCCTGCGCAGAAAACTCACGAAGCTGAAACAGATCGAACAAGCTCGACTCCACCGTATCTGAGTCGTAACCCAGATAGGTGGTCAGTGATGCATGTGGGTCAGTATCCACCAACAACACGCGGTGTCCTTTTAAAGCAAGCAGGCCTGCCATGGTCACTGTCGTGGTTGTTTTACCAACACCACCTTTTTGGTTTGCAACACTCCAAACAATCATCGCGATTTACCTAAGCTAACCCAACTTCAACCAAGATCCGTTCCGCGATGCGGTCCAGAGGTAGGTCTTCAGTAGAAATGCCAGCTTTTGCTACAGCTTGAGGCATACCATATACAACACAGCTATCTTCATCTTGTGCCCAGACTGTCGAGCCTGCGGTTTTCAACATGCGTGAACCTTCTCGACCATCGGCACCCATGCCTGTCAGTATCATAGACAACACTTTGTCGCCGTAGATCTTCGCAGCAGAGCCGAAAGTCACATCCACACAAGGTTTGTAGTTCATGCGATCGCCGCCATCGATGATTCTTAGGCGAGCCGATCCAGCACGACCATCAACCATCATCTGCTTGCCGCCTGGAGCAAGATAAGCAACGCCAGGCTTCAACACGTCTCCATCTTGAGCTTCGCGAACTTCGATCTTACACAAGGTATTCAAGCGGCTAGCAAAAGCCGCAGGCATATGTTGAACTAGCACAATAGGGTGCGGGTAGTTCGCAGGGATACGCGTTAAAATCTTCTGCAGCGCAACAGGTCCGCCAGTCGACGTACCAATTGCCGTTAGCTGATACTTCTTACCCGAAGCTCTGAATTTCGCAGCGGATGCGACCGTAGGTCTAGCGGCTGGAGCAGCATTAGAAACCGGTTGACGCAATGGCGTGGATGTTGACGTAGTTGCTGTTGCTCTCGGTGCAATTGGCGCACGGCGCATGAAAGCACGTTTAGCCGCAATCTGAATCACACGCTGTTGAAGTAACGCAACGGCATCATCGCGGTTACGTGCAATGTCTTCAAACTTCTTAGGTAGGAAGTCTAAAGCACCCGCATCTAGAGCATCTAATGTCGCTTTAGCACCGTCATGCGTTAGCGATGAAAACATCAAAATAGGCGTTGGAGACGCCGCCATAATTTCACGAACGGCTGTGATACCGTCCATGACAGGCATTTCGATGTCCATAGTAATCACGTCAGGTCTTAGCTGTTTCGCTTTCTCTACCGCTTCCTTACCATTTACCGCAACATCGATGACTTCTAGGCGAGCCTCTGAATTGATGATCTCGCTTACTCGACGACGAAAAAAGCTCGAATCATCAACGACTAATACTTTAATCGCCATATTTATCCTTAAATTAAATTCTTGACGCAGCTGCGTACTGCTTCAACAAGTCCGGCACATCTAGAATCAATGCAATGTGACCATCACTTGTAATTGTTGCACCTGCCATGCCTGGCGTACCTTGCAACAGTTTATCAAGCGGCTTGATAACCACTTCTTCTTGACCGATAAGCGTATCAACAACAAAACCAACACGCTGGCTACCTAGTTGCACGATAACCACATGACCATGTCCTTTACGTAGCTCAACATCGCCGGCTTTCGGTGCAAGCCAGTTTTGCAAGTAGAACAGTGGAATCGATTTATCGCGAACGATGATCGTCAACTGACCATCAACCACGTTGGTACGGCTTAGATCTAAGTGGAAGATCTCGTTAACCGAAGCCAAAGGCAGCGCAAATGGGTGACCAGAAACACCAACCATCAAGGTAGGTAGAATCGCTAGTGTCAGTGGAACCTTGATCATAATCTTGGTGCCTTGTCCCATCTCAGAATCGATATCAATTGAGCCATTCAGTGTGTTGATCGCCGTTTTCACAACGTCCATACCTACACCACGACCAGAGATATCAGAGATCTGCTCTTTACTTGAGAAGCCTGGCGCGAAAATTAGGTTGAAACACTCTTTGTTTGATAAACGAGAAGCAGCATCTTCATCCATCAGACCACGTTTAACCGCAATAGCACGAAGCTTATCGGGGTCCATACCGCCACCGTCATCAACGATAGCCAGCTCAATGTGATCACCCTCTTGAGAGGCAGACAGAATCACTTTACCGGTTCTTGATTTACCCGCCATCACTCGGTCTTCAGGCATTTCAATACCGTGGTCAACTGAGTTTCTAACCAAGTGAATCAGTGGATCAGCAAGTGCTTCTACTAAGTTTTTGTCTAGATCCGTTTCTTCACCACGCATCTCAAGAACGATGTCTTTTTTCAGGCTACGTGCAAGGTCGCGGACAACTCGAGGGAAGCGACCAAATACTTTCTTGATCGGCTGCATACGAGTCTTCATTACCGCACCTTGTAGGTCTGCAGTAACAACATCTAAGTTAGAGACAGCTTTCGACATTTCTTCGTCGTTACTGTTTAAGCCAAGGCTAACGAGTCGGTTACGAACCAATACCAATTCGCCGACCATGTTCATGATGGTATCCAGCGTTGAGGTATCAACACGAACGGTTGCTGGCGCTGCGGGTTGCGGCTTAGGCGCAGCTTGAGGTGCAACTGGCTTACTTTCAGCAGGCTTAGTCGCGGCATCGAGTTCTTCAACTGATGGACCATTGCCAGAGCCGTGTAACTGATCAAGTAGCTTCTCAAACTCTTCATCAGTCATCAGATCGTCGCCCTCAGACATCGCCGATACTGGTGCTGCAGCAGGTGCTGGCGGTGGAGGCGGCGTTGAACCCGCACTTGTCGGGCTATTACCCGCACCATGCAGTTCGTCCAATAACTTTTCGAATTCGTCGTCAGTGATATCACCACTATCAACCACAGGTTGTGGTGCAGCTGGTGCTGGCGGCGGTGTTGGTGCCGCAGATGACGTTGGTGAGCCACCTTTACCATGAAGTTCATCGAGCAGACGTTCAAATTCATCTTCAGAGATATCGTCTACTGAAGAGGCGCTGATGCTCGGGCTTTCGACAACCGGTTCAGGTTCAACAGCGATAGGCTCAGGGATAACAGGTGCAGGCGCTTCTACTGGTGCAACTTCATCTGCTGACTCTGGTTTACAGAGGCGGTGAAGTTCGTCCAATAACGCTTGGTCTGCTGGCACTAAAGGTTCCTGATCTTGCACGGCTTGGAACTGTGTATTAACAGTGTCTAGAGCCTGCAGCATGGTATCCATCAAGCCTGATGTTACGCTGCGTTGGCCGTTGCGTAGAATGTCGAACACATTCTCGGCACCATGACAAGTATCCACCAGCTCAGTTAATGCTAGGAAACCAGCACCACCTTTTACTGTATGGAAACCACGGAAAATAGCATTTAATAGGTCTTTGTCGTCAGGGTTATTCTCAAGTTCTACCAGCTGCTCTGATAGAAGCTCAAGGATCTCTCCTGCTTCGACTAAAAAGTCCTGAAGAATATCTTCGTCTAAATCGTAGCTCATACGTTACCTTTAAAATCCAAGACTGGATAACAAATCGTCGACTTCATCCTGAGAAGCAACAGCGTCTTCGCGCTCTTCTGGATTCATGATTGGTCCTTCTGGAGCAATCGATGCTTTCTTCTCTGATGTTGGAGTTGGCTCAACCTGATTCGCACCAAATACGGTGAGAATCTCGACTAAGCGCCCTTCAACCTCATTCACCAAGGTAATAACTTTGCTAATAATTTGCCCAGTTAAATCTTGGAAATCCTGAGCCATCAAGATTTCAGTCAGTTGCCCACGTAGTTCGGTACTATCGCCCTCTACTTGGACAAGCAATCCATCAATGCGGTGACATAAAGCTTTAAATTGTGCCAGCTCAATGCGGCCATGCATCAGTTCATTCCATTGAGGCCTTACTTGAAGTAAACACTCGTGTAGGTTGTCTGCGATTGGCATACAGCGATCGACAGCGTCCATCGTTTTATTTGCCGCAACTTCCGTTTTATCAATGACATACTGAAGGCGATCCCTTGCATCAGGGATTTCATCATTTGCGATAACGCTAATGCGCTCGTCAAAGTTGAATTGTGTCAAAGAGTCATGGAGGTCGCGAGTCAGACTACCTATTTCTTGAAGCATTGGATTGTCTTGAAGACTAAAGTTGTCTTCATAAATGCTTCTAACAAGAGAATCAGCATCTTGCTGCTCATCGTTTTCAAGCAGCTCTACTAATTTTTTTGCTTGTTCTAATGAAATCATCCTGAGTTCGGCCTTACTCCGCATATTTGTGACGCTTCAACGTTTGAGAAAAACGGGAAACTAAAAAGTTAATGTCTCTCTAGAAGCGCCTAAAAACAGGTTATTTTTAATGCTTATAAGCGCTCAAAAATCTTATCTAGTTTTTCTTTAAGAGTTGCGGCAGTGAAAGGCTTCACAATGTAACCATTTACACCCGCTTGCGCTGCTTCGATGATCTGCTCACGCTTCGCTTCTGCTGTGATCATTAGCACTGGAAGGTGCTTAAGTTCAGCGTCTGCACGAATGTGTTTTAGCAGGTCGATACCTTGCATGCCCGGCATGTTCCAGTCAGTTACCACGAAATCAAATTCGCCTTTTTTCAGCATAGGTAACGCGGTCAAGCCATCGTCTGCTTCTTGTGTGTTGTTGAAACCTAGGTCGCGAAGTAGGTTTTTAACAATTCGGCGCATCGTTGAAAAATCATCAACAATGAGAATTTTCATGTTTTTGTTCAAATTAGCCTCCACTGAATAAAAATCAGTGTTGTTAGTCGTTCTGTGTCCAAGCACTTAACTTAGTGCGTAAACGCTGCATAGATTGGCTCAATATTTGGCTGACACGAGATTCGCTGACACCTAATACTTCCCCAATCTCTTTTAAATTGAGTTCTTCGTCGTAATAAAGAGAAAGCACTAAGCCTTCCCTTTCCGGAAGCTGTTTTATCGAATCGATCAGAGCTTGGCGGAATGACTCATCAGCAACCCCTTGAAAAGGCGCGTTATCTTGAGAGTCTTCATTCGGAGATATTACATCATCTGAGACGCCTAAATCTTCGATCCCGACCAATCTTGAGCAATTAATATCAGTTAAAGCGCTATGATACTGCTCTAAACTGAGTCCCATGTGCTTTGCTACTTCGGCATCGCTTGGGTCGCGGTTGAGAGTACTCTCTAGTTCCGCAATTGCACTGCTGATTTCTCGATTGTTTTTATGAACCGATCTCGGCACCCAATCCCCACGGCGAATGTCATCCAACATTGCACCACGGATTCGAATACCGGCATACGTCTCAAAGCTTGCGCCTTTGGTACCATCATAGTTTTGTTGCGCTTCAATCAAGCCGATCATGCCAGCTTGAATCAAGTCATCAACCAATACATTAGGCGGTAATCGCCCCAACAAGTGATGAGCGATACGTTTAACCAACACAGAGTACTTCTCAAAAAAAGCCTGTTGGCTATTGTGATTAGCGTGTTGGTCGTAGGTAAGCGCTTTATTCACCAAATGGTTCCTCTACAAATTCAGTACGGTTCAGCAGCCTTTCAACAAAGAACTCCAAGTGTCCACTTGGTGTTTTTGGTATTGGCCAGGTCAATGCTTTATTAGCCAGTGAGCTGATTGCCAACGCAGCTGGAGAGCGAGGAAACGCGTCGACTACGATTTTCTGTCTCTTGACTGATTGACGTACTTTATCATCTAAAGGAATACATGCTACGAGTTCGAGGCTCACATTCAAGAAGCGCTCTGTGACCAAAGTCAATTTTGCAAATAATTCTCGGCCTTCGCGGTAGCTTCTGACCATATTTGCAACAACTTTAAATCGCTGAACTTGGTGCTCTCTGCTCAAAAGCTTAATCAACGCATATGCATCTGTGATTGAGGTAGGTTCATCACATACTACGACCACCACATCTTGCGCCGCTCTTGAGAAACTGATCACCATGTCCGAGATTCCAGCCGCGGTATCCACTAGCAAGATGTCCATCTCGTCTTCAAGGGTGCCAAATGCGCGAATCAAACCAGCGTGTTGTGCGTGTGATAGTTCTGTCATGCTCTGCGTGCCCGATGTCGCAGGAATGATTTTTATTCCGTGCGGACCTTCAACAATCGCATCTTTGAGTTCACATTCACCCGCTAACACATGCCCAAGGTTTCGCTTAGAGCGAATTCCTAGCATGATATCAACGTTCGCAAGGCCTAAGTCGGCATCAAGCACCATGACTTTTTTACCTTGGCGCGCCATACAAATAGCCATACCTAACGTCACATTAGATTTACCAACGCCGCCTTTACCACCGGTTACCGCAATAACTTTGGTGATTGAAGGCTTGGTTAAGCGACGGAGGCCGCTAGCTTGATCGTGTATCATATTTTCATTCATATTTATCCGCCGCCTAGAGCCCTTCAGAATCGCTGTTCCAGTAATGAGGTTCATTCTCTGTAGATTTCTCTAATAACTCATTTGCCTTAGCAATCATGTACTTTGGTTGAGCTATAACGATATCTTCAGGAACTCGTTGACCATTTGCTATGTAAGCAACTGGTAATGCATTTTGTATTACGACACTGATGAATTCACCAAGACTGAGAGATTCATCCAATTTAGTCATGATGCATCCCGACAACGGGATTCTTCTAAAGTGTTCAATTGTTTCTTGTAGTACTTTGCGCTGCGCTGTAGCCGGCAAAACAAGGTAGCTATTGATAACGGAACCACTCTCTTGCATCAATGTGTCTAACTGCTCAGATAGGCGAACATCTCGTTGTCCCATACCCGCAGTATCGACCAGAATCAGGCGACGATTACGTAACTGATATATTACATCGGCCAGTTCGCTAGAATCTTTAGCAACTCTTACAGGACAACCCATAATTCGACCATAAATCGATAACTGCTCATGTGCACCTATACGATATGTGTCCGTTGTCACTAGTGCTACGTTATCTGCGCCATATTCCATGGCAGCACGAGCCGCAAGCTTTGCAACCGTCGTCGTTTTACCCACGCCGGTTGGGCCAAGTAGAGCCACAATTCCGCCGCGTTTTAAAATATCTTTCTGTGTCACGGAGATCTGGTCAGCAACCAAGGCTAACAACGCCTTCCATGCACGAGCTGGTTTGGTATCTTCAGGAATGTAACAAGCCATCTGATCTGCAAGTTCTGCCGATACACCCATGCGTTCTAGACGTTTGATAAGCATGGCTCTCAGCGGTTCACGGCGCTCAACTTCTTGCCACATCAACCCAGAAACTTGATGCTCTAACAGACGACGAATTGAGGTCATCTCTTCGCGCATCGTTTCCATTTCGGTATCAGACCCCTTGGATTGACCACTGTCGCGACCGCGATCGTAACGAGTCGGATCCAAGCGAGGTGCAGGGCGTTCAACTCGGCGATCCTCAGCAATCAATTTAGAGAGGCCAGTTTCGCGAGCAAATGCTGAATCTAGGCTACCACTCGATGGCTGGCTGTTGTGCGACAGGTGACTGTTGCTAGATTGGCGATTAAGTAACGCTGACAGAGAGTCTTCGTTTTCAGCGCGGTGCTGCGGCTCATCGTCTGCGCCATGACTGTATTGCTTGAGCATGTTTGCAAAGCGCTTGGTCATTGAGCGTCCACCTTCAGAGTTTGACTGAAGGCTTACCTTGTCATCATCTAATTCGCGACGCCCTGCCGGAGCTGAGGGAGCGGCCATTTGCGTGTATTGGCTATGCGCAGGCTGCTGAGGTTTGTTGAGTCTTGAACTCGCTGCTGACGGGCTAGATTCGCCATCAATAGCGGCAACAATTTCCACGCCACCTGCGACCTTTTTGTTAGACATGATCACTGCGTCCGAACCAAGTTCTTCTTTAACTTGGAGCAGAGCAGTCCGCATGTCTTTTGCAAAAAATCGTTTAATTTTCAATTCGATCGTCCGTTCTAATTAGGCGGCTTAATTACCAACAGCTTGTACTATACGTATCTGCTTTTCATCCGGTATTTCTTGGTAAGACAGCACTCTCAAGCTTGGGATCGTGTTCTTCACGAACTTAGCTAGAGTCGAACGTAATACGCCTGAAGTCAGTAGCACTGCAGGCTCCCCTTTCAGCTCTTGCTCTTGAGTCGCTTGGCTAAGAGAGCTCTGTAAACGTTCCGCTAAACCAGGTTCAATACCAGCAGATTCTCCGCCGGATGCCTGCATGGTTTGATGCAAGATTTGTTCCAGCTCAGGAATTAGGGTTATTACAGGCAATTCCGGCTCTATCCCATTGATTTCCTGAACAATTAGTCGTTTCAATGAGATACGAACAGCCGCCGTTAATATGTCAGGTTCTTGACTCTTGCTCGAGTACTCCGACAAAGTTTGGACTATGGTTCGGATATCACGGATTGGAATGGCTTCATTAAGCAGATTTTGTAGCACTTTCACGACCACACCAAGCTGCAGTTGATCCGGTACAAAACCTTCAACCAACTTAGGTGTTGAGCGGCTAAGCATCTCAAGTAGATTCTGAACCTCTTCATGACCAATAAGCTGCGACGCATTGTTAGTAAGCAGTTGGCTGAGGTGGGTTGCTAGTACGGTCGACGAGTCAACTACGGTGTAGCCAAGAGCCTGAGCGTGTTCACGTTGCTCTTCACGAATCCATACCGCTTCGAGACCAAATGCCGGATCGATAGTCGGCTCACCGTCGATCATCCCGTACACTTGGCCCGGGTTAATCGCGAGTTCCATATCAGGCTTTATCTCAGCCTCACCTACCGCAACACCCATTAAGGTGATTCGGTAGCTGTTTGGTGTCAGCTCTAGGTTGTCACGGATGTGTACTGCAGGGATCAAGAAGCCGAAATCTTGAGACAACTTCTTACGCACACCTTTAACGCGCTCTAGTAGTTCGCCGCCTTGGTCCCTATCTACCAAAGGAATCAAGCGATAGCCTACTTCTAGGCCGATAATATCAACAGGTTGAACGTCATCCCAAGAGAGCTCTTTCTGTGAACCCGTCTCGCCACTGGCTTCAACAGCTGCAGGGAGATTCGGCTCCAATGCCTTCTTCTTCTGTTTCTTATCGATGTAATAAGCCGCACCGCCAGCTATTGCAGCCAGGCTCAAGAACGAGAAGTGTGGCATGCCCGGAACAATACCCATCACACCGAGAATCGCCGCAGTGATCATCAAGGCTTTTGGATTGTCGAACATCTGAAAGATGAGCTGCTGGCCCATGTCTTCATCGGTATTTTGACGCGTTACCATCATCGCAGCAGCGATCGACAGTAATAAAGATGGAATTTGTGCAACCAGACCATCACCGATAGTCAGTAGGGTGTAGATTTCGATAGCCTCACCGAAACCCAAACCAAATTGAGCCATACCGATACTCAAGCCACCAATGATGTTGATGAACAGGATCAAAATACCCGCTATAGCATCACCTTTAACGAACTTCGAAGCACCATCCATCGAACCGTAGAAATCGGCCTCTTTGGTTACTTCAAAACGTCGCAGACGAGCCTGATCTTGGTCGATCAAACCCGCATTCAAATCGGCATCGATTGCCATTTGTTTACCCGGTAATGCATCCAAGGTGAAACGCGCACTTACTTCCGAGATACGGCCTGCACCTTTGGTAACAACCATGAAGTTGATGATCATTAAGATCAAAAACACCACTAAACCAACCGCGTAGTTACCACCGATAACTACGTTACCGAACGCTTCAATCACGTTACCCGCCGCATCGCCACCTTCGTGACCGTGCAGTAGAACCACACGAGTAGATGCAACGTTCAACGCCAATCGAAGCAGAGTTGCAATAAGAAGGACGGTCGGAAAAGCGGCGAAATCTAAAGGTCTTCGTGTGTAAACCGATACCAGTAACACAACCATAGCGAGTGCGATGTTGAAGGTGAAGAACATATCCAGCAAGAACGCAGGAATCGGCAACACCACCATCGCCAGCGTGGCAAGTACCATAACAGGCGCACCAATTGCAGGCATGGCACGGTTAGGGATTTTTGGTAGCTTGTCCGCAAAAGGCAGGGAGAATTTCATAAATCTAGATAGTTTCGCTATGTTGTCGCCTCTCGCCAAGCAAATTGGGCTCAGGGCTAAGCTATGTTGCCAACGTTATTAGCAACAAGGTTTATAGTGATCAGGTTTACCATGACCGGCTTATAATGTTCGGGATTGATATAGCAAACACTGTACCAATATCGAACGTCAATTTATCAGCGCTTTGTTGGCAAACAGAAGCTAATTAATGCCTCTATTATCAAGCTTCATAAGGCTGAGCTCAAGTAATTGATCTAATGACGTAAATCAGGTGGGATCGGCATATTAGAATCTTGCAGTTTTGGCCTCTCACCACCACGTTTTCGATACTGTTTTAGCTGGAACACATATGCAAGCACTTGAGCGACGGCGGTAAACAGACCGTCAGGAATTTGTTGTTCGAGCTCAGTGGTGTGATACAGCGCCCTTGCCAACGGTGGTGCAGGAACAATATAGATATCATGTTCTCGGGCGATTTCACGGATCTTCATCGCCATGTGATCAACACCTTTCGCAACCACGATTGGCGCTTTATCTTGATTCTGCTTATAGCGCAGAGCCACCGAGAAGTGCTCCGGGTTGGTGACAATCACGTCTGCTTGCGGCACATCTGCCATCATACGACGCTGAGCTGCTTCTCTTTGCAACATACGAATTCGACCTTTCACTTCCGGCTTACCTTCAGTGTCTTTAAATTCGTCTTTCACTTCTTGCTTGGTCATCTTCAATTGATCAGCATGTTGCCAAATCTGGAATGGGATATCGATAGCCACCACAATTAGCAGAGAGCAACTTATCAGGAGAATGAAGTTAAGCAAGATATCCAAGGCATGAAAGATATTCTGCGGATAAACATCCATGCTGAGCTGCATTAAGTCATGTTGAGAGGCCTGAATCAGATAAACAGCCATTCCCGATACCAGCGCCACTTTCAAAATCGATTTAATCAGTTCAACCCAGCTTTGTAGGCCAAACATACGCTTGATACCACTGAGTGGATTGAGCTTAGACGCCTTTGGCATCGCAGCTTGCATCGAGAAGTTAATCCCGCCAACACCTGCTGCGCCAATAACAGCCGCAATAAACAAGGTGATCAGAATTAAGAACAGCGGAAACAGCAAGTTCACCAATGCACCGCCAGCAATTTCCAGTAGTTTGTTGGTATCAAAGATTTCATCGCGGCTTAAAGAAAACAGACGTTGCATGGCCTCGAACAGAGCCTTCGCCATCGATTCACCAAACCACATTAGTGCAACGGCACCGACAATTAATACCGATGCTGACGCCAGCTCTTTTGACCTTGCAACCTGCCCTTTCTCTTTGGCCTGTTGCAAGCGTCTGGGCGTGGCGTCTTCTGTGCGTTCTTGACCGTCTGACTCTGCCATTTCAGTCTCCTAGCAATCTAACCGGATTAGACGACATATCTGTTGCTCGCCTTGCATCCAGAATAGCTCATAGTGACTATACAAGCCGCCAAGGATGTACCAACAAAGTAACAGACCCACGAGTAGCGCAAATGCAAAACCCAAAGAAAAGATATTTAGCTGAGGCGCGGCACGTGTCATTACACCGAATGACAGGTTTATCGTCAGCAGCGCGATAATGCCCGACAATGACATCGCCAATGCCGCTTTGAACATGATGCCGAGCCATAATGCCAGCTCTCGAAAATCGACCGAGGTCAGAGAGCCACTGCCAATCGGCAGAGTTTTAAAACTGAATACCACCAGCTGCAACATCTTCAAGTGACCATCGGTCGCCAAGAAGAACATAGTCGCAAGTAGCATGAAGAGCTGACCCAATACAGGAGTGTTCTGGCCGTTTGCCGGGTCGACCATAGAGGCGAAACCCAAGCTCGATTGCATACCAAGGATTTGACCGAGCATAACAAAGGTTTGAATCATGAACTGAGTAACAAAGCCCATCGCCACACCAATCACAATTTGCTCAAAGACGGTTAGGAAGCCTTGGAAAGAGAGCAGCTCAATCTCTTTGGGAACCGCAGGAATCGCAGGCATCACTGCAAAGGTAATCGCCAAACCTAAATACAGACGAATACGCGGCGACACAAAGCGTGCGCCGGTGACCGTCATCACCATCAGCATGGCTGAGATGCGAGTGTAAGGCCAAAAATAATTGGCTAACCACTCTAGTACAAGGCTCGTTGGGTATTCCATATCGGTTTAATACAGAACTTGAGGTAAACGTTCGATGAGTTCAAAAAAGAACTCCATCATCATCTGAGTCATCCAGTGCGCAAACAGCATCAGGGCCAATAAGGTCACGATCAAACGCGGTAGGAAACTCAATGTTTGTTCGTTGATAGAGGTCGCTGCTTGGAAGATAGCAACGACCAAACCGATCAGCAGGCTGGGAATAATGATGGCGCAAACCATGATTAGCACCATCCAAAGTGCGTCTCGGAACAACTCTACGAATATTTCAGGATTCATGATGTCCCCCAGCTACAAGGCAAAACTGCCGGCGAGTGTGGAGAGTATCAAGTTCCAACCATCAACAAGAACGAACAGCATTAACTTGAACGGCAAAGATACAATCATTGGTGACAACATCATCATACCCATCGCCATCAATACCGACGCCACCACTAAGTCGATGATCAAAAACGGCAAGAACAGCATAAAACCAATCTGGAAGGCGGTTTTGAGCTCGGAGGTGATAAATGCAGGAATCAGCACCGCCATTGAAACGTCTTCAGGGTTGGTCACTTCCGAACCGGAGATCTCAACAAAAGTCTCTAAATCTTTGATTCGAGTCTGTTTTAGCATGAATGATTTGATCGGCCCTTGAGCAACATCAAATGCTTGTCGTGCCGTGATCTGTTCATTCAGATAAGGTTGAACCGCTTGCTCATTCACCTGATTGATCACCGGTGACATGATGAAGAAGGTCAAGAATATCGCGATACCGATGATAACTTGGTTCGATGGTGTTTGCTGCAGACCCATTGCCTGACGCAGGATAGACATCACCACCACAATACGGGTGAACGAAGTCATCAAAATCACCATTGCCGGCAAGAAGCCAAGCATGGTCATCAACGCAAGAATTTGCAGGTTTATCGAGTAGTCTTCACCACCGTTAGCATTGGTCGTCATGGTGAAAGCGGGAATGCCGCCCCCATTGCCCGTCAAGCTGCCGGTGGTCATAGTGGTCGATTTGGCTTGGTCTTGTTCCATCGTGCTGATGGTGACCGACTCTGAGCCCGCGGTGTTGGCGGGAATAACAGTGCCGTCTTCAGCCTGTGCAAATACCGACACACTAAACAAAAGGGTACAGAGAAGAGTAAGCTGAACCAGTAGCACTTTCACCGCACGGAAAGCTCCGGCTTGGTAAAAGTAAGATGAGTTCAAAAGTCCGTTATTTGTTTGCATCTTTTTTCATGAGCTGGGAAAGCTGACTTGAGAATGTACTTTTTTCCAGCATCTCCTGAGTAAGAGGTTTATCAAGCTTGGAGATAAGCTGGATAGATTGAGTGGTAATGCCCACTAAGAACTGTTCATCGCCCGCTTGCACAATAGCGATACGCTCTTTTGTGCCGACAGGGATTTGCCTAACAATCGCCAAACCTTGTTGATTGGACATCGCTGGCACTTGCATGCGCTTAAGCAACCAAGCAATAAATAAAATGAAGGCTATAACGAAAATTAGCGACCCAAAAGTGGTCGCTAAATCAAGAGAAGGTGGCGTTGCTGCAAAGGCAACAGAAGGAATAGCAAACAGCCCTACTCCAACTATTGCTCGAGATAAGCTCTTCAGCCCTTGAGGTAAACTCGTCAACCTTAGAGACGATAAGCGCATTAACGTAGCTTCTTAATACGTTCTGTTTGGCTAATTACGTCGGTCAAACGAATACCAAATTTGTCGTTCACCACAACCACTTCACCATGAGCAATCAGAGTACCATTGACCATCACATCCAGTGACTCACCGGCAATACGGTCTAACTCTACGACCGAACCTTGGTTCAATTGCAGAAGGTTGCGGATACTGATCTGAGAGCGGCCAACTTCCATAGAAATGGTGACTGGGATATCCATGATGGTATCCAGCTTGCGGCGCTCGTCTTCAGAAATCGGAGACGATGAATCAGTTAGCTCATCAAGTGGTGCCGCAAGCACATCGTCAACATCAATTGACGGTGCAGAAGGGTCTTCACCAAGCGCTGCAGCCCATTCGTCTGCTAGCTTTTGATCTTCACTAGGTTCCATTACCAATTCCTATACTTTTATCTATTTTGCTATTCGTTATCATCGCTGTTTTCTAGTTCAGACATTAAGTCTTTGCCTAGGAAAGCGAGATCAGTTTTGACCACATGAGGTCTTTGAATTTTTTCAGAAATCTGTACCGCGAGTTTTTCACCCGAGCGCCCCATTTTTACACGGTAGGTCGGTAACTCTTCTACGAACATGGTCGCGTGCTCAGGCATGTTCATTGGAATGACATCACCTGGGCGCAGCTCCATTAAGTCACGTAGTGAGATATCTTGCTCTAGAAGGTTGACGCGGAAGTTAACAGGCACGTCCATGATTTCATCACGCAGTGCCGTGCTCCAACGAACATCGGTTTCCATTTTGTCTGATTGAACACCCGCATCAAGCAGTTCACGGATCGGCTCAACCATGGAGTAAGGCATGACTACGTGGAAGTCACCACCGCCGCCATCCACTTCAATATGGAATGAGCTCACAACGATCACTTCTGTTGGACTCACAATATTCGCCATACTCGGGTTCACTTCAGAATCCAAGTATTCAAACTCAACCCCCATTACTGGTGACCAAGCTTCTTTGTAATCTTCAAATACAATCTTCAGCAGCAGCTGGATAATACGTCTTTCCGTTGGCGTAAACTCACGGCCTTCAATCTTGGCGTGGAAGCGACCATCACCACCAAAGAAGTTTTCTACAAGGATGAAAACAAGACGTGCTTCCATGGTGATCAGCGCCGTACCTTTAAGCGGACGGAAACGCACCATGTTTAAACTGGTTGGTACGTACAGAGTGTTTTGGTATTCACCAAATTTCATCATCTGTACGCCGTTGATCGACACTTCAGCCGTTTTACGCAACATATTAAACAAGCTAATTCGCATATGACGTGAGAAACGCTCGTTAATAAGTTCAAGGGTCGGCATTCGACCACGGACGATTCGATCTTGAGAGGAGAAATCAAAATTGACCGCACTGTCATTGTCGGTCTCTAAGACATCTTCAACTTCTTCAACATCATCAACGCCGTGTAATAGCGCATCAATTTCGTCTTGGCTTAATAAATCGGTCACAAATTACCTATTGAATTACGAAGTCAGTGAATAACACTTTTTCAATCACAGGCTGGCCAACAGCTTGAGCCAGACTTGCTTTAATATCTTCTGTCGCTTTGTCACGCAGTTCCACTCGCCCTGTTGGTGAGCGAAGTTGGTCAACCGTTGCCGAAGCGAACGTTGCGAGCAGTGTGCTCTCTACTAGTGGAGAGTGGTAACGTGCCAGGTCTTCATTTTTGCTACCACGCACCATCAGCTGTGCTTTTATCTGAACTAGGCGATCTTTTTTATCACCTGTTACATTGAACAAGAAGGGCTGAGGGATGTTCACATACATAACAGGCTCTGCTGCAACCACAGCAGTGGCTGGTTGAGACTCAGATTCCGAGGCACTATCATCGGAGCCTAAGAAAAAGAACAGCGCACCACCAATACCAAGCAGTAAAACAACGACCGCTATAATGATAATAAGGAGCTTACTCTTTCCTTTAGGTGCATCTTGTACTTCTGCCATATTTTACTCTAACTTCCTGTTCTTTCGATTAACTGACGGCTCTGTCTATCAGCTGGTTCTATCTATCAATTAAGTGTGCTCAGCCTGATATTAGGCATAATAACTAATTCCATCACGCTTTGATGCGACATTCAATTCAAGATTGCTGCCACTATCAAGGTTTTCATCACCTTGGGTATCATTTGTGCGGTTAGAGCCTGATTGTTGCTCACCACTGTTGTATCTGTCTTGCCCCTGACCTGAACTTTGTTGCTGAACAGATGAATCGGCAAGCTGCATACCCTGTTGAGCAAGCATCTCCCTCAATCTAGGTAAGGTTTGTTCAATCACATCCCTCGCCTGTTGGCTGTTCACCGTAAAGTGCACGTTCGCCACGTCATTATTCATGGTCATGCGAATCTTCATCTGACCCAGTTCTGGTGGATCGAGTCGAATGTCTAAGTTCTTAAGGTTTTTAGACATCATCATTTGTACTTTTTCAGCGACCTGTTCGTTTGCTAGCTCTTTAGTCAGCTGCAACGGTGCCTGTTGAGCGGCTTGAATCTCGGCTCGTGTTGGCGCCGAACCTGCGTTCGCTGCACCTTGCACGCCAGCCGCAGAAGCGACCTGCTGAGCAAATGTGGAGTCTTTCGAATCTTCCTTAGTTCCGGCTTTGCCAAGACCAGAAAGAGCAGCTGCACCAGCACCGGCCTTAAGTAACATATCTGTTGAACCCGCTTTCGTCGCGGCAGGTGCTGCATTCAGCGCCACACCTTGCGCGGTTAACGCCGGATCCAACGCAGCTTGTGGCTGTTGTGCTGCTACATTAGCTTGTTGAGCAGCTGCCTGTTGGGCTACATGCATATTATTAGCATGCAACATTGCTGCTTTATCCGTCGCTGCATGAGTGGTAGCCGCATTGGTTGCCGATTGCGCTGCAGCTTGTGCCGTAGTTTGCTGCGCAGCTGTCGCAACCGCTGCTGTTGAAGCTGCCGCTGCTAAGGCTTTGGCTTCATTTGAATCTGTATTATCCCAATCAATCGCAACAGGCTCAGCTGAGGCGCTGTTGGCGCCCGGAGCTTGGCTCAATAAAGCCGTTGCTTGTTGCTGAACGTTTACGAGTTGTTTATCCAAAACGTCTAACTCAGCGGTCGTTTTAGCCAGTATCGCTTGTTCATCTGTTGTCAAACTTGCGCCACTTTGCTGCTTCTGCAGTAGACCATCAACAACAGACTGTTTTGACTCAATCTGAGCATTCAGTTGATTGAGCGCTTTGGTGTGTGCATCTACCTGTTTTGCCAACTCAATATCCGCTGGAGACAGTGCTTGGCTTTGCCCAGCAACTTCTGCTTGTGCTGCATTTTTCTGGCTGAGCTCTCGGCTCATGCTTGCTTCAATCTGCTCTGGAGTAACGCCTTTATCCATCAACTGGCGAATTTCATCATCTGTTAATTGGGAAACGCCTTTCCCGCCAGTAAGCACAGCAATTTCAGAGTCCACTTCTAGCGCGCTACCTTGACTCGCTGCGTTGGTTTGCTGTAGTTGCTTACCCACTTCACCTTCGACAGAGAATCCTTCAACAGAAGCTCCTGGAATATTACCTTGAGCTTGATCCAACTGAGACTGCTGTGGCAAGGCTTTGCCGTTCTGCGTCTGGTTCAGCGTTTTATTTGCCTCATCCAACTGGCCTAATAACTTGTTTCCTTCATTCATCGCCGCCGCCGCTTGCGATGCTTGGGTCGATTCGTCTACCGCTGATGAAGCTTGACCTTGGGGTTGAGCTGTCTGCTCCTTAGAGCCGTTGTTAGGCAACTCATCTTTCTCACCCGCCTTGTTAGCGGTAGCTGTATCATCGGCTGAATTCGCTTTAAGTTGCGACTCTGAGCTAGAAACAGCCTCTACAGGAGTTTTGTCTGTGGCTCGCTCACCCTCAACTTCTGAAGCCGCTTGCTTACTTTGTGCTTGGCTTGACTCATCCGTAGTCTCAGCTGTTGAGCTCGTTTTCTTTGCTTCATCTGAAGCTTCACTTTCCGTAGAGGCTTGTTTAGCATCAGATTTTGTAGTGCTGTCTGCGTCTTTTTCCGTTGCTTTGCTACCACTTTCTCCAAAGCCAATAGCTTCTTTGAAAGATTCAAAGAAACCTTTTGAGTCACCGGTTTCCTCCACCTTTGAAGCGGCAGAACCGGTATCCAACAACGAAGACGTTGTATTGGTCGCTGAATTTGAAGAAGGACTAACGTTCATATATACAAGCTCTATCTACTAGCTTTGCCACCATAAACAGGTAACAAAAAGAAAGTCGGATGCTTTCATACCTTTAGCAGGCACAAGGCGCAATTTTATATAAAACAAAGCAAGAAACATGCCTAGAAACCTCAGCTGATCACCATGTGAGCAGCGCCAGTAGGATTCGTGGCTCAGGATCACATCTTCTTTCGGCTATAGAGCAAAGTTGAAAACTCATCCATCTGCTTTTGTTCTCTTTGATCCTGCAGTTTGGCTTTCTCTTTCTGCTTCTTCTCCATCAACCATTCGTAGGATTTGCGCTTCTTACGCAGTTCCATCCAGTAGTTCTGGCAGTTATCGACCTGATTTTTAAAGTGATGCTCCGCTTCTCGCTGTTTAGAAAGCGTTTCATCCAATTGAGTTAAGAAGCGATTCAAATGCCCATATTGACTGGCTGTAAGCCCTGCCTTGCCTCTGTCGACCAGTTGCTGGCAATAATCCAGTCGATACTTTTCAATCTGTGCGACTTGTTCGTAGTAACCTTGCAGCTCCGCATTCGCTTTATTAAGCGCCAAAACCGCTTGATTTTCTTGGTCTTTTGCTTGGTCGAGAAGAAACTCTAATGCATTATCCATGACTAACCTTAATCACCCGTTAGCCACCCAACACATGCTTCAACATGTTGACGCACATATCGTAAGGAACCGTTTCTTTCATCTTCTGCTGTAAATACTCATCCAACTTCGGCTTCAAGGTGAAGGCGCTATCAATCGCAGGGTCGGTACCCGGCTTGTAAGCACCAATCGACACCAAGTCTTGGTTCTTACGGCAGATAGAAAGCACTTGTCTTACCGCTTTCGACATCAACACATGTTCTTCGGTGGTGATTTGAGGCATCGCACGGCTGACGGACTTCTCAACGTCAATCGCAGGATAATGACCCGCATCGGCCATTTCACGTGACAATACAACGTGGCCATCGAGAATCGCTCGTGAGGCATCGGCGATTGGGTCTTGTAGATCATCACCTTCGGTTAGTACGGTAAAGAAAGCGGTGATCGAGCCTTGCTCATCATTGCCGTTACCTGCACGTTCAACCAACGCTGGCAACTTAGCAAATACCGATGGTGGGTAGCCTTTGGTCGCTGGCGGCTCACCAACAGATAGTGCAATTTCACGCTGAGCCTGTGCAAAACGGGTCAGTGAGTCCATCAGGAGCAGAACATCTAAACCTTGGTCGCGGAAATATTCCGCTACCGTTAGCGCCGTTTGACAGCCTTTTAATCGCATTAATGGTGATGAATCGGCAGGCGCAGCAACCACAACCGATCGCTTACGGCCGTCCTCACCAAGAATCTCTTCAATAAATTCTTTTACTTCGCGTCCACGCTCACCAATCAGGCCCACCACAACCACTTGCGCGGTGGTACCTCGAGTCATCATACCTAGTGTTACCGACTTACCCACACCAGAACCTGCGAACAGACCGATACGTTGCCCTTTACCCACCGTCAGTAGGCCGTTAATCGCCTTTAAGCCAACATCAAGCGGCTCAGAGATCGGCTTACGCGCCAGAGGGTTAATTGGTTCGGCACTAAATGACGCACGTTGCTCAGTATAGATTGGGCCAAGCCCATCCAGTGGGTTGCCAACACCGTCAATCACACGACCAAGCAGTTCCATCCCTACAGGAATGCCGCTTTCAGAGGTCATTGGGGTGACACGAGCGCCGGGTAAGATCCCAGTGATTTGTTCACTCGGCATCAGAAACAGGTTATCGCCAGAGAAGCCAACCACTTCAGCTTCCATCTGACCAGACATGGTTTCAACTAAGCACAAGCTGCCAATCGGGGCTTTACAGCCCGTTGCTTCAAGGGTTAGTCCGACTACCCGTACCAACTTACCAGAGGCAACGGGGCGTGATTTTAGCCCTTCGACTTTGTATTGGCTGAGACGATTCGCTAACTCAAGCATTACGCATGACCTTGATGGCGATTAGCACCACAGAAGCTCTGGATAACGTTCTTCACACGCTCTTCCATTCGATAATTCACACTCGATTCACCCGCTTCAATTTGTACATCGCCACGGTTGAGCGCAGGCTCTGAAACCAATGTCCAATTGCGGCAGTCCAGTTCCGTATCACCATACGCAGAGCGAATGATCGTGACGTCTTCCGGGTTAAGCTTCAACGTAATAGCGTGACCAGAGATCGGCAGCGACTCTACTGACTCTTTCACGGTATCTAGGATGATTTGTGGATTGGTCTGAACTTCAACGTGCACCACCTCTTTAACCATGGTCAGCACCATGTCCACCAGCTGCTTTTCAACCTGAGCATTCATCAGCTCCAAAGGTTGAGCAAACTGGTTCGCGAGCCCCATAAAAATAGCCACTTGTTGTTGGATATATTCTTGACCTGCGGTGATACCTTCGAGCTTACCAGCTTCATTACCCTCGGCATGGCCAGCGGCAAAACCTTCTTCTTTGCCTTTTTCGTAACCTTGCTTGAAGCCAGCTTCCTGACCTTGATGCAGACCTTCTTGGTAAGCGCCTTGCTTGATCAGCTCGATTTGCTCTTCGGTCAGAACAAGCTCTTCATCTTCAATAGCTTCTTCAACTGTAGGCATCCAACCTGGATCGTAGTTAAACGCCGTTTCTTTGGCTTGTTTACTCACATCAGAGGTGTAATCAGGCAGCCCCCATTTCTGAGGCTGGGCAACCGTATTATCTTCTTCAGGGCGAAGGAAGCCGCGTTTTCTATCACCTGACATATCAGTACCTATTTCTGAGTGAGTCCAACTGCTTTTAAATTCAGGCAGTTAAACTGTAATTAATCTGTGGTTCGAGGTTGGATAAAGAAAAGCCCCAACGGTGTGGGGCTTTTGAGGTTTCTGTATTAAAGGAACTCGTCGGCGCCACCAGACAGCATAATCTCGCCACTGTCTGCCATCTTCCTCGCAATACCCAAAATCTCTTTCTGAGCCGCTTCTACGTCAGAGACTTTCACTGGCGGCATCGCCTCAATATCGTCTCTCATCATATCGGCAGCACGTTTGGACATGTTCTTGAAGATCTTCTCACGCAGGCCTTCATCAGCACCTTTAAGTGCTTTCTGTAGAACGTCTTGTGGTACGTCACGTAGCAGTTTCTGAACGCCTTGGTCATCCACTTCAATAAGGTTTTCAAAGACAAACATAAGATCTTGAATCTGCGTTGCCATGTCTTCGTCTTGATCGCGGATTTGATCCATCAAGACACCTTCTACGTTGTTGTCCATGTAGTTCATGATCTCTGCCGCTGCTTTCAGGCCGCCAATTTTGGCCGCTTGCGCACCAGCTTGACCCGCGAACTGTTTCTCCATGATTTCGTTCAGCTCAGCAAGCGCTGAAGGTTGAACTTCTTCAAGGTTAGCAATACGCATCATCAGATCTAAACGTACACGCTCAGGGAACTGAGACAGAATCTCAGCAGACTGATCGGCTTCTAGGTAAGACAACACGATGGTTTGAATCTGCGGGTGCTCGTTAATGATGATACTTGCCACCTGACGAGGGTCCATCCACTTAAGAGAATCCAAGCCTTTTGAGCCGGTTCCCAGAAGGATTTGGTCAACAAGGTTGTTGGCCTTGTCTTCACCCAGAGCAGCCACCAGTGCATTACGCATGAAGTCTTCACTGCCCATACCGATGTTGGTGTACTTCTGAATATCATCTAAGAAAGCTCGGTGCACTGCGCCTACCTTCTCTTGTGATAAATCCGTTGCACGCGCCATGGCACTACCCACACGTTGAACCTGCTTAGGTTCTAGGTGGCGAATAATACCCGCCGCATCCTCTTCGTTTAAACTCAACAACAAGATCGCTGCGCGCTCATCACCTGAAATAGAGGCGATATCCACACTCGCGACATCAAGCACTTCACCGCCTTCAGCTTGTTGTGGAACAATTTCGTTAGCCATCTGCCATCCAATTCTTAACTACTTGAGCTGCTAGCTCTGGTTCATTCGCTACAAGTGCACGTACTGCTTTCAGCACGTCTTCATCTTTATGAAGGTTTGGTAAGTCGATGCTTGAACCAAATTCAAACAGCTCGCCACCTTCAATATCACCACCAATGAGGCTGGTCTCGCCATCGGCACCAATTGGCATGCCATCAGGGCCGTACATCTGTTCATCGTTGTCTGCTGCTGGGTTAAGCAGTTTCTTTATTGCTGGGCGAACAAGGACTAACACCACAACAATAATAACCAATGCACTCGCAAACCAACGTACCCAATCATTGAAGTTAGGGTGCTCCCAGATAGGCACATCAGGAACCACATCTGTGATTTGTGGTGCGAACTGCATGCTTAATACATTCAATAAGTCACCGCGGCTTTCATCAAAACCGACCGTACCAATCAGCACTTGGCGGATCGCGTTGATTTCACTGGCTGGAATTGGCGTGTGCACCACTTCACCGGTATCTGGGTTGATGGATTGACGATCTTTAATCGCGACCGATACCGTTTGACGGTTCACCGTGCCAGTCTGCTTACGCTCATGACTGATGGTGGTGTCTAATTCGAAGTTTCGAGTTGCTTCTTTATGAACCGAGCCCTGGCCTGTCATCGCGCCATCTTTCATCTGCGCGACATCCTGGGGGATAGACGCATCTGATGGAGGCTGGTTACTCAGCGCACCCGGAATACCCGCGACAGTGTTGCCGTTATTGTAATCTTCTAAGGTGTATTCGCTTCGCGTTGCCGGAGTGTTCGGATCAAAACGTTTTCTGGTTTGTTCTACTGCGCTGAAGTCGAGCTGAATATCAACCTGAGCCGTGTAGTTTCCAAATCCAAGAATAGGAATAAGGATAGAGTCAATTTTCTCACGCAGTGCTTGCTCTTGATTACGCTCTAGCTCGTGCTCTTTACGACGCGCCGCTGACATAGGGTCTTGAGAGCCGGAGCTCAGCAGTCGGCCATGTTGATCAGTAACGGTAATACGCGACGTTTTCATTCCCGGAACGGCACTCGCCACCATATCGACAACAGAGTCAACCTCTTGCTGCTTAAGGTTAGTACCCGTTTTGAGGGTTAGGAATACAGAGGCAGAGGCTTCTTGATTATGACGAACAAAAACACTTTGCTTCGGCAGCGCCAATAAAACCTGCGCTTTACGCACCTGCTTCATCTGCTCAATGGCTTTCGCAAGCTGTCTTTCGCGGCTTAATTTGAGGCGTTCTTGTTCTAAACGTTGTGATACACCAAAGCCCATGTCTTGCATGAGGATGTCATCACCTGCGTTTCGCTCTTGGTTCAAACCAGCGCGAACCATATTAAGCTTCAGGGAGTTATATTCACTTGCTGGCACCGAGATGGTATTACCCTCAAGCGAGTACTCGATCTTTTGCTGATCTAAGTAATCCAGTACTGGGATCAACTCTTCTGTTTCATAAGCCCCTAATGGACGCATTTCTGGCTCTTTAACCCAGAAAAACAGCATCACAATAAGCGCGACACAGATTGAGATAGATAGCACTAAGACGACCTGACGAAGTAAATCGAGGTCACCTACGGCCATATCAAATTTAGATGAACTACGTTCACCTAGATCCGGGTTTTGCCCTTCTCCGTCCAGCTCAGCACCCGCAATGAGTGCGTGGTCGTTACCATCGCTCACGGTTAAATCTGTCGTTTGACTATTATCTGCCACTACTTAACTACCCAACTTATACCGGCATATTCATCAGCTCTTTATACGACTCAACCAACTTATTTCTAATTTGGATTGTCGCTTCAAAGGCCACACTAGATTTATTACGAGCAATCATCACATCAGACAGCGACACACTTTGGTCACCGCTATCAAAACGAGTTTGTAGATCCCCAGAGGTCTTTTGCAATGAGTTCACATTGTTGATGGCTTGCGTCAGCATGTTGCCGAAATCTGCACCGACCGCTTGCCCTGTCGCAGCAGGACGCGCGCTCGCAGCTTCAACCATCATTGCCTGCATTTCGCCTTGTAAACCATCTATTCTCATTTACTACCTCAAGGAGTCAAATTTATGACTATCTATTTTGCTGTATTATTGACAGAGCAATTAGCGTGCCATACCTAAAAACGACTAGATATCGTATTACACTAGTCAGAAAGCTGACACTACTAATCTGTGCTTAGTTTGGGATATCTATTCCAGCATCGCGCATTTTTGCTAACTTATAGCGCAATGTGCGAGGGCTAATACCGAGTTTCTCAGCCATATCTTTACGTCGGCCATTACATGCGATCAAAGTTTCGAGGATAATCGCATACTCTTGATCTCTAAGCTCATTCCCCAACCCTTCACTGCTTGAAGCGATTTTATTGATCGGGTTTGCTTCTGCAATAGGCTTGATATCGGGCGTTGCCACATCGCTACCTTCAACAATCTGTTGTAGGCCACTGGCGTCTTGCCAATCTACCCCTTCAAGTAGGATATGCTCACCAGAAATTTTTTCTTCTTCGCTCAGAATCAAGGCACGCTGCACGACATTATCAAGCTCACGGACATTGCCCGGCCACGGATAATTGACGAGTTTGCTGATCGCTTGAGCTGACATAACCGGAACTGGCATGCCAAGTTTGGTACAGTGGCGCTCAACCAAGTGCTTCGCCAAAGGCTCAATATCACCTTTACGTTCACACAGTGGAGGCCAAGAGATTGGGAAAACATTCAAACGGTAGTACAAGTCTTCACGGAAATTACCCTCAGACACATATTGTTTTAGATCTCGGTTACTGGTCGCGAGTACACGAACATCAAGTTTAATGCTCTTACGGCTACCTAAACGCTCAACTTCACGCTCTTGCAGCACACGCAGTAACTTAGCTTGTAAACCGAGGTCCATTTCACTGATCTCATCGAGTAAAATTGTACCGCCTTGAGCTTGTTCAAACTTACCCGGACACGCCTGAATAGCGCCAGTAAATGCACCTTTCTCATATCCAAATAAAGTCGCTTCCAACATATTGTCAGGAATTGCCGCACAGTTAATCGCGACGAACGGACCATCTTTACGGTTTGAGGCGTTATGGATGTAACGCGACATCACCTCTTTACCAGAACCGCTCGGGCCCAAAACCATGACATTAGCGTCCGTTTTTGCCACTTTATCGGCCAGCATCATTAGCTTAATGCTTTTTTCATCAGCAACGATGGCATCACCATTGTCGTCCGATTTTACGGGAGCATAACGGCTCACCATATTTAGCAGTACTTCCGGCGCAAATGGCTTTGCCATATAGTCGATAGCGCCCTCTTTCATTGCAGCGACGGCGTCTTCGATGTTGGCATAAGCTGTCATCAACAATACAGGGAGATTTGGCCAGTGCTGCTTGATGTTTCTTAACAGCGCTAAGCCGCCCATGCCTGCCATCTGAACATCAGAGACAACGATATCAACGGAGTTCGATTTTAGTTTGACCAGAGCATCTTCTGCGCAATCTGCTTCTAGCCATTCATAGCCAGCAAGCGCGAGTGTATCGACAAGGGCCTCGCGTAGACCTTCATCATCTTCGACGATTAACACTTTGCTTTGAGCCATAGCATTCTCCAGTGTAAATTCAGTTAAAACTTGTTAGCCTTCAGTAGAAGCGCTTCTTTCTAGTGGCAAGCACATGGTAAAGCATGCGCCATCACCTTCCTCTGATATCAATTCCAGTCGACCTTCATGTGCTCGACATACCATTTGTACAACCGCCAAGCCTAAGCCTGTCCCTTGCGAGCGAGTGGTAAAGAATGGTTCCATAATTTTACCGTGAAGCTCTTTCGGTACGCCGGGACCGCTGTCTTGTACTGATATCTTAAGCTCGCCGTTTACCGGCCTAAAAAACACATCTATCTGTGATTCTTTGCCGGCAATTTGAACCGCGTTCAAAACCAGATTACTTAAAGCAGAGGCAATCGCGTTGGCATTGCCGAACATTTGAGTCTGTTCGCCTTCCACTTCTTGGCAGTAATCAATTTGGTTCGATTTCAACGCTGCTTCAACCATAGGCTGAAATTCTGTGATCAATTCAGCCACAGTAAAAGGTTTCACCACCTTATTATCTCCGCCCTTAGCAAACAGCAGCATGTCATTAACTTGCTTCTCTAAGTCATGAAGTCTATCCATAAGCTTAGATTGAAAACGTGTTTTTGTTGCCGGTGGTAAATTCGGTGCGGCAAGGTTTGACGCATACAACATCGCACTAGAAAGCGGTGTTCGAACCTGATGAGCAAGTGACGCCACCATTCGACCTAATGACGACAGACGCTGGAGATCACTAACTCGTGATTGCAGCAAACGCGTCTCGGTCAGATCGGTAATCAAAATCAGCTGACCCGTAGTCGAAGCAGAAATCGCCAAACGTACCTTTCGACCGTTCTTTAATGAGATCTCATGACCATCATCGTCTTTGGGATCAAAAGCACTTTGGATAACAGAAAACCACTTCTCTCCAACCAACTCGACGCCCAGAATGCGGTGCGCTTCTGGGTTTGCTTCTCTTACTTCACCATGGGTATCTAACAAGATGACACCAGCAGGCATAACATCGAGCACTTGCTTGTAGCGCTCAACCTGTTGTTCAACAGAATCTAGGTGTGATTGATTTTCTGGTTCGTTAGATACGTGCATGTCAAAAATTTGCCTCAAATACTAAAACAGCCTGACACGCACAAAACGAGTCAGGCTATTTGCTATATTTATCACATAGTTAAGCAAGCAACAACTCGACTATGGTTTATCTTATCGCTTAGCTAAAATGAACGATTAGCTAAAAATTTCGTGTTTGTTTTTCCATTTTTCGAAAAGCAGAACACTAACGCTGCAGATTGTATTTACGCATTTTCTCAACCAGAGTGGTTCTGCGCATGCCTAACATGTCTGCTGCTCGAGCGACAATACCGCCTTGAGCTTCCAAGGCTTGATTGATCATATTCACTTCCATATCAGCGAGCAGCTCTTTCAGGTTCACACCTTCCGGTGGTAATTCCTGAGGTGCATTCGCATTATCAGTCATATCATCTTGCTGATCGAAGCTGAAATCTTCCGAGAACAGGTCAGCTAAAGCGTCACGCTCTTGCTCTTCCTCAGACACAAAGCTATTAAACTCTGGTTGGAATTCAGGGATGTCACTGTACCGATACTTAGTTGGCAGATGGTTTACGTCTACTAAGCTATTCGGATAGAGAATAACCATGCGCTCCACTAAGTTCGCCAATTCACGCACGTTACCTGGCCAATCGTGCTCCATCAAAGAGTTAATCGCGCGAGGCGTAAAGCAAATAGGCATGCTGCCTTCCGCTTCCATTCTCGTCATAAGCTCTTGAAGTAGAAGAGGGATATCTTCTTTACGCTCTTGTAATGCCGGCATTTCAATCGGGAATACATTCAAGCGGTAATAAAGATCTTCACGGAATGAATCATCGTCGATCATATCTTCTAGGTTACGGTGTGTAGCCGCAATTACTCGAACATTCGCCTGGATAGTGCAATTGCCACCTACACGTTCAAAGCATCGCTCTTGTAGTACGCGTAACAACTTAACCTGCATCGCCATTGGCATATCGCCAATTTCATCAAGAAATAGTGTGCCACCTTCAGCTAGCTCAAAACGCCCTTTGCGTGCCGTAATTGCACCTGTGAATGCGCCCTTCTCATGACCGAAAAGTTCACTCTCCAGCAAATCTGGTGGGATTGCACCACAGTTCACTGGAACAAAAGGACCAGTGCGACGTTTTGAATGGTAATGAATGTTACGAGCAACCACCTCTTTACCGGTACCAGATTCACCGAGAATCAGTACGTTGGCTTCGGTAGAGGAAACTTGTTCAATCAAGTGACGTACTTCTTGAATGCCAGCACTTTGACCCACTAGACTGCGAAACAGTGTGTTCTTACGGGCTGAAGAGACAACCTGAACACCTTTGCGTCCTAAGAAATCTTTACAGTGTCTTAATGCATCACTTAATTGGGGATAGTTAAGAGGCAGCTCGAGTTCACCAACAAAATTGGTGAGCTCGTCAACCGGGTGGTTGTTTTTGCCAATCACAAGTAGAGGGATGTGATTCGCGTGAACAAGCTTATCATTCAGTAATGCGTTGAAGCCTTTACCTTTTATTGAGCCAATAATGCAACCAGCCCACTGTAGTGACCAGTCGACTTTGCGCGCTTGTTCAGAGCTGATTACTTCGCAGCTCTCTCCTACAAACTCTAATATTGTGCTTAAATTGTGACGATCTTGAGCGTTATCGTCGACCACAAGCAGTTTTGCCAAACCTTGCATAAGTAGGAATTATTGCCTTTATTTTGGTGCGATGCGGAAAAACGGTGAGCAACGTATTCCATAAAATTAAGAATTCTATCTATGATTATGGTTTACGAGGACAAATTTATGAAATCAGCAACGAAAAAAAGCCATTAGGCTATCTAATGGCTTCTATTTTATTTGATTAAAAAAATAAGGCAACCAACCAATTAGAGGATCTAAGGTTAGTTAAAACTGCAATTTTTCTTTAAATACCGACTTCAGCAGACGTCAAGTTGTGATATTCATTCGGAATTTGGTCCCAAGCGCTCTTAATTTCGCGGATAATATCGATAACATCATCAATAGGCTGTGGGTCATTTTTGTGATTTGCCGCAGAAATTTGCGTGATCATGAACTCATAAAGTTGATCTAGGTTTTTCGCAATATCACCACCATCGTCCATAGAAAGGCAGCTACGAAGGCTAATAATGATGTCTAGAGCCTTACCAAGTCGCTCACCTTTCACCGGTATATTGCCCGCTTGCATTGCCGCTTTACCTTGGATCAAACGCTCGATAGCGCCAGCCATTAGCATTTGCACAATCTTATGCGGTGAGGCAGCCGTTAGCTGACTATCCACTGATACCTTTTTATATGCCTGTAAAGAACCGCGCATAGTAAACCTCTTCTATAAAAACTTTTTGTATTGTTGAACTGACTTGGCACCGTGTCGGTACTTGTGCAGGGTTTTCCCTACCCGGCCAGTTTCAGACTGCATCAATTCGACTAATTTTCTTGTTCTCGAAATGGCTTCAAACCACTCCGAACTTTGCTTAACGTCAGGGTCTGAATCGATGAATTGAAGCACGTTTTGCAATAACTGTTCTCTGTTATCGACAAGCGTCGCTATTTCTTCAGCATTAATTTCACTAAATTCGAGCTTAGAGATAATTAATTGATCTAGTTCACAAAGCTCTTGAAGCTGACTGGTCATCTATTAACCCAACGCATTCATCATGCTACCAAGCTGAGACTGCATCTTACTGGTTGCATCTTGCATGGCGGTGAACTTAGAGTGAGTACGACTTTCAAGACTGTCCATACGGCGGTCTAAGGCGTTTTGGTCGTCTGCTAAACGGTAGTTTTGCTCAACCAGACTCTTTTCTCGAGTACGAATTGAACCAGTAATACCAGTGATGCCCTGAATCGCATCTTCGACTTTTTTAGCAAAGCCATTGTTGCCGCCAAAAAACTCGCCCAGCTTATCAAAGTTATTGTTTAGCTGTCGCTCGAGCATGTCGTAGTTAATCTCTAACGAGCCTTGTCTGGTGGTCGTGATACCAAACTCTGTTAAAGACTTAAGGTTCTCTGGCGCCCCTTCGATGCTTGAAGAGAATACCCCTTTCAATCGTGAGTCGGCGTTACGGACCGTACTGTCACCAGAAAGCGGGCCTTTTTGTCCGGTCGCAGGATCGACACCCGCCAAGTTTTTAGACACTTGGTAAAACTGGTTGTAAGAATTCACAAAGGCTTCGATGTCTTGACGAACACTATTACGGTCGTACTCAACTCCAATTTCTGCTGGCGGCTTATCTTTTGGCGTCTTTCCTTTCACCGTAATATCAATGCCTTCAACGGCATCTTCAATCACATTGTTATTACTAGAGAGCTGAGCGACACCATCCAGTACCACCATTGAATCTTGCCCAGCTTGGACTTCGGTCATGCCGCTGTAACTATCAAAAGATTGTTGAGCTAGCGCCAAATCAGCTTGCGCCTTGTCGACTTTCTCTAAGCGCTCTCGCTCTTCAGGCTCTAATTTGGCACGCTCGATATTTTTTGCTTGCTCTGCGGTCAATTCACCGTTTTCTACTTTCTTGGCCAGATCCGCTTTTTCTTGAGCGATCTTCTCTTCGATACGTGCTTGCTCTGCCTCTAGCTTTTGCTGGGCTTCTTTCGGTGTCACATATGAATCAGTCAAGGTACCAGAGGCCGTGTTTGACCACCCAGGAACATCAGGCGCCTTCTCGATCGCTTTTTCGTCAAGCTCAAGTTCTGGTGTGTAATAAGAATCTAACAGCGTGCCAGAAGCCGTTTCCGTCCAACCTGGGATATTGTCTTCAGGCATGACAGATTTTGCCGCCTGAGCTGCATCTAGTGCAGCTTGACCATCAGCAGCAGCTTGCTCGCCATAGCTAAGGCTTTGAGAGCCATCTTCAGCAGGAGACGTTGAGTCCGCTTGAGAACCTGGAATGATATTGCCGTCTTCGTCGACAGCTTCATCAGCTTTCGGGACATCGTCAGAGATAGCCTCATCGATAAGGTCAACGGCTTTTCCAGCAGGTGTGAGGCCAAGTACGTCTTGAGCGGCAATACGAGCTTTCTCTAGCGCTTCAACACGTTCTTCAAGGGTTTTGTATTCTAGTTTTTTGAGAGGGTTAGACGCATCAGAGTCGACACTGATACTGATTTGTTGATCGGCACCCGATTGGTTGGAGGCGACAATAAGTCGTGGGCCTTCGACATCATTGATAATAGATGCGCGAACGCCTGGATTTCTTTCTGCACCGTTTATGCTGCGAGCAACATCGATTAGCTTTGATCTATCACCAACTTGCACATCAAAGCTATCATCACCAAGCGAAACCTGCAGCTTACCTGGGCCAAATTTCATGTCATCAGATAGAACATCTGACGCGACTTTATGACTCTGGGCAAGCTGCAACACATCGATGGCGTATTTGCCAGCGATCGCTTCAGTAGTCGCGGTTGCAGAAACAAGCGCTTCATCAGTACTTTCTACTGTACGTACAGCGAAAGCTTTTTCCTGACGAAAGTTTGTCATCAGGTTTTTCATCGAATCGAGAGATTCTCTGAGTTTTCCATAGGCACTAATGCTGGTATCGATTCGCGCTCTTTCATTGTCGATTCGTTGCTGTTTAGGTACACGCTCCGAATCCACAATTTTGCTGACCATGGAATTGATATCCATGCCAGACGAAATCCCCATTGGGCCAAAACTCATTAAACCACCTCAATAATACGACTTAGACCTTCACCTCAAATATTCTACTATTCGAGTTTTGGGCTGCTAGGCGTCTTAGAATTTCAAGCATTTCTTCATCAGGTATCTGACGAATAATATCGCCGGTTGTGGTTTCATAAATAGTCACCACATCCCTTCCCGATTCTTCATCGACCTTAAAGGCAACCCCCTTATTGAGAGAGGAGATAAACTCGTTTACCTTCTCCACCATTTTGACTCGCTCTTCATCATTTAACTCTTTTCTCTCTTGAGCTAATTGAATCGCAGCTTCGGTAGCTTCTTCTTTCGATTTCTCTACCTTGCCATAAGAGGTTGCTTCTTTCAGCCGTGAAATGCTCGACGCACTACTACCTTCATCGCTTGCAATTTTAATGCCATTAGGTGAGCCATAAGGCTGGATGTTCGATGCGTTAGATGGTATTTCCATAACACTCTCCCTCCCTCCTTCATGAGCCAACAGTAAAACTCCACATAAAGCAGAGTTTACCGCTACTTACCGAGGTAAGTTTAGCCCAATAAGCTTAGAGCTGCTGATGGTGATTGTTTTGCTTGAGCTAGGATAGAAGTACTCGCCTGTTGTAGGATTTGAGACTTCGTCATTGCCGTTGTTTCTTTCGCGTAATCGGTATCTTTGATACGGCTCTTAGAAGCATTAACGTTTTCGTTGATGTTTTCTAAGTTGCTGATTGCATGGTCAAAACGGTTTTGGAAAGCACCAAGAGATGCACGTTGGCTATCTACAGATTTTAGAGCGCCATCGATGATAGATACTGCTTCGTTTGCACCCGCAACTGATGTTACGTCGATGTCGTTTACGGTTACATCTTTACCTGCGCCAATACCTAGCTCACTTGCAAGGCTGCCACCAAACTCCACATCACCTTCAACTTTTTGGCTAGAAGCGAAAAGTTGTAATTTACCGCCTTCACCTACAGACGCTTTAACGTCTTGGCTTTGGCCGTTGATGTAAGTTGCTAGCTCTTCGATATCGTTGCCTTCTTTAGCAGAGATAGATAGCTCTTGAGCTTCGCCAAACTTATCGTTGTATTTGATAGTCAGATCAGCGCCAGCGCCTACACGCCAAGATGCATCTTTACCTTCAGTAACACCGTAGCTCTTACCACCCATTTCTTGAGTGTCGGTACGCATGTTGCCCATAGATAGCATTACCGCTTCACCTGAGTCAGCACCGATTTGGAAAGATTGGCTACCGTAAGTACCGTTTAGAAGCTTGTTACCACCAAAAGAGGTTGTTTCAGCGATACGGTTAAGTTCTGTGTTAAGAGCAGATACTTCTTCTTGGATAGCAACACGCTCAGACTTGCTGTTTGAACCGTTTGCAGATTGAAGAGAAAGGTCACGCATACGTTGCAGAATGTTGGTTGACTCATTCATCGCACCTTCAGCTGTCTGTGCAATAGAGATACCGTCATTCGCATTTTTCACAGCCATATCTAGGCCGCGGCTTTGTGACGTTAAGCGGTTAGAGATTTGTAAGCCTGCAGCATCATCTTTTGCGCTATTGATTTTATAGCCAGAAGACAAACGCTCCATTGATTTTTGAGTACCTTCAGCCGCGTTATTTAGGTAACGCTGAGCCGTCATTGCAGACACGTTAGTGCTTACATTAATCGCCATAGTTGATCTCCTTTAGGCATTTTTTAATGCACTCATGTGACTCTCACCTCACACAAATACATATCAATTTGTTTACGCACCACTGTCTCTCTCACCTTACATTGGTACATATCATTTCTCTCAATCCCTTTAACGGCGCCTTAATTAGAAGCTTTAATAAAAAATGTGTTTTTTTTCGCATTATTTTCAATAACAAAGAAAAGTGTGATCGCCATTCAATTAATAGGGCGACATTCGCTAAAGTTGCCCCATTATTTAAGTTAATGAGCGTGGTGTTGAATATAAAATCAGAAGAGATCCCTGATATCTCGTTCTACTCGATTCTGGGATGACGAATTACTGTTTTAGTCCTTTGCACAACTTATTCCCTAGGTAACCCAATATTTCTTATAGTGGCAAACAAAAACTAAAGAAATCACTTCCTCAAAAAACTAGATTCCTGATACCTCGTTCTACTCAGTTCTGGAATGACGGCTAATTACCTCACCGACTTACAGATAGCTCTTCATTTCTGATAGTGGTAAACCAAAACTAAAAAATCACCTCCTCTAAAAGCTAGATTTCTGCTATCTCACTCCACTCGGTTCTGGAATGACGATAAAATATTTGTTCTAAATGAGTCGTTACTTACTCTAGCCATGTGTATTGCTAATAAAGAAATGCTGGGATCATCATCGTCCGATTCCCGTCATTCCCTACAGGGAGGGACGACCGTGATAGGGAATCTCACTTATCATCCACGATCCAAATTAGGCATACCCCCATACACTTTTACAGACCGCAGAAAAGCAAAAACCCAGCCGAAGCTGGGTTTGTTTAGCGCTCATCTCTCACCACGAGCTAATTTGTGGAGGCCTTACGTCAACGCTTTGTCTCAACGACGCTTATAGTCAACGTGGCTTTTTAATCGATTAACCTAATAGGCTAAGTGCCGAGTTCGGCGCTTGCTTCGCTTGAGCAAGAATCGAGCTTGAAGCTTGAGAAAGGATCTGAGACTTAGTCATCTGAGTCGTTTCTTTCGCGAAGTCGGTATCTTTAATACGGCTCTTAGATGCGTTAACGTTCTCGTTAATGTTGTCTAAGTTGCTGATTGCGTGGTCGAAACGGTTTTGGAAAGCACCCAGCTCTGCACGGTGGCTATCTACGTACTTAAGTGCCGCATCGATGATTGCTACAGACTCTTGAGCACCGCCAACAGACGTTACGTCGATAGTATCAACCGTCACTTCTTTAGATGCTTGAATGCCTAACTCACCAGCAAGACCGCCAGAAAAAGATACATCGCCGCTTACTTTGTTGTTGCCCGCGAACATTTGTAGCTTGCCGTCTTCAGTTACAGACGCTTTAACAGAATCTTGCTGACCGTTGATGTATGTCGCTAGCTCTTCGATGTCATCACCCGCTTTTGCGCTGATATCGATTTCTTGAGCTTGACCAAAGTTATCTGTGAACGATAGTTTTAGGTCGTTTGAACCCGCTTGTACGTTCCAGTCTTTGTCTTTAGCGTTCTCAGTTTGGTAGCTCTTACCAACCATCTGAGCGTTATCAGAGCGCATATCTTTCAGGTTCAGCATTACCGCTTCGCCGTTATCCGCACCGATTTGGAATGATTGTGTACCGTAAGTACCGTTAAGTAGCTTGTTACCACCAAAAGACGTTGTTTCCGCGATACGGTTTAGCTCGTCGTTCAGTGCTGTTACTTCTTCTTGAATCGCTACACGCTCTGCTTTTGAGTTTGAGCCGTTTGAAGATTGTAGAGAAAGATCACGCATACTTTGCAGGATGTTCGTTGTCTCGTTCATTGCACCTTCAGCAGTTTGTGCAATAGAGATACCGTCGTTCGCGTTACGAACAGCAACGTCTAGGCCGCGGCTTTGAACGTTCAAACGGTTAGAGATTTGTAGGCCCGCAGCGTCATCTTTTGCGCTGTTGATTTTAGAGCCAGAAGCTAAACGCTCCATTGATGTTTGTTGTGCGCTGTTTGCGTTGTTTAGGTAACGTTGCGCAGTCATCGCTGAAACGTTGGTATTTACATTCACTGCCATGGTGATTTCTCCAATTGATTTTCCGGTATTGCGGTTTCCGACGTCTCGGAAAACCAAGTAGTTCTCTCAAAGTTACTTTTAATAACGGCTCGAAAATCAGAAGCTTTAGAAAAACTTTTAAAAAACCACAAAAAAATTACTAACCATAAAAATTTCAACAACTTAAAAAATTAAACTTTCTAAAATAACTGTAGATTTTTGTTATTGAGAGCATGTGGGTTGTTTGAAAAACGTTCAAACTGGCTTTTTAGTTAGCCTATGTACAGAAATGATCAATCAGCAAAATTCATGGCTGTGGGCAAATAGTAGGCAAAAAGGTGAGCTGTTTTTCACAAAGTCGGCAGAGAAAATTAAAACTAGCAGAGCGAAAAAACGAAGAAAGATCGTTAGAAGGGAAAATAAAACACAATCTTCAGAAAGGAAAAAGCCCCTTTTCCTTTGAGAGAACCGGGGCTAGTTGGCGCGTCAGAGCCTGTGTGGAGATCATCGAGAAATGAACACATTTCCGACTCGCCGTTGCATTCTTACCGTAAAAATGGATAGCAGGTGAGAGATGAGAGAGCTAAACACTCACTAGTAAGTATGCTTGCCAGTTTCCCTTGCTGCATGGCTCACGTCTGAACACGAGCAGCAAGTTCAACCAATAACTATTGCAATAGTGACATTGCAGAGTTAGGCAATTGTTTTGCTTGAGCAAGTATTGAAGTACCTGCTTGTTGCAGAATTTGTGATTTGGTCATTTGCGTCGTCTCTTTCGCAAAGTCCGTATCTTTGATTCGGCTGTTTGAAGCGTCTACGTTCTCTTGAACGTTTGCCAAGTTATTAATACTGTGGCTTAGACGGTTCTGTTTCGCACCCAAATCAGCACGCTGTGAATCTACGTACTTCAATGCAGAATCAATAACGCTGATAGCGTTCTGTGAACCAGCAACACTTGTTAGACTGATATCTTGAACTGATGTTGCACGGCCTTCGCTCTTAATTCCAAGCTCAGATGCCAAGCCACCAGAGATAGACATAGCGCCAGCTAGGTCTGGTTCTGCTACGAATAACTGTAAACGACCGTCATCAGTAACCGATGCATTTAGTAAGTCAGATTGACCATTAATGTAAGTCGCTAACTCTTCAATATCGTCACCCGCTTTAGTGTTGATATCTAGAACGATGTCTTCACCCGCTTTAGTTTTGAATTCAAACTTAAGATCGCTCGCTGTTGGCGGCACTTCCCAGTTCTTATCTTTCGCGTTTTCTGAATCGAACGTAGTACCACCCATACGGTAGTCATCTGCACGGATGCTTGTCAGAGCCATGATCATTGCTTCACCAGAGTTAGAACCAATCTGGAATGAAGCTTCACCGAATGACCCGTTCAGTAGACGACGACCACCAAACGATGTGGTTTCCGCGATACGGTTAAGCTCATCTTGAAGTGCCATTGACTCTTCATTCAGTGCAGTACGCTCTGCCGGCGAGTTAGTGCCGTTTGATGATTGAATCGCTAGATCACGCATACGTTGTAGTACGTTAGTCGATTCGTTCATCGCGCCTTCTGCTGTTTGAGCGATCGAAATACCGTCGTTGGCATTACGCATTGCTACATCAAGACCACGAGACTGAGCCGTTAGACGGTTCGAGATTTGCAGACCTGCCGCATCATCTTTCGCGCTGTTGATCTTGTGACCAGATGACAAACGCTCCATAGAAGTCGCTAAGTCATTAGACGCTTTGTTCAGGTAACGCTGCGCTGTCATTGCGGAAACGTTAGTACTTACATTAACTGCCATTTTGCTCTCCTTATGAGTTCGCAAGCTCTCTGCGAAGCGGCCAGCTTTACTCTCATATGGATAAGCACTGACCGTATGTTACTCAATAAACCTTACACAAGGTTTAAGATCTGTATTAATCATTTATAACCAACACAGATACAAGTTGTATGCCAAGTTTAATTTTGTATAAATAATTTTTTTATTTACTAATAATCAAAAACTTACAGAAAATTAAACGCGATTATGATTGTCTACTTTTAGAAGATGAAACTGCCCTCATCCTCTTGTTGCCGTTTTTTGCCGCTATATCAAGAAACATTAAGCTTCGTACGAAAAAGCGGCAATTTTTGAAGTCATTCGCACGTATGGCATAGCACATAAGGCAAAGAATCGACTCCTTGGTATTTAGCAGTTCACCACTAAATACCGATTAATCATTAAATATAGTTAAACAAGGTTAGGTCTTTTGTTTTGCCAAACGCTTGCTGTGAAGCTTGCAGTGCTCGAGAGTTTTCATTGAATTCAATGATAGCTTTCGAGTAATCCAAATCTTCAAAGTTGCTTTTTGCTTTCGCCAAAGACAACTTAAAATCTTCATGTTGTTGCTCTTGAATATCCAATGTACTCAAACGGGCACCGACGTCTGTTCTTGCTTTCGTTAAGTGAATAAACGCAGCATGGAACTCTTCCGTCATTTGGTGCAGTTTTGCCGTTGCCGATGCATCGGACACTGGATTTTCTACCTGTTCTGCCGCTTCTTTGAACGTGTCAAAGATCGAGAATGTCTCTCTTGGCTCTAAGGTGATCGAATCACCCTTGGTGACTTGCCCTTTAAACTGAATGTTTAACCCTTCGTAGACAATGCCAGTCGCAGGATCAAAATCTTCAGCAGCAACCACAGCGCCATCTTTTTCAAGTTGGTACGCAAACTTACCAGTCTGCATATCAACAAAGGTTACTTTATAAGTAGAACCATCTTCTGCACTGTTTGTTGCACGACCAAGTAGTAATTCAGATGCGGGCTCAAGCTCGTATTGAGGCTCGTAATCACCGAATGGGTTATCTATTTCCATAAATAACTTACTGCCCGGATCATTCATCGCCATTTCAAAGCTACTCGCTACACGCATCTTTCGCTGATAATCGTCGCCTTGATACGTCACCGTTCCTTCGTTATCGCGAAAGAAGGGCTGGCTTTTTGGCTTAGTACCAGCAAATGTGTAGTTGCCAGATTCGTCTTGAGAGTTTGCTAAGTACAAAAAGTTATTCGCTAACTCTTGGATTTCACGCTTCTTCGCTAAACGGTCTTCAGGTGACAACGCGCCGTTGATCATTTCCATCACGGTTCGTTTTGCTTCATCAGCAAAGCCTTCCGAGTTGGCGATCATCACCTCATGATGCTCAAGGCGGTTTCTAACCAGAGTAATAGCATCAACGTACTGTTTAAGTTGCTCTGATTGCTGACCAATATTTTGTAAATAGTGCGTCGCTAGCGGGTCATCACTTGGCGACTGCAGCTTCTTACCGGAAGCGAGTTGCGCTTGGTTGTGATGCACCTTGTTCTCTTGGCGGCGCAAGTCATTTTGTACGGACTGGTAGTTATGGAAGCTAGATATACGATTTAACATTTATACTTCCTACCTCAGAGCCAAAATAGTATTAAAGGTATCGTTAGCAGCTTGCATGATGCGTGAAGAAGCCATATACGCTTGTTGAAACTTCATCATGTTTGCCGCTTCTTCATCAAGGTTAACCCCCGAGATTGAAGCAATACGCTCCTGGGCTGACTGCTTTTCTAACGTCGCAATATCACTCAAGCGATTAGCCGTTGAAGACTTCAGACCCGTGTTGGTATTCAGGTTGTGGTAAAGGTCTAAAATCGTAGACTCACCATCGTTCAAGATCTTGCCTGTTTGGAGATCTTGCAGCTTACGCAAGTTACCGTTGTCGCCTTCTGATGGGACAAGGTTTGCCGTAAATTTGTCGTTTGCCAGCGCGCCTGCCGTTAACTCGAAGGTCGTGCCGTTAATCGTCACCGGTCCTTGTGGCGGATACGGTTGAGGCTGCATTAAGATGTTGCCTTTTGGATCCGTCACCGCAAATTGCTCACCCTTTGGTGACACAATCACTTCAAACTCACGCAGTTGGCCTGCCTCTAGGATTTTGAACCCAGCAGTGCCTTTGGCAAACGTTGTGGATGCCTCATAACTTTGTGCGGCAATATCTTTTGGATCTGTGGTTGCCATATGAATCTGTGCGGCAAAATTACGCGTTGGACGCAGTAACAGCTTTTCACCAAGTTCAGGCGGATTACGAATTTCGACGCGCATACCATCAAGATAAAATGCGTTGCCGCTTGAATCGGTACTCACTTTGACCGTTTCGCCACTTGGCTTGGTCACAACGTAATCACTACCATCGTATTTAAGACCGTACTCTCCACCTTTTAAGGCAGAAGTATCATCAATAAACACAGCGACATCCGCTTTGGATTGCCCACTTGCCGTCACACGAGATTTTGCCACCAGCTCAGAGTTCACATCGGTAAACAGGTTCTTACCCACGTTGCCGTTGAGATCCAAACCTTGCTCTTGAAGTGCATTAACCTTGTACGAAAACGCAGTTGCCAAACGGCCAAGCTCATCCATGATGGCTGGGATGTGCTCATCACGCATGTCTAACATGGCACCGATTTTTCCATCAATGTCACTGCTTGTGATCGGCTTTAAAGACTTACCTTCAACAATCGCTAAGCGACGCTGGTGTGCATCAGGCAAACCGTCCACCATTTTTAGTTGGCTTGCCTCACTACCTGATACTAAGGTGTGGCCGTTACCAATATGGACATTGAAGCCTTCGGCATTTGAGCGCGGTGTCACCGTTACTTTGGTGTAACCAGAAAGCTCATTAATTAGCTTTTCATGCTGATCTCGCAGGTCGTTATGAGGTCCTGGAGTTCGCATCATCAGGCGTTGTACATCACGGATCTCGATCGCGAGTTGGTTGACTCGCTCGATACCCATATCTAATTTTTTATTCGTAGAATCAGACTGTTGGCGAACCGTTTCATGAAATTCATTCAACGTTTTAGTGAGTAACCCAGCCTTCTCGATTACGACTTTTCGAGCACCAACGTCATTCGGTGTATCGGCTAAGGTTTTAACCGAGTCAAACCATTCATTTAGGTTTTCTGGAATCTTCTTCGAAGCCACCGAAGACAACATGTTCGACAGCATATCCAAGTTGCCTTGAGTGTCGCCTTTGTTGGCGGCATTGGTTGTCGATAGGTTAAGTTCATTGACGGCAAATTGGTCCCAAGAGCGGCGAACATTTTCCACATGCACACCCATGCCGTAGGTTTGACCACCGTACTGGCGCGGGTCATTAACACCTTGAATCACAGATTGGCGGCTATAGCCCTCTGTATTGGCGTTAGAAATGTTATGACCTGTGGTGTTTAGCTGTCTCTGAGCAGTAAGAACACTTTGTGCCCCTACATTCAGAAGATCCGACGCCATAATGCCCCCAAAAAACTTAACAAAATCAGGATAAACTGATTAACTACCAGTTTAAAAAGCAATATGTATGCCAATAGAGAGAAAGGTAAGTCAAAAGGCGTTAATTTGTTGAAGTGTAAAGAGATAACTATGTGTGGTGGTGTTGAATCTTATACGGCAGATAAGAAAAGAGCCTGCCAGTGGCAAGCTCTAGATGTTCAATCGATATAACCTAGTTCATCTCATCAATCTTAGCTTTAACTCGCAATACCTTATCAGCGTAGTTAGGGTCGGTTGCGTAGCCTGCTTGATGAATCCCTTTGATGAAATTCTCTGAATTACCTTGGTGCTGCAGCGCCGTTTCATACCTTGGGTTTTCATTCAAGAACTTCACATAATCGTTGAAGCTGTCTTCAAAACTAGAGTAAGAACGGAAAGAGGCCGATTCTTTAACGGCAGTTTTACCATGGAACTCGAGTGTTTGAGTTGCCACTTTATCGCCTTTCCAACTTCTGTCTGCTTTGATATTGAATAGGTTATTACTGTTGCCCAGAGAGTTCTTGACTATCTTAGAGCCCCAGCCTGTTTCCAGTGCCGCTTGAGCCAATAGTAGAGATGAATCCACACCAAGCGCGCTTGCCGCTTTTTCTGCGTAAGGCTTCATTGAAGTGACAAACGATTCCGGTGAATCGAAAGAGACCGGCTGTTTGGCTACTGACGCAGATTGGATTTCTGACGTTCTATCTTCTGAACGACCTGAGAATTGAGGTCTTTGCAATGAAGTATCAAAGCCTTCACTGCGAACCTTATCTTCTGTCGCGTCGCTTGCTTGACCAGCGCTTAACTGCGCGACAATCATATCCGCAAGACCTAACGAACCTGAAGCACTCAACTCACTCGCCATTTGGTCATCTTGCATCTGACGATAGAACTGTTCGTTCTGACTGTTCAACATGTCCGACTTGAAGCTTGAGTTCGCATCGCGCATCGACTTAAACAACATCGAAGTAAAAATCGATTCAAACTGTTTTGCTGCAGCCGTCAGTGCTTCTTTTTCACTGCCCTCTTCGCCATTTACCGCTTGTTGACGAAGACGGTCGAGACTGCCGATATCGTGAATAAAGCCGATGTCATTGTTATTCTTAATCATGCTTTATTCCTTAGATAATGATCAGCTGGCCTTCAATCGCACCCGCTTGTTTCAGTGCTTGAAGGATTGCCATTAAATCAGAAGGTGCTGCGCCCACTTCGTTAACCGCTCTAACCAAATCATCCAATGTTAAGCCAGGTTCGAACTTAAACATCTTGCCATCGGCTTCAGTGACTTCGATATCAGAGTCTGGAACCACTACCGTTTGACCGCCAGAGAATGCATTCGGCTGGCTAACGTTTAAGTTTTCTTTAATCGCGACTGTCATACCGCCGTGTGTTACCGCCGCCGCTTTTAAGCGCACATGCTTACCAACCACAATGGTACCTGTGCGAGAGTTAACGATGATTTTCGCTGAGCCTTCAGCTGGGTCAAATTCAATGTTTTCGATTGCCGATAAGAACGCCACACGTTGGCTGATTTCTCGCGGTGCACGCACTTTTACGGAGGTCGCATCAACCGCTGACGCCATTTGTGGACCTAAGAAATTATTAACCGCATCAGCCATACGCTGCGCTGTTGTGAAATCGGATTGGATTAGGTTGAATGTGATGTAGTCACCACGGCCGAATGGCGTTGGGATCTCTTGCTCTACTGTTGCGCCACTAGAGATGATACCGACGTTAGGGTTATTACCGACAATCTTAGAACCATCGTTACCCTGAGCACTAAAGCCACTTACCACTAAGTTACCTTGCGCGACGGCATACACCTGACCATCTAGACCTTTTAGGAAGGTTTGTAGCAAGGTACCACCACGTAGGCTTTTTGCCGAACCGATAGAAGAAACCGTGACGTCAACTTCCTGACCTTGCTTAGAGAAAGCCGGCAGTTCAGCGGTAACAATTACTGCCGCTACGTTTTTGGTTTTTGGCTTAGTGCCAGGCGGCAATTGGATGCCAAAATTTTGCAGCATCGCGTTAAATGTTTGATCGGTAAAGGGTGTTGTCTCACCGGTACCCGGCAAACCCGTGACCAAACCATAACCGACAAGTTGGTTACTACGAACACCCGCCACTTTTGCCACGTCTTTAATACGCGCAGCATGGGCACTGGTGGCAAGAAATAGCATGCCGAATAGTACGAGTGTCAGTTTTTTCATTGAGTAACCTGTCTGTATTGCTTTAATTAATAATAACTTAGCGAAATATTGTTGAGTAACGCGGGCTGTCAGTATGTCGACGCCCTCTCAAGCTCTACAGAGATACATTAAAGAATCGTGCCAAGAATCCAGGCTCTTGCATATCTTGTTGCACTCCGGTACCTGAATACTGGATTCGTGCATTAGAAACACGGTTTGAAGCGATGGTATTATCGAAATCAATATCGTCCGGACGGATAGTGCCACTTAGGCGGATGTACTCATCACCGGTGTTCAATGTCATCCATTTTTCACCACGCACCACTAGGTTACCGTTAGCGAGCACTTCAATCACTTCCACAGTAATGTAACCACTGATGCTGTTGCTCTGATTAGCAGATGCATCACCTGCGAAGGTATTGGTGTTGCTTAGGTCGTACGAGAAGTTGTACTTGTCGATCGTCAGCTCTTGGCCGCCAACAGCCAAAGGCTCCATAGATGCATCGTTCGACTTAGACATATCTGCATTGGCTTTTTTCGTCGCACGAGTATTTTCATCCAGCGCTACCGTAATGATGTCACCGATACCGCGAGGCTTTGAATCATCGTACATGCTGCCTATATGGTTTACGTTAAATAGTGAACCCGTTGCCGCGGCATAATGCTCTGGCTTTTGTTTTGGGTTGATTGGCGCCCATGCAGGATCACCTGCAATAGGATCCGTTCGACCACGAAGCGTGTCGATAATACCCGAGCTTTCTTGAGCCGATTTATCGCCTTCTACCGCATCAACCACTGTGGTCGCGTTCTCTTGTGCTGGCGTCTCTATTGGATCCAGTACAGTACAACCAGTCATCGAAGCTAACAGGGCTAAACAAAAAATACGTTTCATGGCGATATACTCTCAGCAAGTCGTGGTAATTAGTAGGCTGTGACGAACACGTCGATTAATACGAAACAAGTAAACGGCGAATAAACCGATTACAGCTGTTGGTTAACAAAGCTCATCATCTTGTCTACCGACGAGATAACTTTCGAGTTCATTTCGTAAACACGTTGAGCTTCAATCATATTCACAAGCTCTTCGGTTACGTTTACGTTCGATGTTTCTAGCATTGACTGACGGATGTTACCTAGGCCATCGAAGCCTGGTACACCTTCTTGTGGGTCACCACTCGCACCTGTCGGCAAGTAAAGATTTTGACCTACTGGTTCTAAACCGCCTGGGTTTACAAAGTCAGTAATAGTGATCTGACCTACCACTACGTTGTTTTGCTCACCACGGAGACGAACCGATACCTCACCGTCGTTACCTACTGTCACTGAGATTGCATCTTCAGGAATAACGATTTCTGGTTGTAGCGGGTAACCTTGACCCGATGTCACGATTGCGCCGTCACCGTTCAATGTGAACTGACCATTGCGGCTGTAACCTGTTTCACCGTCTGGCATCTCAACTTGGAAGAAGCCGTCGCCTTCGATCATCATGTCGAGGCTGTTCGACGTAGTCTGCGCGTTACCGTGAGTGTGAACCTTTTGAGTGGCAACCACTTTAGAACCCGCACCTAGCATCAAGCCACTTGGCAACTCAGTGTTCTGAGACGACTGACCACCAGGCTGGTTAATATTCTGGTAGAACAGATCTTCAAATACCGCACGGCTCTTTTTAAAACCAATGGTCGAGGCGTTGGCAAGGTTGTTTGAAATCGTTGAAATATTGGTTTGTTGGGCGTCTAAACCTGTTTTACTTACCCATAATGCTGGATGCATAGCAATTTCCTTTAAATTCTATTAGCTCATACGAAGCAGTGAATCAGACGACTTGTCCATTTCCTCTGCTGTGCTCATCATCTTGACCTGCATTTCAAACTGACGTTGTAAGTCAATTAGGCTAGTCATTTCACCTACGGCATTTACGTTACTGCCTTCGACCGCACCTTTTAGCAACGTTACCGCTGCATCTGCTTCGTATGCCTGTTCTGGGTTTTTCGAACGGAATAGACCATTCGTATCTTTAAACAAACTTTGATTATCTGGACGTACAAGTTTAATACGATCAACGACCTCCAATTCCTCAGCTGGAGCGCCTTGAGGAATGACTGAGATCGTACCGTCTGTACCAATTTCGACTTTACTGATTGGGATTGGCAGTGTGATTGGCGCGTCGTTTTCGCCCAATACCAAATGGCCACTGGCATTGGTCAGCAAACCGTTTTGGTCAACCTTTAGGTTGCCGTTACGTGTTAAGCCTTCACGGCCAGTGTTATCCATTACCGAAATCCAACCATCACCTTGGATAGTGACATCAAGATCACGGCCAGTGGTAACAACACTACCTTGCGCAAAATTATGTCCCGGACGCTCTGTCATGCTGAAAACACGAGTAGGCATACCTTCGCCATACGCTTGCATTGAACGCGCTTGTGCTAAATCAGCACGGAAACCCGTTGTACTTACGTTGGCAAGGTTGTTTGCACGTAGCTGCAAAGCTTGCATATTTTGCTTAGCGCCACTCATGGCAAGAAACAGTGCGCGATCCATAATTTTGCTCCAAAAATCATCTTCTGGGGCTAATAAAGCAAACACTGTGCCAATATTTTTAACTGTTATTTATCAACAATTTAAATGAAAAACAAACAAGAAAGGTGATCACAAAAGGATCATTGAGGAAGAATTGTTGCCAGTGGCATTACCGGGCGGCAATAAGGGCGGCAAATAAAAAAGCAAACAACAATACCCAATTCAATAACATTGAATTGGGTATTCACAGATGATTCAAACGTTAGAAACGATTAACGAATCTGAAGAATATTCTGTTGTAGTTGGTTGTGTACTTCTAGAGAACGCGAGTTCGCTTGGAAGTTACGTTGAGCAGAAATCAAATCAACCAGTTCTTGAGTCATATCGATGTTCGACTGCTCAAGTGAGCCGTTGTTGATACTACCAAATGAACCTTTGTTCGATTCACCCCAGATTTTGTCACCTGAGTCGTTAGTAGAATCCCACTGGGTACCGCCTTTCTTATCCAGACCTTGCTCGTTTGGTACGCGTACTAGGCCAACACGACCAAGCATTACGTTTTCACCATTTGAGTAAGTACCTAGAACACTGCCGTACTCATCGAAATCGATTTTGGTTAAGAAACCTGTTGTTGCACCATCTTCATCAAACTTAGTCAGTTCAAACGGAGCCGCAAATTGGGTTGAAGAATCTAGACCAAACTTAAGCACTTGTGTTGGATCTGCACCGTTCAAGTCAATTGGGTTCGCACCAGCGCCTAGTGGGTCCGAGTTTATCGGTTGACCACTGTTCAAGCTTGCTAACGTACCGTCATTGTTGAACTTCATTGTGTGACCAACATGACCTTGAGCATTCGTTGCATCACCACCAGTAATGTTGAGTGGCTTCTCGCCAGTCTCATCAGTCATGGTGTAGTACGTCTGCCAAGTATTTGGTTGCGTCTGATCTTTGAGGTAGTAAGTCGTTAACTTGTAAGACTGGCCCATAGAATCGTATACCGTCGAAGACGTTGCACGGTTATAGGTATCAGCATCTTTGAAGTTAAATGCAGCCGGATCTTTAAGGTCACCGTTTGCAGGAAGGTTAACCCCTACTTCAATGTTTTCTGTCTGCTTTGGCTTACCAAATTCAGCTGGAATGTCGAGAGGCTTTGGCGCATAAGAAAGAACTTCACCCGAGTTTGGGTCAACATCGTAACCTAAAAGAAACTCATCGTTAGCCGTAACCATGTAGTTGTCTTTGTTTAGGTGAAATGCACCATTACGTGTTAGTTCGTTAATCTCTGGCACCATACGGTCTTTCGCTACCGCAAAGAAACCTGTACCACTTACGCGTAGATCCATTGGGTTGTTTGTATAAATACTTGAACCTTCGTGGAACTGTTGCGCCACTTGGCTAGCTTGCGCACCACCACCTGACGTCGTTTTTGCGTTTGTGAACAACGAGTTTGAATAAACATCACCAAACTCAGCACGAGACTCTTTAAAGCCAAATGTGTTTGCGTTCGCAATGTTGTTACTGGTTGTATTCAGGTCTAATTGTGCAGCGGATAGGCCGCTTAAAGCTACATATGACATTCCAATATTCTCCTAATCTATCTAGCTAGCATGTTCACTCACTTAAGAGCTACGCTTTACCAACTTCTAGTACTTCAGCAAGTCGTACTGGCGATGTAAAACCAGCCAGATTGAGTAGTACGTTGCCATCACCCTTACCAAGAAGCACACTGTTCACGTTTGCATAACTGGAAACTTGGAACTCTGTGTTCTCGCCATCCAGTAAACCCGACGCTTTCACGTTGTATTTACCGGCCGGCAATGGGTTACCGTCTTCGTCTTTTCCGTCCCATTCAACACGTGTATCGCCTGAAGGTTTAGAACCGATATCAAAAGTGCGAACTAATTGGCCCACTTCGTTCTCAACACGGACCATAACGTTGTCCATTGCTTGAGGAAGCTTAACCATTGCCGCCATACCGCCATCACCTTGCTTTACACCCGCCGCACCAGGAACCAATACATCACGACCAACCAAAGAGGAGGCCTGCAGTGCTTGGTTAGAGGTCATCGATGAGTTCAAGCTTTCAAACTGTGAATTCATTTTGCCGATGCCATCTACGGTCGCAAATGAAGCCATTTGCGCAATCATCTGGTCATTGCTAACCGGCTTAAAAGGGTCTTGCTGTGCTAGTTGCTTAGTCAACAAAGATAAGAAATCTTCTTGCTTAAGATCCTGCTTACCTGTTGTTTCGTCGGGCTTCTTAGCGCCATCTTGAAGACTCTTCAGCTGGTCAACATAGGACAAGCCGCTTTGACCAACATTGTTGTTGATTCCAGCCATGTGCTACCTCCTTATCCTTATTGACCCATCTGCAGCGTACGCAGCAGCATTTGTTTACTCGAGTCAGCAACCTGTACGTTCGTTTGGTACGCACGTGATGCCGAAATCATATTTGCCATCTCTTCCATAACGTTCACGTTAGACTTGTAGATGAAGCCTTCGTTGTTCGCTAATGGGTGGTCTGGGTTGTACTCCGCGCTCAGCGGCTTATCGCTTTCCACGATACCTAATACTTTCACAGGCACAGTGTGGTCACTGTTGCGTGCTCGATTTAACTCAGCGCCGAACACTGCGTGGCGAGCCTTGTAAGTTTCTTTAGCAGAACTACTTACACTGTCCGCGTTTGCAAGGTTGCTCGAGGTCGTATTTAGACGAACAGATTCAGCACTCATCGCAGAACCAGTCACATTGAATACATTAAATAAGCTCATCTAATTATTCCCCTTTAATCGCTTTAGTTAAATTCTTGAACTTACTTCCTAGGAAGTCGAGAGAGGCTTGATGCCTAATTTGGTTTTGCATGAAAAGGTTTCTTTCCAAATCCAAATCAACCGTGTTGCCATCTCCTGTATCAGGTTGAGTAGGAATTCGATACTTCGTTTCCCCATTCACCGTCGTTTCGGCAGAAATGTGCCGACCGTCTGTGCGGCTAAGACCAATGCTTGCCCCAGAACTTGCCGCCTGCAGTGATTTCTTAAAGTCTAATCCCTTTGCTTTATACCCAGGCGTGTTTGCTTGCGCGATATTGGTGGAAAGCACCTCAGCGTTACGCTCACGTACACCAACAGTGTGCTGGTGAATGCCTAAAGCATTGTCAAAAGAAATAGCCATCTAAACCTCAACTCAAGAACTGACTGTTATGAAATAACCAAAGCAATATATATACCAACTTTTAAAACAAAGTGGTCTATTTATACTTTTACCGGTTACTCGTGGGTAAACTTGCAATATACAAGCCAAAAAAATAGAGTAAATTGGAATGTCACTCTGACTTAAAGATATAGGCTAAGCAGGAAAAAGAAAACCCAGCACTTGGCTGGGTTTTGAAATTGTTTAGTAACGTCACACCTTATTTAGATGGCGGCAATTACTTCAATTTGTAGATGATACCTGGGTTACAACGAACCATTTCGAATCGGTCGGTTAAACCAGTTAACGATTCAGACGCACCCAGAAGCAAATATCCCCCCGGGTTCAGGCTGTTCGCCATTTGGTTAAGCACTTTAGATTTCATCTCTGGAGAGAAATAAATCAGTACATTACGACAGAAAATAATGTCGAATTTACCTAGCAGTGCGTAACTGTCCATCAGGTTTTGAGGACGGAAGTTCACCATGCGCTTAACGTTGTCTTTCACTTTCATGCGGCCATCGCCTGCATCCTCAAAGAAAGTACGGCGACGCTCTGGAGAAAGACCACGACCTAAAGCAAGGTTGTCATACGCGCCAGTGCGACACATATCCAACATGCTTGCAGAGATGTCCGTCGCGGTGATCGATACATTTGGCAGCATACCTGGCTTACGAGCTTGAGTCTCAAGCACCGTCATTGCCATTGAGTATGGTTCTTGGCCTGAAGAGCTTGCCGCAGACCAAATCTTAATAGGACGTTTATTTGCCGCTATTTCCGGTAGAAGTTTATCCGCAAGCACAGCAAACGGGTAAGTATCTCGGAACCAAAGTGTCTCGTTCGTCGTCATAGCATCCACTGCTGCCACTCTCAACTCACGGTTTCGGCCCGTCACTACATCTCTCAATAAATCAGACAGCGAAGCTAGATTAAACTTTGCCACTAATGGGCTTAGGCGGCTGCGCACTAAGTACTGTTTGCTGTCACCTAATACAATGCCACATTGAGATTCTAAGAAACGGCTGAAATCGCGATACTCTTGATCACTTATTGTTATAGCAGTCATTAATGTCTCTTTTAGTTAGTTAAAGCAGCTTTAACGGCTGCACCAAGCTCATCAGGGTTGAATTTAGCAATGAAGGAGTTCGCTCCCACACGCTCAACCATGGCTTGGTTAAATACACCACTCAATGATGAGTGTAAAATTACGTATAAATCTTTTAGCTCAGCGTGACGGCGAATCTCAGCAGTCAGCGTATAGCCATCCATCTCTGGCATTTCAATATCCGAGATCACCAATGAGATCTGATCGTAAATGCTGCCCTCTGCTGACATCTGCATCAGTTTTTCGTAGGCTTCTTTACCATCTTTCACAGCAATCACTTCAAAGCCGATCGACTCAATAGCTCGTTGAACCTGTTTACGTGCAACGGTTGAATCATCAGCAATCAAGATGCGGCGAACGAGTTCTTTTTCTTGTTCTACTTCTGCGATTTCTTCGGCAATCTTGCTGTCCATAGTTTCATCAACAGGCGAAATTTCAGCTAGGATTTTTTCAACATCAAGAATTTCGACCAATTCATTGTCGATGTTGGTTACCGCTGTCAGGTAGTTCGCTTTACCAGCGCCATCTGGCGGCGGGAGAATCGATTCCCAGTGCATGTTGATAATGCGCTCTACTGAACTTACCAAGAAACCTTGAATGGTTCGGTTGAACTCAGAGATAACCACAAAACACTTTTCAACATCCGTTGTCGGACGGCCACCAATCGCTAAGCTCAGGTCGATCACAGAGATCGTTTGGCCACGAATGTGTGCGACACCTTTAACCAGTGGGTTCAAGTTTGGCATCTTCGTCAGCTTAGGGCATTGAAGCACTTCTTTTACTTTAAAGACATTAATGCCGTAACGCTGACGCCCCATTAGGCGAAAGGTTAGTAATTCTAATCGGTTTTGACCGACGAGTTGCGTACGCTGATTCACCGAATCAAGAATACCCGTCATGAGCTCATCTCCATATCAAACTTTTTTGTATAAAAAGTGTTAGTCTACTGCAGGCTACGAACCACCAGAGAAACGGAATGACGTATTATAAAACAAATTTGCCACCTCTTTCCATAGCAATGTGTAGAGCTACTTTTAAAACTGTCGCTAAGTTTATCGGCATTTTATCAATATTGTTTAGTTTTTTTGTGCAAGCTGCGACCCCAGAACAAATTGAGATGATTCAGTCTGCGGCGGAGCAACACATCCTTGATACTGTTGAACAGCCACGAGGCGGCGAACTCTTTGTTAATTCAGCAAATGTTGACTCAAGAATCAAAGCAACAGACTGCCCGGTTCCTCTTGAGACAAGTGCCTCAACCACCACCAATACCCGCAGCAGTATTACGGTTTTAGTGCAATGTGTTCCTGATGAGTGGCGAGTTTATGTACCGGTACGTCTTTCGATGTCGGTGCCGCTTGTGACGACTACTCGAGCACTAGCGAGAGGCGAAATTATCGGTCAATACGATGTGACAACCGCGATGATTTCTCTTAACAAATTCCGGCGCCAAGGCTTCACCGCTCCAGAGCAAGTTATCGGCGCCAAGGTAAAAAAGAACCTAAGGCCGGGTGACGTTGTCGAAAGGGGTGACATTTGTGTCGTATGTCGAAACGAGAAGGTTATCATACAGGCAGTAAAAGGTGGCATGACCATTACGACTAAAGGCACAGCGCTAACTGATGGCTCTATGGGTGATCAAGTAAGAGTGAAAAATGATAAATCACAGCGTATAATCGAAGGTATTGTTACCAACATGTCTGAAGTCACGGTTTACTTTTAACTCTCTACTTCTCAATTGGCGGTACCGTTAGCATTTTGCTCTCGACTCTAGCACTGAAATACGTAGCTTCAGTGTTTTGTCCCTTTTCGACTAAAGAGCGAAAAATTGCTAAAGTAATTGAACCCTTGGTCGATATTGACTGTACAGGTTCCCATTTTTGAAGAAAAAGGCTTAACTATGGCAGGCATTGATAACATTCGTTCAGGGCAAACCCTAACGACCACCAACCGATCAGCAGTCCGCTCTGATTCTAGTTCTGAGGCATCACGCTCTGATGTATTAACTAAATCACCGTCGAGCAAAGACGCGGTTTCACTTAGCCAACAAGGCAAAGCAATAGGTCAACTTCACCAAGACATGGCAGCAAATCCAAGCTTTGACTCGGTAAAAGTTGCAGCAATCAAAGAAGCGATCGCGAACGGTTCTTACACAGTTGACCCAGAAAAGCTGGCCGACAATATGATCAAGTTCGAAAACGAATTAAAAGGTCTTTAAGCACCCCCTTAATTTAAGTGGTTAACTTAAAGCACACGAGGTTATTGATAGGTTTACGTTATGGCGGCACTAGCAGATTTAGTTAATTTCCAACTTCAAAATGCCAAAGCCTTATCTGAATTATTGAGTTCAGAGAAAACCGCTATTACGAGCCGACAATCGACGGATATTGAGCGAATTGCCAAGGAAAAAGTGGTCCTTGTCGAACAGCTAAGATCAACCGATCAACGCATCGCTGCCCATAGCAATATCTCAGAACTGACCGAGAATCCTGAACTTGCTCAGTTAGTCTCAACCATCAAGTCTATTGTGCACGATTGTCATCAAGCGAACCTGGTGAATGGCGAAGCCCTAAATCGAGCACACCTCAGCTTCAAAAAACTCAGCAACATGATGCAACAAAGCCATGGCAAAATTGGCATGACTTACAACGCCGGTGGTCAAACGCACACTATTTCAACGCTGGGAACCAACGTAAAAGCTTAGTTAAGCTACCTTTTCGATAACACCATTGGTTTTCCTATCTGTATCTGTATCTCAGCCTATCTACATTTCGACTCCAACCAAACACCCACATATCTGAAAGTACGCCCAAGACAACAAAAACAAAAAGCGGCAAGTATTTTCATACTTGCCGCTTTTGCATTCATATTAGTTATTGGTTGCCGATACGCCATCTGGAAAACGATTGGCAGCCAATGTCACTAAGTTCTCTGCATTGGAACTAGAACAGTGTTTGCTGTCTCTTCTCTGGTACCGCTTGAACTTCACCGTAGTTACGTAGCTGATCCATCTTACGGATATCCAATTGAAGTTCAGTTACATAGCTATCACCTACTGGGTAACTGCGTACTACTTCAGCACCACGGATAACTCCATCAACCGCACCTGATGTGCGCTCTGTACCAAGGCGTTGGTCTTCAAGTTCAGCACGGCCGCTGACTCGCATCCCATAAACTTGTTCCGCAAGTTCGCGATAGGCATCGATCTTAGAGGCTCTCATCGCACGGATGCGCTTCTCTTCGTCGTTGCGACCTTTTTGCTCACTGATACTCGCGTAACCAACAGCAACCAAGAAATCGTCTGGTCTCATGCTCTGCAAAGGCTGACAGCCAACAAGCAATAAAGCAGCAACCACAAATATTAACTTCTTCATCTCGAACTCCTAAGGGCGAAGAATAACAGTATAAGGCTGACTGATCGTTGGGTCAGAACGAATGATCACGCCATCTTGAGTTCGAATACTGTTCAGAGTATCGAGGTCACGACCAATACGGTCTGCAGGCAAAAAGCCTTGTGCCGAAGCCACGACAATACGAGTTTGCATGCCCACCACTCGAGCATTAACAAGCACACCGCCCTCTTGGCGCAGCATAGTACCCGTTAGTACGTATTGAACGTCTTGCTCTTGAGCTAAGTCTTTCCAGTCACGGCTAATCGCAAAGTCACCTTGATGAGTCACTTGGATAGAACCCGTGGTTTTAAAATCGACCACCTTGAAGCCACGACGCTGAAACTGATGAATGAAACCTTCAGATACTGAGTTACCAAGCCAGTTTGTTGTGTCCATGTGTTGCAGGTCAACAAACGAGGTGATCGCGATAGGCGTTCTTGCTGAGATACTTGTATTCGACACGATCAAGTCTTCGGTCATGCTTTCTACGAAGAAATCCATGGTGTGGCGAGGGCTGTCCATCAGCATAAACTGACTGCCTGCGTACTCAGTCTTACCGTTATAGATCGGCGAATAAGCGCATGATGTCAGTAACATGACACTCATTACTACGAGCCATTTTTTCATTATCTAATCTCCAGATAGTTTTAGTGCTACCTGTTCCAATATGTTCTCACCATTATTCTTTTCAATGGATTACAATGTTGGAACAGTCTTTGCTTTTCATTAATGGTTCAGATTAAGAAAAACGCACTTAAGTCAGCTTCAAGCTTATAGTTATTTGTTAAGCAATATTTATACCCAACTGGTAACGAATAGATGAAAAAAATAATTTCTTACTTATTTTCAATAGGTTCACTGATAATCGTAAGCTTCAGTGCTCATGCCTCATGGTATGAAGTTACCGGTACCGCAACCATCGTCTCGTCAGAAGAGACGGCAAGGATCCACGCTCTGGAAGATGCGGTCTATAAGGCCGTTCAGTTCTCGGGGGCTGACATTGGCAGTATTGCGAACCTGACGCCTTATTTAGATGGCAAGAAAAAGGAATACCAATTTACTAACCACGAAGTACGCTACATCTTGGTTGATAAAGAGAAGAAACGCGGTGGCAATTTAATGATCACCGCAAGAGTCGACATATACCCGTCGGCAAATGCTTGCCATGAGAGCCAATACAAGAAAACCTTCTTGGTGGGGAATATCGATGTCACCTCTCCACAACAAGCCGTGATGGGAAGAATCTACAACATCGGTGATGATTTCGGCCACGTGGTTGATAGGCAGCTAGCAAAAGAGTCTCGCAGCTTTGTTTCTGTCGGTACCACCAATTACGACATCGACAAACGTAAACCTGAAGTGATCAAGATGATCGCTCAAGACACGGGCGCGCAATACATTATCGGTGGTGACATTACCGATTTAACGGCAACCATCGAATCCAAGCTATTAAAAGATGACATCATCAACCGTCAGTTTGCATTAGAGATGCAAGTATTTGATGGTAAGACAGGTCATCAAATCTACACCCGTAGCTATCGTGAAGTGGCAAAGTGGCCATTTGCTAAAACCAGTGAAGTTGACACTCGCAGTGCTCGTTTCTGGGCATCGACCTACGGCAGTATGATGCTTCGTGTTAGCCGTAACATCATGTTGGACTTAGAGTCTGAAGTCTCTTGTAAGATCACGCTTCCTGAAGTTGCAGCCGTCTTCGGTAATACAGTGACCATTGATTTGGGCCGAATGCATGGCGTACAACAGGGTGACAAACTGCAGCTATGGCACACAGGTTCGTTTATCGACCAACGAGGTTTACCTCGCAATAAAGTCTCACAAAGCGATATCACGCTGACCGTTTCTCGCGTCTACGAGAACGAAGCTGAACTGACGATTGATCAGCCAAGCCTGGCGGGAAGCATTCAAATTGGTGATGTGATGCAAAAAATCATGTAGTTAGCAGCACTCTAAACTCATAGTTTCTAATAAAGCCTTAGCACCTCTGTTAAGGCTTTAATTTTTTCATTGGTATTAGTTTCGGTTTTTACGTATTTGTCGTAACCTTACTAATAACACAATCATCATTTAGCAAGCTATGAGTCAGAATAATCTAATTGGTGCTACCGGCTATCGCTTTATTTCGAAAGGTAAGACCGCTTTTAAGATCCACATCCACACACCAGAAGACACGGTACTGCACCGGTCTGTCGGTTTTGTTCGTATGGGCGAAGAAAAAGCACTCAAGAAAACCATCAAATTGAGAGACGAGCTGGGTAAAGAGCTTTGGGGTAAGTTTTGGAAAAAGGTTCTCAAGGAGCCTTACCTAATGACGCGCCTTCCGCATAGTTTAGAGCCTGAGATTGTATTCAAGCCAAACCCAACACAAATTGACCCTGAACATCGTGATGAGTGCTATATCGCCAAATGGCGCGTGTTCTCCGATAACGGCGATTACAAATACAAAACCAAGGTCTGCTCCATCAGAAAACACGGTCGACTTGCCGCATACAGCCAAACTAAGCGCGCACTACTTGACGCTCACAAAGACGTGATTGATTTACTCATATTCATGGGACGCCTCAACAGCATCGACCTGAAGTAGCCTTAAATTCCAATCAGTTTACCTAGTGAATCAGATACAAAAACAGCCGCATTTGCGGCTGTTTTTATTTTTAGAGCAATGAGATAGAACTATCACGATTACAAAGCACTAAATAGACCATCTAGCTTCGGCAAATCTCTGCCAGTGTCGTCAATCGGCGTTTTGAATCTTTCACATAAGGATTGGTTTGATCCCATGCGTAGCCCGCTAAAATCGAGCACACCATTTGTTTAATTTTAGGGTTGGGATCCTGATAGAAAATCACATCCTGCAGAGTACCGGAGTACCAACCTTCAACGTACGTTCTGAAGGTGTTTACGCCAACCATCAGCGGGTCCGCGTATTCACGTTCCCAATCGACCTTCTCACCATTGAGCTGCTTTTCCACACACTCAACCGCAAACTGCGCCGACTTCATAGCAATCGTCACGCCTGACGAGAACACAGGATCAAGAAACTCACCAGCATTACCCAGTAGTGCGTATTTGTCAGTTGCAAGGTGTTTAACGTTGGCAGAGTAACCACCGATTTCACCCGCAGGGTTTGGGTACTCAGCGTTTGCCAATATTTCAGCCAAACCCGGCTCTTCCATTGCCAATTGCTTAATCGCGGCAATCTTATCTTCAGGGTAAGACTCAAAGAACTTCGGCTCCCCTACCACACCAAATGAAGAAACACCGTTGCTAAACGGGATCAACCAATACCAGACATCAGGATTGGTTGGGTGCACAGAGATTAGGATTTTATTTCGATCGTATTCTAGCTCAGTATCCACCTCAGCAATATGATCGTTAATGTGCGTGAAAATAGCTTTACGAGGTGGAAGTGATGATTGCTCTTCCAGATCAAGCATCTTCGGCAGTACTCGACCAAAACCACTACCATCCAAAACGTACTGTGCTTCGAGCTGATAGCTTTCTCCATCAAGCGCTTGAACATCTAAAATAGTACTGTCATCGGTAAAATTAATGCCCGTCAACTCATGCTGGTAATCAATAGTGACACCTTGTGCCTCAGCAGTATCTGCAAGCACCTTATCAAAAGCACCACGTTGAACCTGAAAAGTGGTTCCCGGCCCAGTAGAGAACTTATCTTCAAAATTGAACGCGGTGTACACACCATTTTTACGAAATGCTGCGCCATCTTTGTACTGGAAATTAGCCTTGGTCACCGCATCCGTCATGCCAGCTTGTTCAATCACTTCCATGCAAGCGGGTAATAGGCTCTCACCAATTGAGAAACGAGGGAATACGCTCTTTTCGATTACTCGAACATCGATGCCTTTTTTATGTAACAAAGACGCGGCAATAGACCCTGAGGGCCCAGCTCCGATGATCACTACTTGAGTAGACAGTTTTTTCATTAATTTAAGCCATGTTTGTTATGTGTTATTGCGCGCTAGCTTTCAATTCAAGAAGCGTATGACCAAGACCGATATCATCGGTGCGAGTCACCACTTCAAAGCCAGCTTCTTCAACTATCTCTAAGAAATCTTCACTGCGGTAAAAACGACTGTTGCCGTTTGCCAAGCACGTAAAGTAAAGCGAAGTCGCGTTTAAGCTATAAGAAGCCGCATCGTATTTCTGTGCATCCCAAAACAATTCAAGGATATAAACGGTCGCTTGTTCTGACATATGAGAGCGGACACGCTTTAAGATGCTAAGGATTTCCATTGGCGAGAAGCAATCAAGGAACTGACTCATCCACCAAACATCCGCGCCAGTTGGCAGCGCTTGTTGCTTATCTAGCATGTTTGCTGGGAAAGGCGTCACTCTGTTTTGATGGCCATGTTGCTTAGCGTTAGCCATTGCCATTTCTAACTGCTGTGGCAAATCAACAATCGTGACTTCAACATCAGAGTCATGGTTGCAACACTGCATTGCCCACTTGCCTGTATTGCCGCCAATATCCACCAGCGATTTAGGTTTCTTGTTGAAAACCTTCTCAAGCAAAACTGGGAATGAGCGATCAGAGTAGAAGTGGTCAAACTTGAACCAGCTCTCTTTCGCTTTTTCAGGCAATTGAGACAAGCCTTGGTAGATCGTCTCCCAATTCCCTAGCTCCTTCAAACCGGCAGGAGTGCCCTCCTCAATCGCTTCAGTGAGATGCATCATCGCGGCATAACAAACATCGGCTGTGAAATCCATGTTTGCGTTAGTCATGCCGTCATGCAACAGATAGAAACCGAGGTTGGCTATCTTATAGTTAGGTTTTTCCCAAACAACAATATGAGCGCTAAGCGCCATATCAAGTAACACTTTCACACCATATTCAGATACACCTGTTATTTCTGAAATAGTCTCAGCAGGTAAGCCATCGCTCCCCGCATCGTCGAGCGCTTTTAAAATACCTAAATCACGAAGTGTACGAGCAGTATGAAAAACAATAGGAGCAAAAGATAATTTTTGTGCTTCTGTTTTTGCTTCTAATGCATTGAATGGATCTAATTTATATTCCGACACGAAAAACCTAACTTAAAATAATAGAGGGTTACTCAGCAGCCATTTGTGCAAGCTTACGTTTAATATCAACGTTTAAGTTATTAACCCAGCGGTTGTAATTACGGTGTATTTCACCATCGTCATACTTCAAATTCTCTGATTCAACGTAAAGAATAGAGTAAAATTTGTCGTTATAAGGAATATCAACCACTGCGTGATGTGAACGAACATACAATTCAGCGCGGATCAAGCCAGGTTTAATTTCAGAAACCAACCAGCCTCGATTTTCAGCAGATTCATAAATAGCTGATTTCACCTGTTTACTTTGAAGATTATGTGCAACTGGAGTATCCTCAACATTCATTACAGGCTGGACACGTCCACACCCTGCAAGAACAAATATGAATAACATTGAAACGGCTATTTTTAGTAATTTCATTTAAATCCCTTACCTGTGTTTATTTATAAGCACGCATAGTATTTAGTTAGACCCAAAGCAAATCAATACTCTATGTCAAATCAATCCCAATTAATGTCGTTTAATATTGAGAAATGGTCTGCAAACTCGGCTGGTCTCAATTCTGATGCCGAATGGCAAGCCTGGAGCACTAATTTAGATTGGCCGCAAGATGGCTCAACTGAATTTAAAGCGATCCCACCGATGATGCGCCGCCGAATGAGCCTACAAAGTAAATTGGCTGTTCAAACTGCATTGACACTCTTAAAAGACAACTCGATTGATTATCTGGTTTTTGCCAGTCGACATGGTGAACTGCACCGAACCGCAACCTTGATCCAGTCGATATTGGAAGGTGATGATGCCTCGCCAATGGCGTTTTCACAGTCAGTGCATAACACAGCTGCTGGGTTAACTACCATCGCAGCGAAAGCACCAATCCCTCTGACCTCTATCGCGGCCGGCCAAGATACTTTCCACAACGCTTTGATTGAAGCCTATCTTTACCTGAATCAATATCCGTCGCATCGTGTGTTAGTTATCGATTTCGACCAGCCTCTGCCTGAGCTCTATCAAGAGTTCGAAACTCAAAGCTATGCCGACTATGCGCTGGGTTTAGTGCTCACCTCCGGAAGTGATTACTCAGTATCAAGAATCGTATCGTTATCAAAAGCAGTGACCAGCGAAAGTCCTGTAGCTGAGTTGCCTCAAGGCCTACAATCGCTACAGAACATCCTTCAGAACTCAGAGAGTTGGACAGTGGCAGGCAAACACCAAGATTGGACTTGGATAAACAACGCGAAAGCCGGAGAACTATAATGAGCAAGGTCGACCAATATTGGCGAGTATTCGCGACAGGCCTCTGCTTTACCATCTTCGGCTTGGGAGGCCTATTTCTCAGCTTCTTGATCTTGCCATCTATCGCACTCATCACTCCTAACACCATTCAGCGTGAGCTCAGAGCTCAAAGATTGATTCGCTTCTCATTCAACGCCTTCTGCCAGATCATGAAATTCACAGGCGCAATAGATTATCGAATTGATGGTGCGGAACTACTGCGAGAAGATCGCAACTGTATCATCGTCGCCAATCACCCAAGCTTGATAGACTACGTGCTAATTGCCTCTCAACTTCCTCAATGTGATTGCCTCGTTAAAGCAGCGATTTGGGAAAACCCATTTATGAAAAGGATCGTCAAAGCCGCTGGTTATATTCCTAACCAAGCACCTGACGATCTTTTAGAGCGCTGTGAAGAGCGCTTTTCGCGCGGTAATGTGCTACTAGTTTTTCCCGAAGGAACTCGCACTACGCCCGGAATTGAACCATCCTTACAACGTGGTGCAGCGCAAATCGCAACCCGAACACAAACTGATTTACGGGTGATTCATATTACGGTTTCTCCGACATTCTTAACGAAAGAGAAAAAATGGTATCAAGTTCCTGTGACGAAGCCCTTTTTTCATGTCGCGGTGAAAGGTAAAATAGAAGTCGCACCATTTATTGAAGGCTCAAATAATTTAACTTCGGCAGCAAGACGCCTTAATCATCATCTTGCACAAACAATTTTCCCTTCCGAAGAAAACATTTAGCGTATCAATAACATAACAGGCGATATCGGCATTTCGAAAATACCTCATATAATGTAGAATCGCCCCCTTAGAGCAGCATTTAGACAAAGCATTAAGTAGGCCAAAGTGGAAACATTACACAACGAACTGAAACAACTGATCATCGACGCACTAAATCTTGAAGACATGAGCATTGATGAGATTGAAACGGAAGCTCCACTGTTTGGTGATGGACTAGGGCTAGATTCTATTGATGCACTAGAGCTTGGCCTTGCTATCAAGAAGAAGTACAACATCGTTATTGATGCTGACGATTCAAACACTCGCGAGCATTTTGCATCAGTTGCAAACCTAGCGAATTACATCTCATCTCAAACGAACAACTAGACAGATCTTTATGACACAAGCTAACCAACAAGAAGTATACAACCAGGTTAAAGATGCGCTGATTGAGCTGTTCGAGCTTGATGCTGAAGATATCACACCAGAAGCTCACCTTTATCTTGATCTAGACCTAGATAGCATTGATGCAGTTGATTTGGTCGTTCACCTACAGAACGTCACAGGTAAAAAGATCAAGCCTGAAGAGTTCAAAGCAGTGCGCACCGTTAATGACGTTGTAGAGTCTGTGGTTGAACTATTGAAGGACGCATAATGCGTCCTCTGCTGACTTTTCTGTCGGCAATCATACTTTTCACTTATCCAATAGCGGTTTACTTTGGACTCAACAAGTTTGGCCTACAAACCGTGGGGATCGCCTTGGCCGTTATCTTTGCTGTGCGCATTTTTACCGGCGGCCAAGCAAAAATCAAAGAGCTAAAACACCTAGCTTGGATCAGTGGAAGTGCTGGTATTGTTCTGCTGGCATTAGGTTTAGCTTTTAAGCAGCATGGCTGGCTAACCTATTATCCCGTTATCGTTAATGTTTGTATGCTGGCTGTCTTTGCTTCAAGTCTATGGCAACCACAAACGATCATAGAACGTCTTGCTCGCCTTCAAGAGCCTGAGCTTCCACAAAGTGGCATTGATTACACAAGAAAAGTCACCAAAGTCTGGTGCTTGTTCTTTGTTATCAATGGCTCTATCGCCTTTTATACCTGCTTCCAACCGCTAGAAGTATGGACCCTATATAATGGCTTACTCAGCTATGTGTTTGCTGGGGTGCTCTTTGCTGGGGAGTGGATAGTTAGACAACGCATTCGTCAGAGTTAAATTGTTATGACCCAAACCGTACCTTACACCTCGCTGTCTGAGCTTCTCACTCAAAACCGAGAACCCGAATATATTGTCTGCTTTGATGACAATAGCGAGATTACGTGGCAAACCTTTAACGACGACTTATCGAAACTCGTATGGCAATTGAGCTCATCGGCTGTTCAACGAGTCGCGATTTGTACCCAAGACAGCTATCTGTTCTCAGTGGCGTTCTTAGCATCTGCAGCTGCTAACAAACACATTATTTTACCAGGCAACTATCAACCTTGTGCGCTTGCCGAGCTCAGTGAACATTTTGATTGCCTGTTAGTTGATGATTCAATTGGCACAGTTGAGGTGGGTGACGTTCGCAATATTCAAGCCTTATTGGACTCAAGCACTGAAGTAGAAAAACCTCAGTCCGATGGTCTTCCGGCCATTGATTTGGCAGCCACCCATTTGACCCTGTTCACTTCAGGTTCGAGCGGTACACCAAAAGCGATAAATAAAACGCTAGAGCTTCTGGATATTGAGACAGCACAGTTACATAAAAACTGGGGCAAGCTCCTCAAAGGCAACCAAGTTCAAAGCACGGTTTCGCATCAACATATCTATGGTTTACTGTTTAGAGTCTTATGGCCACTCTGCTCTGGTATTCCGTTTGCTCGTAACAACCTAGAATACCCTGAACAAATTCTGTCTCATGCCAATAAAAACTGTGTGCTGATTAGCAGCCCCGCTCTACTCAAACGCTTAAAGCATGAGACCAACAAGGTACAACTTGCAGGAGTCTTCTCTTCAGGTGGTCCACTGCCTACCGAGTCGGCTCATCAGTCGCGAGATTTACTAGGACAGTTACCAATAGAGGTATTTGGCAGCACAGAGACCGGTGGCATCGCCTTTCGCCAACAAGAGAGCGCTCAAACACCTTGGCAGCTTTTTGATTGTATTGAGGCTAGTCTCAACAGTGAGAATTGCATTAAGTTATTGTCGCCATATATCGATAAAAACAACTGGTATCAAACCGCCGACGAGTGCGAAATGGTCTCAGATAGTCAATTCATATTGAAAGGTCGAACGGACCGGGTGATCAAGATTGAAGAGAAACGAGTATCACTGGTTGAAGTAGAAAAGCGCCTTGAGCAACTGCCTTGGATAAGCGAGTGTGTGGTGATTCCATTTGAAGAACCAGAGCGCCTTATCCTAGCCTCGGTTTTGGTATTATCAGATGAAGGCCAAGCTACTCTATCGACCATGAGTAAAGGTAAATTCTGGTTGATGCTACGCACAGAACTCAGAAAGTGGTTAGAGCCAATCGCTATACCAAGAAAATATCGTATTGTTGATGAGATTCCCCTCAACAGCCAAGGTAAGCGGTTAACGTCTCACATAGAACAGCTAATAAAATCATAGTAACCGCTGATCGTATTTTACACTGAGATTATCTTTTTATACTTTTGTCAAAGTAACAATATTTACCCGAGGATTCTAAGCACACCCTATGGACAAGAGAAAACCAACCGTCATTGCGGTAGACACTGTAGAAAATGAATCGATCCTGACACTTAATGTTAGCGGAGATATCACCGATTTTAAGGGACACTTCAAGAGCTTCCCTATTCTACCGGGCGTCACGCAAATTGATTGGGCGCTTCACTACGCAGTCCAAGAATTAGGTGTCCCTGGTTTCTTTAAAGGCATGGAAGTCATCAAGTTCCAAGAACCTATCTTGCCTGACGCTACAATCCAGCTATCACTCAAATGGGATGCTGACAAAAGCAAGCTGAGCTTTAGTTACACCTCGAACAACGGTGAACAGACCCACTCTTCAGGCAAAATGAAGCTGGGAGAAAAAAGTGAATAGCGCTCCCATCGAGGCTACTTCTCAACACCCAACAGAAGAAAGCAGCTACAAAGCTTGCTTCCTTATCCCGTGCTTTAACCATGGCGCAACCATGCCAGCTGTGGTGTCGTCGCTCCATCACTTTGAGTTGCCGATAATCATCGTCGACGATGGCAGTGAACTGACCACAAAACAGTTTCTGGCTCCTCTTGCAGAGCACTCACACGTAACCTTGGTGACACTTGAGCAGAACCAAGGCAAAGGTGGTGCAGTAAAGGCCGGTATCAAAAAAGCACACGAACTCGGCTTTAGCCACGCCATTCAAATTGATGCTGACGGACAACACGACCTTGAAGCCTTACCAGCATTGATTCAGGCCTCACAAGACAATCCACAACGTCTGATATCAGGCCAGCCTGTCTACGATGACAGTGTACCCAAAGCAAGACTCTACGGACGCTACGCGACACATATTTGGGTGTGGATAGAAACCCTGTCCCTATCGATCAAAGACAGTATGTGTGGCTTTAGAGCGTACCCTGTCGACCAAACACAAGCAGTATTAAGCAAATACGATGTCGGGTCTCGAATGGACTTCGATATCGAGATTTTGGTTCGCCTGTATTGGGAAGGCTGCGACATAGACTTCGTTGAAACTCGAGTCATCTATCCTGAAAACGGCATCTCTCATTTCGATGCATTGTGGGATAACATCAAAATCAGTTGGATGCATACGCGCCTGTTCTTCGGCATGTTGCCAAGAGCACCAAAGCTGATTGCTCGCCATTTCAAATCCGATTCTGCTGAAAGTTACCAAGCTTCATCGACGGATTCAGAACAGCAAAATTCAGAGCAACCGCACTGGTCTCGCACCCAGGAACGCGGCACCGTGTTAGGTATCAAACTGTTATTAGCCATTTATACCTTGTTAGGTCGCGGTGTGTTCAACCTTATTCTGCGTGCCGTCATGCGTTACTACCACTTAACGGGCAAGCGCGCGCGAAACGCCTCAGAACAGTACCTGTTTCAACTGAAGGCTTACGCAGAGCAACAAAACATTGAATTACCTGCGGAGCTAACCAGCTATAACCATCTGCTTTCGTTTGGACATACCATGCTCGACAAACTCGCGGCATGGAAAGGCGATTTCTCAGTGGAGAATCTCACCATCCATGGACAAGACCAATTCGAGAACATGGTGGCAAACAAGCAAGGTGTGCTGATTTTAGGCTCACACCTAGGCAACATTGAATTATGTCGCGCTTTAGGTCGCAGACACTCAAACATCAAAATCAATGCGCTGGTTTTTACAGAACACGCAGAGCGTTTTAATTCAGTAATGAAAGCGGTTAACCCGCAGTCAGATCTAAACCTGATTCAAGTGACTTCAATGGGGCCTGATACGGCTATCCTTTTACAGCAGAAGTTAGAGCAAGGTGAGTGGATCGTTATTGTCGGGGATAGAACTTCCACCAGCAAAGAGAGCCGCTCGGTATGGGCAGAGTTCTTGGGTAAGGAAGCGCCGTTCCCTCAAGGGCCATTTATGTTAGCCTCTGTACTCAAAGCACCCGTATTTTTGCTATTTGGGTTACGTGACGATTCACAAGCAAAACCGCACTTTAATGTCTATTTCGAGCATTTTAGCGACAGAATCGAGCTACCCAGGAAAACACGCGAACAATCTTTAAAGCAAGTCGTTCAACAATACGCAGACCGACTTCAGCACTACACACTGAAAGCACCGCTTCAGTGGTACAACTTTTTTAATTTTTGGACATTGAGCAAGCACCATGACGAAAAAGAATCCAAATAGCATCACCTTTGGTGCCGAACGCCTCACAATTGAGGATGTTGTCGCTATCTCACAGGGCGCAAAAGCCTCGATGAACACCAGTGACGAGTTCACTTCAAAAATCGACCGCGGTGTAGCATTCCTAGAGCGCCTACTTAAAGAAGAAGGCGTGATTTACGGCGTAACAACAGGTTACGGTGACTCTTGTACGGTTGCGATTCCGCCAAGCCTTGTCGATGAACTGCCTCTGCACCTGACGCGCTTCCACGGTTGTGGCTTGGGTGACATACTGTCTCACGAGCAAGCACGTGCGGTACTTGCAACTCGTCTTTGTTCGCTATCACAAGGCGTATCTGGTGTGACTCACGATCTGCTTAACCAGATCGTTACCCTAATCAACCAAGACATCTCACCACGTATTCCTCAAGAAGGGTCGGTGGGTGCCAGTGGCGACTTAACACCTCTGTCTTACTTAGCAGCCGCGTTGATTGGTGAGCGTGATGTCATCTACAAAGGCGAAGTGCGCCCAACCAGTGACGTCTACAAAGAGCTAGGCATTAGCCCTATCAAGCTTAAGCCAAAAGAAGGCTTGGCCTTGATGAATGGTACGTCTGTCATGACGGCATTAGCGTGTATCGCTTACAAGCGTGCGGAATACCTAGCTCAGCTATCAACTAAGATCACGGCTATGGTATCGGTCGGTATGCACGGCAATGACTTCCACTTCGATGAAGCCTTGTTCGCAGTAAAACCTCATCCGGGTCAACAACAAGTTGCGGCATGGCTGCGTGATGATCTGCAAGCAGATCGCCCGCCACGTAACAGTGACCGCCTACAAGATCGTTACTCTCTGCGCTGTGCGCCACATGTTATCGGTGTAGTTCAAGACTCTCTACCTTGGCTTCGCCAGATGATCGAGAACGAACTAAACAGTGCCAACGACAACCCAATTATCGATGGTGATAATGAACGCGTACTGCACGGGGGACACTTCTATGGTGGTCATATCGCAATGGCAATGGATACACTAAAAACTGCCGTAGCAAACCTTGCTGACCTGCTGGACCGCCAAATGGCCCAGCTGATGGATTATAAGTTCAATAACGGCTTACCATTCAACCTAACGGGTGCTGAAGGCGAACGTAAGCCAATCAACCACGGCTTCAAAGCAGTACAGATCGGCGTGTCAGCTTGGACAGCAGAAGCATTGAAACACACGATGCCTGCAAGCGTGTTCTCACGTTCAACTGAGTGTCACAACCAAGACAAAGTGAGCATGGGCACCATCGCAGCTCGTGACTGTTTACGCGTTCTTGAACTGACAGAGCAAGTGGCAGCAGCGTCACTTCTAGCCGGTACACAAGCGCTTGAACTTCGTAAACGCCACAATGAGCTTGATGAGCACCATATGAGTGAGAACCTCAAGCACATTCGCGACGAAGTACTGAAAGAGTTTGAGTTTATTGTCGAGGACCGCCCGCTTGAAGGCGATCTACGCCACTTTATTGCTCGTATTCAAAATCAGCATTGGTCACTTTACTAAAAGAACTTTACTCATAGAGTAGTTAACCTCATAAAGTAGCTACCCCTTTACGCAATATTGTTGAGAGCGATTTATGTCTGAAATCCTTCATCCATTACAATCTGAGGTGACACTTGTCACCTCATTCCAAGATGCCGACCCAATGGGCGTGATCTATCACGGCAACTACTTCCGGTTTTTTGAGGAAGTAAGACGCATCATGATGGATAAGATTGAGTACAACTACCATGAGATGAAGGATTCCGGCTACATGTGGCCTATCATCGATACCCGCGTAAAATACATCAAAGCGATACCGTTTAATCACAAGATTAAGGTCACAGCGAAGCTCACCGAGTGGGAAAACCGCCTGCGCGTTGATTATGAAATTCATGATGCCCTAACCGGAGCTCGCATGACACGCGCACACACAATGCAGGTTGCCGTGACCATTGAAGAGCAAGAGATGTGCTTCGCTTCACCGAAAGTGTTTACCGATAAAGTCGAGCACTGGCACCAGTTTGGTTGCTTACCTCTAGCAACTGATCATCAATCTCCAGCTTCTAACTCACAACAGGTGAATCATGAATCTGTTTAAACGCAGTCGTAAACATATCAGCGTCTTGCTGCTAGGGCTTGTGTCTATGACGATTAGTGGCCTTGCTACCGCTAATCAGAACAAAGCTTCCGTCGGTTCTATCTCAGAACTGCAAACGGTACTCAGCGAAAACAGTATTGTTCGTGGTGAGTTTACTCAAACGCGCAATATGGAGATGTTTGCCCAACCTCTGACGTCGCACGGTACATTCCTGTTAGACAAATCAAGTGGCCTACTTTGGACACAAACCACACCGTTTCCGGTGAACTTAGTGCTCACCGACAACAAGTTGAGCCAAAGGTTTGCCGACCAGCCCGCTAAAATCATCACCGATAAAGAAAACCCAATGGCATTTTATTTCAGCCATATTTTCCTATCGGTGTTCCACGGTGATACACAAAAGCTTCAAGAGCAGTTCTCACTGTCATTCGAGCCTGCAACAATGCAAAGCCCAGACGAGAATACAAACAACAATTCATGGACACTTATCCTTACGCCAAAAAGTGCGCCAATGAATGCGGTATTTGAAGCCATAACGCTACAAGGCAACAGTGATATTGAGCGAATCGAGCTAAAAGAGATTCGTGGGGACAGCACGGTGATCGAATTCAGCCAGCTAAGCCATCAACCGGAAGTATTGTCAGATGCCGAAGCGCAACAATTTCAACTCTAAGCTTGCCCTTGTCTGGCTAGTGATTGTGGCACTATTCAGCGGACTGTTGATTAAACAGTTCGCTTTTTCTTCTTCAGTGCCTATCGAAAGCAACATCATGAAATTGCTGCCTGAAAATCAGCAAGATCCTATGGTTGAACAAGCTTTCCAGCAAATTTCCAACTCGATGAGTGAAGAAGTCGTATTCATCTTAAGTGGATCAGACATCAAGAACACCATCGCGGCAACCAAAGCCTTTGAAAAAGCACTCAATCACGACTCGTTTTCAGGTGGTTCAGAACTCTTCAAACACGTGCAAGGTAAAATAAACTCGAGCACACAAAGCCGATGGAGTGACTTCTACTTCCGTCATCGGGCTCAGCTACTAACAGAGCAACAAAAAGAGACTCTTACGCACGCACCTGAGTCACGAGCTCAGTATGTGATTCAATCCTTGTACAACCCTTTTTCAGGCGTGACAGCGACCGAGCTAACCTTAGACCCATTCCTGTTATTTCGTGACTATATAAGCGAGGTTGGCACTCGTTCGAGTAACTTTGGGCTTAAAGATGGCTATCTCACCGCTCAATCTCAAGAGCAATCACATATCCTCGTTGCCGCAACGCTGGCGGGCTCTCCTTATAGCCTGACGATTCAAAAACAACTACCCGCGTTAGATACTTTAGAGCGAGACATTGAGAAGCAATTTGACGTTAAAGTTCAGCACACTGGCGTGGTTTTCTACGCAAATTACGGCACCCAAAGTGCGAAGTCTGAAATCAGCACTATTGGTTTAGGGTCATTAGCGGGCGTAATTTTATTGGTGTGGTTAACGTTTCGTAGCGCACTCCCACTTGCCTTGTCTTTACTCTCAATTAGCACGGGGTTATTGGTCGCATTGGCAAGCACCGTCGCTATCTTTGGCAAGGTCCACCTATTCAGCTTGGTGTTTGGCGCGAGCTTGATTGGCGTATCCATCGATTACTCGTTCCATTACCTCACTGACCGTTTGGCCGCTGGAAGCCGATGGCAGAGTGATAAAGGGCTAAAGCACATCTTAGTTGCCATTACCCTAGGTTTAATCACTAGCTTAATTGGATATTTAGGGCTGCTGGTTGCGCCCTTCCCTGGTCTACAGCAACTTGCGCTATTCTCGTCTATCGGACTTATCGCCGCCTACGCTAGCGTGGTGTGTTGGTACCCTGTATTGGCCTCTAAACCAAGCCAAGAGCGAGCGCTTCCTTTAGCTGGCCTTTGGCACACATGGTTAAACTTGTGGAGCCATCCTAGATTTAGAATTGGCTTGCCATTGATAGTGACCGTCTTAAGTTTAGCGTCAATCACTCAGGTCCGCTACGACGACGATATCAGACAACTTCAAGCAATGCCTGACGAGCTAAAACAACAGGAGCAAGCCATCTCTGATATATCTGGTTTAGGTAGTGCTCAGAACATGCTGCTGGTTACTGCAGAAAGTAACCAAGCGCTGCTCAATAAGTTAGCATTGATCAGTTCTAATCTTGATAACTTAGTCGCTCAGCAAGCTATCTCAGGCTATCGCAGCGTCAATCAACACCTGCCAAGTGAGCAAGAACAACACCATAACTATCAGCTAGTTAAGCAACTTTATGATAGTCAAAGCGCCACATTACAAACTACGCTTGGCTGGCCGAGCTTCCCAGAGCTTCCTAAATACAGTCCGATCACGCTCGATGAGTTTCTATCGTCGCCTGTATCAGAGCCGATTCGCCCACTTTGGTTACAACCAATCAATAACCAAGCAGCGTCGGTTATCATGATCAAAGACGTCGTTGACACTGAGCAGTTCTCACAGTGGCTGGATTCAGACTTTGCTCAACAACAAGGTGTGAAATACCTCAATAAAGCAGATGAAATCTCATCTCTTTTTGCTGAGTACCGCGTCAAAATTACCGAGCTGTTATTGATTGCACTCGCTGCTATTGGCATGGTGCTAGGTTGGCGATATGGCGTAAAACAAAGCCTATTGATGCTTCTGCCATCTCTAATTGCAGGTGTCTCGGGGTTAGCGGTGACTGGCGCTTTAGGCTCAACACTGAACCTATTTAATCTGCTTGGTTTGATTCTAATTTTAGGTATTGGTATCGACTACACCCTGTTCTTTGCGGAGCAGAAGAAGTCGCTAAGCACCCTATTAGCGATCACCTTATCTGGCCTCACGACACTGCTGTCATTCGGCTTACTGTCACTGAGTCAGACTCATGCGATTCATAGCTTCGGGATTACCGTGTTAACTGGTATTTTTGTGGCATGGCTACTTTCTCCACTCGCAATCAACAGCAAACAAACCACAGAAAAAACCAAACCTCGCGAGGCCTTTAGATGAACAAGACAATCAAGATAGTGCTCGCCATCGTGCTAGGGTTACTACTCAACGCCTGTTCAATGGTTTCTCAACAACCGACAGGTGCGAGCGTCACTATCAACCAAAGCACAGAACTCGCCTTGCCTCTACCCGAAGAACTTGGATACTCATTAACAGCAAGTCAGTTGATTAGCGCAACCTGGCAAGAGGATACCCAGCAGTTACCGGTTCAAGTTGAAGTTACGCCCGATAAGGTCGTTTTGGCCGGCTTTTCTTCTTGGGGTACACGCATCTTATCGCTGCAGTATCAAAACCAAGCCATTGAAACACAAGTACTATCTGGCCTCGGCGCTACCCTACCGCAGCCCGAACAGGTACTGTTTAATTTGATGCTCACCTTGTGGCCTGCAGAAGCATGGGCACAACCGCTACAAGGTATAGGCTGGCATTTGGTCGATACAGATAACAGCCGCACTGTGTTCGATGACAAAAAGCAGGCAATCATACGAATTGATTATCAAGCCGAACCGAATACACACAAAACGGCAGGCAACATTGTTTTCAAACATTTGACCCAAGGCTACACCATTACTATACAAACGTTGAATTCAACGATTGTCGATAACCCAAGTAAGAGCTAAACACTATGCCTATTTATATCCAAGACTGTGGTTTCCACTCAGCGCTAGGCTCAAGTATTACTGACATTCATGACTGCCTAAAAGGCGAACGTGAACCGAACATGGTTGAAGTCAGTGATATGCTGAACGACGGCAAACACACTGTCGTTGGCAAAATCGCAGGTGCGCTACCAGAGGTTCCATCCACTCTCGTGAAGTATGCCACTCGCAATAATCAACTGGCGTTATCAGCTCTCAACCAAATCAAAGATTCTATTGAACTTGCCAAGGCACAATTTGGCGCAGACCGCATTGCTGTTGTTATCGGTACCAGCACCTCTGGTATCTCCGATGGTGAAGCAGCCTTCAAACAAAAACTGACAAACGGTGAGTTTCCAGAAGATTACCATTACTCAAAACAAGAGCTTGGTGACACTTCTGAGTTCGTTAGCCAATACTGCGTATTAACGGGGCCAAACTACGTCATCTCTACGGCTTGCTCATCCAGCGGCCGCGTGTTTCTGACCGCCCAGCGCTTGTTAGATTCAGGCATGGCTGATGCCGTGTTAGTCGGTGGTGTTGATACCTTATGTAAGCTGACACTCAATGGTTTCCATGGTCTTGAAGCCCTTTCAACTAAACATTGTAAGCCATTTAGCGAATCTCGAGATGGCATCAATATTGGTGAAGCAGCCGCATTTATGTTGCTCAGTAAAACCAAGATCAAGCGTGTTCATTCTACTCAAAACACACCTCAAATTGCCTTATTAGGCTGTGGTGATAGCTCTGATGCACACCACATTTCAGCGCCTCATCCTGAAGGAAATGGAGCTGAACAATCGATGAAAAAAGCTTTATATTCTGCACAGTTAACCGAAGAAGACATCGGTTACATCAATGCGCATGGTACAGCAACGCCACTGAATGACTCGATGGAAAGTAAAGCCATCCATCGTATTTTTGCAAACAAGGTTCCCGTAAGTTCTACCAAGCCGTTAACCGGGCATACTCTAGGCGCAGCAAGTGCGATTGAGGCTGCAATTGCTTGGCATATTTTGAAATATGACTTACCGCTTCCCTTACAAAAATGTCAGGATAAAGCTGAAGATATTGAGGTTGATTTGGTAAACTGTTCCCAGAAACTTAAAGTAAAGAATATCTTAAGCAACTCGTTTGCTTTTGGTGGCAACAACATTAGCCTGATTTTTGGTGTAGTAAATGACTGATATCCCTTCTGTAGACCAACTTCTCCCTCACGATGATCCGATGATATTAATCGATCGTGCTATCAGCGTAGAGGCGTTGTCGATCCACTGTCAGGTCGATATTGGTGACCATAATCTATTCTTCAATGCCGAATCTCAAACAGTCCCAGCTTATGTTGGCATCGAGTTTATGGCGCAGTCTGTAGCGGCTTGGTCTGGATACCATGCTCTCAAAAGCGGCACCACTCCCCCTATCGGTTTCCTACTTGGATCTCGTCGCTATAAATCACTGTGTGATGAGTTTACTCAAGGTCAGACCCTTGATATCTATGCTGAACAGCTTATGGAAGACAGTGGTATGGCCGTATTTACCGCAAGAGTCGAAGACCAAGGCGAGTTGGTAGCTCAATGCCAACTCAATGTTTACGTGCCAACCGAACAAAAATTACAAGAAATGAAAACTAGGAGCCCATCATGACCCGTCAGGTTTTAGTCACTGGTGCCAGCAAAGGCATTGGTAAAGCGATCGCTATTCAACTCGCGAAAGACGGATTTGAAATCGCCGTTCATTACATGGGTGACAAGCAAGGTGCTGAAGAGACTCTACAATCGATCACCGAGCAAGGTGGCGGTGGACGTCTTATCCAATTTGATATCAGCAACCGCAGCGAATGTCGTGAAAAGCTAGAGTCTGATATTGCTGAACATGGCGCTTACTACGGCGTAGTAAACAACGCAGGCATTACTCGCGACACTGCATTCCCAGCGATGACAGAAGAAGAGTGGGATGGCGTGATCCATACCAACCTCGACAGCTTCTACAACGTACTTCACCCTTGTGTCATGCCTATGGTGCAAAAGCGTAAAGGTGGCCGTATCGTCACGCTAGCGTCTGTATCAGGCATTATGGGTAACCGTGGTCAAACTAACTATGCGGCGGCAAAAGCGGGGGTGATTGGCGCGACTAAGTCTCTAGCCCTAGAACTCGCAAAACGCAAGATCACTGTAAACTGTGTCGCTCCAGGCTTAATTGACACCGGTATGGTTGACGAGCACGTGAAAGATCACGCGCTTCCTCAAGTACCACTGCGCCGAATGGGTGAGCCGGAAGAAGTGGCAGGTCTAGTCAGCTACCTAATGTCTGATATTGCAGGCTACGTAACTCGCCAAGTGATTTCAGTAAATGGAGGCTTAGTATGACCCGCCGCGTTGTTGTAACTGGAATGTCTGGTGTTACTGCTTTTGGTAACGACTGGCAACAGATAGAGCCAAAACTAAAGGCCTATGAAAATGCGACTCAATATATGCCAAGTTTCGAGCAATATGATGGTCTCAACACTAAGCTAGCAGCGCCTATTGATGACTTCCAACTGCCTAAACACTACAAGCGTAAGCAAGTGCGTGGCATGGGCCGAGTATCACGCCTAGCAACCGTTGCTACTGAGAATGCATTGGACCAAGCCGGCTTAATTGGTCACAATGTATTGACCAATGGTGAGACTGGTATCGCTTACGGCTCTTCAACCGGCAGTACCGATGCGGTTGGTGCGTTTGGTGTGATGTTGAATGAGAAGTCGACACGAGCAATCACAGCAACCACTTACGTTCAAATGATGCCGCACACAGCCGCGGTAAACGTAGGTCTGTTCTTTGGTCTACGTGGTCGCGTGATTCCCACCAGTAGCGCATGTACTTCAGGAAGCCAAGCCATTGGCTACGCCTATGAAGCGATCAAGCATGGTTACCAAACCGTCATGGTTGCCGGTGGTGGTGAAGAACTATGCCCAACTGAGTCTGCCGTTTTCGATACCCTTTTCGCTACCAGTTTAAAAAACGACACACCCAAGAAATCGCCAAGCCCATACGACAGCGAGCGTGATGGCTTGGTTATCGGCGAAGGCGCTGGAACCCTTATCCTTGAAGAATACGAACATGCGGTTGCTCGCGGCGCAAAAATCCATGCCGAAATCATTGGTTTCGCTAGCAACTGCGATGCCGCCCACGTGACCCAACCTCAAATGGAAACCATGCAAACCTGTATGGAAAAAGCATTGAGGGACGCACAACTTCCAGCTGAGAAGATTGGCTATGTTTCTGCTCACGGTACTGCGACTGAAAAAGGCGATATTGCAGAGAGCAATGCGACAGCGAATATCTTTGGCGAAGTACCTATTAGTTCGTTGAAAAGCTACTTTGGCCACACACTTGGCGCGTGTGGCGCTATTGAAGCGTGGTTAAGCCTTGAGATGATGCACAGTGGTTGGTTCAGCCCGACCCTAAACCTAGAGAATGTCGATGAACAATGCGGCAAGCTCGATTACATCACAGGCTCAGGTCGCAAACTAGATGTTGAATATCTAATGAGCAATAACTTTGCCTTTGGTGGCATCAACACCTCTATCATCTTTAAGAAAATCTAGGATAGATAATGAAAAACTGGTTAGCCGTTGCTGCTGTCACTTTACTCGCAGGTTGTAGTGCTCCTAAGTATTCAGGAAACGCACTGCCGGAAGCAAACAACATTAAAAACATCACCATAGTAGAAGATACCAAGACACGCACTGTGTTTCTTGATTCGATGCTCGACTGGTGTTTGAACAACCAAGTAAAGTGTAAGGTTGTCGCAGACGGCTCTGAACACAAGCCTGAAGAAGTCACGCTAGATTACGTATCTCGTTGGAGCTGGGATTTGAGAACCTTTGTGGCAGACGCAAAGGTCTCTGCTTATCAAGATCAGCAGCGCGTTGGTAACGTCGAGTTTAAAGCACCAAACAGCGGAAACTTTTCCAAGTTTGGTGACGATATGGAGCGCATCAAAGCGATGATGGATATTTTATTCGATAAGAAAACAGCCGCGCAAGCAACTCAAATGATTGCCGACGACCAGCTATAGCGAAGCTATTTAAACAATAAAACGAGTTATTTAGACAACAAACGAAGTTGTTTAGACAATAAAAGTTGAGACAAATAAAAAGGGTCAGTAACCAAGTTACTGACCCTTTTTTGAATCTAGCAATCGCTCAATTAAGCGTTAGCTTCACGCTCTGCGATGAACTCAAGAGCCATCTTGATGCGAGCGATTACGCGCTCTTTACCAACAAGCTCCATCACAGCATCAACAGAAGGAGACTGACCGCCGCCTGTTACTGCTACGCGAAGTGGCATACCGATTTTACCCATGCCGATCTCTAGCTCTTCACATACTGCTGCAATCACACCGTCTTTGATGTTTGCCGTTGTGAACTCTTCAAGTGCTTCAACCTTAGCAAGAGCAAGCTCTAGTGGGCCTTTAGCAACACCACGTAGGTGCTTCTTAGCCGCGCCAGCTTCAAACTCAGAGAAATCTTCGTAGAAGTAACGAGATTGCTCAGCAAGTTCGATAAGCGTGTTACAACGCTCGCCTACTAGCTTGATCACTTCAGTGATAGCAGGGCCGTTTGTTGTATCGATTTTCTGTGCGTCTAGGTGCCATTGCAGGTATTTTGCAACGTACTCAGGCTCAGAAGTTTTGATGTAGTGGTTGTTCAACCAAAGAAGCTTTTCAGTGTTGAATGCAGACGCAGACTTGCTGATTGCGTTCAGGCTGAAGAACTCAATCATCTCTTCTTGAGAGAAGATCTCTTGGTCGCCGTGAGACCAACCTAAACGAACAAGGTAGTTGTTTAGTGCGTTTGGTAGGTAACCTTCGTCGCGGTATTGCATTACTGATACAGCACCGTGACGCTTAGACAGTTTCGCACCGTCATCACCTAGGATCATTGCACAGTGAGCGAAAGTTGGAACTGGCGCGCCTAGTGCTTCATAGATGTTAATTTGACGAGGTGTGTTGTTGATGTGGTCTTCACCACGAACAACGTGTGTGATACCCATGTCCCAGTCATCCACTACTACTACGAAGTTGTAAGTAGGAGCGCCGTCTGTACGACGAATGATTAGGTCATCAAGTTGGCTGTTAGAAATTTCAATGCGACCACGGATTTGGTCATCAAATACTACACTGCCTTCTTTAGGGTTGCGGAAACGGATAACGCACGCATCGCCTTCTTGCGCAGCTTCGTTAGCGGCAATAATTTTAGGGTGGTTCGCATCGTAACGAGCCATCTCTTTGTTTGCTTCTTGCTCTGCACGAATTTCATCAAGCAGCTCTTTAGACGCGTAGCATTTGTATGCTTTGTCTTCAGCTAGAAGCTTATCAACCATTTCGTTGTAACGGTCAAAACGCTTAGATTGGTAGTAAGGACCTTCGTCCCATTCCATACCCATCCATTGCATGCCTTCTAGAATTGCATCAACCGCTTCTTGAGAGTTACGCTCAAGGTCTGTGTCTTCGATACGTAGAACGAATTCACCGCCTTGGTTTTTAGCGAATAGCCAAGAGTAAAGTGCAGTACGTGCACCACCAACGTGAAGATAGCCAGTTGGGCTAGGAGCAAAACGAGTTTTAACCGTCATTTAAATACCTTGATTATGTAGGTGATTCTTTTAGTGGAGCCTATTACAAGGCCTGCAATAGTCAACCATCACTAAATTTTGGGCGCTATTTTATCACCACCGCTTAAATCTACAATCAGTAGTGAATGATTAATGCGCTGTTGTTGTACGAAAGCCGTGATTGAAAGGCCAATTACGCCCTTAAAGTCGTAAATAAATAGTCTTAGCCAGTAGATTATAGCCGCACATTCTCAATTTCCCTCTTCCATTCCAAACTGAAACCACCAGCTAGCACTCCACCAAGATCAAATTCTTGAATTTATGTTTGACCTTACCCTTACGGGAAGGTTTATGTTAGGCGTAGATGAGAATTGGAGTATCGATATGAACCACTATACAACCGCGCTCAACGGCCTAAATTGCATGGGTTGCGCGAAGAAAGTTCGCACACTGTTTAGCGATCTCGACAGCACGATGATTAATGACATATCGCCGACCTACATCGATATTTCGACTCCATTTAGTTACATTCAGCTCAACGAACAGTTAGCAACGCTTGGCTATTCTATGGGTAATCAGCTGCACCTTTCGCTATCCGGTCTGAGCTGCGGCAAGTGTGTGAGCAAACTGACTCAAGCGCTTGAACAAACTGAGCAAGCCTCAAACCTAGAAATCAGCAAACAGGAATTATCACTGGTTACTCTGCTTTCTGAGTCTGAGGTGATTAAGCTGGTCAAAAGCCTGGGTTACCACGCCGCTCCCTACTCTGAAGCAAATGAGCTCTCACCGAGTTCAGATTTAGAAGAAGATAAAAAATTAGATCCTACAGAAGCGACGCCAACTGACCGCGTTGCGAGTCAATACACTTACCACCTTGTCCTTGAAGGAATGACGTGTGCGAGTTGTGTCTCTTCAGTCGAAAAAGCACTGAAAAAGAACGAGTTCGTCGACCAAGCTCAGATCAACCTTGCCGAGCAAACGGCCTTGGTTTTCACCTCTAAAACACGTGACCTCATCGAAAACGAGCTCATCGAATCGGTTAAAACTGCAGGTTATGGCGCCGAGTTTGTTGATGATGCGGCAACACAACAACAAAAACAGCAAGAACAACAACTTCGCACTCAACAGGCCTTCCTGAAAAACTCAGTAAGTGCGCTACTGCTTGGAGCTCCGCTGATGGCTTGGGGTGTGTTCGGCGGCAGCATGACCATTACTACATTTAACGACCAACTGGCTTGGGGATTCATTGGTGTGGTCTGTTTAGTGCTGCTAGCCACCTCTGGACGCAGCTTCTTCACTAACGCGTGGCAATCCTTGATGCACAAACGCGCGACCATGGACACGCTAGTTGCTTTGGGTACAGGCGCAGCATGGTTCTACTCGATGTTGGTTGTGCTCATTCCATCATGGTTCCCTGAAGCCTCTCGCCATGTCTATTTTGAGGCGAGCGCGATGATAATAGGCCTTATTTCTTTGGGTCACTACATCGAAGCCAAGGCCAAAGCACGCACTACGAAATCGCTACAAGCACTGATTAATTTACAACCTCAAAAAGCGATGGTTATCGTCGATGGCAAAGAGCAAATCATTGCTGTAGAAGCTATCCAAGTGGGTATGCAGATACGTGTCAAACCGGGTGAGAAAGTACCGGTTGATGGAGTTGTGGTATCAGGTGAGTCTTACATCGATGAATCCATGCTAACTGGTGAGCCGCTTCCCAACGTAAAATCAGTTAATGATGGCGTTTCTGCAGGTACCATTAATGGTGATGGCAGCTTAGTTATTGAAGCGACAGGAATTGGCTCAAGCACTATGTTGGCTCGCATTATCCAGATGGTTCGCCAAGCACAAAGCAGTAAACCTGCAATTGCCAAGCTTGCTGACTCTATCTCTGCTGTTTTCGTTCCTGTTGTCGTCGCAATCGCAGCCGTTGCTGCCTTAGTGTGGTTTTTTGTTGGCCCACAACCAAGTGCAAGTTACATGCTTGTCGTATCCACGACTGTGCTGATCATCGCCTGTCCGTGTGCTCTAGGCCTTGCGACGCCACTTTCTATTACAGTAGGTGTCGGCAAAGCTGCTGAGTTTGGTGTTCTGATCAAAGATGCTGATGTATTGCAGTCAGCCAGTAAGATCGATGCTGTTGTGTTTGATAAAACAGGCACATTGACCCAAGGAAAACCAAGCGTTCAACAGGCCTTTTACCCTAATCTAACGGAACGGGAATTACTGGCTTACTCTTATTCCGTGGAAGTAGGATCTGAGCACCCGCTTGCCAAAGCCGTTTGCCAGCATGCCGAGAACTTAGGAGTTTCAACACTCCCATACAGCGACTTTGAAAACCGCCGCGGCCTTGGCGTACAGGCCAACATTAACGGCAAACACGTCCAAGTCGGCTCTCTGAAATACCTAACCCAACTCGGTGTTGATACTCAAATAGGTAGTGACTTTATTGAACTTTGCCGCGCACAAGCATGGACGCCAATCTTCGTAGTAATCGACCAAAAACTGGAAGGCATATTCGGCATTTCAGACGCATTAAAAATAGATAGCAAACAAGCCATTGCTCAACTAAAATCCGCCGGAATTCACACAGTGCTACTCACTGGCGACAACGACTCAGTTGCTCAAGCGATTGGCAAAAGCGTCGGTATCGATGAGGTTATCTCTGAAGTACTACCAGAGCAGAAGGCGCAACATATTGTTCAGCTTCAACAACAATATAAGAGTGTAGCAATGGTTGGAGACGGTATAAACGACGCACCTGCACTGGCTCAGGCCGATATAGGTATCGCAATGGGCAGTGGCAGTGATGTGGCGATCGAGAGTGCACAAATGACACTTCTCAACTCGTCACCTCTATCTGTTAGTAATGCGATAGAACTGTCCCAAGCAACGGTGAGAAACATGAAGCAAAACCTCTTTGGTGCCTTCATCTACAACTCACTGGGCATTCCCATCGCGGCAGGTGTGCTCTACCCATTTTTCGGATTTTTACTAAGCCCAGTGGTGGCGGGCGCAGCCATGGCGATGTCGTCCATTACTGTGGTAAGTAATGCCAATAGATTGAGACTGTTCAAACCGACCCATTCTAATATCAACAATAATCATATTCATGAGGTTAGCCATGATTCGTAAAATTATGACTCTTACTGCACTCGCTGCAATTTCAGGACAAGCTCTCGCAACTGATGTTCTAAACCATAAATCGCCATACTGCGGCTGTTGTACAGAATGGACCGAGCACATGCGTGATGCTGGTTTCGATGTAACAGAGAAACTCCACGATGATATGAACCCAATCAAGCAAAAGCTAGGGGTAACACCTGAGCTAGCATCTTGTCACACAGCAGAGATTGACGGTTACGTATTTGAAGGGCACATCCCAGCAGAAGACGTGAAAGCCTTTTTAGAAAACCCACCACGCAATGCGATTGGTTTAGCGGTTCCGGGGATGCCAATGGGCTCACCGGGTATGGAGTATGGCGATAAGAAAGACGAATACTCTGTATATGCGTTTAATGACAAAGGTCAGGTGTTTGAGTACCGTCATTACAAAGGCAACTAAAGTGCACCTTAACTAGAAATGAAAGCATAAAAATAGAGCCTAGTATTAAGTAAACCCAAGACAGTGGCTTACTTACTAGGCTCTTTGCTTTTGGACAGTAAAGCAAATCTTGTCGCGACACTAACCGGGCTGTTAGTGCCGCTCAATCCCCTCGGTCATTCACGAAGGAAGTGCTTTGGAAAAGCTATAACGGGTAGTCTCGTTGACTAAACCACTAAATAAATCAGCTTAGAAGCCGTAAGAAGCACCGAATACAAATGCGTTGTTCTGCTTAGAAGAGCCATTTGCGAAGTCTACGCCGTTAGCTTGGCTGCGGAACTCGAAGTAAGGCTGTACGCCTTGACGAGTCCATGTTGCACGTAACTCGTGGTCCATAGCTTCAGCTTCGATCATGTAAACGTTGTTGTAGCTAAGTGCTAGGTCTTCGTTCACTGTGTATGCAATGCGGTTATCCATGCGGTAGTCAGTTTTGTCATCGTTAGGAGTATCATCGATGTGAGCACGTGTACGGTTACTAATAGAGATACCGTTATCGAAGTTGTAGCCGATTTTAACTAATGGGCGGAATTGAATGCTCTCACCCGCAGAGAATACATGTTGGTAACCCGCCGCAACCCATAGGTTGTCAGTAATATTGAACGCTTGCTCACCACCAACAGTGATGAATGCGTTTGCTTGACCATCTGTTGCCACCGTACCAGTTTCAGCAGCAGTTAGTCCTTCGAGCTTACCCAGTTGGATACCGTCAAACTCAGTGTAAACCGTGAAGCCGCCAAGAGAGTTATCAAACGTGTGGCCAGCTTCTAGCGTAGAAGTCATGTCAGAACCGTGGATACGGCCATCATCGTGAATTTGGATGTTACCTGTTACGTAAGAAGAACCAGCAAAAGCACTAGAAGCGAAAGCAAGAGAAAGAGCACTTAGAGCGATAATTTTTTTCATAGTAAACTGCCTTAGTTTGATTTTTTCAGCGGCATATCTTCGGTACATCATTCACCTTCACCGCTTGAATAATTGGTAGCCTCCCTGGCATGAAATCTATGTTGCTCGAATTAATTTGCGTTTCAAAATAAAAGGACCGACAGAGTGATCCTTCTCACTATCAAAAAAAGATAAGTTATTTAACCCTTTAAAATCAGTAATTTAAAAACATAAAAATTGATAAAAAACTCAAGATGGAAAAACATACAGATCGGGATCACGTTATTTCACGTAGAAAAATTAGATTTAGATAGTTGAATCACATCTGATTTAGAGTTTTTTATTGGGGACTTATTTTTTGAAGAGAATAATGAGAGGCTCGTCACTTTTGGGATTAAAGTCACATTATGTGCATTGTTGATGATATGAACAAAGGCGATTTCTATATGTTTCAGTTTTGGATAAACACCTAATTCGCAGTAAACAAAAAGAGCTCCCGTTTTATCTTGAATAAGATAAAGGTCAGGAGCTCTTCTATTAATAGTGCTTATCGATTATTTAACTGAGGTCACTCGACTTACTTTCTCGCCAGTTTCAGAGATAGAACGGATATACGTTTCACCAGAAACTGATGGACGTTGTTGCTCATCGTACGTTAGCCAGTTTTCGCCATCAGCAGAGTATTGCAGCTCTACACCTGGGAACTGAACGTTCATCGCTAGCTTACCGTCAACAACCTTCGCACCTGGAACTGGTAGTCGGTAGTCAATACCCGCTTTTTCTAGCTTAGCTAGCTCACGTTGACCAAGAATATTCGCGAAGCGATTAAAGTCGCTGTTCAACGCTTGCTTATTCACTAAGTTAGTTTCTTGAGAGTATTCAACACCAACCTTGTAGTCGTTTTCCCACTCAGCTCGGTGCCATGCACGCTCTGCTGCTGCCAATACGCGAGGGAACACCATGTATTCATATTGCTCGTCCGTACGTACTGTTTCAGACCAAAGTTGAGCTGACAGACCGTAGAAAGGTTTCGCTTCAACCTCACCTTTACCAGTAAAACCATTGCCATCACGATCTAGTGACGTTTCTGCGTTTTGTGGCATGTTTTCTGGTGCGAAGCCAAACATCTTACGAGTATCGGTTGCACGTGTTGCCCAGTAGTAACCGCGCTCAGCTGCATCAACTTCGTATGGCATATCCATGTATACGTAGTCTGGGTTAGAGACAATCACGTCATACCCTTTTGCTGACCAATCGTATACTGATGAAGTTCCGCCCCAGTAAAGAACGTCCCAGAAGTTCACGCGAGTGCTTTCGGTTGCAAATGCTTCTTCACCTTCGCTGTATTTCAGACCATCTTGCCATGCTTGGAAGTGTGGAATACCCTTCTCTGCAACAATCTTAGAAACCTGTTCTGCGAAGTGGCTTGGTAGATGACCGAAATCACTTACAGTACCATCAGCGATCAATGACTGACATTGTGGTGATTGTTGGAACGGCTTATCTTGCTTAGACAAATCGATGTTGCCTTTCCAAGCCACTTTATCTTCTGCATTAATATCTTGTAAGCCTGCGCCTAACTTGATGTTTTTCGCTTCATCGCCGCCGAAGTGCCAAGTCGTTAGCGGGACGCCCGCTTCTTGGTGCATTGCCGCCACTTCAGAGATTACTTTATCTACGAAGTGAGTTGATGACTCCATACATGGGTTAATGAAGCTTTGCTTATCGTAGAACTGAACCGTGGTTACGTTCGATGTATCTTGTGGATCCATCAAGCGGTATTCGTTCGCTTCTGCTTCTTTACCTTCCGCCATTAGGCGAGTGTAACGCGCTTCCATTGATACCACAGCTGAACGAGCGTGTGCTGGCATATCAATTTCAGGGATAACTTCGATGCTGCGCGCTTTAGCGTAGCTTAAGATTTCGACGTAATCCGCTTTACTAAAGAAACCAGAGCCAAAGTTGTCTGTTGTTGGACCAGAACCTAGCTGAGGCAGTAAGCAGCTTTGTTCATCCAAATCAAAACAACGATTAGACCCTACATCCGTTAGCTCTGGTAAACCTGGGATTTCTAAGCGCCAGCCTTCATCATCCGTTAAGTGAAGGTGCAGTTTATTCATCTTGTATGCCGCCATTTGATCTAGCGTTGCTAGGATGGCATCTTTTGAGTGGAAGTTTCGAGCAACGTCCACCATCACACCACGGTAATCAAAGCGCGGTGCATCTTTAATTGACAGTTGTGGTAATGATTCAGCGTTCTGACTATCTATTAGGCCAAAAATAGACTGAACTGCGTAGAAAGCACCCGTTTTATCAAACGCTTTAATCGCAATCCCCTCTTCCGAGATGCTTAGTTCATAAGCGCCAGATTTTGCTAAATCACCCGTAAACTGAGTAGGAACAACGGCAACACTTACAGGAAGGTCACCACTCACATCTACGTTTACCACATCTGCACGTTCTTCAATTGCTGCGAACTGATCAGCGTCGAATGCGTCTTTTGGTAAAGCAATACCACCAGCAATACTCACTGAACCTTCACCCGCTTCTACCGACATTGGCGTTGGCAATAGCGTTGTTGATACATCTTGAGTTGCTAGATCAGCATTCTTTTCAAAACGAGTCACCGCTGTTGCCATTACGTTATTATCATCAGGCGTACGCTTAAGGTTGTTACCCTCTAGACCGGTTACGAACGACGCAACATCTTCTGTATTCAATGATGCAATCATCTTAGGTTCTGCGTTTGGCGCCGTCACAAATGCACCTGGCATAAAGTCAGTTTCAAACAGTTGCCAGTATTCACTCGTTAACGGAAGAACGACTTCTTCACCAGCCGCAAAGCCGTCGAATTTTTCAGTCGGTTCTAGCTTGTGAAGGTCACCAGTAACACGAGTGATCTTAAATTGCTCATTATCAACATCTAGGATAAGACGAATACTGTGGAAGTAGATGCTCCAATCTTTAGAATCAATCGCTTCGCCTTCATTAGTTAGTGTCATGTTTACTTTGTTACATGACGCCCATTCAGCACCTAAGTCCTGACAAGCTAAGCCTTCATTCGCACCGTGGTTAGTTAGAATTTCGTACTGAACATCAAGATTTTCAGCCAGTGCATTCACTACTTTTTGTTCTGGTGCTTGTGTTACTGCACACCCCGTTAGGCCAGCCAATACCGCTACAGATAGTAAGTTTCTCTTCAACATCATATTCACCCATAAATTAAAAATTGAGTAAGAAGCAAAATGGAGCGCTTCGAAAGTTAGATAAACTATATGGGCTTATTTTTTACCGTGAATTAAATCGAGTTAATAAAGTGATCGGCTTCAAATCTCAAAAATCTTGATAATATTATTTATATTAAAATCATCAAGTTAGAATCAACGGCACTTCCGTCATTTTAATTTTGACGTAAAATTTGAGAAATGAATCACAATCTTTTTTACCGATTTCATAAAATCGTGTCATTGATAGCCAAAAAGGATTTAGAGTTTCAGCGTATTGTTATACTTTTCGTATAAACAACGTGACATTGTTCTCAAAAAAAACCGTTAAAAAACTCCGTCAAAATCATTTTTAACGAGTTACGTCTTCCTCTAGGAGCTCTCTTGCGTACATTCTTATACTTAACGTTACTCACTCTTACCTTTACTACTAAGCACGCTTTAGCAGAGCCTCTGTATTGGCAAACCAAAAAAGATGATCTGACCTTAACGATTTTAGGTTCTGTACACGTTGGGGATGAAAGCATGTATCCACTTCCCACGCAGATTACCGACACATTAAAAGAGAGCGATGGCCTAATCATCGAAACGGATATCAGGAAATCCGAAGGTGTCGTATACCCGGCTACAACAGTTACCACTGCCGATGTGCTCAGCACAGAACAAAAGCAGTTGCTGACAAGCATTTCAAAATCTTTGGGTATGCCGACTCAGCAACTATTGAGCTCTCCACCTTGGGCAACATCTCTATCGATACAAATGCAACAATTAAAGAACCTTGGCTATCGCTCGGCGGGTGGTGTAGACGCAACATTAGCGTATAAGGCAACCATACAAGACGTTCCAGTTATCAGCTTAGAGCCTCTACAATTTCAAATTAACCTAATCGCAGGACAAAAAGATTCGGGCAAAGAGTGGTTGTTGACTAGCCTTGAAGAGTTTGACCAAACGGATCGTGTCGTACATTGCCTCATTGAAAGCTGGAAAGCGGGCGATGAGTCCAAACTTGAGGATTTTGCGGAGTTGTCTGAAATGCCAGCCGAGCTTGAAAAAGCATTCCTAACGGATCGCAACGTTGACTGGGCAAACAAACTATCGGCTAATGACTGGAAACTCGACACGAAAGGAAACTACTTGTTAGTCGTTGGCACTTTACACCTGATAGGAGAAGGTAACCTGTTAGAACTGCTAGAAAAGGAAGGCTTTACAGTTAACCAACAATCACAGAGCCAAAAAGCACAGTGTCAGTTTGAAGATCACTAGTTATTTTTGATGCCATGACTTTTTCATTATAAAAGCGCTTCCTTAATAACAGACATTTTACATTTAGCAACGCTATAGTAGTGCTATCATCTTTCGCTCTTTTTATAAATGGTGTTGTTCTAATGAAACCAGTACTTTTCGCTTTTCCCCTAGCCTTTGCCATCCTTATGCCGACAGTAGTGTCTGCCAAAGAAACTTGTACGGTAGAACAATTTCAAGCGGTCGATATTCAGCCAGATACAAAGGGTGGCGTGATAGATAAAGAAAGTGGGCAATTTCTCATAACAGAGAAGCCGCCAATGCGATGTGCGACGGTAACATTCACAACATCAACAACGAGAAACCGCATCGCCAGCCAAATGAATGGGAATTTTGAAGCCAGCTTTTACGATAACCAAACTGGAAACTCGAGTTCGGCTTCGTTTAATGAAGACGAGGTGAAAGCGGGTTACATTCGAATTGGCCCAAATAACCCAGCGGAAGCTTATGTTTGTTTTGTTACCTCAGAGACACCGATCAAAGACATTACTTGTGACGTCAAATAAACCTGCTGAGTAACAGATAAAAAAACAGGGCTACGGGTAAGATCCATTTTCCGCATAGCCCTATTTTGCTGCTTACTCGGTTATTTAAAGTATGTCCGTACTCGCTTCAGAATAACGAGCAATGATTGGGTTTTGCATCGCATTAGGGTCACCAGGCGACCACATACCACGTTTCATTCCTTTAACGATTAAATGAATCACTGCCGCATCTATCGCTGACATTACGGCAATATTCACTGGTTCATTTTGGCTGTAGCCCATCTCAACTTCTAACAACTCTTTATAGTCAACAAAGCGAAATGCACCGAAGCCGATTTCATGGGAAGAAATGGTTTTGGTCGTCGTGACACTCAAAAGAACTTGCCCAGTTCGAACATCGACGGCTCTCAAATTCACCGTGACTTGATCCGTTCGGTATTGCCCGGAACCACCAATACCTAGATATTTGGCGCCAGCCCCTCCGGTAACAATATTTGAGTCATAAGCCACAATCCCACCTTCGATAACAATGTTGGCGGAACTCAAGGATGACAAATCCGCACCATGATTATTCACGACTTTGTCTTTTTTCTGAGCTGCACGAATGATCTTACGTTCCGTCAACAAGTTCTGTAGCCCTTCACGCTCTAGAGGGACGAACCATTGTGAATCGATCAGTGCTGTCGTGAGCAGTGATGTACCACCCTGTGGTACAGCTGTTGAGAAGTTACTGTTTGGTTGAGGTTTGTATTGCCCCGTTTGGTCTCTAAAGTCATAGACTGAGACCAATATTTTACCGCGAGGCTGAGGTAATGAGATGAGATCGGTGTAAGTCGATCCTCTCGGCCTCAGCTTAGGCGTTTCAGAAGTCTCTGGAATTTGCATAGAGTAAGTGCATCCCCCTAACACGAAGGTTAGAAAGACGATAATAATCGATTTCATAACACAATCCTTGTGATTAGAGGTCTGGATTTAATCCCGATACGCTGATTTCAGTTGACTCACCAGTCGCTTTGTCGACGATTTGAACCAATAACGTCCCTGAGTCATCAACGATGTTGAGGAAGAAATCTTCCGTTTCTAGTTGCCCAGTATTGCCGTTGCCTACGTCAGCAAGCAATTGGCTAATCAAGCGAGACTCTAAGCTAGAGGCCAAACGATCTAATGCGGATTCTTGTTCATCGAAAATATCCCTAGCACTTGGATCTTCGTAATCATTGATAGCATTGGCGTGGTTAAATAGATGAGAACTGTTTAAAGCGTTTCCACCGAAACTTGGGTTTACGGGCGTATAAACTAGTTCGCTCGCGTAAATCGAAGGGGAAGCTAACAACGCAATAAGCGCTGCCTTTCTAAAAAGTATCGACATCCTTGGCTCCTTAAAATTCATCATGGTCTAGGTCGTAAGTATCCTGAAAGAGCCTTTCCGCTTGCCATCTAATGATGTAATTCCCTACAACTCGCGTTGCATCAGCGGCTCGTTCTTTTGCTTGTCTACGACCGGGAGACAACGCTGTACGGAAGATCGGTTTTCTAGAACCTCTATGATGCTTCCTGATAAAGCTGTTGGCCTCTCTTTTACCGTCAAATTCTCCTTTAGGTCGGGATAACTCTCATTGAGTGATTGCGAGAAAAAGAAATAGAAATCATCACCTAATCGCGTGATTGTTCTATCCACTATTATTCCGTTCACTTCACTAAAGTCGTTAAACTGTTCCTTCAGATTATTTGTCGAATCCTCAAGTTTTTTTCCATTTTCCAAAGGAGCGCCATTTTCAAGACCATGGCTCTTTTCGCCTGCGTTAACAACACAAGACAATAGAGCAATTGTAAGCAGCTTGATTTTCATAAGGGCTCCCATTCAAAGTCCGTTTACAAAATGAGAATGTGATTCATCGAAACACAATTAAAGCCTAATTCATGCTCCCAGTGGCATATATAAACTTTTGAATTAATTTCCAATAGAATTTAATTAACTAATGGAGGGATAAAAAAGCCAATTACTAATTAAATTTATCATATGCAATTAAATATTTTCACCTTTAAGTTTATAGATGATATTCACCTGTGAACCTAATATTTCGTCATGCTAGTGAGTTACACGGCGTTCAACACGGAATATATTATTTAGTTGAATACACGAGCATCAGACACTTTAAGGTAAAGATAATGATAAGTAGGACAGCATCACTTGCCAGCTTAACTTTTTTATATTTATCAATAGGTAGTTTAAATATTGCTGCAGCCTCTGGTGTTGAAGGGGACTTTTTACATAATGTAGATCAGGATATTATTAATGACTACAGCGATTTATATAACATCTCTTCTGGAGATTTAGATAACTACTCAGAAATAGATATAACAAACAGCTCTGATTCAAGTTCTGCCATTATTCAATACAGTCCTGGAATAAAAGCAAATAATAGAGCGAAGATAAAACAAAGCGGACACTCTAATTCTGCGAGTATTAACCAAGTGGGACGGAATAATGTCGCATACATAAAACAAGACGGATCCAACAATACCGCTGCAATTGGGCAGATCGGCGGGAACAGCGAAGCGTTAATTTCCCAAGATGGAAACCACAATTTGGCGGTAATAGGACAAGCAAACTTCTCTGGACAAGGTAGCCAATTAAGCATTGACCAAAAAGGTAATCACAATGTGGCGTTTATGGCTGGCTCAGGAGGGGACAACTTAGGGATCTCTCAAGACGGGCACGACTTTGCGATCGTCAATGCATCGAGCTCAATGAGGATCTTCATCAATCAAGCAAATTAGCGCGCAGTATGGACAGCTTGATTCAAAGTCGCTTCATTTGAGGTGATACATAGTCGACATGGAAATGTATAAGGATACAACCTATGAAACTTACAAAAATCGGAATTATAGTCGGTGCCATTATTGGTTTTAATGCAGCTCACGCAGATCCACTTCCAACTTCTGCACCTGTACCTGGAATGGGTGTAAAAGAGGGTGTTACTGACTTGAGAATCTCAAACAAAGCAGCCGCTATTGAGCCTTTAGCGATGGATAACACCGCAATTTGGCAAATGGGTGATGGTGACCATGCTAACGTGTTGATTGAGCAAAACACATCAGGTATCACTGACGGTCATATCGCACTTGTTGATACTCACAACAGTAAACGCTCAGATGTAGTCGTTCTTCAAGACGGTAACCTCAATGAGGCGCACGTAAAACTACGTTATAAAAGAAACAACGCGCTTATCGACCAAGATGGCTTGAGCAACCAAGCTAGAGTGAAAGTGAAAGGGTCAGGTAAAAATAACGATCTACGTGTTACTCAAGATGGTGATTACAACATTTCCGTAGTGAAAGCGAAAGGTAGCTCAGTACGAAACGAAGCTGACGTATACATCAACGGTGACTCAAATACTACTTATACAGAGTTTAGTAACGGTGGCGTTGAGAGAAACGATGTGGCTATCGATATCTGGGGTGATGGAAACTACGTAGAAACTATCGTTAATACCGATGTTGGTGGTGGTGATAGAAACGATGTAGACATCGACCTAATGAACAGTAACGATAACCGTCTATTTACGTTACAAACTGGTTCATATTCAAACGCAACCATTGACTTGACGAACAGTGACATGAACCAAATCATGGTTGAGCAAACGTCTCACGACAATGCTGCTGTGTTGGGTAATGGTGCAAACGGAAACGTTGGTCTTATCTACCAAAATTAGTATGACATACTTTATACATGACAAAGCGGCGTTCATCGCCGCTTTATTTTACCTAATACATTTAAATACCTACGCTAACACGTTGGACACCATTGAGTGTTCAATAAAAAAGCAAGATATCATATTGAAAATTGATAACGACTCTCCGTTCTCATTAACGTTAAAAACACATACCAATTCAGAGTATGATCAGAAAGTTAATAACGGTAAGACAACTGTAATATTAGGCTTAGATCAATTCCCTGCAACATTAGAGAATCATACCGACAGCGAAGCATGGAATATTTCTAAACCCTGTAAAATCACAAAACAGTAAAAACAAACTAAGAGTAAACATACACTTCCAGTTAAGAATAGAATATACCTTCACGTGTTCTATTAATTAGGCTTAAAATAATTCAAATATTTGATGGTCAGATTAGCGGAATACTAGTCCGTGCTATAAACTTTAAAGTCTAATAAGTACGCGGTGATCAGTAAAAGGAGTTTACACATGGCTAGTCTGGGAGTTCATCAAGCCATTTTAATAGCAGAGAACAATTTGCAATCAACGCTGCTCAAAGAGTCTATAGAACAAAAGGTAAGTTTAGACATAAAACTAGTGTCACCAGAAAGGCTATCGACTAAGTCGAGTGTTATTACAAGCTCCTAACCTAGATTTGGTGATTATTGATTACCCTACAATGAGTAAACAGTACACCGAAAAATATCAAGAACTTAGAGATGATATCGAGAGTGATGTTCATGAAGTATTACTCAATACGCCTAGCGACTTCCCTCACTCTGAAATGCTCAAATGGCAGTATCTCGTTGGTATTTTTTATGCGTCTGACACGCTTGATAAGCTAGTGACAGGATTTAACTGTATCTTACAGGGTGAAATGTGGATGAGTAGAAAACTCATTTACCAATACATTAGCTTCTATAGAGAGAGGCAGTGCGCGAAAACCAGCCCTTATTACCTCAAGCTCACTAAACGCGAACAGCAGATCATCAAACTACTCGGTGATGGCGCATCTAACACGCAAATTGCGGACACGCTTTATGTAAGTGAGAATACCGTTAAGGCGCACCTTCACAATACATTCAAAAAGATTAAGGTGAAGAATCGCTTACAAGCTTTGATCTGGGTGAAGAATAACGTCGCGACTAATGAGTTCGTCCAATAGACCTAACTCTCTGCTCTAAACCATAAACAATCAAAGCAGTTAGAACGCATAAAGCCCAAATACAAAAAAAGCCGTAGCCCCTTCTATTGCAGAGAGTGCTGCGGCTTTGTTTAATGCGGCCGGTAAGAGCTTATTTTGAACATCAGGCGAACCCCACTTAGGTTCTGATTCTATTTTCTACGCTCCGAAACGACGAAAGCCTGCTCATTGAGCAGGATTTCTAAAAGTGGTCAGTGAAGAGGAATTCGATTGGACTAGCATTCCATCGGACTGGCGTACCAGCCCCCACCCACGAGTTCCAAAACAAAACGTGCAAATGCAAAAAAGCCGTAGCATCTCTGCTACGGCTTTCTTTAATATTGTCGGTGAAGAGCTTATTTTAAACATCAGACAAACCCCGCCTGGGTTTTAATCCTATTTCCTACATCCCGAAACGACGAAAGCCTGCTCATCGAGCAGGCTTTCTTAATGTTGTAGATGAAGAGCTTGTTTTGAACATCAGGCGAACCCCGCTTGGGTTCTAAACCAAATCAAACCATAAAACCCAAATGCAAAAAAGCCGTAGCATCTCTGCTACGGCTTTCTTTAATGTGGTCGGTGAAGAGGGATTCGAACCCCCGACCCTCTGGTCCCAAACCAGATGCGCTACCAAGCTGCGCTATTCACCGA
>AAZW01000010.1 GCA_000169995.1 Vibrionales bacterium SWAT-3 | reverse complement strand
TCGTCATGGAGTTCACGCCGCAGTTAAATCGCTTTCGTTCAATATTGAACGTGGTGAGATTGTTGGCGTTGTAGGCGAATCTGGTGCTGGTAAGTCAACGGTAGGTAACGCGGTTATCGATCTGCTGAGCCCTCCTGGTCGCATTGCTAGCGGCGAGGTATTTCTGGATGGCGAAAAAGTCTCTGGCTTATCTCCTGAACAGATGCGTTCTGTTCGCGGCTCAAAGATTGGCTTTATCTTCCAAGATCCAATGACGTCTCTTAACCCTCTATTCACCGTAGAACAGCAGTTAAAAGAAACGATTCACGCCAACATGAAGGTTTCCGATCAAGAAGCCTATGAGCGTTCCCTCGACTTGATGAATCAAGTGGGTATCCCACAGCCAGAAAACCGTTTAAAACAGTATCCTCACCAATTCTCTGGCGGTATGCGTCAGCGTGTGGTTATTGCGATTGCATTGGCTGGTGAGCCTGACCTTATCATCGCAGATGAACCAACCACCGCACTGGATGTGTCTATCCAAGACCAAATCTTAGGTTTGATTCGCGATCTATGTATTAAGAAAAACGTAGGTTGCATGTTGGTAACGCACGACATGGGCGTGGTATCTAACGTAACCGATCGCGTAGCCGTAATGTATCGTGGTGACTTGGTTGAGTTTGGCCCAACAGCCAAAGTACTTGGTACGCCAGAACACCCATACACACACAGCTTGATCTCTGCGGTTCCGCGTTCAGATCGCAAACTCGACCGTTTCCCACTTGTGAGCTACATCGAAGAAGCACACGAGATGGAACCACTTGATGTAAAAAATCACTGGTTGGGTCAAAGCCAAGATCACCGAGATTACACTGGTCCACTATTAAATGTTGAAAACGTAAACCTGCGTTTCACCACCAAAGATTCATTCTTTGAGAGCCGTCGTGAGTACGTACAAGCGTCGAACAACGTGAGCTTTGAAGTACATGAAGGCGAGACATTTGGTTTGGTGGGTGAATCCGGCTCTGGTAAATCAACGATTGCTCGTGTCATTGCTGGTTTGTACGCACCAAACTCGGGCAAGGTAACGTTTGAAGGCGTTGACCTGACTGGCCTGAAATCTGAAAAAGAGCGTCGCCCTATGCGTCGTCAAATGCAGATGGTTTTCCAAAACCCTTACACATCAATGAACCCTCGAATGAAGATATTCGACATCATTGCTGAACCTATTCGATTCCATAAGCTTACTCGCAACGAAAATGAAACTCGTCAGATCGTGAACGACCTGTTAGAGCACGTTGGTTTAGGCAAAATGGCTGGGGTGAAGTACCCGCACGAATTCTCAGGTGGTCAACGTCAGCGTATTTCTATCGCTCGCGCTTTGGCGACTCGCCCACGTCTTTTGATTTGTGATGAACCAACATCGGCACTGGATGTGTCGGTACAGGCTCAGATCCTTAACCTACTAAAAGACTTACAAGACGAGCTAAACCTAACCATGCTGTTCATCAGTCACGATTTACCGGTTATTCGCCAAATGTGTGACCGTGTTGGTGTGATGCAGATGGGGACACTATTGGAAGTTGCGCCAACTGAGCAACTGTTCCAATCACCTCAGCATGAATACAGCAAACAACTGATTTCTTTAATGCCTGAATTTACAGGTTTAAGAGAAGAAAAAGCAGTGGCACAAGCCGCGGTATAAAAATCAGCAGGCTGGAGTTTAGCTTGCTAACAACAATAAACAGACGCAAATACAACAACTAGGGATCTGGATTCCCGCATGAAGGAGTTATGCAATGAAAACCATGAAAAGCAAATTAGCAGTAGCTTTGATGGCAGCTGGCCTAAGCTTTAGTGCAGCAGCAGCAGATATTACCGTTGGCTACGCAGCTGACCCAGTATCACTTGACCCGCACGAGCAGCTGTCTGGTGGCACACTGCAAATGTCTCACATGGTGTTTGACCCTCTAGTACGTTTCACTCAAGAGATGGATTTCGAAGGCCGCCTAGCATCTAGCTGGGAGCGTGTTGATGAAACGACTTTCCGCTTCAACCTACGTAAAGGTGTGAAATTCCACTCTGGTAACGAACTGACTGCTGATGATGTTGTGTGGACTTTTGAACGTCTACAAGCTTCTCCAGACTTTAAGTCAATCTTCACGCCATACGAAAAAATGGTAAAAGTGGATGACTACACAGTTGAGCTAGTATCAAAAGCGGCTTACCCACTAGTACTACAAACAGCAACATACATCTTCCCAATGGACAGCAAGTTCTACTCTGGCCAAACAGCGGAAGGTAAAGACAAGTCTGAGCTAGTTAAGCACGGTAACTCGTTTGCTTCGACTAACGTTTCAGGTACTGGCCCTTTCATCGTAACGCAGCGTGAGCAAGGCGTTAAAGTAACGTTCGAACGTTTCAACGATTACTGGGACACAGAAACTGAAGGCAACGTAGACAAGCTAACACTTGTACCAATCAAAGAAGACGCAACACGTGTTGCTGCACTTCTTTCTGGTGACGTAGATATGATTCACCCAGTAGCACCAAACGATCACAAGCGTGTTAAGAACGCTAAGAACATCGATCTGGTAACGCTACCTGGTACTCGTATCATCACGTTCCAAATGAACCAAAACAGCAACGAAGCTCTTAAAGATGTTCGCGTTCGTCAGGCGATTGTTCACGCAATCAACAACGAAGGTATCGTTAAGAAGATCATGAAAGGCTTCGCAACAGCTGCTGGTCAGCAAAGCCCAACAGGCTACGCGGGTCACAACGAAGAGCTAGTTCCTCGTTACGATCTTAAGAAAGCGAAAGAGCTGATGAAAGAAGCGGGCTACGAAGATGGCTTTACGCTAACTATGATGGCACCAAACAACCGTTACGTGAACGATGCGAAAGTAGCGCAAGCGTCTGCGGCAATGCTATCTAAGATTGGTATCAAAGTTGATCTTAAGACTATGCCTAAAGCACAGTACTGGCCTGAGTTTGACCTATGTTCTGCTGACATGATGATGATCGGCTGGCACTCAGATACTGAAGATTCAGCGAACTTCAACGAGTTCCTAACAATGACTCGTAACGAAGAGACTGGTCGTGGTCAATACAACTGTTCTGGTTACTCAAACCCAGAAATGGATGCGATTGTAGAAGCTTCTAACACTGAAACTGACCCAGTTAAACGTTCTAAGATGCTGAAAGGCGTTGAAGCAACACTATACAACGACGCTGCATTCGTTCCGCTACACTGGCAAAGTGAAGCGTGGGGCGCGAAGTCTAACGTAGGTGCTGCAGACATCGTAAACCCAATGGTTATGCCTTACTTCGGCGACCTAGTTGTAAAATAATCTAGCTTGCTAGAATCGAGAGCCTGAGCTTTCAGGCTCTCAAATTATTAAGAAATAGATTTAAGTTTAGGTATTTGGTCTTCCTTCAGTCTGGCTAAATACCTTTTTTAAGACTGAATTTTTGTTATCTAGTCGCGGATTTCGATTAGATAGTCATGGATAGATAAGGGGCAAGGAATGGTTACGTTTCTGGTCAAGCGCCTGTTTCAGGCACTGATAGTGATGTTTGTGATCAGTTTGGTGGCGTTTGCCATTCAGGATAACCTGGGCGACCCGTTGCGTGAGTTAGTCGGTCAATCTGTGTCAGAATCGGAGCGTCAAGCGCTGCGTGATGAACTCGGCTTAAATGATCCCTTCATTACAAAATACACTCGCTTTGTAGGCGCAGCTCTACAGGGTGATCTTGGTACTTCATATTTCTTTAAACGCCCTGCTGTGGACGTAATCTTAGATAAACTCGTAGCAACGCTTGAACTCGTGTTTGGCGCTTCTTTGATCATCGTTTGTCTGTCGATTCCACTTGGCGTTTATTCAGCAATACACCCAAAAAGTTTCTTCACTAAGCTGGTGATGGCGGGCAGTAGTATCGGTATCTCTGTGCCTGTTTTCTTAACCGCAATCATGTTGATGTATGTATTCTCCATTGAATTAGGTTGGCTGCCGTCGTTTGGCCGTGGTGAAACGGCAAACTGGTTTGGTTGGGAGTCTGGCTTCTTAACGATAGATGGCCTGGCACACTTAGTTCTGCCAAGTATTGCTCTAGCATCTATCATGCTGCCTCTGTTCATTCGTCTAGTTCGCTCTGAAATGCTCGAAGTTCTTAGCTCTGAGTACATTAAGTTTGGTAAAGCGAAAGGCCTAGCGCTGAACAAGATTTACTACCAACACGCTCTGAAAAACACAATGCTGCCAGTACTAACGGTAGGTGGTGTTCAGATTGGTACTATGGTGGCTTACACCATTCTGACTGAAACCGTATTCCAGTGGCCGGGCACCGGCTTCCTATTCCTTGAAGCGATTAACCGAGTGGATACACCACTGATTACCGCATACGTTATCTTCGTTGGCCTTATCTTCGTAGTAACGAACACTATTGTTGACCTGCTATACGGCATCATTAACCCAACAGTGAACATCACAGGGAAAGGAGCATAATCATGGAACAAACTACAACAGCTCCATCTCGTTGGGAGCGATTTAAGCAGTCAGACATTCTGTACTACTTCTTACGTGACAAAGTGGCAATGTTCAGCTTTGCTGTTTTCACTGCTTTCTTGGTGATGGCATTGGCGGCACCGATTTTAGCGCCAACAGACCCGTATGACGTGACGTCTATCGACATCATGGACTCTGAGCTACCACCGTCTTGGATGGAAGATGGCGAAGAGCGTTTCCTACTGGGTACCGATGAGCAGGGTCGTGACATTCTATCGACCATGCTTTACGGCTCTCGCTTATCACTGACGATTGGTTTCCTAGCCGTTGGTCTACAACTGACTCTAGGTATCATTATTGGCCTGTCTGCGGGTTACTTCGGTGGTCGTATCGATAGCTTCTTGATGCGTTTTGCTGATGTTCAGCTTTCGTTCTCAACCATGATGGTTGCGATCATTGTCTCGGCTATCTTTAAGGCGAGTTTCGGCAGTGACTTCTACGCGCAATATGCGGTAGTGATGCTGGTGGTGATTATCGGTATTGCCGAATGGCCACAATATGCTCGTACGATTCGTGCATCAGTATTGGCTGAGAAGAAGAAAGAGTATGTAGAAGCAGCACGCGTGATGGGCTTCAGAGCACCACGCATAATGTTCCGTCATATTCTACCGAACTGTTTATCGCCAATTTTGGTTATCTCTACGGTACAGGTGGCAAATGCCATCATGTCAGAAGCGGCACTTTCTTTCCTAGGTTTGGGCCTACCGGTAGACCAACCGTCACTGGGCGCACTAATCAGTACTGGTTTTAACTACATTTTCTCTGGTGCGTGGTGGATTACAGCCTTCCCTGGTGTGGTATTGGTGACGCTAGTACTGGTGATCAACCTGCTGGGTGACTGGTTACGTGACGTGTTTAACCCTAAAATTTATAAAGGGTGATAGCTTGGTTTGATTTTTAGTAAAAAAAATCACTAAACTAAGAGCCGTAAGCAATTACGGCTCTTTTTTTGCTTAATGGATCTTGAACTAAGTATCATTGATAGTGTCAATAGTACTTAAAATGCAATTCATGTTTTATCGACATTGATTCGGTAACAATTAACCCGTAAGGGTTTAAGTGGTGGTTATGAAATTGACAATGAATGATGTATGTCGCGCTGTGATTAGAAATTATCGTATGGGGCTTATTGCTGCATCCCTTTTGGTATCGAGCCAAGTTAATGCAGAATCGGTTTTATGTGATGCTACTCAGGCAAGTACCAATCAATTACCACAGCTAGAGCAATCATGTCCGATCGGTAAGGGTGTTTGGGGTAATAAAGCGCCTAAACGTCATTCAGATAACGAGCTGTTTTGGGTTCAATGTGGCCTACTGAACAAGCCTTTGTCACTGAGCCAAGCAAAACCTCTTTATGGCAAAATTTCGACCAACGTATGGATGAAACCTGAGGGTGGTGATTATCGTTGTTTGATTGGTCCTTACTCTACATTTTCAGATGCAAGAAAAGATCTAGCTCAGGTTCGTAAGGTGCCAGGTTATGGCGAAGCCTTTATTCGTATGGTTGATAAGTCGCAGACCTCATCACAACCTATCGTGGCAAAAGCGGCCGAGCCTAAAGCAGCAAAACCGACACCGGTTAAGGCTCCTGTAAAACCTGCAACTAAGCCTGCGGCGAAACCCGTAGCTGCGAAGTCAGCGGCAGCAGTGACCAGTGCGGCTGCCATTCAGGCATTGCCAAGTGGTGGCAAAAATTCAGATAACGATCTAGAGATTGAAGTTCGCGTGACGGCAAATGTTGCTGGTAGCCAATATGCGATCCCTTACCTGCTAGACCATGAGCAGCAGTTCTACATGGAGCAAGGTAAGCCTTGGAGTCGTTTGGATTACGGTAGTGCAGAGCTGGTATGTAATAAGCTCAACATGAAGCTGATGACTGAAAAGCAATGGCAGAGCATCCTAGGCTCAAAAGTGATGGAAAACCAGAATTGGCCAATGCATCTACCTTATTGGGGAGCGGATAAGAAAGGCCTGTTCACCAATGGTAACGTAAACCAACTCAAAGGCTCTTCACTACTTAACGTGATGTGTGTGAAGTAACACGTCGGATTGAAACCTGACTTAAGCCCCAGCGATTGCTGGGGCTTTGTTGTTTTTAGACCTCGCAATTCAAAGGCTAGGACATGCTGTTAAGTAGTCTATAGGTAGCCGATAGTAGACACCTTCAAATGAATTTGATCAAAAAGCACTAAAAATTGCTCAAATAGTGCAGTTGATGCGTAGAAAACCATAACTCAGCAACAAGGTGATTGAGATTATGAGTTTGAAAAAACGATTAGAAGATGTGGCTCCTAGCTTCGAAGCTGGGGGGAAGTACGAAAAGCTCTACCCAGTGTATGAGGCATTTGCGACCATATTTTACACGCCAGGGAATGTGAACCGAGGTATAACCCATGTCCGAGACAGTATTGACCTAAAACGGATCATGATTCTGGTGTGGCTAGCCACTTTCCCCGCGATGTTTTGGGGTATGTACAATGTAGGCCATCAATCCGTGATGGGGTTAACGGCTACCTATTCCGGTGCCGAGCTTGCTTCTATCATCGATAGTAGTTGGCGCCTATCGTGGGCGTTTGGTGATGCACCGTCCTTAGTAGCAAGCGGCTGGGGAAGTCAGATGTTCTTGGGGGCGCTCTACTTCTTACCTGTTTATGCCACCGTATTTGTGGTGGGGGGCTTCTGGGAAGTTTTATTTGCCGTTGTGCGAAAACACGAGGTGAACGAAGGCTTTTTTGTAAGCTCGGTACTGTTTGCACTTATTCTTCCGCCAACTATCCCGCTGTGGCAAGCCGCCTTGGGTATCACCTTTGGTATTGTCGTTGCCAAGGAGCTGTTTGGTGGGACAGGACGAAACTTCCTCAATCCTGCACTGGCGGGGCGAGCGTTTCTTTACTTTGCTTATCCCGCCAACATGTCCGGTGGCTTGGTATGGGTTGCCGCTGACGGCTACTCAGGAGCGACACCGCTCAGCCAATGGTATGAAGGAGGTGGCTCATCACTGATCAATAACATGACAGGTGAGGCCATCACTTGGATGGATGCCTTTATCGGTAATATTCCGGGCTCGATGGGTGAAGTGTCTTCACTGCTTATTATGCTGACCGGTGTGATTCTTATCGTCATGAAGATTGCGTCTTGGCGCATTGTGGCTGGTGTGATTGTTGGGCTTGTGGCGACGTCGAGTTTACTGAACTGGATTGGGTCGGATACTAACTCGATGTTTTCGATGCCATTTTACTGGCACTTTGTATTAGGTGGCGTTGCGTTTGGTACCTTTTTCATGGCGACCGACCCGGTATCTGCAGCATTCACTAATAACAGTAAATGGGCTTACGGGATTCTGATAGGTGTGATGACGGTCGGTATTCGAGTACTCAACCCCGCATACCCAGAAGGCATCATGCTCGCAATCTTGTTTGCAAACCTGTTTGCTCCGCTATTTGATTTCATGGTGAAAGAACAGAATATTAAGCGTAGGCAAAAGCGCATGGCGCGTTAAGCCACTAAAGCAAAAAGGCTTGCCGATGTGCAAGCCTTTCTATTGATATGGAAACATAACAGCCATTCAACTCCACTTCAAATCAATCTCGAATGGTTGTGTACTGCCACAGTGTTCACCACACATTTCATCGTAAGCGCTGTTATGTATCAACGTTGCTGACGATACGCCTTGATCACTAAAGTGGTCACGCGCTTGATTGACACTCAAAAACTTCATCGGGTGCTGGTGGTCGTCTTTAATTAACCGCTTTTGCTCACCAATGACTTGGTAAGCTAAGTAAATCCCGCCTTCAAATGATTCAATTAGTAGATTCATCACAAACTCCATTATTGTTCTAGATAGGTCTTTGTTTTGGTATCTACGTTAATAATTGTTTGAAGGTTCATGTGTATTTAAAAATGAAAAAACCAGAAGCACGGCTTCTGGTTTCTGATCAGGTCATCAAACTAACTCAGTGATTAGTTGATTTTCTGCATGATGCTAACACGACCATCGGTGTTGCCTGTGTAATCCATCTTACGACGGATAAGTAGGCCTTCATCCCAGTTGGTGCCAGCAGGTTGGTATTCCCACTTAACGAAGTATTCATCATTTGAGTTACAAGACGAGCCTGCAACATAATTGTCTTGGTCGCAGAAGCGAACAACGGTGTTCAGTTCTGTTAGTGTCGCTTTAGAAGCTCGGTCTGTTTGACCAAACCACCAGTAATCGATAGCGCCTAGCTCCGCGTAGGTTGCGTCAAACTGACCCATATCTTCCGGCGAAGATTGACCGCCGTTTTCGCTGCCACATTCAGAACCTGATGTCGTTACTTTAGTTGCGCCGAACACCATAGTACTCACTGCAACTTCGCCATTGTCACAGTACTCTTTAGTTTCCCATGTACCAGTGAAATCTACGTAACGTTCAGAGTCTTTTGTCGGGACTTCGTAGTAGTAAGCGACACGTTCGGTTACACGAGATGGGCTATTGCTAGCGTCGCTACCCAGTGTTTCTTTCTTAACGATCTCAGAGTAAATGCCAGTTACAGGATCGAAAGAGCCAGAAGTGGTATCACGAATCCAGTTTGATGTGTTGCTGTCTTCATCTTTGTCATCCCAGACATTGTTTGCTGTGTAATGATTCAAGTCAGAAGCTTTTTGTACATCAAATGGCTTCCATCCTTCGATGTCTTCGGCTGTGAATTCTTCATCAGCGGTTGCTGATTGTGCCAAGTCTCGAAGTTTGTAGGCAAACGCGTCATTCAATACAAATTTGCTATCAGGTGTCACTGAGCCATTTGTTTGGTCTACAGTACCATCCTTGTTTGTATCACAACCTTGTTGTTTCGAGTTGTCTTCATCTATCCATTGATGAGCAGAGTTAGATACACATGTTAGGTATTGCTCAGCAAAGCTTTCTGATAATGAATAGTCGTTAGATCCTGCGAACATAGTGACTGATTCTGCAGAATTCACTTTGAACGTCATCTCGGTCATGCCGCGAGTACGCTCGAACATGTCCTCTTCCATTAGCTTGTCAGCGTGGACGTATATGAATTCTTTAGAGTTCTGGGTGACATCAATGTAACGAACGAATTTGCCAGCAGTTATAAATGGATTTGCCGAGTCATCACCGCGTTCCATTGCTCCAAATGCAGACTGCATGTGTGTTAGAGCGTCGCTTTCTGAAGCGATATTTTCAGCATCTACACCAACCGCTTTTAGGAAGTCCGTCACGCTTGTAGTGTCATCTAGGCTTAGATCTTTCATCTTCGCTAACGTAGCAGCATCAGGTTCTCGCAGCATATCTGGAATTGTCAGAACTTCATCTGAAGTGCTACCAAACTGGTTATCAAGAGACTGAAGTAAAATTGCTAGGTTAAGTGCACGAGCGTATTTACCCGCCGCTTCAAATGGAGTCAGTACATCACGGTTTGATGCAGCACCTACTTTTAAGCCGTTTTCGCCGCCAATGAAGAAGGTAACCGTGTCGCTAGTCTTAGCGGTAAATTCGCCTTCACTGTTCGTAACACCGTTTAAGCCAGAGCTAGTGTTGTAGTAGATACCTTCAACAGCCGCGTCGATAAATTTGTTGGTTGTTGACGGTTCTGCAGGCGTTGTAGTACCTAAATTAGAACTGTCGCTACCACAACCTGTTAAAGCCACTGCAATCGCCGCTGCGAGAATACTCACTTTTTTCATTACTCGTACATCCCTTATGTAGTTGAGTTATTTTTTGTTGTTATGCGTATGGTTTTATATCGCGCGATTGTATTGTGATCATTATTCCAAGTTAAGTGGGTAAAATACTGTTCGGTTAACAAGTGTTCGAACAATACGGTAAAAAATGCAAAAAGCCGACAGATGTCGGCTTTTTTATAATATTCCTTTGACTTACAAATAGTTAGCGCATAGTTACAAACTCTTCTGAGCCCGTTGGGTGAATTGCCACAACAGAGTCGAAGTCTGCTTTGGTTGCGCCCATCTTCATTGCAACGCCGAAGCCTTGAATCATCTCATCAACCGTGAAGCCGATGCCGTGTAGGCCAACGACTGTCTCTTCTTCGCCAGCACATACTAACTTCATCTTACAAGGTTGACGGTGCTTGGTTACCGCTGTGTACATCGCAGTGAAGCCCGATGTGTAAACCTTGATGTTGTCTTTGCCGTACTTCTCTTCAGCTTCTTGAGTCGTTAGGCCAATAGTGCCGATAGGTGGGTGGCTGAATACAACAGTAGGAACTAGGTTGTAGTCCATTTTCGCGTTTGTTTGACCGTTGAATAGACGCTCAGAAAGCTGACGACCTGCTTTAACCGCTACAGGAGTTAGCTCGATACCGCCTTCCATGATGTCACCAACACAGTAGATGCCAGGAACGTTAGTCGCTTGGAACTCGTCTACCTTGATGTAGCCACGGTCGTTTGTCTCAACGCCCGTTGATGCTAGGTTGATAGCGTCAGTCGCTGGGTGACGGCCGATAGCCCAGATTAGGTGGTCAACGTTTTGAGTGTTGCCATTCTCTAGGTGTAGCGTCAGTGTGCCGTCCGCTTCTTTCACTACTTCTTTAGGCACAGAGTGCGCGTGAAGTGTTGGACCTTCTGCTTCCATTACCTCAACCAATGTCTCAACGATCATTGGGTCGAAGCTACGTAGCGGAGACTCTTTACGGCAGAATAGGTGTGTTTCTGTGCCAAGTGCGCTTAGTACGCCAGCGATCTCAACTGCGATGTAACCCGCACCGATAACCGCAACGCGTTTTGGTTGCTCCATCAGGTCGAAGAAGCCATTTGAATCGATGCCGTATTCTGCACCTGGGATGTTTGGAATCGTTGGACGACCACCTACCGCGATCAGGATGTGATCTGCTGTGTAGTGTTCACCGTTTACTTCAACTGTCTTTTCGTCAACGAACTTAGCAAAACCTTTGATTACGTTTACTTTGTTGTTACCAAGTACGCGATCGTAAGATTGGTGGATACGACCAATGTACGCTTGGCGGTTTTCAATCAGCTTGCTCCAGTTGAACTTCTTCACTTCAACATCAAAGCCGTAGTCTTCAGAGTATAGGTTGATCGCTTCAGCGACTTGAGCGCCGTGCCACATTACCTTTTTAGGAACACAACCAACGTTTACACAAGTACCACCCAGGTCTTGAGCTTCGATAAGTGCAACTTTTGCACCGTGCATTGCCGCGCGGTTTGCTGATGCGATGCCGCCGCTGCCGCCACCGATACAGATGTAATCAAAATGAGTCGCCATTACTTTCTCCATTTATTGAGGGTTGTAGTCACAGTGAGCACACTGGATACCTACGTCCTATAGATTCTAAAATTGTCTAATTATTATATTGAGGGCAGATCGGTTGAACTCAATCTCCCTGCTTGAAATTTATTCGTCCACATCACAGTCTTTTGACTGCTTCTTGAGCTCCGATGTGGCGTCGAGATTACTCAGGTACGATCCACTCTACTTTGTAGTGACCGGTTGCTGGTGCGATTGCTTCCTTCAAGAATGGAAGAATCTCGTTCATTTGGCTTTCTAGCTTCCAAGGTGGGTTGATAACAATCATGCCTGATGCTGTCATGCCACGCTCGTTGGTGTCTGGTGATACGCCAAGTTCGATCTGTAGAATCTTGTTGATGCCCAAGCTTTCTAAGCCTTCGATCATGTCTTCGATATCACAACGGTTCACTACAGGGTACCAAATGGCGTAGATACCGGTTGCCCAGCGCTTATGGCTTTGAGCAATGGCTGTCACGACATCACGGTACTCTTTTGCAAGCTCGTAAGGCGGGTCGATCAGTACTAAACCACGACGTTCTTTTGGTGGTAGGCTGCCTTTTAAGCGTTGGAAGCCATCTTCTTTGTAGATAGATACCTGACGATCGCGGTGGAATTCTTGCTCAAGCAGCGGGTGATCGGCCGGGTGAAGCTCGGTCAGTACCATGCGGTCTTGGTCACGCAGGTGAGCACGTGCAACACGTGGTGAACCCGGGTAATAACGCAGCTTGTCGCCGTTGTTTAGTGTTGAGATAGACTCAAGATAGCTTTGAATGTCTTCAGGGAGGTCTTTTTGCTCCCACACACGAGCAATACCTTGCTTGTATTCACCGGTTTTTTCAGACCATTCATGCGTTAAGTCGTAACGACCTACACCAGAGTGAGTGTCATGATAAACAAAAGGCTTATCCTTCTGTTTCAAAGAATTAAGAATAAGGCTCTGTACGATATGCTTTACTACGTCGGCATGGTTACCTGCGTGGAAGCTGTGGCGATAACTTAACAAATTAAACTCTCGTAACACTCTCGTTTTAGAGTGTGGTTAGTGTAGGTGGGTTAATCTGATTATTATAACCCTCAATGGACCATAAATTCTCGAACAATTCAGGGGCAGTCGTCAGCTATCTGCAGTTAGTTATTGGTTCTACTATTGAAATTTGCCTTTATGGGCACTATTTAATAACTATTCGCAGGTGATTTTTTAGGGCGCTGCTTAGCCTGATGACTGTAAGACGACCTCATTACAAAAAAGACGAAAGTCTCTAACGCCAAAGGAATGTTTATATGTCTAATCCGCTATTAACCTTCACGGACTTACCTCCGTTTTCACAAATCAAACCTGAGCATGTTAAGCCAGCGGTTGAGCAAGTGATTGAAGCGTGTCGCAACAAGATAGAACAAGTACTTGAAGGTAATACTTCACCAAGCTGGGACAACCTAGTTGCTCCAATTGAAGAAGTGGATGATCGTTTAGGCCGTGTTTGGTCACCAGTAAGTCACATGAACTCGGTTGTGAACAGTGACGAGCTGCGTGAAGCGTATGAAAGCTGTTTACCTCTGCTGTCTGAGTACGGCACTTGGGTTGGTCAACACAAAGGTCTGTTTGAAGCGTATAAAGCGATCAAGGCGAGCGAAGCATTCTCGGCATTAAACCGAGCTCAACAAAAAACCATTACCGATGCACTGCGTGACTTCGAACTGTCAGGCATTGGCTTGCCTGCAGACGAACAGCACCGCTACGGCGAGATCAGCAAACGTCAGTCTGAGCTAGGCTCTCAATTCTCGAACAACGTACTTGATGCAACCATGGGTTGGAGCAAGCAGGTGACTGATGTTGCTGAATTGGCAGGCATGCCTGAATCAGCACTGGCGGCGGCAAAAGCGGCGGCAGAGGCTAAAGAGCAAGAAGGTTACCTGCTGACTTTAGATATCCCATCGTACCTACCAGTAATGACTTACTGTGATAACCAAGAGCTGCGTAAAGAGCTGTACGAAGCTTATGTTACTCGCGCTTCAGACCGTGGTCCAAACGCAGGCAAGTGGGACAACACTGAGATCATCACCGAGCAGCTTAAATTGCGTCACGAGATCGCACGTATGCTTGGCTTTGGCACTTACAGTGAGAAATCGCTGGCAACCAAAATGGCAGAGACGCCAGATCAGGTTCTAGGCTTCTTAAATGATTTAGCGGTGAAAGCGAAACCTCAAGGTGAGCGTGAAGTGGAAGAGCTACGCCAGTTCGCTGAAAAAGAGTTTGGTGTGTCTGAGCTAGAACTTTGGGACATCCCTTACTACAGCGAAAAACAGAAACAGCACCTTTTCCAAATCTCAGATGAAGAGCTGCGCCCTTACTTCCCTGAATCGAAAGCGGTATCGGGCCTGTTTGAAGTACTGAATCGTGTATTTGGTATGACAGTGAAAGAGCGTGAAGGCGTCGACACATGGCATGAGTCGGTACGCTTCTTTGATATCTTTGATGCTAATGACACATTGCGTGGCAGCTTCTACCTAGATTTGTACGCTCGTGAACACAAGCGTGGCGGAGCATGGATGGACGACTGCCGTGGTCGTCGTATTACCGCTGCTGGTGAACTACAAACGCCAGTCGCTTACCTAACGTGTAACTTCAATAAACCGGTTGGCGACAAGCCAGCGCTGTTTACCCACGATGAAGTTGTGACTCTGTTCCACGAGTTTGGCCATGGTCTCCATCATATGCTGACTCAGGTTGAAGCTGGCGCGGTTGCCGGTATCAATGGCGTGCCTTGGGATGCAGTTGAGTTGCCAAGTCAGTTCCTAGAAAACTGGTGTTGGGAAGAAGATGCACTAGCATTCATTTCTGGTCACTTCGAAACAGGTGAAGCTTTACCAAAAGAGATGCTAGAGAAGATGCTAGCGGCGAAGAACTTCCAATCAGCGATGTTTATTTTGCGTCAGCTAGAATTCGGCCTGTTCGACTTTACGCTACACACGACTTACGACCCAGAAGTGGGTGCGCGCGTACTTGAAACACTGGCTGATGTGAAGTCTAAAGTGGCAGTACTGCCAAGCCTTGATTGGAACCGTTTCTCACACAGCTTTAGCCACATCTTCGCTGGTGGTTATAGCGCGGGTTACTACAGCTACCTTTGGGCTGAAGTGCTATCGGCAGATGCGTTCTCAGCATTTGAAGAAGAGGGTATCTTCAATACTGAAACGGGTAATCGCTTCCTGAATAACATCCTAGAAATGGGTGGCAGTGAAGAGCCTATGGAGCTGTTCAAACGCTTCCGTGGTCGTGAGCCTCAAATTGATGCGATGCTGCGCCATGCAGGTATCAGCGCGTAATATTGTGCTGGTCAGAGTGTAAAAAGAGCCTCCTAGTGAGGCTCTTTTTGTATCTATTTATCAAGCGATTATGGGTTCACATTGCGATTGATTGGGTTTTGCAGTGAGATTAGTGTCTCGGTTGATTGCACTTCATCAATTGCCTGCAACTTATCGATCAGGACGAACTGCAGCTCTTCAATCGATTTACACATCAACTTAACGAAAATATTGTACGCACCAGTGGTGTAGTAGGCTTCAACCACTTCATCTAGAGCATTCAGTTTGGCGATTGCCGAGTGGTAATCTTTGGCTGCATTCAGGTTGATGCCAATAAAGCAACATACGTCGTAACCTAGCTTTTTCGTGTTTACCACAACCTCGGTACGCTCAATAATGTCGGCCGATCTCATTTTCTCGATACGGACGTGAATAGTTGCAGGACTTACGTCAAACTGCTTTGCCATCTCGGCGTAAGGCGTACGAGCATCTTCCATCAAGGTTTTCAGAATGGCACGGTCTAGGTCATCGAGACGAGCGGTAGTTGTGGACATGCTTAACCCTTAGATTTAATGAAAATATATCGGCTAGAGTACATATCATAGCCAAGGGTGATAATATTAGCAGCAACAATGATGTTAGGGTGAATTCAGTGCGATTTTGGGTGTTATTTATTGCGATGTGTTGGAGCGTATTTGCTTCGGCGCAGACAAAAGATGTATTGGTGATCCACTCCTACCATCAAGGCTTCTTTTGGACAGATGATTTCCATAAAGGGTTGTCCGAAGAGCTCGATCGCGACGGGTTGTCTTACCGCGTCGTTTACCTCGACAGCAAACGCTCTCAAAACCCTGAATACCTCGAGCGCGTGTACCAGCTTTATCACACCAAATTAATGCACGAAGAATTTGCGGCAGTTGTGGTGAGTGATAACAATGCCCTCAATCTGATGAAGCGTTTGGCTCCGGATCTTAAAGACACCCCGGTCATCTTTGGTGGCATCAACAACTTCTCCCCTAAAATGATCGAAGGTTTGAACGCAACCGGTATCACTGAAGACATCGATCTGGTTGGTAACATCGAACTGATCAAGCGCCTCCAAGCGACCGTGAAAAAAGTCTACATGGTGACCGATCATTCGGTGACTGGTGAGGCCATTCGTGCGCAAATCGATCTGTTTATTGAAACTAACCCTCAATTTGCAGATTTGATTGAACATTATGTTCCAGACTCATACCAAGAACTGACGACTTTCTCGCAGCGTGCAGACCTAGGGAAAAGCTTGCTGTTTTGGGCGTATTACCGAGATGCGAAAGGTGATGTGAGCAGTGATGAAGACTGGCGCCAGCTGAACATTAAAACGCAAATGCCACTGTATATGGTGCACGACTTAGGCCTAGGCTTTGGTGCCATTGGCGGTGTGATTCAAAGCGGTGAAACTCAAGGGCGTAACACTGGTCGTGTTTTGTTGCAGGTGTTGGCGAACCCTAATGAACCGTTGCCTCCTGTGGTCGCTGGTGCTCCGGAGATTAAACTCGACTATCAACAAATATCGCGTTGGGACTTAGGTGCAGAAAACGAAGCCGCGGTGACGTTCCTTAACAAGCCTAAGCCTTTCCTGATGCGCTACCGTGATGAAATTCGCACCATAGGTTTAATGTTCCTTGGCATGTCATGCGTGATCGCCACCTTGGTGTATTACCTCAATCGTCTCAAGAAGAGCGAACGTGCTAGCCGCCAAAGCCAACGATTGTTGGAGTCGATATTCGACCAGAGCCTTCAGTTTATGGGCATTATCGACAAAGGCGGTGTGTTGCTGTCGAGTAATAGCAAGCTGCATGAGCTGCTCTACAATCAGGGCTATAAGCTAGGAACACCTTTGCAAGAACATCAGCACTGGGAAGATTCTGCCAGTGAGGTGTTGAAAGAGTATTTTATTGAGCGAGATGATCACCCATCTTTACGCTTTGAAGCTGAGGTTTGGTGCCGAGATCGCGGTGCGATGGTATTGGATATCTCATTAAAGCCAATGCCGGGTAGTGAAGAGGGTGATATTCAGTTCTTGTTTGAGGCTCGTGATGTCACTTCACGCAAGCTGGCTGAGAACAAGCTTTTCCAACGTGAAGCGAACCTAAAACTCTATTACGACAAACAGCCGGTGATGATGATTACCTTGGACGGTAATAACCGCATCCAGCAAGTGAACCAGTTTGCCGAAGAGCTGCTTGGCTACCCACTGGATAAACTGTTAGGCCATCGTCCTAGAGAGTTCTATGTCGATGAAAACGCGATGATTCCGCGTCATATCTTGCTGCAACCACAGCATAAGATTCGTGGTGTGTGGCGTCGTGATATTGAGTATCGTCATGCTGACGGCAGCACGATTTGGATTCGAGAAAATATCCGCCCGCTGGTGGAGTCTGATCAGTTGCTGATTGTGGGTGAAGACATCACTGAAACACACGAGCTGTCAGAAAAGCTAGAGTATCAAGCACAGTACGATCTGTTGACTGACACCTTTAATCGTAACCACTTTGAGCAAGAACTACAGAAGGCACTCAAAGAGGTTGAGAGCCACATGCGCACTCACGCAATGTTGTTCTTAGACCTAGACCAGCTGAAAGTACTGAATGATACCGCAGGGCATGAAGCGGGCGATGCTGCGATCTTGTTTAGCGCGCAGTTATTGGAAGAGGTACTGCCATACAATGCGGTATTGGCGCGTATGGGTGGGGATGAGTTTGCGGTACTCATCAAAGACTGTACTGAGCGAGACGCGGTGAATGTGTGTCGCAGTATCATTTCGATGATGGGCGACAATCCATTCTTGTGGGATGACATCCGACTTAACTTAACCTGCTCTATCGGTATTCGATTGATCGACCATACTGCCGCAACGCCACAAATGGTGCATGCTCAGGCAGATGCGGCGTGTCATGCGGCTAAAGAGGAAGGGCGTAACCGTTATCACCTATACCATCAAGATGATGAAGACTTGCGTCGACGTCACCTAGAGATGGAGTGCGTCAATTTAGTACATGAAGCTTTAGCTAATGATCGCTTGGAGTTGTTTGCGCAGCGTATTTTAGGTTTAGACGAAGACAGCGATAAAATGCACTTCGAGATCTTGGTCCGCATTAAGAACGTCGATGGGGAATACATCTCTCCTGGGATCTTCATGCCAGCTTCTGAGCGCTACAACATTGCGCATTTGATTGATCGCCAAGTGATCGGCCAGACACTGAGCTGGTTGGAGCAACGTCCACATCTGATTGATGAGCTAGGGATGTGCTCTATCAACCTTTCTGGTCACTCGATGGGTAACCGGGAGTTTGTTGAGTTCTTGATTGAAAGCTTGAGTAACTCGCCGATTCCGTGTCATAAGATCTGCTTAGAGATCACCGAAACAGCGGCGATGAGTAATATGAAGCAGGCGATCAAGTTCTTCACTCGAATCAAAGATCTTGGTTGCATGATCGCGCTCGATGATTTCGGGTCTGGTTTATCGTCGTTTGGTTACTTGAAGAAGCTGCCAGTCGATATCGTTAAGATCGATGGTTTGTTCGTGCGTGATATTGATGTCAATGAGATGGACCATGTGATGGTTCGTTCTATCAATGATCTAGCCAAGCAGATGGGTAAGCACACAGTGGCCGAGTTCGTTGAAAACACCCAGATCATCGACAAGCTGATTGAGCTCGGTGTTAACTATGCACAGGGCTACATCATTGGCCGACCTAAGCCGCTTGCTGAGCTGGTTGATGAGCTTCAGCAAGAGCGAGTGCTAGAAAATGCAAACTAACTAGGCCTTGTGTACGGGCCTTGTTTAATCTCGCTACTTTCGGTGCTAATAGTTTGCACCGCTAATATGTATTGTTGAGGCAATCAGGTAAACTGGTTGCCTCTTTTGTTTTGAATACTACTGTCTGTTGGAGACGACCTTGCAACTACAACTGATTTGCGAAGATGCTACCCAAATCGATCATCTGAATGACTTAGCGACCCGTTGGAATTTATCTCACGATGAAAACAGCGAATTTGCTTTGGTGCTGACTAGCGAGCGACTTGAGCTGCGCAAAGTAGACGAGCCCAAACTAGGCGCTATCTTCGTTGATTTAGTTGGCGGCGCGGTTGGTCATCGACGTAAGTTTGGTGGTGGCAAAGGCCAAGCTATCGCCAAGGCGGCAGGTTTAAATAAAGGCGCTACGCCAACCATTCTTGATGGTACGGCTGGCCTAGGGCGCGATGCATTTGTACTCGCTTCTCTAGGTTGTAAGGTGCAGATGGTCGAGCGTCACCCTGTTGTTGCAGCGTTGCTTGATGATGGATTACAGCGTGCGCAGCAAGACCCTGATATCGGTGGTTGGGTTAGCGAACGTATGAAGTTGATTCATGCTTCAAGCCATGATGCGCTGGATAAGCTCAGCGACGACCCTCACTTTGAGCAACCGGATGTGGTGTATCTAGATCCAATGTACCCACACCCAGAGAACAAAAAGAAATCGGCTCTGGTTAAAAAAGAGATGCGCGTATTCCAATCTTTGGTCGGTGCAGACTTAGATGCCGATGCTTTATTGGCGCCTGCAATGAAGCTCGCATCAAAGCGAGTTGTGGTCAAAAGACCCGATTATGCGGCTTGGTTAGATGAGCAAAAACCGAGTATGGCGATCGAAACCAAAAAGAACCGTTTTGACGTGTATGTGAAAGCATCAATGACTTAGCGATGCGCTAAGAAAATTTCCCGTCATAAATACGATAAATTGCCATTTAACACTTGCGATAGTCGCGTTACGGATGTATATCTAACTAAGAATCATTATTATTCTTAGCTGGAGTTGTAGCATGGCTAAACGCTTTTGTAAGTTAAATCGTCGAGATATTACCGAACACCTAGGCGAGATCCACAGCTTGGTTACTGAGCCAAAGTTTGTGTGCCGTTCTTGTGCACGTTCATCGGCGGACAAAGCGAACCTATGTAAACCAACTGCAATCCCACCGCTCGGTTGCCAGAGCAAGCCAGCTGAAGAAAAGGCGGCTTGTGGTCTGTTAGCCGAAACGCTACCAAAGCCTGAAGTTACTTTAGCTGAGATGCCTGATTCATCTGTTCAGATGTTTGACCCAGCCGTTGGGCTTGGAGACGCAGATAAACAAGCGTCACCGAAAAAAGCCAAACTGAAAAAACGCATTGCTAACGCGAGTGGTGATGAGAAATCAGAACTGAAGCGAGCGAAGAAAGCGGCTAAGAAACAAGAGAAATACAATAAGAAGCTGGCGAAGATGATTAAGAAGCAGCAAAAGCTGTTTAAGAAAAGTCAGAAGCTGGAAAGTGAATTGGAACGCATCAACTTACGACTTGATGATGTAGCTTTCACTGAAAACCAGGCTGTGGTTGTGAATCACATTCACTAACATCAGCTGTTGAACATTATTCAACACGTTAGCCATATCTAAAAAGAGCGACCTTAGGTCGCTCTTTTGTTTTTTGTCTTCGTTGAAGATTTGGCCGCGCTGGTGCATTAAAATTTGTTAGGCGTTCGCCGCCGATCTCGCCACTCGCTTTTTCACCCACGTCTCATTCACGATGAGAGAAAGCAAGATAACCCCGCCGCCAATCGATAGTCGTACCAAGTCAACGTCTCGGTTCCAGATCAGGATGTTTACGACTAGACCTGCAGGTACCAACACGTTGTTCATTACGGCAAGTGCACCTGCGTTTACCATGCATGCACCTTTGTTCCACATAAAGTAACCCAACCCAGAAGCAATTAAGCCTAGGTAGATAAGGATTCCCCATTGAAGTGAAGTGGTTGGTAGTTTTTCAGGGTTGCCTAGAAGCATGAACGCAACCGAAGCCACGCAAAGAGCGCCCAGGTAGAAATAGCCAAATACCGTATGTTGAGGAAGCTCTGTCGACTCCTTCTCCATCACCACTTTGTAGCCCACCTGACCAATCGCAAAGCAGAGGTTTGCACCTTGCACGACTAGGAATCCAACCAAAAAGTTGTCGTTAATTCCAGCGAACTTAATGAATACTGCGCCCAATACCGCAATCGCAGCCGTGACTAAGTACCAAGGTGAGAATTGCCCTTTTAGGAAGTCATAAATCAGAGTGACATAGATTGGAGTAAAGACGGTAAATAGCAGTACTTCCGGTACGGATAGCAGCAAGAAAGATTGGTAATAGAAGCAGTACATCAGGCCAAGCTGAATACCACCAATCGCCATCAATTTACCGATCAATTTCCCAGGGATGCCACGGAATTTCAGGAAAGGAAGAAAGACGATACCTGCCAGAGCAACACGCATCAGAACAGAGAACCAAGAATCAACCTGACCAGCAAGGTAGACGCCAATCAGGCTAAAAGAGAAGGCCCATAGGAGGGTAACACCAGCTAAATAGCTCATAGTAAAACTTCGTTATTAAGAGATGAGCTGTATGTTACCTAACCTTAAATCATTAGTCTTCTGAATCTCTTAGAGGCACGACCAGCATATCAACCGGAGTGGCATTGATCAGTTGTCGTGTAGAAGAGAGCAACTTGCTCCAAAAATCTTGATGATGACCACACACCACTAAATCAACGTTGTATTCGGTGATGGTATCGCACAACTCGTGGCTCAAATCACCACTACCCACAAGCGTGTGAGTAATCGGGTATTGAGCGTGCTCCGCAAAGTTTTGTAGCTGAATACGAGACGCTTCCATCGCGTTGTGCTGGGTCTCTGCCATGTTGATGTCAATCAGCCCGGTATAGAGCTCGGCATAGTTAATATCGATATGGATAAAAGAGACTTTGGCTTCTAATGGCTTTGCCAATGCTACCGCTTTATCCACAATTAATTTGCTGTCATCTGATAAATCGACCGCGACCAAAATATGTTTGTAACTCATATCGCTACCTCCTTTATTCATTGTCTGATTAAAGATTAGCACTATGCGATGCCTTTTTTTGCTGAAGTGATCTCATATCCATCGTCTTGCGTAGTGAAGGTTCGAAATATCGGTTAACTAATGGTCAGCGAGATATTAATAAAATAGTGATATAGTAAAGAAAATTGAGGATGTACTTAGGAGTCTTAAATGCTGTCAAAAACTATGGTTGAGCAACTGAACGATCAAATTAATCTAGAATTTTTCTCATCCAATCTATACTTACAAATGAGTGCTTGGTGTGAAGACAAAGGATTTGAAGGTGCAGCAGAGTTTCTGCGTGCTCATGCGGTAGAAGAAATGGAGCACATGCAGCGTCTTTTTACTTACGTAAGTGAAACAGGTGCAATGCCAATTCTGGGTGCGATTGAAGCACCAAAACATGAATTTGAAAGCCTTGGCGCAGTATTCCGTGAAACCTACGAACACGAGCAGATGATTACTGAAAAGATCAATAAGCTGGCTCACGTTGCTTTCAGCACACAAGACTACTCAACCTTTAACTTCCTGCAATGGTACGTTGCAGAGCAACACGAAGAAGAGAAGTTGTTTAAAGGTGTATTGGATAAGCTAGAGCTTGTTGGTGAAGACGGTAAAGCACTGTTCTTTATTGATAAAGACTTAGCGCAATTGGCAAAAGATGGTTCATCTTCAATCATGGATGCTCCTGCAGTCTAGGCTGTAAGAAAAAGACTCTGATTATCTTTTTCTTTTGAGTTTTCCTTTGAAGATGTAGGGAGGAAAGGATGATCAGCGGCGACACTATTCTATTTGCACTAATGGTTGTGACTTGTGTGAACTGGGCGCGTTATTTTACTGCGCTAAGAACACTCATCTATATTATGCGAGAAGCACATCCTCTACTTTATCAACAAGTAGACGGAGGTGGGTTCTTCACAACTCATGGCAATATGACCAAACAAGTTCGCTTGTTTAGTTACATCAAAAGCAAAGAGTACCACCATCACCACGACGAGGTGTTTACCTCTAAATGTGATCGAGTGAGAGAGCTATTTATACTTTCTTCGGGTCTGCTTGGTGTGACTTTATTGTCCGCGTTTATCGTCTAGGTAAATCAGCGTGTGTGATTAGAGTGTCGGTTATTTTCTCGTTGGACTTTGATATACACTAGTGAGTGTATGAAGTTTGTACGATTGAACACCAATTGCAAAGTTTAAAATTGCCGCTAAAATAGCGAGCAATTAGTAAGGATGTGCTGTTAACGCACATCCTTTTTTATTGATGGCATTTTGAGAACAGGGCGTACTCGGAATGCAAAGTGAAGAAAGCAGAACCACAATGAGTGAAAAATTTGATGTAATCGTAATTGGTGCGGGCGCCGCAGGCTTAATGTGTGCCGCGGAAGCTGGTAAACGCGGCCGACGAGTGCTGGTGGTTGATCATGCGAAAAAGCCAGGCAGAAAAATTTTAATCTCAGGTGGTGGCCGCTGTAACTTCACTAATTACGATGTATCAGCGAACAACTTCCTGTGTAATAACCCTCACTTCGTAAAGTCGGCTTTGTCTCAATACACCAACTGGGATTTCATCTCTATGGTGAGTAAGTACGGCATTGAGTTCGAAGAGCGTGATCATGGGCAGCTGTTCTGTGTGAATGACCATACCGCAAAAGACATCGTCAGCATGCTGCTTGAAGAGTGTCAGCAAGCGAAAGTCGAACAGCGCTACCGCTGCGATGTTCATTCCATCGAAAAGACCGATTCTGGCTTCAAAATGCACCTCAATACCGACCAAGTTGAGTGTGATTCACTGGTGGTAGCGACCGGTGGTTTGTCGATGCCTAAGCTGGGCGCCACGCCATTTGGCTACAAGATTGCCGAGCAGTTTGGTTTGTCTGTGATGCCAACTACGGCAGGCTTAGTACCGTTCACGCTACATAAAGAAGACAAAGAAGATTTCGCTGAGCTTTCTGGTATCGCGATTCCTGCGGAGATCACGGCGCAAGATGGTACTTTGTTTAAAGAAGCGCTGCTGTTTACGCACCGCGGTCTATCTGGCCCTTCTGTTCTGCAAATCTCTTCATTCTGGAAAGCGGGTCAGTCGGTTTCGATTAATCTAGTACCAGAAGCTGATGTGACTGAGTTGTTGGCGAACTCTCGTGAGAAGCACCCAAACCAGAGCTTAAAGAACACACTGGCAAAAGTATTACCTAAGCGTTTTGTTGAGGTATTGATTGACCGTAAAGAGCTGGAAGATAAACCGCTTAAGCAGTTCAATGAAAAGCAGCTTAATGGCATTGTTGAGCATCTAGAAAACTGGAAGATCGCACCCAATGGCACAGAGGGCTACCGCACCGGTCCATTCCTAACACACTAATTTGTCAAAATCATAGTCAATACTATAGTTAAGTTATTGGTTTTAAATACCATTAACTTTATTTTAAATGTTGATTTTTGATAAAAATAATGACAATGAGGTGAAATCGTGAAATACCATATCAAAGATGGTAAACCTGGCTTTAACTACACTTGCGATCAAGGGGTAGATCGATTTGCTTCCCTTTCAAAGTATCATCTTAACCTTCAAGACAGGGATGTGCTGTCTGACTTATTTATTCTCTATTGTGAAGGCAAAAGATCTAAGACTGTAGTGTCTTGGCTTAAGCGTATGAACAATACATTATATGTAGCACTTGAATATTTATGCATAGATCATTTACCTACAGATACAAAGGGATGGCGTGAATTAGTCAAGACTGCATATTCAGTTCCCCTTGTGTCTAATACTAATAAATCACTATCAACACGAGTGGACGAGTGGAATAAGAACCTAAAACCATTTTTAGTGTTTCTACAGGATCGTGATGTTATACCTCCAAATATCATCATTCCAAAAATGAAAAAAACTGGTGAAGTAACTAAAAACAGTAGCTTTAAAGATACTTTGATAGGTGAAAGACAAGCGGCTGAAGTTAAAGTTGATCACACTATTAACAATGTCCTAGTACCTATATCATTGTCTAGAAATGATGCTGAATATCTTGATGAGTTCGAGTTTGATTTAAAGAGAGCACGGGATGCATTGCATGATAGCTTGATGAAATATTGGAAAGCTATCAAAACACATTATGACTTTGCTCAATCTTTGATGGAAGACTTTCCTAAGAAACACCCTCTATTATTGGAACGCTATAAAAATGGTGATCTGTATGATTACTTCTATGACAAGAATGATCTAGGTAAAAATGGTAAACCAAAACCTCCGCGCAGAAAACATATAGCTAATCCAACGTCATTATTTGGCTCAATGCTGCTTATGTATGTAGTGGGTTCTGAATGCAATGGCATTTTCAATATACATGAGCTTCCCAAAGTGAAGTTACCCAACAAGATATCTGATTCCGCAATCACAAGTGATGATGTTGTGTGTTTACCTGAGTTGGGTTTTGAATCTTCCGAGAATATAGACCTCTCTCATCGATTTGATTGGTGCTTCGGTTACCTGCGCAACGCAGACATTGGTTGCTTGATAGCGTTATTGATGATGCTTAATCCCAAGTTTACTTACATCTCACTGCTGCAAGCTAAGGTAAAATATACAGATGGACAACCTTTACTGGAACTTGACGATTTAGGAGTATCTTTTTCTATTGAAAAAGCACGTGCATCAGGTATGAAAAAAGAACATCTTGATGACGTTAGCTTAGAGATAATTGAGTTTTTGCATGAAATTCGTGAGAAGCATCAGCAGGCTTTGTTGCGTAATTCAGTTTAGAGACAGAGCAGCCCCATTTCGTGCATTTCTTAGTCAATACGGCAAGTTTCAGGCATACCTAACCCAGTGAGCTTGTTCAACGCTTTTATCATCGCGTAAGTTTCTCCCACTTGTGCATTGTAATTTCTTAAACTTAAACGACCACCAAGTAACTGTTTAACTCGATACATCGCTGTTTCTGACAGGGAGCGTTTGTGGTAACCATACCGCTCTTTCCAATACTTATTTGAGCCATATAACTTCTGGCAACCTACTGCGAGATTTCGGGGATGACCCCGCTCCCAGAAGGCAGCCCCTTCTCTTGGAGGAATAAGCGCAACGGCTCGCTTAATCTTAATTGCATCGTGACATGCTCTCGTATCATAAGCGCCATCACCAGACACCTCGTGGATACTTCGGCGAGTTTGTTTCAGTAAATTCGGGAGTACTTCTCCATCTGTAAATGTCGATAGACTTAGCTCGGCTGCAATAATTTCATGAGTGTTTGTATCCACGGCAATATGAAGTTTTCGCCAGACTCTACGTTTGCCATCTGTCCCGTGTTTTTTGACTTTCCATTCACCTTCGCCATAAGCCTTAAGGCCAGTCGCATCAATAGCTAGATGTTGTATCGTACCTCTCGTTTTTGTCTTAAGTGAGACCTCAACTTGCTTGGCTCTACGACTGATGCAGGTGTAATGCGGACAACTTAACGGTACATGGGCTAACCTAAATATCGAGTTGATAAAACCTTGCAGCGCTCTTAATGGCATAGAAAAAACTCGTTTCACCATGAGGGCTGTCGTGATAGCTAAATCACTGAACCGACGAGGCCTCCCGCGCTTATTCTGTTTGCTTTGCGTCCAGCCACTTATCGCTTCTTCATCAATCCAAAAGGTCAAAGAACCGCGGTTAATGAGTGATTGGTTGTATTGCTTCCAGTTGGTTGTTTTGTAACGAGGTTTAGGCATAGGGCTACGAGAGGGAGTGAATATAGCTGATCAGATCGTAGGTTTTAGGTTTAGTTCCAATGAATTACGCAACAAAGCCAAAGAAAGTTAGAAGGAATGTTTTGCGCATCTCGTGGATATTGATATACCAACGTCGACCATGCTCATCAACTGCTGTTCGATAGAAGTCACAAAATCGCTCTAATGTTCCGATGATAGCATCAGAATCAAGAATGCTTCCCTCTCTATTATTTGAACCTGTGTTTAGTTGATATAACAGATAACCAGTTTCATGTTTGCTTGGTTTATTAGCAAACGCTTGTGTAATATGATTGATTTTTTGTAATGTTTGAATTGCTTTTGCTGTAACTTTGGGAATAGGCTTTGCTGTCTCAGGTAATTCATCATTAGTACCAGATTTCATAAGGTCATGAACCATCCAATATCCATCCCCCTCCTTATGAAATAAGCAGTTATAAGGCAAACGAACTATCTCTTCCATTCTAATAGGTTTTAAACCAGCAATTAAAATAAAGCAAGATGCCTTCAATATCTCCAACAAACAAACAAATGATATTCCTTTTTTATCTTTAGAATCTTCGTTACTAGAGGATTTTTTAAACTCTTCATCTAATCGAGAAAAACTAACAACATTAAATTTATTTTTAATCTCATCAGGAATGGTTTTTTTCAACACGTCAGACTTTTTGTACTTATAATTATTATCTTTATTCAAATGTCCTCGAGCATCAAGCTCCTCCAATAAATCCTCATAAAGCTCAACTATCTTATCAGCATGATTCAAAATCATATCAATAGATTTATTTAGAGTAAGCAAACTTGTTTCTAAAGGTATCCAAGGTGTGTGACTAGTGGGAGATGCTTTCCTGGAAATATAAGATGAAATTTCCCCAATTTTTATCGAGTCTGGATTGGGAAAAAAACCTACAAACATTTCCCAATATAGGAATCCTTTTTTGAAAAATTTAACAACTGCTTCAGCTCCTGCATCAGTATATATCTTGTTTTTTATATCTTTAATCAATGGAGTTTTATGGGATGGAAAGTCAGTATATTGATTGACAGGTAATAAAACCTGACCATTTCGGTGTTTTTCAAGGTAGTTGTCATCATTTGCTTGCTTATTAAGCAGCTTCTCTTTCTGGATTCAGATGAACGTCACCAACAGGCGCACAGTTCCTGATATCACCAGACCACCGCTCAGGCTTTCGCTGTTTTGCAGCGAACAATACCTCTACACGACGCTTCAAGATCTCTTTATCTTTTCCATTGTGACGCTCTGAAGGCGTGACGTAATTTAGCTTACTGTGCTTGTGCTCGGTGTTGTACCAGAGTACGAAGGCTTCAACCCAACTTCGGCTACTATCGAGACTTTCAAAGCCCTTTGTTGGCCAGTTTGGCATGTACTTAACTGTACGGAACAATGACTCGACATAAGGGTTATCATCACTGACTCTTGGGCGACTATATGACGAGGTAATACCTAACTCTTCCATTTTAGCTTTGAACGTCAACGACTTCATTGGCGCACCATTATCCGAGTGAAGAACCAGCGCTTGATTAAAGCACTGCTCTCGCATCAACGTCCTTTGCAGAAGTTGTGACGCCAGCTCACCGCATTCATGCTCATACACTTCATAACCAACAATTTTTCGACTGTAGATGTCCTCAATGACATACAGGTAATAATGTTGACCTCGAACCTTTGAGGGTAAGTAAGTGATATCCCAAGTATAGACTTGGTTCGAGTCCGTCGCTGTGTAACTGGTTGGCTTCGCTTGCTTCTGTCTGCTCCGCTGACGACCTCGCTTGTGAAGTTGCCCCTGCGTACTCAACACTCGGTAGTAGCTCGACTCAGAGGCGATGTACTCACCTCTATCAAGCAATGTCGGGACGATTTGAGTTGGAGGCAAGCTTGCGAACTCTGAGCGGTTACACACCTCGATTATCGCATCACGCTCTTCCTGCGACAGCTTATTAGCAGGCTCAGGCCTGAGGCATATTGGCCTTTTGTCAGCTTGTACTTCTCCTTGCTGATACCAGCGACGATATGTTCTCAAGTCGATTTGAACTTCATGGCAAGCTGGCTCTAAACGACATCCACATTGCTTCGCTTCAAGGATAAGAGTCACTATGGTCTGCCTTTCATCGGTTGAGGTTAGTCGTCCTCTGGCTCTTCCCCGTAAAAGGCTCTCAGCTTTTTTCTTAGTACCAAGAGGGCGGCCGTTTCAGCGAGTGCTTTTTCTTTGAGTCGTAAATCTTTCTTCAACTCTTTGATTTCAAGTTTGTCAGCTTTAGCCTGCTTCTTTGCTTCAGCTTCGTGCTCTTTACTCGACTTAAACCCTTGCATACATTCGCTGCGCCAGCTTTGGATTTGCTCTGGAAAAAGACCTTTTTCACGACAATATTGGCTGAGTTCACTTTCTGTCATTGAGTAGGTTTCAGCGACAATGGCTAGTTTAGTTTGAGCAGACCACTGCTCTGATGAAGTGTTACTATTTGGCACGGCGGCTCCTGAACGTCTGAGTTGCTGGCGCCAATGATACAGGGTCGCAGTACTGATTCCTTCCTCTTCCGACACTTCTTTAACTGACATCGAATAGGGAGGTAATAGCTTCTTCAATATAGCTTCTTTTCTTTCTATTGAGATACGAGACACAATTACTCTTTATCGCCCAGACTGGTTAAATTTTAACAGTGACAACTACCCTGCCAGATAGGGATTTTGTTCAAGCAATTCTGGTTCAAACTGCCTAAAGAACCAAGTTCCAGAGTGCCCATAAAAACCATGTTTAGAAAGTCCACTAATCTTGTATACTTCCGTTCTATTAATTACTTTCTTTCCTTGAATATTTTCCTTATAGAACCCATTTTTTTTAAAGAGTAAGATGGCTTTTTCTATTGTATTAGCATCAAGATTCAAAGGGTCAACTTGACTTTCCAAGTTAATTCCAACCTCAGACATAAAACGATGGCCATATCGAAGTGCACCAAATACCCCTCCACCTATAACTTCCTTACAAAACTGCTTTATATCAGACTGTGAAAGCTTAGATAAACCATACTTATTAGGATCAAACCTTTCCTTATGAAGATAGAGCCAGCTTACAAAAGTTAATACTTTCGACCCCATATCTTGGACCGATTTTGATGCCATAGTATCTTGTTCAATAGGGTCATCAACGATTAAAAAGAATAGCTTTTGTAACTGAGTTAGGAACGATTGATTAACTTTATCTGTAAGAAAAGATCCGTCAGGTAACTCCCAGCACCAGTTAACACTAACAGTATAGGTGTATTCTTCGCCGCTCTCTTGAGCATTAGCTTTCTTCTTTTTTCCTGTTTTTTGGGTTCGAATTATCCACTTTTCAGAATGAACATCCGAAAGCAACCATCTAGCTTTGTAATCGGTATCAACAAAGTTATCTATAGCATCAAACGCCGAAAGAAAATCTACAACCTCAGAGTTAAAATGTGCTTGGTTTGAATCTATAAGAGGGTTTAAATGCTTCATAACACTTCCCCCTTGGATAGAAAAAGATCACACCAGTTTGTTATGTTAAGTAACGAATTAGCTTGTTTAGAGGCTCGTATGTGCATTTCAACTATGCGTGACTCTTTATTTGAAGGAAGCGAGTTTATGAGGTGATTTGCAAGTGTAATAAAAGCAAGTGGTGATAACTGCGTAGCATCATCTACCTTCGACAAGTCTTTTGAACGGCTTTGTTGCGTAATTCATTGGAACTAAACCTAAAACCTACGATCTGATCAGCTATATTCACTCCCTCTCGTAGCCCTATGCCTAAACCTCGTTACAAAACAACCAACTGGAAGCAATACAACCAATCACTCATTAACCGCGGTTCTTTGACCTTTTGGATTGATGAAGAAGCGATAAGTGGCTGGACGCAAAGCAAACAGAATAAGCGCGGGAGGCCTCGTCGGTTCAGTGATTTAGCTATCACGACAGCCCTCATGGTGAAACGAGTTTTTTCTATGCCATTAAGAGCGCTGCAAGGTTTTATCAACTCGATATTTAGGTTAGCCCATGTACCGTTAAGTTGTCCGCATTACACCTGCATCAGTCGTAGAGCCAAGCAAGTTGAGGTCTCACTTAAGACAAAAACGAGAGGTACGATACAACATCTAGCTATTGATGCGACTGGCCTTAAGGTTTATGGCGAAGGTGAATGGAAAGTCAAAAAACACGGGACAGATGGCAAACGTAGAGTCTGGCGAAAACTTCATATTGCCGTGGATACAAACACTCATGAAATTATTGCAGCCGAGCTAAGTCTATCGACAGTTACATATGGAGAAGTACTCCCGAATTTACTGAAACAAACTCGCCGAAGTATCCACGAGGTGTCTGGTGATGGCGCTTATGATACGAGAGCATGTCACGATGCAATTAAGATTAAGCGAGCCGTTGCGCTTATTCCTCCAAGAGAAGGGGCTGCCTTCTGGGAGCGGGGTCATCCCCGAAATCTCGCAGTAGGTTGCCAGAAGTTATATGGCTCAAATAAGTATTGGAAAGAGCGGTATGGTTACCACAAACGCTCCCTGTCAGAAACAGCGATGTATCGAGTTAAACAGTTACTTGGTGGTCGTTTAAGTTTAAGAAATTACAATGCACAAGTGGGAGAAACTTACGCGATGATAAAAGCGTTGAACAAGCTCACTGGGTTAGGTATGCCTGAAACTTGCCGTATTGACTAAGAAATGCACGAAATGGGGCTGCTCTGTCTCTAAACTGAATTACGCAACAAAGCCCATCTCGTTCGTTACTGTTACCAGCACAATGTTGAGTTTTGGGAATTAACAACCTCGCATATCGATGAATTAATAAGCGAATTAGTCGCTGAGAAAAAGTCTGATGGGTTAACCCGTGCTCGAAATAATGACACAATCACACACACGATTCTTCCTAAATGTGTAGCCTTTCTAAAGTGGTTTCAAACAGAACATTGCCCCACTCAATATCTGATTGGCGTCGATGCGCCTAAAAAAAGATACCAAATTAAGCTTAAAGTTGTTCAAAAAAGAGGTAGGAATGGGCGGAACTTTGGGCCGTCAGAAGTGTTCCCTACACGTTTACCAACTTCAGCAACGAAGCCAAAAACCGCTATTGCCGCCTCTGTCATAAAGAGGTTATGGGATACATTGAATTGCGAAAGGGGTGTGATGCGGCTAAATGACCATTTACTTCAACTTTTTGACAAGGAAGACCAAGAAGATCACCTTGATTATATGTACCACAGAAGGCGTATTCAGCTTGAATTGCTTGAAGCTACGGGATTGAGACCAATAGAACTTGTTCGAATTCCCTATAGTTCGAATGTAGAACACATTGAAGATGCAAAACTTGAAATTCCTACATACAAACGTGAAGAGGCACGATTTCGCATAATTCCCATAGAGCGTAGTGTTGCGATGAGGCTCGAGATTTTTATGTCAATGCATAGAGATAAGTTCATCAAGAGGTTAATAAAGTATGAGCTTATATCTAGTGAGTCTGAGGTGGATGATTTTATATATCTAAATTCAGAGACAGCTAAATCTGTAAAACAGTCTGCAGCTTATATGGATTTTAATCGATTGAGCTTGAGAGCTGGTATCGTGACTAAAACCTGTCAAAGTATGTTTAGACATCGTTTTGTAACCAACATGGTTAAGCTACATCTTGTTTCTTTCATGGATAAAAACCCTTTGAAGAGTGCTCATAGTTTTAATGACAAAGATTATGAAACCATTCTTAAGAAAGTTGCTAGTTTCACTGATCATAAAGACCATAAAAGCTTGAACGAATATATTGATCTAGCATGGGAAGAGCTAGATGTCTTCGAGTATGCTTATCAAATGAAGAATTTACACTCACGTTTTAGTGCAATATCGAAACTGGTGAGTGATGCTAAAGCGCAGATAAAGGGGCTAAATTATAGTGGGGCTGATTTAAAACCTATAATAGAAAACTTGAATGCGATTGAAGAAGAGTCGAACCTTCTAGTTGATAAGTAACTAGGTGTGTTGATACCTGCGTGAGCTTGTTGCTGGTGAATGCCTTTTTCCGTACTATGTCGCTCTTTTATTTATCACTTCATAGCCCTAAGAGTCTTATTTCATGTCAGCTATTCAGTCAGATGTTATTGTTATTGGAGCAGGCGCTGCCGGTTTAATGTGCGCAGCTAGTGCAGGTCAACGCGGGCGTTCAGTTCTTGTGCTTGATCATGGTAAACGGCCTGGTCGTAAGATTCTTATTGCTGGAGGTGGGCGTTGTAACTTTACCAACTATGATGTCACAGCAAAAAACTTTTTAAGTCAAAACCCCCACTTTGTTAAATCTGCACTGGCTCAATATACCAATTGGGATTTCATTTCGATGATCTACAAGCATGGTATTGAGTTTGAAGAGCGTGATCATGGGCAATTGTTTTGTGTTAATGATCATGACTCGAAAGATATCGTAAAAATGCTAACTAATGAGTGTGATGAAACTGGTAATGTGAAATATAAGTACCAATGTGAAATTACTTCAATTGAACGTGTAGCAGATAACAATTTTAAAGTAGAGACTTCCAATGGAATTTTTAATTGTAAGTCTTTGGTTGTCGCAACGGGTGGACTTTCAATGCCACGTTTAGGTGCAACCCCTTTGGGCTGGAAAGTCGCTGAACAGTTTGGTTTAGGGGTTGTTTCTCCTCAAGCAGCCTTGGTACCATTCACATTAGATGGTCGAGAAAAAGGGTTAACAGAATTAACTGGAACTGCTCTCCCTGTCCGAATTAGCTGCAACAATCAAGAGTTCCTAGAAGCTCTTTTATTTACTCACCGAGGTATCTCTGGCCCATCAGTATTGCAAATTTCTTCGTATTGGAACTCTGGCGATGTAGTTCAAGTTGATTGGCTACCTGGTTTGAACGCTATTGAACTGATTGAAAAAGCAGCAGAAAACAACCCTGCACAAGAGGTTAAAACAACGCTGTCTAAAGTGTTACCTAAACGCCTTGTCGAGTATTTTATCGAACTTAATGTGTTTGAAAATAAACCACTTCGCCAATTGAATAAACGGGAGATAGAGAATATTAGCTCTGCTCTTCACTCTTGGGAAATTAAACCTAATGGGACTGAAGGGTATAGAACAGCAGAAGCGACCATTGGTGGTGTTGACACCAATTATTTATCGTCTAAAACAATGGAAGCTAGAGATATACCAGGGCTTTACTTTATTGGTGAGTGTGTTGATGTGACAGGTCACCTTGGAGGGTTTAACTTCCAATGGGCTTGGTCGTCTGGTTGGGTCGCAGGCCAAAACGCATAAGACTTATTTACTTTCAATATCTTGAATATTTTCACCTATAAGGCTGATGAGCTTCTGCTTTTCAGCCTTACTCATTTTTGCTATCAGGCAAACTAGTTCTGCTGAGCTTTCATCCTCACAAAAAAAGTAGTTTAAAGGTACGCCAAGTTCGTCAGCCATTTTCTTTAATGTACTGATATCTGGAGTGTGTTTCCCTTTCTCATCCTGATTCATTCGCGCACTAGCCGAACTTTCATCGATACCAATACGCACCCCCAATTCTTTTTGGGAGATCTTTGCTTTTTTGCGAACTTCTTTGAGCCGCACAGGAATAGGGTTGTCGATCGACATTTAGAATTCATATTAATAGGCTCTATGTAACTAAGATTTTCTTAGTTTTACTGATTTCTGTATACTAAGCAATCCTTAGTATTTTTGAATGGTGTAGGCAGTAAGTGAAACGTTCTACTAGAATCAGTGCGGTAATGTTTAAGCTGTTGATTGAAAAAAGAATGGATGGTTTTTCTGTTATAGAGGCAAGGGATGCTTCATTAAATGATGGGGATGGTACACAAAACCTTGATGAAGCTCGGAAGAAGGTTTATCGGCAAATATGGCAATACCAACAAAGGGGTTGGTTGCGCAGTGAAGGAGAAGGAAGAAACAAAAGATACTTTCAAACTGAGCAATTTATGGATCTTGAAGCCGCGCCCCGAAGAAAAGCTGAACGAGAAGCTTCTAAAAAACAGACTACACCGGATTACTCCGTGTTATTTCGAGAGAGTAACGAATACAAAGGTGAATTGGAGCTCGTGCTTGGTGAAATAGATGAATATCAATCATTGAGGTGCCGTTTCCCTGAGCTCGAGAGTCGATTAATGCCATTGTTACAACATGCAAGAGAACGCTCAGCGCACTTGCTTGGAAAGATGAATGGATTAGAGAATGTTCTTAAAACTCTTTCAGAGGGCAACCAACCGTGTTGAGGCAGTGGCAGGTTGAATGTTCTGAACATGCGTTGCAGAAGTTTAGAGAAAATCGACAGCACTTCTTTTGCCAAGCAACACCTGGCTCTGGAAAAACGGTGCTTGCTGCAACTGTCGCATCAAGGTTACTTAATGATGATATGGTCGATCTTGTATTGTGCTTCTCTCCATCTTTAACTGTTTCTGAGGGAATCAAAAAAACCTTTTCTCAGACACTTAATTGTACCTTTAACGGTGGCCTAGGCTCTATTGGGCAGTCGTTAACATATCAATCCATTCAATTCCTTAACGATGAATTTTGGGAGACGTTACGTAATCATCGAGTGTTTGTCGTATTTGATGAGATTCACCATTGTTCTGGGACTGAGCTTGAAAATGCGAACGTCTGGGGGCAGCAAGTGCTCACTAAGATTCAGGGACTAGCGACTTATACTCTTGCGATGTCGGGGACTCCGTGGCGCTCAGACTCTTTACCTATTGTTATGGGGGAATACAGTGACCCAGACGGACAGCTACTTGTCGACTTTCAGTACACCCTTAAACAGTCTATTGATGATGGTGTTTGTAGAGCACCTAATATTGTATTGGTCGATAATGAGCAATTGTCTGTCTGTAGTAGCGAAAACGTGGAGTCATTTTCATCGATCTTAGAGATGCTTAAACAGACGAAAGCGTCTTATCAGAGTGTGATACATAACCAAGAAGCGATGGAGTATTTACTCGGTTTAGGATGTGACCGGCTAGCAAAGGTACGTATTGACGCTTCCAATGCCGGTGGATTAGTTGTTGCAGCGTCGGTTCAACATGCTCAAGTTATCAAAGATATACTTTCTTTAAAGTTTGGCCAAACCGTTTCAATTGTCACTTATAGACATGAAGAACCACTCGCAGAAATAGACCGCTATCGACAAAGTGACTCTCAATGGATTGTTAGTGTCGGAATGATAAGTGAGGGGACAGACATACCTAGACTCCAAGTGTGTTGCCATATGAGTTCTGTCAAAACGGAATTATATTTCAGGCAAGTACTAGGACGTATTCTTCGTATCGACTCTTCCATGGCTCAGCAAGCATGGCTATTTACGTTTGCGGAACAAAACCTCATTCAGTTTGCAGAGCGAATTGAAGATGATATTCCAGAATCTTGTATCTATGTGAATATGGGAAAACCAATGGAGACAGAGCTAGTTAATCGGCAGAATAATTTAACTGCTAAGCTTTCGAAAGAGCCTCTAAATAGTATCGACGCAACAATATCCTGGGAAAGTCGTAGGGGCAATTCAAACAACCTTTACGGGACACTAGGGACGTTTGATGAATTGCGGCTTGGTGCATTTAAACAGAGAGTGATTTCGGCTTTTACATCCATGTGAGCGGGGTTGTACTGCTTGGGCTAGGTTTATTAATTATAGGTGCGTAGAGGTGACGAAATGAACTACTTTGCAGAGGACCCTTTCTAGGTAATGTAACCTGGAGGGGAAATGAAAAAACTGAAACAGCAGTACCGAAAGCGTATTAAATGCCAGCGTCAATATCTTTGGGATTTGTATCCCAGCATTCGCAGTGGAACCCACAAGCACTTTTCAACAAAACAGGAAAAGGGCTTTTACTTTCTTCACATGATTGAGTGCAGAGGGTACCCGATTAAATTACGCGCTGCGCGAGGAAGATCTTTGGCTAACCCGTGGGATGACTATCCAGCGTATGTGCATTACCTAGCAAAAAGTTGGAAGCATAATTCTAAACGACGTTATCAGTACTATAAGTAAGCTTAACGATGGCGTAGGGGCTTTTCTTTTCCCTAATGTCAGAAACGACAAGAGCCACTAATTGTAGTGGCTCTATTACGCGCAACCTGTGGTCAATACTCTATGAGCGGTAGAGGGCAGGGTTATCGTATGTCCTCGGTGGTCTGCTTTGCAATTAAGCCAAGTTCAATTCGATACCATTACTTCTGATAAGACAGTAAGTAGTAACTCCAAGAAAAAGCAGGGATACCCGAGGCTCTCAACTTTATGTTAAAGCTAAGAACCGAATGTGGCAAGCTTACTCTGTCCAGGGGCATGCCAACACGGTCACCATTAGCACGTTTATGCCCGATTCCGTGCTATCAACTAGGAATGAACCCTTCTCAGTTGCTTCTCAACTTATAAGTATTTCTCGCAGTTTAACTGTTGCCAAATTTGCAATACTTTCCTGAACGATGAAAAAATTCAGTTGTTGCTGATTTTGCAACAGCTCCCACCTGCTCCAATATTGCAACAGCTTGTTGCACTATTTGCCTAAAATACTTCTGCCTCATTGCAAGTTAGTGCCAATCTTAGAGCAAGCCGCAGTAACTGTTTTTGCGTAATCTAGGCGGCTCTTCTCCGCTTAGATGAGCTTGATTTCCGGATAAATGGTAGAGTGAGTTTCTAGGATTGAGGTTTGTCTAATCTTCAATTTAAAGTAATCAGTATCCCTTACTCCTCGGGCTCTCCGTCTAAGAAGACCTATCGATACATTCCCTGCTTCCACTCGGGCATTCGTCAGCTTATATTTTGCATAGTTGCAGATCCCAACTCTTCTCTCCCAAAGCGCGTCTGCAAAGTTGATGAGAGATAAGATCCTCGTCTTTTTAGCAAGCTGGCACCACGCATCAAGCGCTGCGATCATCAAGTCAAAATTACGTTCATCCCATAAGGCTTGAAGCTGCTCTTTGAGCATATAAATCGTACAAAGAGTCTTATTGCTTTCCAGTAAATCATCTAGCCTATCTGACTGCTTATCGCTTAATTTCGGCGCATTTTTGAGGAGTAAAAATAGCGTCCCTTTAAGCATTTTCTTCTCGTCATGTGTTCCTTTCCTAAACGCTTTATTACGCTCTTTCCTTATCAGAAGAGAGTAGTTCTGCATAACGTGAAACCGGTCAAAAACGATGTCTGCATTCGGAAGAGCGTTTCTCACTGCTGATTGGTAAGATTGCCCCATATCCATTGATACCGCTTGGATGCCGTCTCTCGTTTGCGGTGATAATTGTTCAAAAAAGTTGATGAGTACGTTTGAAGTCCGCCCATGGTCAACCCAAATAAGTTGTCCTGAAACGAGATCATAAACGACGGTCATATAATCATGGCCTTTAGCCCTGGCGACTTCATCAACGCCAATATGAACAAGGTTGGTCAACTTCTTAGGCTCTAAAGCAGGCAAGGTAGAGAGAAGGAATGCTTTATCGATATTTTTCACGGTTTCCCAGCGTATGTCTAAATGCTTCGACACTGCGTGGATGCTCATATAGCGGCACAGTCCACTAATAAAGTGACAGAACCTCTTTGTATAACGACTCCCCTTATCAACAAAATCAGCCTCTTCAATCAACCTTCGGCCGAGCCTATCCCTTGTCTGAGCCAATTCAATTTCTATAACGCAAGGGCGACCACTGACAGGTAAATCCGACAGGCGACGGTGAACGTAGTGGTCGACGGTGCGCGGAGCTCCAGTCTCAGGATCAACAACTTTACAGCGTCTATCTCGCTTGCACTTGACGAGTACTGAATGAGAGCTTTCTTCAAGCGTTACAGACTGTACGGATTGGCCTTTAAAGTTAAATAGAGCGGAAGATAATAACGACAAACTACAACACTGATATATAAGGTGGGAAGCGATTGTAAATCAATGTGTTAGCGGTTTTATTGTTAGTTTATAGACTCATCTAAGCGGAGAAGAGCCTCTAGGCTAATGGAATGGCATAAAGTAATGTATTATATTTGCATGTAATTTCATATATGGAGAGCAAGGTTTTGCCACTACAATCTTTTGAAGACGCAATGAATGCGCGTGTACCTGACAATAAAAAGCCATCAGTCCTACTGGCTAACGGTTTCTCACAAGCGTGGGATCATACAATTTTCAACTATAAAAACTTGCTTAATGGAGCGAATTTTGGCGTTCGTGATCCAGAGATAAGGGAAATTTTTACGAAATTCGACACGTACGATTTCGAGCAAGTAATGCGTGCTTTAGAGGCGGCTGAAGCTGTCTGCGAAACTTATGGTATTGATGCTAGAAAAATTGATGAAATCAGTACAGACCAAGAGCAACTAAAGAATTCATTAATTGATTCAATTTCTGATACCCATCCGGAAAGGTCAAGCCATGTTTCAGTAGCGCAGTACGAAAAAGCTAAACCATTCATACTAGAATTCAACAACATCTTCACTCTCAACTACGATTTGTTGCTTTACTGGATAGTTAATAAAACTGAGATCGATCCAGTGGGCTATCGCACTGGTGATGGTTTTAGTTTTTCTACATGGGAAAACCGAACAGATCAGAATGTCTTTTTCGTACATGGAGGCCTTCATCTCTACGACACCGGAACTAAAATTAAGAAGCATACATTCAATGACGATCACGATGTTAGTATCATTGATAAGGTTCGCGGAAATTTAGATGAGGGTAAATTCCCTTTGTTTGTGTCTGAGCCAACGAGTAGCAAGAAATTGGAGCGCATCAAGCACAACTCATACTTAAATGATTGCTACAAAAAAATATCGAAACTCAAAGGAACGCTATTCATCCATGGTCATTCAATGGCAGACAATGACAAACATATCTTTGATCAAATCAATGAAAGTGAAGTAGAAAAGGTGTTCGTAAGTATCTTTGGAGAAGAAGATTCAGAGACGAACCGTGAAACCATGGCCAATGCTAGGCGCTTTATTCATGCTCATGTTGAATTCTATGACGCATCAACGGCACCTATTTGGGCTTAATGTAACGTCTACTGCCTCTTGATTGGCAAGCCGCTTTGTTAGCTAGATTTCAATGGTTTTTCCGAACGTGAGGTAATTCATTGCTTCAAGTTTGGAAAGTTCTAGCTCATTTTCCCCTGAAGATTCTGACATGATTATCCACATCGCAAGTTGCGATTCGCAGGGTGCGATGTGGAATGAAAACCATCTAGTGTCTTGTTTTTAATTTGGTTGTTCCTGCAACGGTCAGGTAAGAGATAGGATTAACGTTATTGATTCATATATGCACCTAATTGTGGTCAGGTGATAGATTTTCAAATATTCTCTGTGTGGCTGGAATTTAGATTGAATGAAGGCTTTACTTCAGAGCAGGAACATCATGACCAAACAAAACGAAGATACACGGGTAAAGATACCAACCATACTGCACCTAACGCGCTTAGGGTATAAGTACCTATCTTTAAAGCAGGCCACTTGGTGCACTGATACCAACATTTTCCCTGACATCTTCAAAGAGTCCATTGAGCGTATTAACCCTGGAATGGATAGTGGGGATGTTGAACGTTGCTTGGATGACTTAAAGTTAAGCTTAGACAATGAAGATTTAGGCCGTGCTTTTTACGAAAAACTGACGAGTCGTTCCGGCATAAAACTCATAGATTTTGATGATTTCTCAAACAACAGCCTACACGTAGTAACAGAGCTTACATACAAGAACGGCGATGAAGAGTTTCGTCCAGACATCATTCTGCTCATTAACGGTATGCCTTTAGTCTTTATTGAGGTTAAAAACCAAACAATAAAGACGGTGTTATAGCCGAGAGAAATCGAATCAACACTCGTTTTCAAAATCCAAAGTTTAGACGCTTCGTTAACATTACTCAGCTCATGCTGTTTTCTAATAACATGGAATACGATGATGGTAGCTCGGAGCCTATCCAGGGCGCGTTCTATGCGAGTTCGTCTTATACAAAGCCTATCTTCAACTACTTCCGAGAAGAGGAAGTACTTAACCTCACTAAGCTACTTAAGCCTTTAGCCGATGATACTGAGAATTTTGTTCTAAAAGATAATAACTACACCGTTATTAAACATAGCCCTGAATTCCTCACCAACAAAGACCATGATGCGCCAACCAATAGAATATGCACATCACTACTTAACCCTGAGCGCCTTGCATTCATGCTGAGATATTCTCTAGCGTATGTTAAAGAAACAGATGGTCTGCAAAAACACGTGATGCGCTATCCGCAGCTGTTTGCAACCAAAGCAATTGAAAGTAAGTTAAGTGAAGGCATTAAGAAAGGCATTATTTGGCATACTCAGGGAAGTGGAAAAACGGCTCTGGCCTATTACAACGTAAGGCACTTAACCGATTACTACCAAAAGCAACACATAATCCCTAAGTTTTATTTTATTGTTGACCGGATTGATCTACTTATTCAGGCACAGCGTGAATTTACGAGTCGTGGATTAATGGTTCATACAGTGAACTCTAGAGAAGCTTTTGCTCAGAGTATCAAGGCAACTAAGGTGATCCATAATGACTCGGGTAAGCCGGAGATCACCGTTGTTAATATTCAGAAGTTCGAAGATGACCCTAGTGTTCTACGAACCGTCGACTATGACGTCAATATCCAACGTGTTTACTTTTTAGATGAAGTGCATCGTAGCTACAACCCTAAAGGTAGCTTCTTAGCCAACCTCACCCAGTCAGACCCCAATGCAATTAAGATTGGTTTAACAGGTACTCCGTTGCTTCTGGAGGAAAAGGATAAAGATCCAACTAAAGAGTCTAAAGCATTTAGTTCTAAACAGATTTTTGGCAATTACATCCATAAGTATTACTACAACGCGTCAATTGCTGATGGTTATACCTTACGTTTAATTCGTGAAGAGATTGCTAGCAATTATGTCATGGCAATGCGGGAAGCTCTGCAAGAGGTTGAGTTGCAGCAAGGCAGTATTGATAAGAAGAAAGCCTATGCTCACCCAAGATTCGTAGAGCCTATGCTGAACTACATCGTTCAGGACTTTGAAAAAAGCCGCTCTTCGTGGGGAGATAACAGCATTGGTGGAATGGTAATTTGTGATAGCTCTGAACAAGCAAAAGAGCTGTTCAAACAGTTCAATGCTATTTATGCCACTAAACCTGTATTACCTGCCAGCTCAAAGCCTGAAGAGGCTGTAGTAGAAGAAAGTATTGTTAATGAGCCAAGGGCTAGCCACAACGAAAAGCTAAAACGAGATAGCCAGGTACATTCAGCTGCTCTGATTTTACATGACGTAGGTAGTAAGGAAGAGCGAAAAGACTGGGTAGAGAAATATAAAGCAGGCGAGATAGACTTCGTGTTTGTCTACAACATGCTGTTAACTGGCTTTGATGCTAAACGATTGAAAAAGCTGTATCTAGGTCGAATCATTAAAAAGCACAACCTGCTTCAAGCGTTAACACGTGTGAATCGCACCTACAAAGAGTTCCGCTATGGTTACGTAGTTGATTTTGCTGATATCAGCGCTGAATTTGACGCGACTAATAAAGCCTACTTTGATGAGCTAAAAAGTGAACTTGGCGATGAAATGGATAGCTATTCAAATCTGTTCAAAAGCCATGAAGAAGTGTACGAAGAGATTGAACACATAAAAGATGTGCTCTTTCAGTTTGATACTGAGAACACTGAGTTGTTTCAGCAGCAGATTAGCCAGATCTCAGATCGCAAACAAATACTCGCTTTAAAAAAAGCGTTAGAGGGTGCTAAAGACCTGTATAATCTCATCCGCCTTCAAGGGGATACTGAGCAGCTTCAAGAGCTAGATTTTGCCAAGCTCAACGTATTGTACCGATATACCAATGATCACTTAGGTAATTTGAACCTAAAACTGCAAATAGAGAACAGTACCGATACCACTAATTTATTAAATGCGGCGCTAGAAGATGTTGTATTTATGTTTACTAAGGTTGGTGAAAGTGAACTCAAGTTAGCAGACGAACTTAAAAACACCTTACGTAAAACCCGTGAGGCTTTGGCTGGTAACATAGACCAAGCTGACCCGAAGTTTATTGCTTTGAAAGATGAGTTAGAACGCCTATTCAAAACTAAGAATTTGAGCGAAGTCAGCCAAGAAGATATGGACAAAAATATTGGTGCGCTGCGCAAAATTCATGAGCGAGTAAAAGTGCTTAATCAGGAAAATAGCCGTTATAAGGCTAAGTATTTAGGTGATGAAAAGTACGCGAGAACTCATAAGCGACTCCTTGAAGGGAAACGAGGAGAAGGCCAGCATAGTAAGCTGTTTGAGGATACAGAAAATTTAGTTGAACGCCGTATCTTTGATGCGCTAGCAGCAATCAAGCAGCTAACTGATGAGCAAGTGTTGAACAATCAGCAGTTGCTCAATAACGAGAGCTATTTTGAACGTACAGTGATGCCTAACACCATCAAACAGTTCAAAATGGAGCAAAAAATTAATTTAACTCCCGTAGCTGCAAAGCATATCAATGCTTTGGTGGTGCGAGAGTATTTGAACGAATTTAACGGCCGAGCGCCGTGGTAGGACAAAATGGTAGAACAAGATTTCCAAAGTAAAACCAAACAACTGATTGATGATTTAAAATCAACTTGTGCTCGTAATGGTTTAGGTAATGACGCGAGTGAGTTTAAGATCATTACTCAGGTGTTCTTGTATAAGCTACTGAACGATAAGTTCACCTATGAAACTAAACAAATTGAACCCAAGCTAGCAAGCAGTGACAACTGGGAACAAGCGTTTATCGCACTAAGTGATGATGAGCGAGAAATGCTGGCGATGCAGTTGCCAGCCGATGCAGCAGAGCTAAAACAAGAGCACTTCATCTCAACCTTATTTGCTAAACAAAATGAAGCCGACTTCGCCAAGTTGTTCGATGACACACTACGCGATATCTCCATGCTCAACAGTGACACCTTCTCAGTAATGACCGACTCTGGCGAGAAGGTAGCACTGTTCGAATCGATCAGTGAGTACGTGACCGTTAGTAAGCGTGATGACTTCTGTCGCGCAATCATTAACAGCCTTGCTGAGTTTAGTTTTGAGCGAATTTTTACCCAAAAGTACGATTTCTATGCAGTGATCTTTGAATACTTAATCAAAGACTACAACAGTAATTCAGGGGGTAAATATGCCGAGTACTATACTCCTCATGCCGTGGCTCGTATTATGGCTAATATTCTTGTGCCGGAAGAGCAGCAAGGAAAAATCAGTAACGTAAGCTGTTATGATCCATCAGCTGGTTCAGGTACTTTGTTGATGAATGTTGCACACGCTATTGGTGAAAGTCGCTGTTCTATCTTCACTCAGGATATCTCAAAGAAGTCATCAAACCTTCTACGATTGAACTTAATCTTAAACAACCTTGTGCACTCAATTCCTAACGTGATTGAAGGTGACACCATGCGTCATCCTCACCACAAAGATGGCGCTGCCTTAAAGCAGTTTGATTACATTGTGTCAAACCCACCGTTTAAGCTTGATTTCAGTGAAATTCATGAAGAGCTGGAGGGGAAAGAACACAAGAAGCGTTTCTTTGCTGGTGTGCCTAAAGTACCAGCAAAAGCCAAAGATAAGATGGCAATCTATCAACTATTCTTACAACACATAATCCACTCTTTGAAAGAAAATGGTAAGGCAGCGGTTGTTGTGCCTACCGGTTTTATTACGGCTAAATCGATAGATATGAAAATCCGAAAGCACCTTATTGACAATAAAATGCTAGCCGGTGTGGTATCAATGCCATCAAATATTTTTGCGACAACTGGTACTAATGTATCAATTCTGTTTATTGATGCGTGTAACAAAGGTGATGTGGTTTTAGTTGATGCCTCAAATCTAGGTACAAAGATTAAAGAAGGTAAGAACCAGAAAACAGTTTTAAGTGATTTGGAAGAACAACAGATTATTGAAGTGTTTAATAACACAAAGAGTGTCGATAGTTTGTCTGTCGTGGTTAGCTATGAAGATATAGCCGCTAAGAATTACTCTTTCAGTGCCGGTCAGTATTTTGATGTGAAAATTGAATATACAGATATAACTGCAATAGAGTTTAAACAAAAGATGGAAGCCTATTCATCAAACCTTAATGAGCTATTTAATCAATCAAAGGCGTTGGAAACTAAGATTGAAGAACAGTTAAAAGGTTTGAAGTATGAGTAAGCTAACGAAGTACCGCTTTAGTGATTTGTATTCGATGTCATCGGGGATCTCTTCTACTAAAGAGCAAGCTGGTCATGGGGCGCCATTTTTATCGTTTTCAGCTGTTTTTAATAACTACTTTGTCCCTGATGAACTGGCAGATCTTATGGATGCGTCGGCAAAGCAGCAAGAAACTTATTCGATAAAAAAAGGGGATATCTTCTTAACTAGGACGAGTGAAGTAGTTGATGAACTTGCCATGAGTTCAGTGGCAACCCAAGACTATCCTCGTGCGACATATAGTGGCTTCCTCAAGCGCTTGCGCCCTACCCAAAATGATATTAGTTATCCTAAGTATATGGCCTTTTACTTAAGAAGTTCATTATTTAGAAAGACGATGACAAACAATGCTGTTATGACTTTAAGAGCAAGCTTGAATGAAGATATTTTTTCTTACCTAGATTTATTGCTTCCAGATTTTGATACGCAGGTAAAAGTTGGTGATTTGCTTTACGCCATAGATCAGAAAATTGAAGTTAATGCGCGTATCAATCACGAACTAGGACTAATGACGAAAACTCTATACGACTACTGGTTTGTACAATTTGACTTTCCCAATGCAGATGGAAAGCCATATAAAGCATCTGGTGGTCAAATGCTTTACAACAAAACTTTAAAAAGAGATATCCCAGTTGATTGGGAAGCTCGTAATTTGGATAGTATTCTTAGTCGTAGTGGTACAGGCTTGAACCCAAGAAGCAACTTTAAGTTGGGAGAGGGGAGCAACTATTACGTTACTATAAAAAGTATAGATAACGGAAAGATAAATCTCGATGATAAGTGTGATCGAATCAGCGATGAATCATTAACAATTATCAATAATAGATCTGATTTGAAGGTTGGTGATGTTCTCTTTACGAGCATCCAACCTGTTGGCGAAACGTACTTTATTCAAGAGAAACCAACAAACTGGAATATTAATGAATCAGTTTTTACGCTTCGTGCTGATACTGAACAAGTTACTTCTGAATACTTCTATATGCTTCTATCCGGTCAAGAAATGAAAGCTTACACAAAACAGTCGTCAGCTGGGAGTATTCATAAAGGAATAAGGCATGGTGTTCTTAAAGAGTTTATTCTTCCGTTCGGCGGTAAAGAGATAACGAAAGAATTTTCTAAAGTGCTGTCGCCCATACTGAAGAAGCAAGCATTAATTGAAAAAGAGAACCGCGTTTTATCCGAAACTAGAGACTGGCTATTACCAATGCTAATGAACGGACAAGTCACGGTAAAATGATGAATATTGCGTATCGGCTACTGCTCACGGTTACGGCAACGTCCTTGTTGTTGATAATATTTGTGGTGCAGAAGGGTTACACGTTAGGCTACTTTTTTGAAAGGTGCACCTACTTAACCACCTTGCCGAACGCAATTTCATACATTCTTTATCTCTTGATACCGATAGCGTTAAGTGGGCTGAGTATTTTCCTCAGTCGATACCTTGGCAAAGATGAGTTCAAAGCGGGTCAGGTGGTTGAGGTTGAGCATGCCAATAACAGCTTTCTTCCTAGCTATCTGGGCTACTTTTTTGTAGCACTTAGTATCGGTAACTGGGAAACATTGTTTTTTGTCTATGGTGTTCTGTTCGTGTTCACTTTTTTATCACAGGCGCTTTACTTCAACCCGCTGTTTTTATTATTTGGATTTGAGTTCTACAACATCAAAACGAAAAATGGTGCAACCATCTTTTTGATAAGCCGAGAGCGCTATAAAACACCAGGTGGCATAGTGATAGGCAAAGCTTATCGTATTAATAATTATACATTTATTGAGCGAGGGTAATCGTGGATTTAGTACTGACTAAAGTTAAAGGTCGCAATAAAAAGAATGTCTTTAAGCTGCTTTCAGACGAAACACTGTTCGAGGAGTTGCTCGTTACTGATGATGCCTGTGTTGATTATGCCCCTGACCACAACCTAGACGAAGATTCGTGGTTTAAAATCGATAACTTTAGTCAACAGCCATACTGTCTTGATATTCTTAAAGTCGATTTTGATTCAAAAGATTATGACGACCTTCCAAAAGCTAAGTTCAAAGATATTGCTCAGCTTTATGCTATTCAAGGCGATAATTTTTATTTTCAAAAAATAACGCCTTCTCTTTTTGTTACCAAGAAGATGATTGCATTCGGCGAAGCGGCGGAGCTTGAAAGTACTGAAAAGCGTTTGGTTGTTAATCAAGTGGCTGATGCTGTCTACTACAAAGCGCAGGACAAGTTAGTCTTTAAGAGTCTAGCGACAATATCTAGCATCTTTAAAGGTATTGATGAGCTCTACAAAGAAGCAACAAAAGAAGAGGTTGAAAAGTTCTTAGAAGAGGACTTTATTGAGCTTGCTGATGGTTATGATACGTCGAAGGTATCAAAGCCTAACCGTAAACGTATCGCATTGGCAATGGATACACTGGCGGCATTACCAGTGGAAGAACGAGACCAAATGTACTCGTATATTCATAGTTACTGTGAGCAAAAGTTAACGTTCGATAAAGAAAACAGTAAGTTTGAAATTAACTCAGACGATGAGCTGAAATATTTGCTCTACGGTATTGAGCAGCGTTTTTACACTACACCTTTAGGGCATGAAAAGCGTTTGGCTAATTCAGTCCAACCAATGTAATACACTAGTTGAATAGTTATGCATTGTTATTTGATGTTATCGGGTTCTTAGCAAAGCCCATGACATCTCCCCAATGCGGTTCAAAAATGTGGGTATAACCATTGTTGAACTGCTAATTTGGTTTTTACATCAGTTCGGTTTCTTGAGAACTTACAGCGCTGCAAATTAAGCTTGAAGCATAAAATACAGAATTGATAAATTGTATTTTGACAACTTATGGACTGTGTTAGGAATACTGCGGAAGTTACGCTCGGTGGTGTTGATACCGATCACCTGTCATCCAAAACCATGGAATGTAAGAACATCAAAGGCTTGTTCTTCATTGGCGAAGTGATGGATGTAACGGGCTGGCTTGGTGGTTACAACTTCCAATGGTGTTGGTCGAGCGGCTTTGCAGCTGGGCAGTGGGTGTAAGCGTTTCGCTTTTCTAACCTAGATAAATTACATAAAAATGGCGAGTCATACGACTCGCCATTTTTGTATCTAGTTTAGAGTTAAAGGTAACTCAATTGATGGCTTTCGCGACCAATCGAGTATTTTCGCTCTTATTTACGCAGCTTTGTTTTTTGAAAATTTGATCTGTTGAATCACCAAACCAGCAATAATCAGCACTAAGCCAAACAGGGTTGATGTGTGAATTTCTTCGCCGATAATGGTGGAAAGTAGCATCAAAGAGATAAATGGTGAGGCGAAAATCAGGTTGCTGATGCGTGCTGTGTTGTTGGTGAGCTTCAATGCTGATAGCCACAACACAAAGGTAATTCCCATCTCAAACAGGCCAACGTAAGTCACTGCCATCCAACCTTTCGCCGTGATTTGGCTAAAGCTCTCGCCCTCGAAAATGGTTAAGCCAATTGCGAAGGGCAGCGCCACTAAGAATCCAAGCAGTACACCCACCACAGGATCAGCCTTGTTTTTGGTGTTCAAGATCCAGTAGCCCGCCCAAAGCAGGGTTGAAAGCAGCGCCAATGCGACGCCAAGTGGGCTATCGAACTGCATACCTAGTACATCACCTTTGGTGGCAATCACGACCACACCCGTATAACTGAAGGTACAAGCCACCCAATCTTGCTTGCGAATCTTTTGCCCCAGAAAAACCGCTGCCATCAGCGTTAGCGTGATAGCCCAGCTGTAGTTGATAGCCTGAGCTTGAGAAGCTGGCAACAGGTCGTATGCTTTGAAGAGAATCAGGTAGTAGGCCAGCGGGTTAACCAAACCAAGCAGTAGGTAGTACCAAGGGTTTGATAGGAATGTTGTGCTTAGCTGAGAGAGCTTACCTTGGAAGGCGCAGACCGCGATCAGCGCAATCGACGACACAATGCTGGCAATGGTCAGCATTTGGATAGGTGAAAACTCAGCAAGGGTCAGCTTAAAAGCAGTAGCGACCGTTGACCACAGTAGCACTGCGGAAAGGCCAAAGCCCAAGGCACGACGTTCGTTCATGGCAACTCATTCTAATTGGGTGGGACAGAATACGGAGCGCTTAGTCTATCTGTCGAATTTTAATACGGCAAACTGGACATTTATCCAGTATCAAAATACCATTTAATGAGTTATTTCCAATTAGGCTAAATCATTATCATGCAATGGATTATCGAACATCAGGCAACGCTTATTGCTGCAATTTCTGGCGCACTCGTCAGTGGCGGCGTCGTGGGTTGGTGGGTTAAACAGAAACTCTCTTTTCAGCAGCGATTGCTCGAGCAGCAACTTGAGTCTGATCGTTTGTTGCATGAATCACAGCAATCACAGCTCAAGTCCTCACTTGCAGAGGCGCAACAAGAGCTCGATGAGCTAGATGATGAGCGAGACAAAGCCGCATTCGAGCTTAAACAAGCGCACGGCAAGGTGATGGCTGCGATGGAAAAGCTTCGCTACTTCGAAGCGGTCAAACAAGAACGCCAGCAGTACGCTGATGAGATCAATGTGTTGAAAGATCATAAATCTGAGTTGGAGGCTGAACTGCGTGAGCAAGAAGCAAGGCACGATCAAGAAAATCTTGCCAATAGCGAAAAGCTGCAGCTCTTAGAGCAGGCTGAATCACGTTTAAAACAGCAATTCGAGCATCTGGCCAATCAGCTGTTTGAAACCAAAACCGCTAAGGTTGATCAGCAAAACAAGCAGAGTTTAGAAGGGTTACTCTCACCGTTAAGAGAGCAACTGGAAGGCTTCAAGAAGCAGGTTAATGACAGCTTTAGCCAAGAAGCTAAAGAGCGTCATACCTTAGTGCATGAACTAAAAAACCTGCAGCGCCTTAATGAAAGCATGACTCGCGAAGCGGTTAACCTGACGCAGGCGCTCAAGGGTGACAACAAACAGCAAGGTAACTGGGGTGAAGTGGTGCTGGCTCGTGTGCTTGCTGAGTCTGGTCTGCGAGAAGGGCATGAGTACCAAACGCAAGTGAACCTACAGAACGATGCAGGCAAGCGCTATCAGCCCGATGTGATTGTCCATTTGCCACAAGATAAGCAAGTGGTCGTGGATTCAAAAATGGCGTTGGTTGCGTTTGAACGCTACTTCAATGCCGAAACCGATCAACAGCGTGATGCCGCATTGCGTGATCACTTGGTCTCACTAAGAGCGCACATCAAAGGTCTGAGCCAGAAGGATTATCATCAACTCAAAGGCATCCAAAGCTTGGATTACGTATTGATGTTTATTCCGGTTGAACCTGCATTCCAAGTGGCGATTCAAGCTGACCCAAGCTTGGTGAAAGACGCGATGGAGCAAAACATTATTTTGGTTAGCCCAACCACCTTGCTGGTGGCACTGCGTACCATTGATAACTTGTGGCGCAATGAAAGGCAAAACCAGAACGCTAAGGTGATTGCCGAACGCGCAAGCAAGCTTTACGACAAACTGCGCCTGTTTGTCGATGATATGGAAGGCCTTGGCAGCTCGCTAGATAGGGCGAACCAAAGCTACCAAGGCGCGATGAACAAGCTAGTCACAGGCCGAGGCAACGTGATTCGTCAGGCGGAAAGCTTCAAGCAATTAGGCGTTGAGGTGAAGAAACCTATCTCTATTGGCTTGGCAGAAATGGCGCAAAATGAGGCTTTTTCAGAAAATGCCTCCTTAGTAGAAAGACAACCCGCTGAGGATAAAGTAAACTAATCGGCCGCAGCGCCTCTAAATACAGAGTGCGCTGTCGATGAGAACTTACCATGGTAGATAACAGCATTATGGACACAAGCGTGCAGACAAATTCAGCAGTAGAGTCAGAAACCACACACTTTGGTTTCGAAACAGTCGCGAAAGACGAAAAAGTCGCGAAAGTAGCAGAGGTATTTCACTCTGTAGCCGCTAAATACGACATCATGAATGACTTAATGTCGGGTGGTGTTCACCGTTTGTGGAAACGATTCACGATTGATTGCAGTGGCGTTCGCCCTGGTCAGCGTATTCTAGACCTTGGTGGTGGTACTGGTGACCTGACGGCGAAATTCTCGCGCATCGTTGGTGAAAAAGGCCACGTAGTTCTTGCTGATATCAACAATTCAATGCTGAATGTTGGCCGCGATAAGCTGCGTGATAGCGGTATTGTCGGCAACGTACATTACGTACAAGCGAATGCTGAAGAGTTGCCTTTCCCAGACAACTACTTCGATTGCATTACTATCAGCTTCTGTCTGCGTAACGTAACCGATAAAGATAAAGCACTTCGTTCTATGTACCGCGTGCTTAAGCCGGGTGGGCGTCTATTGGTTCTAGAGTTTTCTAAGCCAGTGCTTGAGCCACTGTCTAAAGTGTACGATGCGTACTCATTCCACCTATTGCCAAAAATGGGTGAGCTGATTGCTAATGATGCAGACAGCTACCGTTACCTTGCTGAATCTATCCGCATGCACCCAGACCAAGAAACGCTGGAAGGCATGATGCAAGCAGCCGGTTTTGAGAATACGAAATACTACAACCTAACGGGTGGCATTGTTGCGCTGCACCGAGGTTACAAGTTCTAGTTGAACTTGGTAGCAAGCGCTTTGAGCGTGTTAGATAGAAAATAAGAATAAAGATAGAACGGATAGGTCGAGGCTTATCCGTTTTCAAAGGTAAGGACAGTCATGCCATTTGATCCATTGGTAACCGCGGTTATTGAAACCTCTTTGAATACGTTAGTAAACGATGACCCAGCACTGGTTCGTCGTTTGTCTCGTTTAAAAGGGCAGATCATTCAAGTCAATTTGAAAGAGTTGAATAAAACACTTACGTTCGTTTTCAGCCAACAAATTGATGTGTTGTCAGAGTATGAAGGGCAACCTGATTGCTACTTATCTTTGAACCTATCCGTGTTACCTGAACTGCGTGAGCAATCGAATATCACTAAGCTTATCAAGCAAGATAAGTTGATTTTGGAAGGTGATATTCAGTTGGCACAGAAGTTTTCTCAGCTGATGACAGACTGCAAACCTGACTTGGAAGAGTGGTTGTCTCGCGTGACAGGTGATGTGGTGGCTCATACCTTGGTCCAAGGCGTTAAGAACGTTGGTGGCCTTGTGGCGAAGCAAGCGACCAAACATCAAAACCACTTCGCTCAGGTTCTGACAGAAGAGTGGAAGATCGCTCCAGCGCCATTAGAGGTAGCACATTTTTGCGATCAGGTTGATGACGTAAAAAGCTCTGCTGCACGCCTAGAAGCTAAGTTGAACGCTCTGTTGGAGAAAGCATGACCCCAACAGAACTGAAACGTCTTTATCATATTATCAAGGTACAGTTGGAATATGGCCTTGATGAGTTGATGCCAGAGCACCAACTGACCAAAGCGCCTTTGTTGGCGAGAAAGTCACTGTTTTGGATTAAGAACAAGCACAAAGATAAAGAGTTAGGGCATCGTCTGCGTCTGGCTTTGCAAGAGCTAGGTCCCGTGTGGATTAAGTTTGGACAGATGATGTCTACACGTCGTGATCTGTTTCCTCCTCATATCGCCGATCAGTTGGCACTTTTGCAAGACCAAGTGGCGCCGTTTGATGGTGAACTGGCTAAGCAAGATATGGAGAAGGCTCTGGGTGGCAGTTTAGACAACTGGTTTACCGACTTCGATATTACACCGCTTGCTTCAGCGTCCATCGCTCAGGTGCATACTGCGAAGTTAAAAGAGAACGGCCGAGAGGTGGTTCTGAAGGTAATTCGACCAGATATTCGCCCGGTGATTGATGCAGATCTAAAACTGATGCATCGAATGGCGAGTATAGTCGCTAAGTCGCTTCCTGAAGCACGTCGTTTAAGACCGGTTGAGGTGGTTCATGAGTACGAAAAAACCTTAATTGATGAATTGGACCTACGCCGAGAGGCTGCAAATGCCATTCAACTGCGTCGTAATTTTGAAGGCAGTGAAGAGTTATACGTTCCTGAGGTGATTCCTGATTTAAGCAGCGAAACCTTGATGGTGTCAGAGCGTATTTATGGTATTCAAGTGTCGGATGTCGAGACTTTGAAAGCCAACGGCACCAATATGAAATTGCTGTCGGAACGTGGTGTGACGGTATTCTTCACCCAGGTATTCCGAGACAGTTTTTTCCATGCAGACATGCACCCGGGCAACGTATTCGTTAACCCAGATAACCCAGATAATCCTCAATGGATTGGCCTCGATTGTGGCATTGTGGGCACGTTAAGCAGCGAAGATAAACGTTATTTAGCGGAAAACCTGCTGGCTTTCTTCAACCGAGATTACCGTAAAGTTGCAGAACTGCACGTTGATTCGGGCTGGGTACCGCATGATACCAACGTTAATGACTTCGAGTTCGCGATCCGTATGGTGTGTGAGCCGATCTTTGCCAAGCCACTGGGGGAGATCTCATTTGGTCATGTGTTGCTAAACTTATTTAATACAGCAAGACGTTTCAACATGGAGGTTCAGCCTCAGTTGGTACTTCTGCAAAAGACCTTGTTGTATGTTGAAGGGTTAGGTCGTCAGCTGTATCCACAACTCGATTTGTGGGAAACCGCAAAGCCTTTCCTTGAAACTTGGATGATGAATCAGGTGGGGCCGCAAGCTGTGATTAACGCAGTCAAAGAGCGCGCGCCATTCTGGGCAGAGAAACTGCCAGAGCTGCCAGAGTTACTTTATGACAGCTTGCGCCAAGGTAAAGCGATGAACCATAGAATGGATCAGCTTTATCAAGGTTACCGAGAGAGTAAGCGTCAGCAAGCAACTGGAAAGTTTTTGTTTGGCGTTGGAGCCACTTTAGTCGTATGCTCCGCAATATTAGTTTCAAGCCCTTATGAGCAGCTATCTATGGGCTGTGGCATCGCAGGTGTCACATTTTGGCTGCTTAGTTGGCGAGCTTACCGTCGTTAGACAGTAGACTCTCTTTATATTTTTTTGTGTAGACAGACCCGAGGACAATGACAATGGGTGGTATCAGTATTTGGCAACTTCTAATCATTGCTGTAATTGTAATTTTGCTATTCGGAACAAAGAAACTGCGCGGTATGGGTGGTGACTTAGGTTCAGCGGTTAAAGGCTTCAAGAAAGCAATGAGCGATGATGAAAAGCCTGCAGATAAGAAAGACGCAGACTTCGAACCAAAGAATATTGAACAGCAGAAGACAGAAGCGACTGCTGAAACAAAGAAAGACAAAGAGCAGGCGTAAATCGTGTTTGATATCGGTTTTTGGGAACTGGTATTAATATCTGTCGTTGGGTTAGTGGTTCTAGGGCCTGAGCGTTTGCCTGTGGCAATCCGCAGTGTATCCAAGTTTGTGGGTGCGGCGAAAAGTATGGCAAACAGTGTGAAAGATGAACTTTCTCACGAGCTTAAGGTGCAAGAGCTACAAGAAAACCTACGCAAGGCGGAACAAATGGGTATGGAAGATTTATCTCCAGACCTTAAAGCGTCAGTCGATGAACTAAAGCAGGCCGCTGCTGAAGTTCAACGTCCATACGCTAAGCCTGAGTCTGATAAGCCGAGTGAGACTACACCTAGTGTCACGGAAACTGTGGAATCTGAAACCATTCAGGTAAACAGTGAAGCTTCAGCACCGTCAGATAAAAAAGCCGAATAGTCTCGCAAGGAGGGGTCGCCAGGTACATGCGGCTCCTTTTCGATCTTCCTGTTTAAGAGGTTTGAAATGTCTTCGACTGAGCAGACACAGCCTTTAATTAGCCATCTTCTAGAACTCCGTAATCGACTACTACGATCGATTCTTGCCGTTTTAGTGGTGTTTATCGGGCTAATTTATTTTGCTAATGATATTTATGAATTCGTATCAGCACCTTTGGTAGATCGCCTACCTGAAGGGGCGACGATGATCGCAACCGATGTTGCATCGCCATTTTTCACACCTTTAAAACTAACGTTAATTGCTGCTGTGTTTGTTGCGGTGCCGTTTATTTTGTATCAGGTGTGGGCTTTTGTGGCTCCGGGTTTATACAAGCATGAGAAACGCTTGATTATGCCGCTTTTGGCTTCAAGTTCTTTGCTGTTTTACTGTGGGGTAGCGTTCGCTTACTTCGTGGTATTCCCATTGGTATTCAGCTTTTTTACGGCTATCTCGTTAGGGCAGGTAGAGTTTGCGACGGACATATCGAGTTATCTTGATTTTGTACTCGCACTGTTCTTTGCTTTTGGTATTGCCTTTGAAGTACCAGTGGCGATTATCTTGTTGTGTTGGACGGGTGCAACGACACCTAAAGCGCTAGCTGAGAAGCGCCCTTACATTGTCGTGGTTGCTTTTATTATCGGTATGATGCTGACACCGCCAGACATGATTTCTCAAACACTGTTAGCGATTCCAATGTGTATCCTATTTGAGATAGGTTTGTTCTTCGCTCGCTTTTATGTGCGTAAGCCAGATGGTGATGAAGAGGAAGAAGCAGAATCTTAAGTTAGAGTTTGTAGTAAAAATTTAGAATAAAAAAAGCGGCCCTAGGCCGCTTTTTTTATTCTTCTTCGTTATCGAATTTTCAACTGATAGCCACAGTTCTGACATACATAGAGCTCTTTAATGCCCAATATTTTATGCCATAGAGCTCGATGCTGACGTTGTAAGTATTGTGAGTGGTCACACATTATTAACTACCTCTATATGCAGGCGGTTGATAGTATACATGTCACCCTGTTTTAACAAATGAATTTTATTGAAAACAATAGAAATTGGTTATCTACATTATTTATAAATTAAACAATGATTTAGCGTTGGCTGTTGTGATTTTTTCAACCTCTTCTAGAGTGATACCTCTTAGCTCTGCAATGCGCTTTGCGACTAACTCTGTGTACGCAGGTTCATTGCGTTTACCACGGTTTGGCGCTGGCGCTAAGTAGGGGCAGTCTGTTTCTAAGATAACGAAGTCCATATCTAGGTGTGGTATCACCTTATCCATACCTGAATTCTTAAAGGTCGAAACACCACCTAAACCAAGGTGGAAGCCGAGCGCATTGATCGCTTGAGCTTCTTCTAGGCTGCTGCCAAAGCAGTGAAATACACCACGTAAGCTGCCGTCTTGTTCTTGTTTTAGCAGAGTCAGGGTCTCTTCTATTGAATCGCGAGTGTGGATCACCACCGGCAAGTCGAGCTCTTTTGCCCACTGCAGTTGGGTAACGAAAGCCATCTCTTGTTCGGCTTTAAAGGTTTTATCCCAGTAGAGGTCGATACCGATTTCACCCACTGCGATAAAGTCGCGTTTATCGAACCAAGCGCGAATGGTCTTTAGCGTTTCTTCAATATTTCCATCCACATAACAAGGGTGTAAGCCCATCATTGAACGACATACTTCCGGAAATTGAGCTTCCGTTGCTAGCATTGGCTCGATAGATTCTAGGTCGATGTTTGGTAGTAGAATCGTATCAATACCTTGAGCCAGTGCGCGCTGCACTACCTGTTCGCGGTCTTCATCGAATTCGCTAGCGTAAATATGAGCATGGGTGTCGATCATTGTTTTATCCTGAATGCGGTCTTTACTGAGTTGCCATGAGTATACGGCAGTGTGAGGAGAAGGTCATTTTTTGCCATTTCTCCCTGTTTTTGAGTGGGTTTTATATTTTACTGCTAGCGTCCTGAGCCATCAGTGATATGCTTTTGCCTGTATTTAGCACTTTTCATATCTAAGTATTTCGGTACTTAGACTAGGCAAGGAGAATCTAGTGTCTGTTTCAATTCAAGGTCAATTCCCAGGTCGCCGTATGCGCCGTATGCGTAAGCACGACTTTAGCCGTCGCCTAATGGCAGAAAATCAATTGTCTGTGGATGATCTAATCTACCCAATGTTTATCCTAATGGGTAAAGACCGCCGCGAGCCTGTAGAGTCTATGCCGGGTGTTGAACGCCTGTCGATCGACCTTATGCTTGAGGAAGCGGATTACCTTTCTAAATTGGGTGTTCCTGCGATTGCTCTATTCCCAGTCGTGAACCAAGATGCTAAAAGCTTATGCGCGGCTGAAGCCCATAACTCTGAAGGTTTGGTTCAGCGTGCTGTACGTTCATTAAAAGAACATGTGCCGAACATTGGCGTTATCACAGATGTCGCGCTAGACCCGTTCACCACTCATGGCCAAGATGGCATCATCGATGAAGACGGCTATGTGATGAATGATGAGACAACAGAGGTGCTGATCAAACAGGCACTGTCTCACGCTGAAGCGGGTGCCGACGTGGTTGCTCCATCGGACATGATGGATGGTCGTATCGGTAAGATTCGTGAAGCGCTAGAAGAAGCGGGTCATATTCACACTCAAATCATGGCGTACTCGGCGAAATACGCGTCGTGTTACTACGGTCCATTCCGTGATGCTGTCGGCAGTGCATCTAACCTGAAAGGTGGTAACAAGAAGAACTACCAGATGGATCCTGCAAACAGTGATGAAGCCATTCACGAAGTCGCGATGGATCTTAACGAAGGTGCGGACATGGTGATGGTGAAACCAGGTATGCCTTACCTAGATATCGTGCGCCGCGTGAAGCATGAGCTGCAAGCTCCGACGTATGCATATCAAGTGTCTGGCGAATACGCGATGCACAAAGCGGCGATTCAAAACGGCTGGCTGAAAGAGCGCGATACAGTAATGGAATCACTACTGTGCTTTAAGCGTGCTGGCGCGGATGGCATCTTAACTTACTTTGCTAAAGATGTCGCTGAGTGGCTAGCTGAAGACAATGCAAAGGCTGCTGAGCACCTAAGAGAAAAGTAACGACTTTAGGTTAATCTAAAAGATTATTTAAAGGGTTGGCCGTCGTGCCAACCCTTTCGTTTATGAGGGTGGAAAGTATGTCAGTCATCGTGCGTGAAGGCTCACTGGAAGAAGTGGTTTCGGTTGTTGAGCAGATTAACGAATTTGCTCAAAAAGAGAGTGTGGCTTCTCTTTCACAACGCTTATCAGACAAGAAGAGTTTGATTTTGGTCGCGGAAGAAGAGGGTGTGCTACTGGGGTTTAAGATCGGCTATGAATTGGAACCGAACACTTTTTACAGTTGGTTTGGTGGCGTATCGCCGCTTGCCAGAAACAAAGGAGTCGCACAGGCTCAATTAGATGTTCAAGAGCAGTGGGTGAAACAACAAGGTTACCAACAACTCAAAGTGAAATCGCGTAATCAGTTTCCTGCTATGCTGCGCCTATTACTGAGGAATGGTTACCAAATCGAAAAACTGGAAGAAAAAGAGGATATTCGAGAGCATCGTATTTATTTCGTGAAGCAACTATCGGCATAAGTAACGTCTCGAATTCGTGGCATTAATCAGTCAAATGAAATTAAATGAGATTTATTATCATTTAGTGGTTGACTATTAAATGAGAATCATTATTATTAAACCTGTCTTAGGGAATGAGGAAATGTTCACAAGGATGTTAAGTAATCAAGTATCAACTTGGTTACCCAACAGAATTCTCGCGAACTTGTACTAAGTTCTTTTTGACACGACATTGCTCACATTGCTTCCAGTGTAATTTATAGCTTTTAGGTAAAGCTGTGGTATTCAATTTGAATGGCTTTACCGGTTTTTGCTAGGCGACATCTTCGGGTGTCGCTTTTTTTATGTCTACCATTTCAACAGGATGCATATTTAGTAGCACGTATTTTTATGAATAAAACGCCATCAGCATTCTTTTCCACAACGCAAGATCTTAAAAAGATCGTTGATCATCTGTTCGATCTGTAAATTTTTACTTTATTTTCAATGGTTTGTTTGTGTTTTTTGCTTTGTTTGTCTTAGTTCTCAACAGGGTGGGTAAATAATATAAACAGAGTTATCCACAGAACGCCTGTGTCTAAGAACAAAAAATAGCAACAAATTGATTATATCGAACACAACCGAGTGAACGGATACAGATCGACAACGTGGAATCCAACCAACAGACGTGGCATTCTTAACAGATAATTTCTGTACTTACTGGATACACAAACATTATGGCTCGTATTCCTGATAATCCATTGATTCTGATCGATGGCTCTTCTTACTTATATCGCGCGTTTCATGCTTACCCTGGCACCATGAGCAATGGTGATATCCCAACTAACGCGGTTTACGGTGTAGTTAACATGCTGCGCAGCATGATGCGTCAATTTGCTTCTGATCGTATTGCGGTTATTTTTGATGCAAAAGGAAAGACGTTCCGTGATGACATGTACCCAGAGTACAAGGCTAATCGTCCACCTATGCCGGATGATCTACGTTGCCAGATCGAACCTTTGCACAACGTGATTCGTGCTATGGGTCTGCCACTTATCTCGATCCCTGGCGTTGAAGCGGATGACGTGATCGGTACGTTGGCTTCGCAAGCATCTAAAGCGGGCATGCCGGTTTTGATCAGTACTGGCGATAAAGATATGGCGCAGCTGGTTGATGACAACGTTACTTTGATCAACACCATGACCAACGTGGTGATGGATCGCGAAGGCGTTATCGAGAAGTTTGGCATCCCACCTGAGCTGATTATCGACTACCTTGCACTGATGGGCGATAAAGTCGATAACATTCCTGGCGTTCCAGGTGTTGGTGACAAAACCGCAACAGCTCTACTACAAGGCATTGGTAGCATCGAGAAGTTGTACCAAAACCTAGATGATATTGCAGCGCTTGGTTTCCGTGGCTCTAAGACGATGGCTAAGAAGCTTATCGATAACAAAGATAACGCTGAAATGTCTTACCAACTGGCGACAATTAAGCTGGATGTTGAGCTTGAAGAGACACCAGAATCACTCGTAAAAACCCAACCGAATACCGATGAGCTGATCAAGCTATATGGTCAACTGGTCTTCAAATCTTGGCTGAATGAGCTTCTTGAGGGCGGTACTGGCGTAGTTGAAGCTGATGAGAAATCTGGAGCCGCACGCAGCAGTGGCACATCAGCAACCTCAACCGTTGAGATGAACACTTCAGCAGTGACGATTGATCGTAGCAAATACGAAACCATTCTTGATGAAGAGACTTTCAACGCTTGGCTAGAGAAGTTGAAAGCGGCAGAGGTGTTTGCTTTTGACACCGAGACAGACAGCCTAGATTACATGGTGGCTAACCTGGTTGGCCTATCGTTCGCAACTGAAGAAGGTGTTGCCGCTTACGTACCGGTTGCTCATGACTACCTAGACGCACCACAACAGCTGGATCGCGATTGGGTACTAGAGCAGCTTAAGCCGATTCTTGAAGATGATGCACAAGCTAAAGTGGGTCAAAACCTCAAGTACGATATGAGCGTTTTGGCGCGTTACGGTATTGAGATGAAAGGCATCAAGCATGACACCATGCTAGCGTCTTACGTTTTCAATAGTGTTGGCGGTAAGCATGATATGGACAGTTTGGCGTTGCGTTTCCTACAACATAGCTGCATCTCGTTTGAGCAGATTGCGGGCAAAGGTAAGAAACAACTGACGTTCAACCAGATCGAACTGGGTGAAGCGTCTCCATATGCGGCTGAAGATGCTGACGTAACACTGCGTCTGCATAACCGCTTGATGGAAAATATCGAGCAAGACGAAAAGCTAAAAGCGATTTATGAAGAGATCGAAGTACCTCTGATTCCAGTTATGTCTCGCATTGAACGTACCGGTGTATTCGTCGATGACATGTTGCTAGGTGCACAGTCACAAGAGATTGCGGTTCGTCTTGATGAGTTAGAGCAAAAAGCTTACGAGATTGCCGAGCAAGAGTTCAACATGAACTCGCCGAAACAGCTGCAAGCGATTCTGTTTGAGAAAATGGGCCTGCCTGTTATCAAGAAAACGCCATCTGGCTCGCCTTCAACCAATGAAGAAGTATTACAGGAACTGGCGCTAGATTACCCGCTACCTAAGTTAATCATCGAATATCGCGGTCTGGCGAAGCTGAAGTCTACTTACACAGACAAGCTGCCGAAGATGATCAATGCGGAAACGGGTCGTGTTCACACCTCGTATCATCAAGCGGTAACGGCGACAGGTCGTTTGTCTTCGACTGATCCAAACCTACAGAACATCCCAATTCGTAATGAAGAAGGTCGTCGTATTCGCCAAGCATTCGTTGCACAGCATGGTTGGAAGATTCTAGCGGTCGATTACTCTCAAATTGAATTGCGTATCATGGCGCACCTATCGGGAGATAAAGCGCTTCTGGAGGCATTCCAACAAGGAAAAGATATCCACGCGGCAACGGCAGCTGAGATCATTGGCGTTAATATTGAGGATGTGACTTCTGAGCAACGTCGTCGTGCTAAAGCGGTTAACTTCGGTCTTATCTACGGTATGAGTGCCTTTGGCTTGGCTAAGCAGCTCGGTATTCCTCGTGGTGAAGCGCAGCACTACATGGATACTTACTTCGAGCGCTACCCTGGTGTGATGCAGTACATGGAAGACACGCGTAGTGCTGCTTCAGAGCAGGGCTTCGTTGAAACCATTTACGGTCGTCGTCTGCACCTACCTGAAATCCAATCGCGTAATGGTATGCGTCGTAAGGCAGCTGAACGTGCAGCGATCAACGCGCCAATGCAAGGCACAGCGGCAGACATTATCAAGAAAGCGATGTTGTTGGTTGATGAGTGGATTCAAGCGGAAGGTGATGGTCGAGTTAAGCTACTGATGCAAGTACACGATGAATTGGTATTTGAAGTGGAAGAGTCATCTTTAGCCGAAATTGAAAGTAAAGTACAAGAATTGATGGAATCTGCTGCTGAGCTAGAAGTACCGTTGGTTGCGGAAGCTGGCCACGGTGACAACTGGGATCAAGCCCACTAATCAGTTTTTGACCTTATTGAGCAAATTAGTATGAGCCAGTGCACAAACACTGGCTTTTTTTTGTCTCAAATAAAGTTGGGTTGGGAAAAGAGTTTGGGTGTTTTAATAAAACATTCATGAAAAAAAACTACAAAAATTGTTTTCATTTCTGAGCAATTGTTGTACATTAAATCTCGTAGGGTACAGAGGTAAGATGTTCTATCTTTCAGACCTTTTGTTTCACGTTATTGGATTAGGCTGATTCAGCCGCCCCAGTCAGTATTTGACTGGGGCGTTTTTTCTTGTGCGAAAGAAAAATATTTCCACCCTACAACTCCCCTGAAAAACGCCCCATTTCTAGTGCTTTTATTACGCTTTTTACGTGTATTATTTCTCTCTTTCATTCGTGGTGAATTTGGAATTCAATCAGCAATTGGTAATTTAAATCCACACATAAAATGATTGTTTTATCATTTGAAATAACTTTTATTTTACAAGTTGCCGATAAAGGATTGATCGCTCGCGCCCTATTTATTAGTGCATTGAGTGGGTGAATGCTCAATGTAGTCCATGATTTGCTGTTGTTTTTCTGTGCTGTACTTGAGGGCTTCGGCGGTGATCTGTATGGACTGCGCCATTGAGGAGATATTGTTGGTCGCCTTTACCAAGGTTTGCTGCATTGGCTTCAAGATCAGTAGATAAATCGCGGTTAGGGCGATAATAATCACACCGACAACGGCAACCAACGCAATGATGATCTTGGTTTGGATATCATCGAGCAGCGTTTGGCTTGTCTGCTTAAAGGCAACGCGAGATTGGTCTAAGGCTTGTGGCAGTTGATGGAGCGAGGTCTTGGTTGTATCGGCAAGTTTGTTGATGCTTTCAACCGTTTGATTAAGCGCCAGTTGTTGCTCGTCGCTAAGGTTAGGGTTATTAACGATGGCCTGCAGCGATTGTGATATTACCTCAAGAGACTCACTCGCATCTTGAGCGTATTTCTCCATACCATCTAAGTCTAAGGTCATATCAACGTTGATCAGCGGAGTTTCTGTTGTGTCTGTTTCAGAGGCGAGCCCTGAAAATGAAACCATTATCAGTGCCATTGTGACTAGGGGTATTTTCCACATGAGTGTTCCTTTCTCATTGTACTGTTTATAAAAGTTTGTCTTTTAGTATGGTTCACTTCTGTTGTTTGTAACGGGTTTATCTTGCTTTTTATTCTCGGTTTTTGAGTTTAAGCCGCTAATTTATAGACAAAAAAATACCCCACCTATATAAGGCAGGGTATTGATAAGGTGCGATCTCTTGAAGTCGCGATCGATTCGCTATGTGTTCCCTCTATATATAGAGGTTACTCTGAATCGTTGTGCTCTTCGTTTTCTAGCTCGTCGATGAGTTGTTCAGCAAGCGCTGGAGCAAACCATTCATCCATCTTGTTACGCAGTTGGTCAACACCAATGCCTTTCAATGAAGAGAATACGTCAACGGCGACATCACCACCGAAAGACTCTGCATCTTTGCGAATCTTCAGCAGCTGTGCTTTACGCGCGCCTTGTTTCAGCTTGTCGGCCTTAGTTAGCAGTACTTGTACTGGAATACGGCTATCAATGGCCCAGAAAATCATTTGTTGGTCTAGGTCTTTCATCGGGTGGCGAATGTCCATCAATACCACCAAACCTTTTAACGATTCACGTTTTTGTAGGTATTCACCTAGCGACTTCTGCCACTTTTTCTTCATCTCAAGCGGTACTTGAGCAAAACCGTATCCAGGTAAATCGACGATATGACAACCGTCCGTTACCTTAAATAGGTTAATAAGCTGAGTTCGACCAGGTGTTTTACTGGTTTTCGCTAAGCTTTTTTGGTTGGTAACGCGATTTAGCGCGCTAGATTTACCAGCATTGGAGCGTCCTGCAAACGCAATTTCGATCCCTTCGTCTTCTGGTAAGTGACGAATATCAGGTGCACTGGTAATGAAATGCGTGTTTTGATAATGAATTTTTACGCTCACTGTTAACTCCATCTCGACTTTGTGTAGTCGATTGATTACTTTTTTGTGAATTTGTGTAAAATAACCGTGCTCGGCATAAGGTCGCCTATTGTACCATGAGTGGCAACATAGAGTGGTACTGGAAGCTTGATAATTATAATGGAATGTCATGAAGAAATTAGCGCTAATTTTGAGTCTTTTAGCCAGCTGCTCAGTATGGGCTCAAGGTAGTATTGAAGCTGGTAAAGCCAAATCACAAACATGTGTTGCCTGCCACGGTGCTGACGGCAACAGTCTGATCACTCAGTACCCTAAGTTGGCTGGTCAACATGAGAAGTACCTAGAGAAGCAGTTAAAGGAGCTTAAGCTAGGTATGACGAGTGGTGGTAAGCAAGGTCGTTATGAACCTGTAATGGGTGCAATGGCGATGCCTTTATCTGAAGAAGATATGGCTGACCTAGCGGCATACTACGCATCTCTCCCAATCTCTAATAACTCTACTCCTGAGAACGTAGTTGAAGAAGGTAAGATCCTATACACAGCGGGCAACGCAGAGCGCGGCCTAACAGCGTGTATCGCTTGTCACGGCCCTCGTGGTAACGGCACCGAGCTGTCAGGCTTCCCTAAAATTTCAGGCCAACACGCAGAATACATCAAGGCTCAACTTGAAAAATTCCGCGATGGTAGCCGTAATAACGACATGAATGCGATGATGCGTGATGTAGCTAAAAAGTTAACAGACGCAGAAATTGATACCTTATCGAAGTACGTTGGTGGTCTACACTAATTTGTCGGTTTCTCGCTCTTAGCCAGAGTGAAGAAATGTACGTTCGAGCGAGATTGAAGAAGACGCCCCGATCAGAAATGATTGGGGCGTTTTCTTTTTCAAGCGTTATTTAATAGATATTAATGATGCTTTGTCTTTTTATGTCTAATTTATCTATGTGTGATCAATTTGTGTGCGAAAGTGTGAAGTCGCACTATTGTAGTCTTTTTGTAACACGGTAAAGTAACCGCCATCAGCTAGGAGCTGACTTAGATATGGATGATCATCTCGTCTAACGGTATAGACAGAAACGGATCAGGCTAGGACAGCCCAGCAACAAGGTGTTAGAAAAGGATAGCCAAAACTCATCAGGACGATGAACAACAAACAAATTTGGCATGGAAAGCACCAATAACAAATGGAGATTTGTGTACCAAGTTGAGTATGCAAATTTTGGCCGATATAGGCAGATTTAGAGAGCGATAGGTTTTCCTATCGCTTTTTTTATTGATTTGATGAAAAAACACCCAATACCTCTCCACTATAAACGCAGTTTCTGGTATGTTTCGCATCCCTGTTTAAGGATGTGCTATGTATACTTGTCCCTTATGCCATCACCATGGCGTGAATCACTATTTTGAAGACAAACGCAGAGCCTATCTGCAGTGTCAGCAATGTGAGCTGGTATTTGTAAAACCAGATCAAAGGTTAGAAGCAAACGAAGAGAAAGCGCACTATGATCTTCATGAGAACGATCCTAGTGATGCTGGTTATCGCCGCTTTTTATCTCGCATCGCGGATCCATTAACAGACAAAATTTCATCTAACTCACACGGGTTGGATTTTGGTTGTGGCCCGGGCCCTACGCTATCTATTATGTTAGAAGAAGCCGGACACACCATGGAGTTATACGATATTTACTACCACCCAGAAACTTCTGTGCTGGAGAAAACGTATGACTTTATGACTGCCACCGAGGTGATAGAGCATCTTTACCACCCAGATAAGGTGTGGCAGCAATGGTTGAATTTAGTTAAGCCCAAGGGCTGGATTGGTCTGATGACCAAGCTAGTAATAGACGTGGACGCGTTTGCTGGTTGGCACTATAAGAATGACCCGACACATGTCGTCTTCTTTAGTCGTCAAACATTCCAGTTTTTGGCTGAGCGGGATAAGCTCGAACTCGAATTTATTGGAAATGATGTAATTTTACTGAGGAAGACCCAGTAATGAGCCGTAGTAAAAAATCTAGAAAGCCGGGAGCATATGGTGCTCCTGAAGTTATCGTTACTCGCAACCGTAGCGAATCTGACGTTGAAGGCCGTGAACGTAAGCGTATTAAAAAGCGCAAGGGCCTAAAATCGGGTAGCCGCCACTCAGATGGTAGCGAAGCAAAACAGCGTAAAGCTGCACAAGATCGCGACCCACGTTTAGGTAGCAAGAAAAAAATCCCACTGATCGTTGAACCAGTGAAGAAGCTGACTAAGCAAGAGCGTAAGCTATCTAACGAGCAAGAGTTAGAGATGCTTGAGAATGATCCACAGCTGAACACACTACTAGACCGTATCGAAAATGGTGAAAACCTAGGTGCTGGTCTACAGAAGTTCGTTGATGAGAAGCTTGATCGCATTGAGCACCTAATGGGCCGTTTAGGTTTGCTAGAGCCAGAAGACGATGAAGAAGAAATCTTCGAAGAAGCACCCGTTGTATCGAAAAAGAAAGCAAGCTCTGACGAAGACTTGTTATCTCAGTTCGAAGACATCGACTTAGACAGCTTTAAAGGTTAATAGCCAATGAATGTAACCTTATTAGCAATTGCTGGTGGAATTATCATTCTCGGCTTGGGCTCTTACGCAGGTTACCTTCTACTTCAAGTGAAGAAGCAGACGGAGTTGCAAAAGCAGCATCAAGCACTAGCGATTGAAAAACGTAACGCGACGATTTACGAAAACGTAAATACTTTGTGTCTTGCGGGTATTCAAGGCCAGTGTGATTTGCCTGAGATCAGTATCCGAGTGTGTATCATCATGGATAATGTTCAGGGAGATGAGCGTGTCGACCTTGACGCAGAATATCCGGCCCTTTCCGAGCTGTACCATATCGTTAAAGATATGGCGCGCGGAGAAGAAAGGCAGGAACTGACAAAGAAAGAGCGCATGCAGCAGAATCTCACACGCCACAAGGCAGAGACTCGCTTGAACGATGCAGTCATCGAGGATTTGAAAAGGTTGCAGGAGAAGGTTAAGCCTCTTAACAACCAAATCAACATCCAGATGATCTAGTCACTAAGACTATTAAACATAGAGGCTTGTTTACTACCGGTGTTTTTAAGATGAATTATCTTTAACCCGAGTGCTAAATGAGCCTTCTTACCTTTTGCGCCTCTGTATTCCGGTGCATTGTTAGTGATCAAGCTAGCAGTTCTGAGTTTTTATCTAGAAAATGGATTTTGTCTTGAAACGACCTTACAGGTCGTGTGGCAAAATAACCCGTCTATATTTTAATGTATGTAAATTGATTTGAGAGAGCCTACGTTCTCGCGGATCTAAATTGGAAGTACCGCTATGTCGAGCAAGCCAGTAACAACGAATCAGCAAATCGTTTGGGACCAAGAAATCTTAAACAAGTACAACTATTCGGGACCTCGTTACACTTCATACCCAACTGCGTTGGAGTTCCATGAAGCGTTTACCGTCTCTGATTACGACATGGCGTGTACGCAATACCCAGAGCGTCCACTGTCGCTTTACGTGCATATCCCGTTCTGCCATAAGCTTTGTTACTACTGTGGTTGTAACAAGGTGATTACTCGTCACTCGCACAAAGCGGACGAGTACCTAGATGTGATTGAGCATGAAATCCGCCAACGTGCTTCTTTATTGAATGGTCGCGAAGTGACTCAATTGCACTTCGGTGGTGGTACACCAACCTTCCTAAGCAAGACACAAATCACGCGTCTAATGATGATTCTACGTGATGAGTTTAACTTCACTGCTGACGCTGAGATCAGCATCGAGGTTGACCCACGTGAGATTGAACTCGATGTGCTGGATCACCTGCGCAACGAAGGCTTCAACCGCCTGAGTATCGGTGTTCAAGATTTCAATAAAGAAGTGCAAAAGCTGGTTAATCGTGAGCAAGATGAAGAGTTCATCGTCGCTATGGTTCAGCGTGCTAAAGAGCTCGGCTTCCGTTCAACGAACCTAGATTTGATTTACGGCCTACCGAAGCAGACTCAAGCATTGTTCGCTGAAACGTTGAAGCAAGTGCTTGAGATGAAACCGGGTCGTCTATCGGTATTTAACTACGCCCACATGCCACAACTGTTTGCGGCGCAGCGTAAGATTAAAGATGAAGACCTGCCAAAAGCTGAAGAGAAGATGGCTATCTTGCAAGATACTATCGAGACTCTAACGGGAGCAGGTTACCAGTTTATCGGTATGGACCACTTCGCGCTTCCTGAAGATGAGCTAGCAGTGGCACAGCGTGAAGGTGTGCTGCACCGTAATTTCCAAGGCTACACGACTCAGGGCGAGTGTGACCTAGTAGGCTTTGGTGTGTCGGCTATCTCTATGGTGGGTGACTCTTACGCGCAAAACCAAAAAGAACTTAAGAAATACTACGCTCAAGTGAATGACCTTCGCCATGCGCTTTGGAAAGGTGTAGCACTAGATAACGATGATTTACTGCGTCGTGAAGTGATTAAGCAGCTGATCTGTAACTTCAAACTCGACAAGACGATGATCGAATCTGAGTTCGCTGTTGATTTTAATCGTTACTTCAAAGAAGACTTAGAGCTTCTGCAAACCTTCATCAACGATGACTTGGTTGAGGTAGACGATAAAGAAATCCGTGTTACGCTTCGCGGTCGTCTGTTGATTCGTAACATCTGTATGTGTTTCGATAAATACTTGCGTGCTAAGGCCCGCCAACAGCAGTTCTCGCGCGTTATCTAATCACTCACTCGAGAATAAACACTAAAAAATGCCAGCATCATGCTGGCATTTTTGTATTCGGCTCACTCAAACTTTAGCTTATTTAGGCAGTGGTCTGTTTGCGGCCTTGTTTGGCGTTAGCAAGGTCGATCGGCCATTGGTCAAACGGTACAGGGCGGCTGTATAGGAAGCCTTGTGCCTGCGGACATTGCAGCTGTTTTAGCAAGTCAGCTTGTTGTTGAGTCTCAACCCCTTCAGCGACTAAGCTAACCTTGAAGCCTTTGGTGATATTGACGATAGCGGCAACAATCGAGCTGTCTAGGTTCTCTTTATCGAGCTTTCTGACAAAGCTGCGGTCGATCTTAAGGCAGTCGAAAGGCAGTTTTTGTAGGTAGGCCAGCGACGAATATCCGGTACCAAAATCATCAATCGCAATTGAGATACCTAATGCTTTGAGTGTCAGCATGTTGTCGATGACCGTTGGGTCGTTATCGACGATTCGCGATTCGGTGATCTCCAAGGTGAGGTTCTTCGCTGGTAGCTTGGTCTCACTCAGAGTCTTCTTCACTAAATCAATGAACCCATTCTCACTAAGCTGGTCAACCGAGAGATTAACGTGAATAGAGAAGTCTTCACTCCACTTGCCTGACTCGATTGCGATGGCGGTATCTCGACAGGACTTGTGCAGGATCTGCTTACCTATGTCGTAGATGAGCCCACTCTCCTCGGCAAGAGGAATAAACTCTAATGGCGAGATAATGCCTTCATCTGTTACCCAACGCGCTAGCGCTTCAGCCCCTATGGTTGAGCCTGATTCGAGATCGATGATTGGCTGATAAAATGGTTCGAACTGTTGAAGGTCGATCGCTTTATTGAGGCGCGCCAACATCTTGGTTCTATGCCTAGAAGCGTTCCCCATTTCCGGGCTGTAGATACTGACGCGGGCTTTGTCTTGCTTGGCGTTACTCAATGCGATGCTGCTATTACGAAGCCACACGGTAAAATCTTGCTCATTGGACACATGGACAATACCGATTGAGACTTTAATCATCACGCTCTCAGATTCCATTGCAAACGGAGAGGCGAAGGTCTGCAGTAGGCGATTTGCCAGCAGCTGAACGTCACTCTCTTGAGTGACGCTCGGTGCGTAGATAGCAAACTCATCACCACCAGTACGAGCCAGTAGATACTCTGAAGGTAGCATGCCACGTAAGCGTGCCGCGGATATGATCAATAGTTGGTCACCATTGTAATGGCCAAGGCTGTCATTGATGTCGCGGAAGCGGTCTATACCTACCAAGAAAAGCGTGCCTTTATCGTTTCCTGCATTTTTCTTGGCTGCATCGATAAAGCCCTCTCTGCTATAGAGCTTAGTGAGCGAATCATAAGTCAGCTGAGACTGAAGCTGCTTGAATGAGGTTTTCAAGTTGCTGGCCATCTCGTTGAACGCTTCGACCAACATACTGGTTTCATAGATATTGCCAGACCTTGGTATGCTACTGTCCCAGTCACCGTTGGCAAGGCGCTTTGCAGCATCAGCGGTGGAGGTAATTGGCTGAGTTACTCGGTTAAAGGCAATTAAACCTAGGATGATGCCAATGCAGCTTAGTGCGAGTCCAATCAGCCAGCTATTTCTTTGATTTTCAGGCAGTTCACCAAGCAGATTAGTTTCTGGGATCGACATGCCGATAAACCAAGTAATGCCGTATTCATCTTGATAAGGCGTTATTTGATTGAAGTACTGCTCGCCATCTAGGGTAAATCTAAAGCGTTGGGCACTCATATTTTCAATCAAGTGCAGCTGGTCAACGTAGCTGGCGCTCTCTCGTATCACAGGGTTAGCACTCTCGGTGGCCAATAATCGTTGGCCTTTATGTGTTTTTCCTGTCCCCCAAGAAACCACACTGCCACCGCCAGAGTGGGCGACTAGGCGTTGCTGTTGATCGATGATGTAGACCGAAGCATCGGTTTTTTCTTTCAGTTCTCTCAAGAATGCGTTGAAGGTGTTGATCTTGATATCGCTAACGATAACCGCTTTGAACTCGTTGTCGTCATAGATAGGAGCAAGAGCCGAAAGGGTGATCTCTTGGCGTTCGTCCGCGTTGGCATAGATTGGAGACCATGACGGCTGTTTGTCATTGATCACAGGGCGATACCAAGGGCGAACTCTTGGATCGTATCCGGAAATGACCGAGCGAATATCGTCACTGATCTTACTGCCGCGATAGATAACCAGCTGATCTTGAGTGCGGTCATCTTGGAGCATTAAGGTATAGCCGTTGTTGGCCTCTTTACGAAAACCGACATAGTTACCGTCTTCTGAACCAAAGCCGATCACATCTAATTGAGGGACGGCTGTGAAATGGTCAGAAAACTTATAAAGGATGTAGTCTTGAACCTTGCTAAGGTTTCCAGGCTGATACAGCTTGTGATAGCCGATGTTTTGGCTTAACGAGAGGTTGGCGTGAAATGGCTTCTCTAAGAACTCATCTAGGCTTTGATGAACGTTATCTGTGAGTGATGTTAGCTGGCGTGCACTAATATCACTCACCATCTCTTGGTAGCTTTGCTTTTGAGTGAAAACCATTACGCCCATAGTGAACAGAAAAATCAGCACGAAGGGCAGAACCACAGCGGTTCTCAATGTAATTTGTGTTTTCAAAGACATCGTTGCTACAACTTTGGTGAATAGTGTACTGTAATTGTACCGACACTATTCAAACCAAGCGACACTTTTTTGGTTAAAAAGTAGCTGCATCGAGAGTCATATAAGGCCTAGTACAGTTCTTTGAGTTTACGAGTTAGGGTGTTTCTTCCCCAGCCCAAAACCTTGGCTGCATCTTGTTTGTGACCATTCGTATGGTTGAGTGCAGCCTCTAGCAGTATACGTTCAAACTCCGGAAGAGCATAAGTGAGCAGCTCTTTTTCTCCTGAATCAAGCGCACATTTTGCCCAATTAGCAAGTAGCTGCTGCCAGTTATCTCCAGTACCTGATGGTGTGACGGTTTTTTCTTCCAATAGCTCCGGTGGTAGGTCTGAAGGAAGGATTTCACTACCGCTCGCCATCACGGTCAACCAACGACAGATGTTCTCTAGTTGACGCACGTTCCCTGGCCAATTTAGCTGATTCAGCTTGATTATGGTTTCTGGGTGCAGTGTCTTCACTTCCACACCAAGTTCTTCAGCCGCTGAGGCTAGGAAGTGATGAGTCAACTTTTCGATATCTTGTTTGCGTTCACGTAGGGCAGGAATGTGAATCCGAATAACGTTGAGTCGGTGGAACAAATCTTCACGGAAATCGCCTTCATGCACTAGTCGCTCTAGATCTTGGTGGGTTGCCGCAACGATACGAACGTCTACCTTAACTGCAGAGTGACCGCCGACACGATAGAACTGACCATCAGAAAGTACACGCAACAAACGAGTTTGAATATCGAGTGGCATGTCGCCTATCTCATCCAGAAATAGGGTGCCGCCGTTGGCTTGTTCAAAGCGTCCTTGGCGAACGCTGTTAGCGCCGGTAAAGGCACCTTTCTCGTGACCAAACAGTTCGGATTCGATGAGGTCTTTAGGTATTGCCGCCATATTGAGTGCGATGAAAGGCTTCTTTGCTCTTGGGCTATGACGATGTAAAGCGTGAGCAACCAACTCTTTACCGGTCCCTGACTCACCGTTAATCAGTACTGATATTGATGAGCGAGACAGACGACCAATTGCCCGAAATACCTCCTGCATTGCCGGAGCTTCACCAATGATCTCTGGCGCATTGGTCTCTTCAGAGGCTTCACTGGCTTGTTCGCGCTTCTGCTCTTGGCTGTGGGCGATCGCTCGTTCTACGAGCGTGAGCGTCTCATCGATATCAAATGGCTTAGGCAGATATTCAAAGGCACCTTTTTGATAAGCATTGACTGCAGCATCTAAGTCGGAGTGCGCCGTCATGATGATCACCGGGAGGTCGGGAGAGCGCTGATGCACTTGATGCAATAGTTCGATCCCGTCAATGCCGGGCATGCGAATATCAGACACTAGTACATCGGGTGTCTCGCGTTCAAGAGCAAGCAGGACGCTCTCGGCATCAGCAAATGTTTCACACTTTATATCAGCTGATGAAAGTGTCTTTTCTACTACCCAGCGGATAGAGCTGTCGTCATCGACGACCCAAACGTATCCCTTACTCATAATTCAAATCCTTTGCAGCCAAATCTATTGTGATAATCATTGTTTTTATTGTTCTGTATTCGTTCCTTGCCTGAAACTCAGTTTCTCATTGAGAGGTGTCGCTTCGTTTAAATCGGCAAGTAAATCGTAAATGTGGTGTTCCCTGGCCAGCTCTCAACATCGATTTTTCCATTGTGCTGGTCGATTAGGTTTTGAGATATCGATAGCCCCAATCCAGTTCCCCCTTCACGGCCACTGACCATGGGGTAGAACAGGGTGTCTTTTAATTCATCGGGGATGCCCGGACCGTTATCGCTGATCTCAATACGTGCCGCGAGTTTGTGTCGCTGACCATGAATGTTGGCTTGATGCACCGTTCTGGTGCGAATAGTAATTTTGCCCGAATCTTGTGCCTTTAAAATCTGCGCCGCATTGCTCACGATATTGAGCATCGCCTGTTCCACCTGCGCTGAGTCCATCACTATTGGTGGCAGGCTTGGATCGTAGTCTCGCTCAATCGCCAGTGTGGAGCCGGACTCGAGCTCGACCAACTGCCTGACTTTTTCGAGTATCTGGTGGAGGTTCTCTTCTGACTTGGTTCCCAGCTTTTGTGGGCCAAGTAGGCGGTCGACCAGAGCACGCAAGCGGTCGGCTTGCTCAATAATGATCTGGGTGTATTCATTCAGTGATTGATCGGGAAGCATCTTTCCAAGTAATTGCGCTGCCCCTCTTAAGCCACCTAAAGGGTTCTTTATTTCATGGGCTAAGCCACGCACTAATAGCTTCGCCGCTTGTTGTTGCGCATGTTGGTTTAACTCTTGGCTAAGGCGCCTTTGCTGGTCTATCTTGCGCATCTCTACGAGCAACAGGGTTTCACGCTGCCAGGTAATTGGACTAACCGTCACCTCAAGCATTAGCGGGCGGTTGTCGACGACAAAGGTCACGTCACTGTCGGTAATGCTCTGGCCGCTTTGTAGAGGTTGAGTTAGAAGCGCTAAGTCGAGCGAGGCGTGTTGGATAAGTTGACTTAGTGGGTGATCAACGATGCGTCTCGCACTTTGTGAAAAGAGTTGTTCAGCCGCCGGATTGGCGTATCGGACATACAGCTGCTCATCGAGCATCAATGTCGAAGTCACCATATTGTCGAGAATGGCGTTGGAAAGATGGTGTGTATCTATGCTGTCGCTTTTGGCTGATCGATTCACTGTTTCGTCCTTGAACTGGTGTTTTTCTCACTGCACCAAATTGGTGCGTAGCTAAGTTCAAGTATGGCTCATATCAATCAGAAGCTAAAGATAATTCAATAAAGTTACTGAAAGCTGTTGAGAACAGGTGAAAAATCGTGGTAATTCAGTCTCTTTTAACCCATTGGCCTACTTGATCGTCGCTCGATGTAAATACACGGTGACTGGAGTAGTAGATGCAATAAGCTTGCCGCTTCTATGTGCTTGAATTGCAATGGTGTGAGTACCTCGATCGATATCTTTCAACTGCCAAGTCGGTTGAGTTTGTGGTGCGCCATAACGTCGCCCATCGAGCATCAATTGCAGTTGCTCACCAATGCCCAGTTTGCGGTTGAGTTCGATTTGAATCGAGACTAACCCACGGTTGCTACGAATGGTTTGATCGTGAATAGGAGTGAGCATGGTGAGAGCTAGTGGTGCAGGTACCTCTCGCTCAGGTTGTTGTGTGTTAGGTTGCTCTTGGCTTGGAGAGGGTGTTGAAGCTTTTGCGTCAACGGGTTGAGAGCTCTCAAATTTAGGTGCGGGTGCTGAGGCTTGCACATCCGGAAGCTGAAGTGACTTGGCACCTTCGCCTGTTGGTGTATCACTAAAATGGAGTACGCCATCTTGATCCACCCAGGTATAAACCGTTTGAGCAGAGCATGAGAGTGCGACTGTTAACCCGATCAGGAACAGTATGTTTTTCATATGGTTGGCCTCTTTCCACCGTTAGGTGATTTCACGTTTGGCGTTAGCTTTGTTATTGATTTTATTGTATTTAGTTCGACAGGCTCTGAGGGCTTTTGTCTATTATCTAAGGCATGGTACGAAGAAGGAGGGGTTGGGAGAATATAAAAAAGGCCCGCCTGCGAGGCGAGCCTAATATTTAGTTAGCGATTCTTACAAGGTTGCAGTAAGAAATGGCTTATCTCTACCTGAGATTAAACTGAGTAGTACAGTTCGAACTCAAGTGGGTGTGTAGCCATGTTCACGCGTTGTACATCGTCAGATTTCAGAGCGATGTAAGAATCGATGAAGTCGTCAGAGAATACGCCGCCAGCTGTTAGGAACTCACGGTCTTCGCTAAGCGCTGCTAGAGCTTCTTGTAGAGATTCCGCAACTGTTGGGATTTCAGCTGCTTCTTCTGCAGGAAGGTCGTATAGATCTTTATCCATAGCTTCGCCTGGGTGAATCTTGTTCTTGATGCCGTCAAGGCCAGCCATAAGCATTGCTGAGTAGCATAGGTATGGGTTAGCTGCTGGGTCACCAAAACGTAGCTCGATACGACGTGCTTTAGGGCTTGGTACTACTGGGATACGGATAGAAGCAGAACGGTTACGTGCTGAGTAAGCAAGCATTACAGGTGCTTCGAAACCAGGTACAAGACGCTTGTACGAGTTTGTAGATGGGTTAGCAAACGCGTTGATAGCGCGAGCGTGCTTGATTACACCACCGATGTAGTAAAGTGCCATTTCAGATAGGCCGCCGTACTTATCACCAGCAAACAGGTTAACGCCGTCTTTTGCTAGAGATTGGTGTACGTGCATACCAGAACCGTTGTCACCAACTAGTGGCTTAGGCATGAATGTCGCTGTTTTACCAAATGCGTGAGCAACGTTGTGTACAACGTACTTGTAGATTTGAGTTTCATCAGCTTTTGCTGTTAGCGTGTTGAAGCGAGTTGCGATTTCGTTTTGACCCGCAGTTGCTACTTCGTGGTGGTGAGCTTCAACTACTAGGCCCATCTCTTCCATTACTAGACACATTGCTGAACGGATGTCTTGAGATGAATCTACAGGAGCTACTGGGAAGTAACCGCCTTTAACGCCAGGACGGTGGCCTTTGTTACCGCCTTCGAATTCAGTACCTGTGTTCCAAGCTGCTTCTACGTCGTCGATCTTGAAGAAAGAACCAGACATGTCGTTTGAGAACTTAACGTCGTCAAATAGGAAGAACTCTGGCTCTGGACCAACTAGAACTGTGTCTGCGATACCAGTAGAACGTAGGTACTCTTCAGAACGTTTAGCGATAGAGCGTGGGTCACGGTCGTAGCCTTGCATTGTTGCAGGCTCTAGAATGTCACAACGGATGTTTAGTGTTGCGTCTTCTGTGAATGGGTCCAGTACAGCAGATGCTGCGTCTGGCATCATTACCATGTCAGATTCGTTAATGCCTTTCCAACCAGCTACTGAAGAGCCGTCAAACATTTTGCCTTCTTCGAAGAAGTCTGCATCAACTTGGTGAGAAGGAATAGAGATATGCTGCTCTTTACCTTTTGTATCAGTAAAACGTAAGTCGATAAATTTAACTTCGTTCTCTTGGATCAGGGATAGTACATTTTCTACTGACATCTTGGATAACCTCCAGTGTTATTAATTCGGTATTAGCTCGATTCGGTTGAAACTAGCATTGATTAATGTCTAACAAGTGCATTAATCGATGCTGATTTATCTATAGCCAAAAGCGTGCCAAAAAAATTATTCCATTAATTTCAATGATTTACTTGTTTTGTTGTTTCACTTACTTCTGATTTTGCACCAAAATGATCGCTGGTTGCACCAAGTTGGTGCGATTGTTTGTCTGTGCACCAATATGAGACAAAAGCGAACACCATTCAGCAATGAATTGCAGACATTGTCAATCCACTTTTGTTATTTAGCCAGAGTTTCGGCGAGTTACTCGCGAACGAGACTTTTTAGAATCCTACAGATTTTGCTAGCCAACACTGTACTGAATCAAAGTTAAGCCAATGTGAATCGCTAACTAAGAAAAAAGCCTTGGTTCAGATCACATATTTCTGGGTTTTTGTCTAGAATCTGGTATATTATTGACCGTTTTTTTAATCAAGCTAGTGGCATTTCCTCTATTTTCAGAGGTCATTTGCGGCTACTTTTATGAGTGAATCGAGAATCCATGTCTACTCCACAGATTGATAAGTTAAGAAATATCGCGATCATCGCGCACGTTGACCACGGTAAAACGACTTTGGTTGATAAACTGCTACAACAGTCAGGTACTCTAGAGTCTCGTGGTGAAGCTGAAGAGCGTGTCATGGATTCGAATGACATCGAAAAAGAGCGTGGCATTACCATCCTTGCTAAGAACACAGCAATCAACTGGAATGATTACCGCATCAACATCGTAGATACCCCGGGACACGCGGACTTCGGTGGTGAAGTTGAGCGTATCATGTCTATGGTTGACTCTGTTCTGCTTATCGTTGACGCAGTTGACGGCCCAATGCCTCAAACTCGTTTCGTAACGCAAAAAGCATTCGCACACGGTCTTAAGCCAATCGTTGTAATCAACAAGATTGACCGCCCAGGCGCTCGTCCTGATTGGGTTATGGATCAAGTATTCGACCTTTTCGACAACCTAGGTGCGACTGATGAGCAGCTAGACTTCACCGTTGTTTACGCTTCAGCTCTAAACGGTTGGGCAACAATGACTGAAGGCGAAACTGGTACAGACATGGAACCATTGTTCCAAGCTGTTGTTGATACAGTAGACGCGCCAGCAGTTGACCTTGACGGTCCACTACAAATGCAAGTTTCTCAACTAGATTACAGCTCTTACGTAGGTGTTATCGGTGTTGCACGTGTTACTCGTGGTTCTGTTAAGCCAAACCAACAAGTATCTATCATCGGCGCTGACGGTAAGAAGCGTAACGGTAAAGTAGGTACTGTACTAGGTTACCTAGGCCTTGACCGTCACGAAGTTGAACAAGCTAACGCTGGTGACATCATTGCAATCACGGGTCTTGGTGAGCTTAAAATCTCTGACACTATCTGTGACGTGAACAACGTTGAAGCTATGACTCCGCTTTCTGTTGATGAACCAACAGTAACAATGACGTTCCAAGTAAACACTTCTCCGTTCGCGGGTAAAGAAGGTAAGTTCGTAACTTCACGTAACATCCTTGAGCGTTTAGAGAAAGAACTAGTACACAACGTTGCACTACGTGTTGAACAAACAGACGATCCAGACCGTTTCCGTGTATCTGGTCGTGGTGAACTTCACCTTTCTATCCTGATCGAGAACATGCGTCGTGAAGGCTTCGAGCTAGCAGTATCTCGTCCAGAAGTAATCATCAAGAAAGACGAAGATGGCAACCTAACAGAACCGTTTGAAACAGTAACTATCGACGTGCTTGAAGAGCACCAAGGTGGCATCATGGAAAACATCGGTCTACGTAAAGGTGAGCTAACTGATATGTCTCCAGATGGCAAAGGCCGTGTTCGCATGGACTTCATGATGCCTTCTCGTGGCCTTATCGGTTTCCAAACTGAGTTCCTAACGCTAACGTCTGGTTCTGGTCTTCTTTACCACACGTTCGATCACTACGGTCCACACAAAGGTGGCGTAATTGGTCAACGTAACAACGGTGTTCTAATCTCGAACGCAACCGGTAAAGCTCTGACTTACGCACTATTCAACCTACAAGAGCGTGGTCGTCTATTCGCTGAGCACGCGGACGAAGTATACGAAGGTCAAATCATCGGTATTCACAACCGTTCAAACGACCTGACAGTAAACTGTCTGAAAGGTAAGCAGCTAACGAACGTTCGTGCATCTGGTACTGATGAAGCACAGGTTCTTTCGCCACCTATCCGTCACACTTTAGAGCAAGCTCTTGAGTTCATCGACGAAGACGAACTAGTAGAAGTAACGCCAGAAAACATTCGTATCCGTAAGAAGCTTCTTACTGAAAACGAACGTAAGCGTGCAGCACGTCCAGCTAAAGCTTAATTGCTCGCTGACTAGCTTCTAGCTAAGTAAATAAGAAAGCCCTGAGTTGAACTGACCCCCAATAGTTGGACACCAATTATTGGGGGTCTTTTTATGTCCAAATATAACCGAGAGCTAAAATGTATCATTGCTAAGCAATACTTAGATGGCACATCATCTCTCTACTTAGCAAAACAATATTCAATTTCTTCAAGACAGATACGGTATTGGGCTCAAGTCTTTGCCATCCATGGTGCTAACTCATTTTTACCAACTAAGCATGCTGCTACTGCTCAGGAAAAACGAAAAGCATTGAATTTAATGTGGACGAATGATTGGTCTCTCACGCACACTAGCGCAGTATTAAACCTCTCATCCCCTGGGATACTCTCTGTCTGGCTCAAAAGATTTAATGAGCTCGGTATCAAAGGGCTCAAAATGCGCCAGAAAGGAAGACCTCCAATGAAACAGCACCCTCAACGTACCACTAAGCCTGATGATGAAATGACGCTTGAGGAGCTAAAAGAGGAGTTGCTCTACTTGCGAACCGAGAATGCCGTTCTAAAAAAGTTGGAAGAGTTGGAGCAGAAAAAACCGTCGAACAAAGAAAAAGCGGTCATAGCTCTACTCTTAAAGGCAAGTACCGTTAAAGCACTTACTGCACACTCTACAGCTGGCAAAAGTGTCTTTTATTATCAAGTTCAACGAGCAAGCGCCCAAATAGCTACGAACGTGAGCTGCGGTTGATAAAGTCAATTTATCATGAACATAAGGGACGATACGGCTACCGCCGTATTCACTTGGAACTAAAAAATCGGGGGTTCGTGCTTAATCACAAAACGGTTCAAAGGCTTATGGCTCAGCTCAACCTTAAATCGACGGTCAGGATTAAAAAGTATCGTTCATACCGAGGAGAGTCTGGAACAGCTGCTCCCAACGTGCTTGAAAGAGATTTTAGTGCGACTCAACCCGATGAAAAATGGGTAACTGATGTCACGGAGTTTAAAGTCAAAGAGCAGAAAGTATACTTATCTCCCGTTGTCGACTTGTTTACTCAGGAGGTGGTTGCTTATAGAGTGGCCAAGAATGCCTGCTTGCCGCTTGTCACGGATATGCTAACGGAGGCTATATCAACGCTTAAACCCAACTCAAAGCCAATTATACATAGCGACCAAGGTTGGCAATATCGTCATCGACAGTATCAGAAAAAGGTAGCGGAGAGTGGGTTAACGCAAAGCATGTCGAGAAAAGGTAACTGCTTGGATAATGCTGTTGCTGAAAATTTTTTTGCTTTACTCAAAACAGAGATGTATCACAACCAAAGCTTTGAAGATGCTCTGATAGCGCAAATCAAAGAGTATATCGAGTACTACAATACCAAACGTATAAAAGTGAAACTAAAAGGCCTGACTCCGATAGAATATCGAACTCAGGCCTTGAAAGCCGCTTAACAGAAATGTCCAACTTTACGGGGTCACTTCAAGTAGCCAAGCTGCTCAGGGCTTTTGTTTTTTAGTTAGCTAAGATACGAGTAAACGAGATGCGGGATACGAAGAGCGTATTCCATCTCTATTCGCAGAGTCGTCACTCCAGAATCGAAGAACGAGATATCAGTAACCTTTTTACGGCTTGGAAGAGATTCCCTATCACGCTCGTGCCTCGCTGTAGGGAATGACGGAAGTCTGTTTGGTGGTTACGAATAAGCGGGATGCGTGATACGAGGAGCGCGTTTAGGCTGGAAATAGCTAGGTACTAAGAAGGTGAGTATCTTCGGTGCCCGTTCTCTTTTATCCATTTCCTGTCATCGAATCGTCATTCCAGAATTGAGGAACGAAATATCTGGAATCTTTTTACGGCATGGAAGAGATTCCCTATCACGCTCGTGCCTCGCTGCAGGGAATGACGGAAGTCTGTTTGGTGGTTACGAATAAGCGTTATACGGGATACGAAGAGCGTGTTTAGACTGGAGATAGTCAAGTACTAAGAGGGTGACTATCTTCGGTGCCTGTTCTCTTTTATCCATTTCCTGTCATCGAATCGTCATTCCAGAATTGAGGAACGAGATATCTGGAATCTTTTTACGGCATGGAAGAGATTCCCTATCACACTCGTGCCTCGCTGTAGGGAATGACGGAAGTCTGTTTGGTGGTTACGAATAAGCGATATACGGGATACGAAGAGCGTGTTTAGACTGGAAATAGCCAAGTACTAAGAGGGTGACTATCTTCGGTGCCCGTTCTCTTTTATCCATTTCCTGTCATCGAATCGTCATTCCAGAATTGAGGAACGAGATGTCTGGAATCTCTCTTCGATATACACTGGCAGCAGGCAAGATATGCTCACTAAGTTAGAGCGTAGCTTTGATTGCTAGCTGACTTTCAACGAACAGCACTCGCTCAGCGACCGACATAAACGGCACTTCAACCACCTCATAACCCAGCTCTTGATAGACTCTCACCAGCGCGTGGTGAATCTCTAACGCTTCGTCGAATGGATAAGGGCGCACTTCATCTTGAACATAGATGGAAGGCTCAGGGCGGCAGAATAAAACTTGAGGATGATAGTCTTGGCTTGCATCTCGGTAGATCTCTTCTATCTCTAGGTTAGCCTGAGCCAAATAACCGCAGATGTCGGGAATAGCACGATCGAGAAAGGCAATCGGATGTTGATTGGCTTGGTCTTTTTGTTCGCTCATGACGGTTAAACATATGTGAGCAAAGCCGGGAAGGTCTAGCCAAGGCAAGATACCGTCTTCAAGCTGACTTTGCTGCTCTATTAACTGGCGAGAGGACTCTGCGAAGGTAGGGTAACCCGCATCAGCCAAGGCATTAATAAGTGTGGTTTTTCCGGTGCCAGGGCCGCCAGTTATAATGATTGGATTCATACGGGTTTATCTTGTTTTGTCTACTTCTGATTCAGCTGAGCAAGGAATTTATCCGACTCGGCAATCGCTGCATTCATCTGTTTGATCGCGTACGCGATGTCTTTTTCTAGGCTCATAAACTCACCTTGCAGTGAACCAACCGCACTCGCATTGAGGTTGTGTTTCAGATAGAGGGTGTTGTCTCGCAGAGTATTGAGTACTGGGTCCATCTTCTTCTCAGCACGCTTCATGGCTGACAGCATGGTTTGGTAAGACGATTTAGTTTCACGCAGTTTTTGTTCACTCGAACGACGTAAGGAATCGCTCGTATAGAGGTCGAGCTCGGCTTGCCACTCTTCAAACAGTGCATCAGACACATCTTCAATCGCAGCGATTCGGTCACTCACATTTTGCGCTGCTTTTTCGCTGTCTTGGTATTTATCGTTTATCTTGTTGTACATGTCTTCTAGGTCGCCGCCACTGAAATTAGTCAGGCTGCTGAGTGCTTCAAGTGCGCTGGTAAACTCTTCCTGAGCATCCTGCTGCGACTCTTTTGCATCTTCTACTCTGTCGACCATGATGTCACGTTTATGATAGCCCACTTGCTCCATTGCAGAGTAATAAGCGGATTGGCATCCAGTAAGAGTAAAAATAGAGAGGACTATAACTATTAAATAAGGCATCCTTGTTTCCTATAGTTAACTAATACCAATTGTAGTAAATCACTTACTCACTGTGATTGGTATAACGGATTATTAATTAGAACTATGAACGAGTTACCAGGGAGTTACAAGTTGAAGATAACAAAGGTCGGCATACTTAGTATCCAGTATTTTCGCTACCTCTTAGCGCGTATGACGCATGATCGAGTCAATGTGAATGCGGGCTATTTGGCGTACATTACCTTACTTTCAATCGTACCCATGTTGACGGTTTTACTCTCTATCTTGTCATCATTTTCCGTGTTCGCGGATGTGGGTATCGTGATTCAAAACTTCATCATTACTAACTTTGTTCCAGCGTCAGGGGATGCGGTGCATGGTGCCTTGTTGGAGTTTGTCGCCAACACGGGCAAGATGACGGCGGTTGGTAGTGTGTTCTTATTTATCGCTGCGCTGATGCTGATCTCTAACATCGATAAGAACTTAAACTACATCTGGCGTGTGACTGAGAAGCGACGTGCAGTATTGTCTTTCTCGATGTACTGGATGGTACTCACTCTCGGGCCAATTTTGGTTGGAGCGAGCATTGCTGCTACCTCATATGTGACATCATTAAGCTTGCTACAAAACGAAGTGGTGTCTGGTGCCTTTAATACTCTGATTCGCAAACTGCCTCTGATTCTCTCTTTCTTTGCGTTCTTTGGTTTATACCTGTTGGTGCCTAATAAGAAGATCCACTTCTCTCATGCGGCGGCAGGCTCTCTGGTTGCGGCGTTACTGTTCGAACTCAGTAAGAAAGGCTTCGCTGCTTACATCACTCAGTTCCCTTCATATCAGGTGATCTATGGCGCATTAGCGGCAATCCCGATTCTGTTTGTTTGGGTTTATTTATGTTGGTTGATCGTGCTGGTGGGTGCTGAGGTGACGGCTGCGCTCGGTGAGAAGGAAGAGTGGAGTGAGACGCAAAAAATAATGGTACACTCCACGGATAACGACAAAATCACAGAGCAAGGAAACAACAGTGATAGCACTGATTCAGAGAGTAAGTGAAGCTGCCGTCCGTGTTGATGGCGAAGTAGTTGGTGAGATTGAACAAGGCTTATTAGTACTATTAGGCGTAGAAAAAGGTGACGACGAAGCCAAAGCGAAACGTTTGATGGAACGAGTGACGACTTATCGTGTCTTTGGAGATGAAGACGATAAAATGAACCTCAACGTGAAGCAGGTGAATGGCAAGGTGCTAGTGGTTTCTCAATTCACACTGCCAGCCGATACCAAAAAAGGCACACGAGCAGGCTTTTCTCGTGGTGCTCACCCAGAAGATGCCGAGCGTCTTTACAATTATTTCTCTGACCAATGTGAATCAGTGTTGCCAACGGAACGTGGCCGCTTCGCAGCTGACATGAAAGTGTCTCTGGTTAATGATGGCCCAGTAACATTCTGGCTGCAGGTTTAAGCTTAAAGGAATAAGCATGTTTAAACTCATAACCCCAACCACCGAAAATCAACTGAACAAGTATTACCATTTTCGTTGGCAGATGTTGCGTGAACCTTGGCGAATGCCTGTAGGTTCTGAGCGTGATGAATACGATGGCATGAGTCACCATCGCATGATTGTAGATGGTCGAGGTCGTCCGATGGCGATTGGTCGTCTGTATATCACCCCAGATCTCGAAGGTCAGATCCGCTACATGGCGGTAAAAAACTCTCGCCGTAGTAAAGGCATGGGCTCACTGATATTAGTTGCGCTAGAGTCATTAGCACGCCAGGAAGGTGCGAAGCGATTGGTGTGTAACGCGCGTGAAGACGCGATCTCATTCTACGAAAAGAACAGCTTTGAGCGTCGTGGTGAGATTAACGACCAGCGTGGTCCTGTACGTCACCAACAGATGGTGAAGCCGCTTGATCCAATGGCAGATGTTCTGCGTAAGCCTGAGTGGTGTAATGAACTTCAGCAGCGTTGGGAGCACCAGATCCCTATCAGCGATAAGATGGGCATCAAAATAAACCAGTACACAGGCTATCAGTTCGAGTGTAGTGCTCAGCTAAACCCAAATTTGAACCCACACAACACCATGTTCGCAGGCTCTGCTTTTACGCTAGCAACACTGACTGGTTGGGGAATGACATGGCTATTGATGAAAGAGCGCGGTCTGACCGGCGACATCGTTCTGGCAGACAGTAATATTCGTTATCGTCATCCAGTGGAACAAAACCCTGTCGCTTCAACTTCGTTAGACGGCATCAGTGGTGACTTGGATCGCCTCGCATCAGGAAGAAAAGCGCGTATCATTATCCATGTGACCATCCACAGCGGTGACGTGGAAGCGGTAGAGTTTACTGGAACCTATATGCTGATCCCCGACTACAAGAAAATACTATCGACTGATGGCAAGGCGAGTGAATAACTCCCGCCACTTGTAGCTAGATTGAATGATTGATTGAAAGCGCTATTCCTTGGGAGTGGCGCTTTTTTGTTGGCAGTCGTTAATTGCTGTGTACTCCGGTTGATCAAGCTTGCCAGAGACTTGGTTGCATGGGTCGGACAGTATAATTGAGAGCGAGTGTTGCTCTGTTTTGAGTAGGTCTAGCTCTCCAGAAACCTCACCATTGAGCGTTTGAACTCTTTGTGAGCCTTCCTCTACAGCGGATGCACCAATAATGTGCATCGGTTCAAGCGTGAAACGGCCGCGGTCAAAGCTCGCGCTGAGTTCAGGGATTTCAAACACTTTATCGGTCGAGGTTTCAGAAAGCTTATCGTTAAAGGTCATCACACCCTGGCGAACGCTGCCTTTAAGTTGGCCCGTGGTTGAATAGCCCAACATCAGAGAATCACCGTAGAGACCAGAAGCTTGAAGCTCAAACTCACTATAACCTGTTGCATCGAGTGGTAAGTCGAGTTGCTGCAACATGGGTGAGATAGGCAAACCATCGGCTGAGATGTCTATGCTCCATGGCTTACTGATTTGGTTAAAATCGAGTGTCGCATTGGCTTCGATATAACCCTGCTTAAGTGGAGCAAATAGGCGTGTTAGCGTCCATTTCCCTTGGTCACTGTTCATTTCAACCACAGGTTGAGCGCTGAGAATGCTTTGGTAGCTGGCGTCGTTTGCGCTCGCCATCAGCTTCCCTTGCCACAAACCTAGCTTTCTATCTTGCAGAAGTTGAACTTGATGTCCTTCAATGTGCAGCCCAGAGACTTGCCAGTAAGGCTTTTGTGCAAGCTGGATAAGTTGGGTGCGTTCTACATTTAATCGTTCTATAGAGGCTTGCTGAAGCTCTTTAAGCCAAGGTAATAGGCGCATGGCTGGCAGAGGTTTATCTTGGTTTTCTGTGACCCATTTAATGCCTTGCAGATCGAGCTGCACCAATCTAATGCTACTAGGGGTAACCTCACCATTGAGCTGAACGGTGCCTTGCAGAAATTGGGTATAGAAATCTTCAATCATTATCTGGTTTGACTCTAGGCTTAGCTTGATACTTGGCTCGACAAACATGTCATCATCAACAGTGATTCCTTCGGCTTGCAGAGAGAAAAGCGCTTTCTGTTGTCGCCAAAGCTCGAAAGGCAATTTGATGTTTTCTAGTGAAGCATCAAAGGCCGCAAGGTGGCCGTTTTGCCATGCGATGTCGCTGCGTAAAATATCTAAGCTATTGATATGGTTGATACGAATGCCTGCTACGTCCCACTCTTTGCTCAATAGGCTCTGAGTTTGCTGCTGGTTGAGGCGTAAGCCATCTACAGTAACATTCACTAGTGACCAATCATGCTTATATTGTTCTGCTTGTCCTGAAATCTTGGCTCCGCGCCATTCAAACGAAGCGCCATAAAGGGTGCTGTCGCTCGCTTTAAGGTCAAGGTCGACCAGAAGGTTATCGAAGGCTTCACCTTGCCAATAGAGCTGCGAAGCGGAAAGTTGGGTTTTGCCGTAAGGCAGCAGTGTTTGATTATTGCTAAAGGTTGGCTCTGCGATCTGCAGATCGATGCCCCGCACATTAAAGCTGTTGGTCGAAAAATCCAGATTATTGATCGCCAACTGGCGGAGCTTGAGCTTTTGCTCGTTTAACAGTGGTGAGAGCGTTTCTAGATCGTTCGCTTCCAGCTGGATACCACTGATTAATACAGAGTCTAAGACGAGTTTGGCTTCAATGAGAGAGTCAGGGCTGAACCAGAGATCGACCTTATCGATATACAGAGGTGGTTGCTTTTCTGGTTGGGTATAGGTGATTCCCATTAGGGTGATGTGATAAGGCGCTTGATATTCGACATCTTCAATGACCACCGGTTGGTCAACCGTGTGCTTGATAAAAAAGTTAGCAACATCGGCGCGGTATTGAGTTTGTAGGCTTAATAGCAACGCTGCGATAACCGCAACGGCGATAGCCAACACAATGCCGAACACCATGAATACCTTTTTCATTCCCTGAAAGCCTTAAATCTCAATAGTCTTAAAACAGAGTGGAACAAAAAGGGTCAAGCATCAACAAAAAAGCCCCTCAAAAGAGGGGCTTGCTACAAAAATATCGTTTTAAATGGGCGTTCGCTTTTGGCTTAGCCCGAGCAGATGCTTGGATTAGTCTAGTTGTGGACCAGCCGCAACCAGTGACTTACCTTCAGCGTTGTCAGTGTACTTATCAAAGTTGTTGATGAAGCGCTCTGCTAGATCTTTCGCTTTGCTTTCCCATTGTAGTGGGTCTGTGTACGTGTCGCGTGGGTCTAGGATCGCTGGGTCAACATCGTGCAGCGCTAGAGGTACTTCTAGGTTGAACATAGGGATAACCTTAGTCTCAGCCTTGTCGATAGAACCATCTAGGATAGCGTCGATGATGCCACGCGTATCTTGGATAGAGATACGTTTGCCAGTACCGTTCCAACCAGTGTTTACTAGGTAAGCTTCAGCGCCAGCTGCTTCCATGCGTTTCACAAGTACTTCTGCGTACTGAGTTGGGTGAAGCGTTAGGAACGCCGCGCCAAATGCTGCAGAGAAGGTTGGAGTTGGCTCTGTTATGCCGCGCTCTGTGCCTGCTAGTTTCGCTGTGAAACCAGATAGGAAGTGGTACTTCGTTTGCTCTGGAGTCAGTTTAGAAACTGGTGGTAGTACACCAAATGCATCAGCAGTCAGGAAGATAACCTTTTGAGCGTGACCTGCTTTTGATACTGGCTTAACGATGTTGTCGATGTGGTGAATCGGGTAAGAAACACGAGTGTTTTCTGTTTTAGAACCGTCATCAAAATCGATAGAACCATCGCCACGAACCGTTACGTTTTCTAGCAGTGCATCACGACGGATTGCATTGTAGATTTCTGGTTCTGCTTCTTTAGATAGACGGATCGTCTTCGCGTAACAACCGCCTTCAAAGTTGAAGATACCGTCGTCATCCCAACCGTGCTCATCATCACCGATTAGCTCACGTTTAGGGTCTGTTGATAGCGTTGTTTTACCTGTACCAGATAGGCCGAAGAATACCGCTACATCGCCTTTCTCGCCAACGTTCGCGCTACAGTGCATTGAAGCGATACCTTGCAGAGGAAGTAGGTAGTTCATCATTGCGAACATGCCTTTCTTCATCTCACCGCCGTACCAAGTACCACCGATGATTTGAACGCGCTCTGTTAGGTTGAAAGCAACGAAGTTCTCAGAGTTTAGGCCCTGTTTTTCCCAATTAGGGTTGGTTGTTTTAGCACCGTTCATTACCACGAAATCTGGCTCGAACGTTGCTAGCTCTTCGTCTGTTGGACGAATGAACATGTTCTTAACGAAGTGCGCTTGCCACGCTACTTCAGTGATAATACGTACACTTAAGCGTGTATCTGGGTTAGCACCACAGTAACCGTCAATCACAAACAGACGCTTGCCAGATAGCTGAGTTGTTACAAGCTCTTTTAGCTCGTTCCATACTTCAGTTGTGATCGGTTTGTTATCGTTTTTGCCTTGATCTGACCACCACATGGTATCGCGGGTCGTGTCATCTTTAACAATGTACTTATCTTTCGGTGAGCGGCCAGTAAAGATACCAGTGTCAACAGCAACTGAGCCTAGTTCCGTTACCACGCCTTTTTCGTAGCCTTCCAAACCAGGCAGCGTTTCTTCAACGAATAACTGCTCGTAGCTAGGATTACGAAGAACTTCGGTAACGCCAGTAAGTCCGTGCTTAGTTAGATCAATTTGTGCAGCCTTAGTATGTTCCATAACGGTCATAGGTGCTCCTTGTAGGATATTTTGTAGGGATTTTGTATTAATTTTTTATTGTTATCTGCTCACCATGCTAGCAACGAGACTCGGGGGAAACAGGGATACAGCTCAAAAATATCCATATCAACCATGGGGTTTTAAGTGTCTCGTCACATATTGGCCCAACTAGTCTATCCTGTACGCAAACCTTTGCGCTAGGGGCGAGAACATTATTAATTGATTAAAATTAAGCGGTGATTTTATTACGAGATGTTACGAAGTTTGCGCTATTTTGATCACAAAAAAGGCCAGCTTAGCGCTGACCTTTTTGGGGTAAATTACGTGTTTTTTGTACGACGTAAATTAATGAACCGTATTGCTGCCTTTATCTGCTGCTTCTGCATACAGTGCATCAACATCGTTCTTATCGAACGAGTAGTTTGTGCCACAGTAATCACAGTGCAGAGCAACGCTTCCTTCGGTGCTTAGGATGTCGTAAATCTCTTCTTGAGCAACGGTAATGATCGCTGCTGCGCTTTGTTCACGAGAACAGCCACAGAAGAACTCAACTGGTTGTGGAGTGAACAGCTGTACTTTCTCTTGGTTGTACAAACGGTAAAGCAGTTCGTTTGCTTCAAGAGAGAATAGCTCTTCGTTTTTCACTGTGTCTGTTAGTTGCTCTAAGTGCTCGAAGTCATTTGGAGTACCAGTGCCATCAGGCATAACTTGCAGCAACATACCTGCAGCGTGTGCTTTGCCTTCGTGCTCACCAGTACGTAGCCATAGACGAGTCTTAAGCTGCTCAGAGTTCGCGAAGTAACCTTCAAGTACTTGAGCTAGTGTGTCGCCTTCAAGACCAACGATACCTTGGTAGCGTTCACCTTTCTTAGGATCGATAGTGATCACTAGGTGGCCTTTACCCATTAGGTCGTGTAGGCCTGCGTCGTCAGCAATTTCGCCTTCAAAGCGAGCAACACCGCGAATCTTCTGGTTATGGTCGCCATTGATAACTGCTAGAGATACTGGGCCGTCACCTTGCAGCTGCATAGTGATAGAGCCTTCAAATTTTAGGGTCGCAGTCAGTAGCGTAGTTGAAACCAATAGCTCACCCAGCAGCTTTTGTACTGGAGCTGGGTATTCCTTGCTAGAAATAATCTGTTGGTACGCTTCATCCATTTGTACCAATTCACCACGTACTGATAGGTCTTCAAATAGGTAGCGATTTAAAACATTGTTTGCCATTTGGCTATTCCTTCTAGCTTATTGATGCTTGAACTTGATGATGTCACGACGTTGCTTTTTATCAGGGCGACGCTCTGGAGCTGGGTTATGTGCATGCAGTTTACGCTGTTTTGCAAACTCTTCTCTTTTTGCCAAGCTCTCGGTGGTTTCTTCATAGAGGGTTTGAGCGATCGGTGCTCCACCACGATGGGCTGAGATTTTCTCGATCGTTACCGTCTTTTCTTCATTACCTTGGCGCAGTGTAATAACTGCCCCAAGTTCGACAATCTTACTTGGCTTGCTGCGCTGACCATTATAGTGGACTTTACCACCATCGACCATGTTACGAGCAATAGACCGAGTTTTGTAAAAGCGTGCTGCCCACAACCATTTATCGAGTCTGACAGCTTCATTAGAAGTTTTCATATAGGGCTGTGCCTTATTAAGTGAGAAATGAATGCGGTTTAACTGTAGTGAACAGTGCGCAACATGTTTTTGATGATGCTTATCACATTAGGTAGAAGTTTTATGTGGAGGCGGTTAGCATTTTTTTCAAGTCATATTGCAAAATCGCTATGTAATGCCGATTTATCGATTTGCTATGATATAGTTCAAGATCTTATGCTTATATAAGCTCGGTATCGAACGAATGAATAAAAAAGCTGAAAGTTTAATAGTTTGCAGCGTTTGTTGTCATGAGAAGGGGCAAGGGAAGTGAACTTTTTAGAGCTCAAAAATCGTATAGGAAATTCTCCTATGTTGAGCCGCTTATTAGATAATGGATTTGTGCTTCAGCAGAAACTGAGTATCGCCACTTGTTGTGTACTCATTGCCGCTTCAGCATGGATTTTAGGACAACTTGTCTGGTTTGTTGAACCTGCCGAGCAAACGGTTGTGCCCTGGAAAGCAGCGGTGTCGTCGTCTGCTACGCCTCAGTCGACTCTCGATATCTCTTCTTTACAACAGAGCAACATGTTTGGTGCCTATAATCCAAGCAAACCCGCAGTGGTTGAGCAACAAGTGATTCAAGATGCACCCAAGACACGCCTTAACCTCGTCTTGGTTGGCGCGGTTGCCAGTTCTAACCCTGAATTGAGCTTAGCGGTGATTGCCAACCGTGGTACGCAAGCGACTTATGGGATCAATGAACAGATAGAAGGCACCAGAGCTAAGCTAAAAGCAGTGTTAATCGACCGCGTGATCATTGATAACTCAGGTCGTGATGAAACGCTAATGCTAGAAGGTATTGAGTACAAGCGTTTAGCGGTATCAGAACCTGCACCACCTCGTGCCTCTTCTTCAGTTCGTGGTAATAACCCGGCTTCTGCAGAAGAGAAGCTTGATGAGATTAAAGCGAAGATAATGAAAGACCCGCAACAAATCTTCCAATATGTTCGATTGTCTCAGGTGAAACGCGACGACAGTGTGATCGGTTATCGTGTGAGCCCTGGCAAAGATTCAGAACTTTTTAACTCTGTTGGGCTCCAAAACGGAGATATTGCAACTCAGTTAAATGGTCAAGACCTGACAGACCCAGCCGCGATGGGCAACATATTCCGTTCAATCTCAGAACTGACAGAGTTAAATCTGGTCGTTGAGCGAGATGGACAACAACATGAAGTGTTTATTGAATTTTAAAACTTTGCGTCTAACGAAAGACGAAAGTGTAGGAGAAGTACGTGAAGCATTGGTTTAAGAAAAGTGCATGGTTATTGGCAGGAAGCTTGATCTGCACACCCGCAGCCTTCGCTAATGATTTTAGTGCCAGCTTTAAAGGCACTGACATTCAAGAGTTTATTAATATTGTTGGTCGTAACCTTGAGAAAACGATCATCGTTGACCCGTCGGTACGCGGAAAAATTGATGTGCGTAGTTATGACGTACTCAATGAAGAACAATATTACAGCTTCTTCCTCAATGTATTAGAGGTTTACGGCTATGCGGTCGTTGAAATGGACTCAGGTGTTCTGAAGATCATCAAGGCTAAAGACTCTAAAACCTCTGCTATTCCTGTTGTCGGTGATCGTGATTCTATCGCGGGCGACAGCGTAGTAACACGTGTTGTTACCGTTCGTAATGTCTCGGTTCGTGAGCTTTCTCCTTTGCTTCGCCAACTGAACGATAATGCGGGCGCGGGTAACGTTGTGCACTACGACCCAGCGAATATCATTCTAATCACTGGTCGCGCGGCGGTCGTAAACCGCTTAGCTGAAATCATCAAGCGTGTTGACCAAGCGGGTGATAAAGAGATCGAAGTGGTTGAGCTAAGGAATGCTTCAGCTGCTGAGATGGTACGTATTGTCGATGCGTTGAATAAAACCACCGATGCGAAAAACACCCCAGCTTTCCTACAGCCTAAATTGGTTGCGGACGAGCGCACCAATGCGATTCTTATCTCTGGTGACCCTAAGGTTCGTAGCCGTTTAAGAAAGCTGATTGAGCAACTTGATGTCGAGATGGCAACCAAGGGCAATAACCAAGTTATCTACCTTAAATATGCAAAAGCAGAAGACTTAGTCGATGTACTGAAAGGTGTGTCGGACAACCTACAGTCAGAGAAGCAAACTTCAACCAAAGGTAGCTCATCTCAACGCGATAAAGTCGTGATTTCGGCGCACAGCGATACCAACTCGTTAGTCATTACCGCACAACCTGACATCATGAATGCGCTGCAAGACGTGATTGCTCAGCTGGATATTCGTCGTGCTCAAGTGTTGATCGAGGCGCTGATTGTTGAGATGGCAGAAGGCGATGGCGTTAACCTTGGCGTGCAGTGGGGTAACCTAGAAACGGGTGCCATGATTCAATACAGCAACACTGGTGCTTCGATTGGTGGCGTGATGGTTGGCTTGGAAGAAGCTAAAGACACCGAGACAACAACCGCTGTATATGATAAGAACGGTAAGTTCCTAGGTAATGAAACCACGACAGAGCAGGGTGACTACTCGACACTAGCTTCTGCGCTTTCTGGCGTAAACGGTGCTGCGATGAGTGTGGTGATGGGCGACTGGACAGCCTTGATCAGCGCAGTTGCGACCGACTCAAACTCAAATATCCTATCTTCGCCAAGCATTACCGTGATGGACAACGGTGAAGCGTCGTTCATCGTTGGTGAAGAAGTTCCGGTTCTGACAGGCTCGACGGCGGGCTCAAGCAACGACAACCCATTCCAAACGGTTGAGCGTAAAGAAGTCGGTATCAAGCTTAAAGTGGTTCCACAGATCAACGAAGGCGACTCAGTTCAATTACAAATAGAACAAGAAGTATCAAACGTATTGGGCGCGAACGGTGCGGTTGATGTTCGTTTTGCCAAGCGTCAGCTAAATACGTCAGTGATTGTTCAAGATGGTCAAATGCTAGTGCTTGGCGGTCTGATTGATGAACGCGCATTAGAGAGTGAATCTAAGGTGCCGTTCTTGGGTGATATCCCAGTACTTGGCCATCTATTCAAATCAACCAGTACTCAGGTTGAGAAAAAGAACCTAATGGTATTCATCAAGCCGACCATTATTCGTGATGGTATGACGGCCGATGGTATTACTCAGCGCAAATACAACTTTATTCGTGCTGAGCAGTTGTATAAGTCAGAGCAGGGCCTGAAGCTGATGGATGACGATAATATTCCAGTACTGCCTAAATTTGGCGAAAGCATGAATTACCCGGCTGAACTTCAAGCCTTCATTGATCAGATGGAAACAGAATAATGGCTGAATTGGTAGGGGCGGCACGTACTTATCAGCGCTTGCCGTTTAGCTTTGCGAATCGTTACAAAATGGTGCTGGAGTATCAGCACCCAGAGCGCGCACCGACACTGTATTATGTTGAACCACTTAAATCAGCGGCGATCATCGAGGTGAGCCGTGTAGTGAAAGATGGTTTCACACCACAAGCGATCACTGTCGACGAATTTGATAAGAAACTGACCGATGCTTACCAACGTGACTCTTCAGAAGCGCGTCAATTAATGGAAGACATTGGTGCCGACAGTGATGACTTCTTCTCGTTGGCAGAAGAGCTGCCACAAGACGAAGACTTGCTTGAGTCAGAAGACGATGCGCCAATCATCAAGCTAATCAACGCGATGCTGGGGGAGGCGATCAAAGAAGGTGCTTCGGATATCCATATCGAGACCTTTGAGAAGTCGCTGTCGATCCGCTTCCGTATTGATGGTGTGCTGCGTGATGTTCTTGCACCAAGCCGTAAATTGGCGCCGCTGCTAGTGTCACGTGTAAAGGTTATGGCGAAGTTGGATATTGCGGAAAAACGCGTGCCACAAGATGGTCGTATTTCACTGCGTATTGGTGGCCGAGCAGTCGATGTTCGTGTATCCACCATGCCTTCATCACACGGTGAGCGTGTGGTAATGCGTCTGTTGGATAAAAACGCGACCCGCCTAGATCTGCATAGTTTAGGTATGACGGCAGAGAACCACGAGAACTTCCGTAAACTCATTCAACGTCCGCACGGCATTATCTTGGTAACGGGTCCAACAGGTTCGGGTAAATCCACAACCTTGTATGCAGGCCTGCAAGAGCTCAACAGCAACGAACGCAATATCCTTACCGTTGAAGATCCAATCGAATTCGATATCGATGGTATCGGCCAAACACAAGTAAACCCTAAGGTGGATATGACCTTTGCTCGCGGTTTACGTGCGATTCTTCGTCAAGACCCGGACGTGGTAATGATTGGTGAGATTCGTGACTTAGAAACTGCTGAGATTGCAGTTCAAGCCTCTTTGACGGGTCACTTAGTGATGTCGACCCTCCATACCAATACTGCAGTAGGTGCCATTACGCGTCTGCGCGATATGGGTATTGAACCATTCCTTATCTCCTCTTCACTGCTGGGTGTGTTGGCGCAGCGCTTAGTTCGTACTTTGTGTAACGACTGTAAAGAACCGTACGAAGCGGACAAAGAGACCAAAAAGCTATTTGATTTGAAGAAAAAAGATAGCCTAACGCTGTATCATGCGAAAGGTTGTGAGGCGTGTAATCATAAGGGTTATCGTGGCCGAACTGGTATTCATGAGTTGCTGATGGTTGATGAGTCGGTACAAGAGTTAATTCACAGTGAAGCCGGTGAGCAAGCGATCGAAAAATCGGTTCGTAGCACAACCCCAAGTATTCGCGATGATGGCCTAGCTAAGGTTCGTCAAGGTATCACTTCACTAGAAGAAGTGATGCGTGTGACCAAGGAAGTCTAGTATGGCGGCATTTGAATACAAAGCACTGGATGCCAAAGGCAAAAGCAAAAAGGGCTCGATTGAAGCGGATAACGCTCGTCAGGCTCGCCAGCGCTTAAAAGAGCAAGGCTTAATGCCGGTTGAAATGGCTGAAGCCAAAGCAAAAAGCAGTAAAGGAGGCAGTGCGCCTTCTACTGGTTTTAAGCGTGGTATCAGCACGCCAGACCTTGCTTTGATTACTCGCCAAATTTCCACTTTAGTACAATCAGGTATGCCGTTAGAAGAGTGTTTGAAAGCCGTAGCGGAGCAGTCTGAAAAGCCTCGTATTCGTACTATGTTACTGGCTGTACGCTCTAAAGTGACGGAAGGCTATTCGTTAGCGGATAGCTTGGCAGATTACCCGCACATCTTTGATGAACTGTTTAGAGCAATGGTGGCGGCAGGTGAGAAATCTGGGCACTTAGATGCGGTACTAGAGCGATTAGCCGACTATGCAGAAAATCGCCAAAAGATGCGCTCTAAGCTGCTGCAAGCGATGATTTACCCTGTGGTGCTGGTGGTGTTTGCGGTGACTATCGTTTCGTTCCTATTAGCAACGGTAGTACCCAAGATCGTTGAACCAATCATCCAGATGGGACAAGAGCTTCCTCAATCGACCCAATTTTTATTGGCATCGAGTGAATTTATCCAGGATTGGGGCATCCAATTACTGTTGCTGATCATTGGTGTGATTGTGTTGATTAAGACCGCGCTCAAAAGACCGGGCGTTCGTCTAAGTTGGGATCGCAAATTGTTGAGTATTCCGCTGATCGGCAAGATAGCGAAAGGTATCAACACCTCTCGCTTTGCGCGCACACTTTCAATTTGTACCTCAAGTGCGATTCCTATTCTTGAAGGGATGAAAGTGGCGGTTGATGTAATGTCGAACCACCATGTCAAACAACAAGTATTGCAAGCGTCAGATAGTGTGAGAGAAGGTGCAAGCCTGCGTAAAGCGCTTGATCATACTAAGCTCTTCCCGCCGATGATGCTGCACATGATTGCTAGTGGTGAGCAGAGTGGTCAATTAGAGCAGATGCTGACTCGTGCAGCCGATAACCAAGACCAAAGCTTTGAGTCGACGGTAAATATTGCGTTAGGCATTTTTACCCCGGCACTTATTGCTCTGATGGCAGGTTTGGTGCTGTTTATTGTTATGGCGACTCTGATGCCAATGCTTGAAATGAACAACTTAATGAGCGGCTAACACTGTTCGTAGAACGTTTTTGGATTATCGAGAAGAAGGACAATATTCCCCTCAACTCGTTGTCTGTAATTTGGAGAAAATAATGAAAAACAAAATGAAGAAACAATCAGGCTTTACCCTACTAGAGGTGATGGTGGTTGTGGTTATCCTTGGCGTGCTGGCGAGCTTTGTTGTACCTAACCTATTGGGTAACAAAGAGAAGGCTGATCAACAAAAAGCCATCACAGATATCGTCGCGCTAGAGAACGCGCTAGATATGTACAAGCTGGATAACAGCGTTTACCCAACAACGGATCAAGGTCTTGATGCGCTGGTTTCTAAGCCAAGCAGCCCTGAGCCTCGTAACTACCGCGACGGTGGCTACATCAAGCGTCTACCTAACGACCCATGGGGCAACGAGTATCAATACCTAAGCCCTGGTGATAACGGCACTATCGACATCTTTACACTTGGCGCTGATGGTCAAGAAGGTGGTGAAGGTATTGCTGCGGATATCGGTAACTGGAACATGCAAGACTTTCAGTAAGCCTAGGCTTATTGTCGCTTGACGCCGTTATTTGATGGTCGGACGTAAACATATGGAGTCTGCAAGGTGAAAACTACGCACAAACAGCCAGGTTTCACCTTGATTGAGATTCTTTTGGTGTTGGTATTACTTTCATTAACGGCGGTCGCAGTGATTGCGACCATTCCTACCAATAGTAAAGATGTCGCCAAAAAATACGCTCAAAGTTTCTATCAACGAGTTCAGTTACTTAGTGAAGAAGCGATTTTGAGTGGGCTGGATTTTGGCATTCGTATCGATGAAAAGAAATCGACCTATGTTCTGATGGCGCTGAAGTCTGAAGGTTGGCAGGAAGTCGAATTCGAAAAAATACCCTCTTTAACAGAACTACCGGAAGATCTTGCTCTATCACTCAGCTTAGGCGGTGGCGCATGGGCAGACGATGATCGGTTATTCAACCCAGGAAGCTTATTTGATGAAGATATGTTTGCTGATCTTGAAGAAGAAAAGAAACCTAAGCCTCCTCAAGTCTACATCTTGTCGAGTGCTGAAGTGACACCATTTACACTCTCTTTTTATCCTAATACAGGCGATACCATACAAGATGGGTGGCGTATTAAAGCGTCGGATAATGGTGTGATTCGACTGTTAGAACCAGGAGAAGAAGATGAAGAGGAATAACCGTTCTCCTTATCGCTCTCGTGGTATGACGCTACTTGAGGTGTTAGTGGCACTCGCGATATTTGCTACTGCGGCGATCAGTGTGATTCGCGCCGTAACCCAGCACATCAATACATTGAGCTATTTAGAAGAAAAAACCTTCGCGGCTATGGTCGTTGATAATCAAATGGCTTTGGTGATGTTACACCCGGAGAAGCTGAAAAAGACACAAGGCACGCAAGAGTTGGCGGGTCGAGAGTGGTTTTGGAAAGTTACCCCAATCGATACGGCCGATAATATGCTAAAAGCTTTTGATGTCAGCGTGGCAACCAGCAAGCAAGCTTCTCCAGTCGTTACGGTGCGCAGCTATGTGGTTAACTAAAAGCATGACGGTAAATAACAGTATGGCTCGCAAACAAGGTCTATCTTCAAAAGGGAGAGGTTTTACCTTAATTGAAGTTTTGGTCTCAATCGCTATCTTTGCCACACTGAGCATGGCGGCCTATCAAGTAGTGAATCAGGTGCAGCGAAGCAACGAGCTTTCAGCTGAGCGCAGTGCTCGTTTGAACCAACTGCAGCGCAGTTTAGTTATCTTAGATAATGATTTTCGCCAGATGGCAGTGCGACAATTTCGTACTGATGGTGAAGAAGCATCATCTAAGCTGGTTATAGTCAAAGAGTATTTATTGGACTCCGATAGCATTGGTATCGTGTTTACTCGCCTTGGCTGGCACAACCCACAGCAGCAGTTTCCTCGAGGTGAAGTGACGAAAGTGGGCTACCGTCTTAAAGAAGAGACGCTTGAACGCCTGTGGTGGCGCTACCCAGATACACCCGCTGGGCAGGAAGCTGTCATCACCCCTTTGCTTGATGAGGTTGAGGCCTTGGAGTTTGAGTTCTACGACGGAAAGCGTTGGGGTAAAGAGTGGCAAGGCGATAAGTCGTTACCGAAGGCGGTGAGACTTAAGCTGACGTTAAAAGATTATGGTGAGATAGAGCGAATTTATCTGACACCAAGTGGCACCTTAGATCAGGTTGGTGGCGATTCAAGCAGTGACTCCTCAGATAGTAGCGAGGGGGGCGGTGATGCTTCGAATTAATCAGCTTGTACTAACAAGACGTTCGCTAGGGCGTAAGCAACGTGGTGTCGCGCTGATCATTATCCTGATGTTACTGGCGATTATGGCAACCATTGCAGGCAGCATGTCGGAACGCTTGTTTACTCAATTCAAACGCGTTGGTAACCAGCTGAATTACCAACAAGCTTATTGGTATAGCATTGGCGTTGAAGCGCTTGTACAAGATGGTATTAGGCAAAGCTACAAAGACAGTGATACGGTCAACCTAAGTCAGCCATGGGCATTGGAAGAGCAGGTATACCCATTAGATTATGGGCAAGTTAAAGGGCGTATTATTGACGCACAATCTTGTTTTAATCTCAATGCATTAGCTGGAGTAGCAACCACTTCCAGCAACCAGACACCTTATTTAGTGACAGTTTGGCAGACCTTATTGGAGAACCAAGACGTCGAGCCTTATCAAGCTGAGGTTATCGCGCATTCAAGCTGGGAATTTGTCGACAGCGATACTCGAGCAACCTCTTCGGCAGGCGTCGAGGACAGCACCTATGAGGCGATGAAGCCACCTTATGTCGCAGCAAACAGTCTAATGGCGGATGAGTCTGAGCTTAGAGCGGTGTATCAGGTGACTGGTGAGGTCATGAATAAGGTTCGTCCTTTTGTGTGTGCCTTACCGACCGATGACTTTCGACTGAATGTGAATACATTGACTGAGCAACAAGCCCCGTTATTGGAAGCGATGTTTGCACCTGGCTTAAGTGAGTCGGATGCAAAACAGCTTATTGATAAGCGCCCGTTTGATGGCTGGGACACTGTGGATGATTTTATGGCCGAGGGCGCCATTACCGCGGTGAGTGCTGACGTCAGCAAAAAAGCAAAAGCATATTTAACTGTAGATAGCGCCTATTTTGAGCTAGATGCAGAGGTTTTAGTTGAGCAATCTCGTGTACGTATACGAACGCTTTTCTATAGTAGTAATCGAGAAACAGTGACGGTGGTACGCCGTCGTTTTGGAGGAATCAGTGAGCGAGTTTCTGACCGTTCGACTGAGTAGCGAACCACAGAGCCCAGTGCAGTGGTTAGTTTGGTCGACAAGCCAACAAGAAGTGATAGCAAGTGGTGAACTGTCTAGCTGGGATCAGCTTGGTGAGTTAACGCCTTACGCTGAAAAACGCAGTTGTATCGCTTTATTGCCGGGAAATGAGTGCTTAATTAAGCGTGTTGAGATCCCGAAGGGTGCTGCTCGCCAGTTCGATTCTATGCTGCCGTTTTTATTAGAAGACGAAGTCGCGCAAGATATCGAAGACTTACATCTGACTATTTTAGATAAAGACGCAACGCATGCCACCGTGTGTGGTGTGGAACGCGAGTGGCTGAAGCAGGCGCTGGATACTTTCCGCGAAGCTAACATTATCTTTCGTAAAGTATTGCCTGATACCTTGGCGTTGCCTTTAGAAGAGCAGGGCATCAGTGCGCTGCAGATCGACCAGCATTGGTTATTGCGTCAAAGCAACTATCAAGCAGTGTCGATCAATGAGGCATGGCTAGCGATGTTCTTACAAAGCGATTGGGTTGCCTTAGATGACGAAGAGCAATCACCAACGATTTTTAGCTACACCGCACTGCCAAGTGATGACGTTCAACAGCAAAGTGGCCTTGAGTGGCAAGCTAAGCCTGCTGAACTGGTGATGTCTTTACTGAGCCAACAAGCCATCACAAGTGGCGTAAACTTACTGACTGGCACCTTTAAAACCAAATCTTCATTCAGTAAGTACTGGCGTGTATGGCAAAAAGTAGCGATCGCAGCTTGTTTGCTGGTGGCCGTGATCGTCACTCAGCAAGTCTTAAAGGTTCAGCAGTACGAAGCACAAGCCGAAGCGTACCGAACGGAAAGTGAACGTATTTTTAGAAGCGTACTTCCGGGCAAGCAACGTATTCCAACGGTCAGCTACCTTAAGCGCCAGATGAACGACGAAGCTAAGAAGTATGGTGGCTCGGGTGATGGTGATTCCTTACTTGGATGGCTAGCGTTACTGCCAGAAACCTTAGGACAAGTGAAAGCCATCGAAGTGAATAGTATTCGTTACGACGGCAACCGCTCAGAGGTGAGATTGGAAGCGAAAAGTTCTGACTTCCAACATTTCGAGACTGCGCGAGTGAAACTTGAAGAGAAGTTTACCGTTGAGCAAGGGCCATTGAATCGTAATGGTGATGCCGTATTTGGTAGCTTTACCCTTAAACCCCGTCAATAAACTGCGTAAGGAGATCAGTGATGAGAAATATGATTGAGCCACTCCAAGCGTGGTGGACTTCAATAAGTCAAAGAGAGCAACGATTAGTGATCGGTTGTTCGATTCTATTGGTGGTAGGCATCGTGTACTGGGGGTTATTGCAGCCGCTTAGTCAGCGAGCTGAGATGGCGCAAAGCCGTATTCAAAGTGAGAAGCAATTGCTGGCTTGGGTAACCAACAAAGCCAACGAAGTGGTGGAGCTGCGAGGAAGTGGTGGGATTGTTGCTAGCCAGCCTTTGAACCAATCTGTGCCTGCTTCTATGCGTCGTTTTAAGATTGAATTGATTCGAGTTCAGCCGCGTGGCGAGATGCTGCAAGTCTGGGTGAAACCTGTGCCTTTTAATCAGTTTGTAGATTGGCTGACATACTTGAAAGAGAAGCAGGGTGTCGAAGTTGAGTTTATGGACATTGATCGCTCCGATAACCCAGGGGTTATTGAGGTCAACCGACTACAGTTTAAACGAGGTTAATGTGAAACGCGGTTTATCTTTGAAGTTAGGTTTACTTTTTGGCGGCATCTTTATTGTCTTTTTCTCGGTTAGTCTGTTGCTGCACCTACCGGCCTCTTTTGTACTCAAACATGCACCGGCTGTGCGTGGCTTGAATATTGAAGGTGTTGAAGGAACGGTTTGGCAGGGCAGCGCCAATAATATCGCCTGGCAGCTTGTTAATTACGGTTCAGTGCAGTGGGACTTTCAGTTCTCTAAACTGTTCCAAGCCAAAGCTGAGTTAGCGGTGCGCTTTGGCCGTAATAGCGACATGAACTTGTCAGGAAAAGGACGCGTTGGGTACAGCATGAGCGGTGCGTATGCGGAAAACTTAGTCGCATCAATGCCTGCTGCTAACGTGATGAAGTATGCGCCAGCGATTCCAGTCCCGGTTTCAATTGGTGGACAAGTAGAGCTGACGATCAAGCATGCGGTTCATGCTCAACCTTGGTGTCAGTCTGGAGAAGGCACTGTGGCTTGGTCTGGTGCTGCAGTCGACTCGCCAGTGGGTTCGTTGGATCTTGGCCCTGTGATTGCTGACATCACTTGTGAAGATAATACACTGGCAGCCAGGGGCTCTCAGAAGAGTGCTCAAGTGGATAGCGAGTTCTCTGCGAATGTTACACCAAATCAAAGCTACACCTCGGCAGCATGGTTTAAACCGGGTGCAGAATTCCCACCAGCGATGCAAAGTCAGCTGAAATGGCTTGGTAATCCAGATAGCCAAGGTAAGTACCAGTTTAGCTATCAAGGACGTTTGTAGCGCTTTATTCAATACTGAATGAGAAAATAAAGGGCGATGGAATTTAATTCTTATCGCCCTTTTGTTAGCTATGAGTTTTTAATTATTTAGAATCAGCTACGTATTGATAAGCAACGATAATTTCTGCTCCTTTTGCTGGAATCGCTGTACCAGTAAACACGATTGATTCTGAGAGTGGGTAGTATTGCCAACCATTTGAAGAGTTACGATCCACTCTCGTGCCATCAACAGTTACTAGGATAGACGATGAAAGAACATGTTGAGCTTCAGCTTTAGAAAGTTTGTAACCCGCACTTGAGGCACCCGCATTTTGCGCCATTACCTCAACAAATGCTTTATATTCAGAAGTAACATTGATGTTTAGAGTTTTACCTAGAGTTGTTGTCGCAAGGTCATCATATTGACTAGAGCTAGCATCAGCAGGGGCTACGATAGAATAAACACGATAGCCATTATCAAGAAACAAGTTGCTGTTAGGGTCAAACTCCGGTGAGTTGTATTTCTTGTACTGGCTTTTTTCATCACTCATGATAATTACGGATAGTGATGCGCCCGATCTTGGGTATCCTGCAAGTTCAACAGTACCACCTTTTTGAAGAGCAAGTTCTGAGTAGTAGATACCGCGTTCAGTAGAGCTACCTTTGGTACCAGGCTTAAAATCATCAGCAATCTGGACCAAGTCATTAGTAAAGCCATTTCCACGCAGTTCATCTGAATCTGTGGTAATGGTACCAACCATGAAGTCCACACCCGCATTTTGAATTGTTTCTGTAAAGGCTACAGTTAAATCACTGATCGCTTGCTGCTCGTCCCCCATACTACCTGAGTTGTCGATAACAAATAGGAAGTCAGCTTTGGAGGTTGTTTGATCAAGCGCAGAAAATTTATCATTTTGCAGTTGTAGTGTTGCATCTTTAGATGCTTGTATGCTTTCTGAAGTCGTTGAAACAATGAGATCCGAGTAGTTTACGACCTTATCGTTTTGAACCAATGTACTGGTAATGACAGCGCTGTCTGCGACTTTGTTGTAGCTGGTTGTGATATCAAGTTGATATTCAGTTTGTATTACTTCAGAAGCCGAAGGAATCAAGGCGCTTGCCGTTCCGCCAACTTTATTCACGGCTACTTGATTGATCAGAGTATTAAGGATTTCGGTAAGCTTTAATCCTGTTCGCAATGTGATTTTGTAGGTTGCATTAACATCACCATTTTCTAAAGTGGTCAGAGAGGTTTGCACTACCTCTGCACCGTATAGCTCTGACGCAAATGCACCAACGCCAGCCACAAGGATTTCTTGAGCTGTGGTTTGGCCTGTTAATGCCCCTCTCTCTGCAACAAAACCTGCAAGTTCAGTGTTATCCGGTGTTGGGAGTGAGCTTCTCCTCGAAGCAGCCGCTGCGGTAGCCACTGGCTCAGCATAGATAATGGTACCTGTTACATCACCAGTAAGAGCACTGGTTGTATAACCTTCTGGTAAGAACACTTGTTGGCTGTCGAGAACGACAGACTGTGTTGGTGCTGGCGCTTCAGCAACGGTGATGATGATCTCTTTAGTTTGCAGTACGGTTTGACCTTGATCGTTGGTCGTTTCAATACTGAGTTGATACTTCTCTTGGCCAACAGCAGCACCTGCCTGAACAGTAACTTGGAGTGGGTTGGATGTGGTTAATTCATCCCCATTTGCGTTGTACCAAGTGACTTTGTCGCTCGCCTGAAGGTTACTGATGGTTGCAGTTAGCGTTGTTTGTGCGCCTGCAGCAACGATTGCCGGATTAGCTGTGATTGAGTTGATGACGGCACTTGGCGCGAAATCAGCACCAATACTACACAATACTTCTGATGACTGAACTTCACTGTTATCGAGGATACTATTGTTGTTGGTATCTAACCCTAGAGTAACAAGTTGTCCCCCAACATCACATCTGGTGTCCGTTTTAGCTATTAAAGCAACTGACACTATAGCTTGATTGAAGATATCGCTACCTTCCTGCTGGGTATTATTGGTCCCATCGTGACAAATTGTTTTGTTAGAGACATGTTCACTATCTTCAAGTGTGCCATTTTCATTGCCATCGTAGCCAGCGATAACTTTGAGGCCACCGTTGGTACACTCGGCGTCACCGGCAGGTAGAGTTATTGTTGAAATTAAAGCGTCTTTTTGAACCGTACTACTGTTTGAGGAGCTATCGGAAGAGCTACTATCGCTTTGAACCGCACTACTATTTGAGGGGCTATCGGAAGAGCTATTATCGATCCCACAACCAGAAAGTAAAATAGATGCTACGGACGTAGCAATCAGAGTTTTTTTAGTAAGCTTAACATTGACGTTCACTAACATATCCTTGTGATATATGAAATTAATATAAATACGCAAGGCGAATGTTTTTATCGGATGGTGCCAATCCTGTCAATGAAATAAGTTTTATATTAAAGGGAACTTTGAGTTACTTAACCTTATGACTGTTAATGATAAAATAGTTATTTTTTTGATGTAATTATTATTTTGGTTCAGGGTTTTGAGAAGAAAAAGTACCGCATTATCGATAGTGGTACTTTAGATAAAGTTAATCTTTGCTTTGTAAGATTTCGGCCCATGGTAAGTCTGCATCACCCAGCACAATGAAGTTCGGGTTCTCAAGCGTCTCTCTTTCATTGTAAGAGAGTGGCTCTAATTGAGTGCTTAAGATGCGTCCACCCGCCTCTTCAACAATGCACTGTGTCGCAGCGGTATCCCACTCACCAGTAGGCCCAAGGCGTAAGTAATAATCGACAGCACCTTCTGCGACCAGGCAGGCTTTCAAAGCTGCAGAGCCTAGTGGCACTAAGTCGTAGTTCCAAGCGGGACTCATACGGCTAGTGATGCGATTGATGTCTTGGCGACGGCTGATCGCCATTGCAATAGATTGGTTTGGTAGCTCATGACGATGCGTTTTGATTTTAACGCTGTCGTTAAGGTCTGGAATCTTCCAAGCCCCTTTACCGCTGTAGGCGTAATAGCTCACACCAGAAACTGGTGCATACACCACACCCATCACCGGCTTATTGTGCTCAATTAAGGCGATAATTGTCGCGAAATCACCGCTTCTTGCGATGAACTCCTGTGTTCCGTCTAGTGGGTCAACTAGCCAGTAGCGATCCCATTGCGCGCGTTTTTCTAGGCTAATGTCAGCGGCCTCTTCAGATAGCACTGGGATATCTGGCGTGAGTTCACTCAGTTTTTTCGAGATCAGTTTATGCGCTGCCAGATCGGCACTGGTGACTGGCGTGTCGTCACTCTTGGTGAACTCTTCGTAATCTTTCTTTTCGTAGATCTCTAAAATGAGCTGGCCTGCAGAGCGAGCAACCTCAATCACAGAGGGTAGGAGATGAGACAAATCTTTTGTTGTTGGCATAAATATTCTCTTACTCTTCGGGTGCGCTTATGGCTTTAGTTGTTATTTAGCGAGCGAAGGGTCAATAGTAGGGCGGTAATACTGCGAGCTTCACAGAAGTCGAGATGCGTTAATAGCTCTTCGGCTTGAGCAAGCGGCCAGCGCACAATGTCCAGTGGTTCAGGTTCATCACCTTCTAGCTTCTCTGGGTAGAGATCTTCTGCGATAAACAGCGTCATTTTGCTAGAAAAGTAAGAGGGAGCGAGAATCACTTCCTTGAGTGGAGTGAGTTTGTTAGCACCAAAGCCAATCTCTTCTTTGAGTTCACGAACCGCAGCGTCACTTGGTTGTTCACCTGGATCAATCAGCCCTTTTGGAAAGCCGAGTTCGTAGCGTTCAGTTCCCGCTGCATATTCACGTACTAAGAGAATATCGCCTCGCTCAGTAATCGGAACCATCATCACTGCGTTGCGCCCGCTAGGCTTCATGCGTTCGTAAGTGCGCTCTTCACCGTTTGAAAAGCGTAAGTCGAGAGACTCGATAGAGAATAGTCTTGATTGAGCGACAGTTTGTTTAGCCAAAATCTCTGGCTTGGTCCTTTTTGTCATTGCGCTCGCTCCTTAGCTCATTGGAATTCTTTCTTGTAAAGTTATTCTAATATAGGGGAAATGACCTTGAGTTCCTAGATCCGAGTTTTCATATCCGAAAATTATTGAAGCAGGAGTCGATTACGATCACTTGAATACCTTACTCAAGATGGTAACGAGGTGAGAATATTGCTGAATAACAAAAGAGTATAGAGAGAACGCGATAGTCCTAACTTGCTCATCCATATAATAAAAAAGGTTGACGCTTGCGCATCAACCTTTCAAAAAATCATTCATACTTAATCAGAGATTAGTAGTAAGAGTGCTCACCACGATCGTGCTCTGTTGCATCACGAACAGCAGTCAGTTCACCTTCGAACTGTTGAAGAAGTTCTTTTTCGATGCCTTCTTTTAGCGTTACATCAACCATAGAACAACCGTTACAACCACCACCGAATGCTACGATAGCTGCGCCGTCTTCAGTGATTTCTACCAAGCTAACGTGACCACCGTGACCAGCAAGTTGTGGGTTAACTTGTGTTTGAATTGCGTATTCAACACGTTCTAGAAGTGGCGCATCGTCTGCGACTTTACGCATCTTAGCGTTTGGTGCTTTAAGCGTTAGCTGAGAGCCCATTTTGTCAGTAACGAAGTCAATTTCAGCTTCATCTAGGAACGGTAGGCTTAGCTCATCTACGTATGCAGAGAAAGCTTCGAATTTAAGCTCTGTGTCAGACGCTTCAATAGCATCTGTAGGGCAGTAAGAAACACCACACTCTGCGTTTTGTGTACCCGGGTTTACCACGAACACACGAATGTTTGTACCTTCAGGCTGCTGTGACAGCAGATTGGCAAAATGAGTTTGAGCTGTTTCTGTAATAGTAATATTTGACACGACGAATACCTGAGTAAATTTGTAGGCTATTAGCGCCATTCTACTCCTGTCAGATTTGTAATTCAGCCCTTTTTTGTTGGATTGCTGTACAAGTAGCGACTCACGCCAGTTATCCAGAGGGCTCAGGAGTGCGGCAGATGCAGTAAATATCAATCCTTTTCACCCCTACTTCAAGTAATAATTGGCATAATTGATACACAGTACTGCCTGTGGTTACAACATCATCAATTATCGCGACATGCGAGTAATCTATCGCTGAGAAGCTGTTGTTTTTCATCGCGAATGCGCCTTTCAAATTACTTTTTCTGGCTGATTTAGTGAGCCCTTGCTGCGAAGCGGTTGAACGGATGCGTTTGAATAAAACGGCATGCTCCACCTTGAGGTCTTGAGCGGTATAACGCGCTAACAACTGACTCTGATTAAAACCGCGATGAAAGTATCGGCGCCAATGCAAGGGAACACTGGTGACTAGCGATGCCGGTTCTTTGATGCGTGACGCGAGCAAGGTCGACAGATCTCGGGCAAACCAGAATTTATCGGCATACTTCATCTGTTGGATATAGCCTGCAGTTGGAAAGGTGTAATCACCGACACAATAGAGCCGATGCCAAGGTGGCGGGTTAGCTAAGCATTCACCGCATTGCTCGACGGCTGTGACCGTTTTCAATCCGCACCTTTGACAGCGAGGTACTGACTCGAACAGTTTTAGGCAACTATTACACCATCGAGGGTGGTGATCATCAGGCCGTCGATCTAGCTTACACAGGTGACATTGAGGTGTGACCAGACGTGGTGTGTGTTTTTGTAGCCAATCGGATAACATAGCTCGCGATGCTTTTGGGTTATGGTGTTCCTTTTGCTCACCATACTGAAAAGTGCAGGTTATCGCTGATGGAAAAAGTAGGGAATATTGAGAATGAGTGACGCGTTATATTGGCATGTTTCAGGGCAGGGCCCCGATTTGGTGTTGGTTCACGGCTGGGGAATGAACGGTGCTGTCTGGCAGCAAACCGTTAATGCGTTAGAGACTGATTTCCGTGTGCACGTTGTCGATTTGCCAGGTTACGGACACAGCTCTCATTGCCACGCTCAAGATCTTGAAGAGATAGCCCAGCAACTGTTGGCCGAAGCACCAAAGCAAGCGATTTGGGTCGGCTGGTCACTTGGTGGCTTGGTGGCGACGCACATGGCTCTTCATCACCCCGATTATGTAAGCAAGCTGGTGACGGTTGCTAGTTCACCGAAATTCGCTGCCGCGAAAGAGCCAGTACTATGGCGCGGTATCCAACCCAACGTTTTAACCGCTTTCACCGAACAGCTGGTTGAAGACTTCCAAACTACCATCGAACGTTTCATGGCCTTACAAGCCATGGGCAGCCCTTCGGCAAGGCAAGACGTAAAACAGCTCAAGCAAGCAGTACTGTCTCGCCCATTACCAAACCCTGATTCGCTATTAGCTGGTTTAAAAATGTTGTCTGATGTCGATTTAAGAGAGCAATTACCGGAGATTTCCGTTCCTATGCTGCGCTTGTATGGTCGATTAGACGGGCTGGTGCCAATCAAGGTCGCTAAAGATCTGGGCAATGCGCTGCCTCACACCGAGCAGTACATATTTACTCAATCTTCGCATGCACCATTTATGACGGAAGCGGATGCCTTCTGCAGTGAGCTAGTCAGTTTTGCGCAAAAATAATTGCTAAATTTATATCCGGCTTGGTCGATATATAATCTAACCAACGTGTTGCATGATACTCAGACCTAACTCTCTCCAGAGCTGATTGCGGTAAGTTGGGCTATGCCTGTTGTGTGTTCTCGGAACAACAGTGTTATGGCAATAGTGATGGGCGATTCTTGAGGAGAGTTCGCGATGATTGTGTCACCTGCAACTGCAGTGAGTGTGCCACTAATCGCCCCGTCCGTTAATGTGCAAACAGAGCAAGTTGCGCGTGATAATAAAGTCCGAGAGCCTGTTGCTCCCGCAGTAGCATTGGCGAGAACCAATGCAGAGCGCAAGGTAAAGTCGGACGATAAACGAAGGCAGCAGTCGGCTTGGGATCCTTCAGACCATCCAGGTTATGAAATGGAGAACGAGTCAGAGGCTAATTCGGTTAGCCAAGAAGAGTCACAAGATCCTTTTGATAGACTGTTCAGCTTGTTGGCGCTGAGAACATACAGTGCCGACCAAGGAAAAGGCTATACCATGCGTTTCCGCCTGCCAAAGCATGTTTTAGATGCGGCGATTCAGGAGGGACAGATGGAGAAACGACGTAAGGTCATAAAATATCATTATGGTCATGCTGTTGTGCCTCATGCTCCATCAGAGATGCTGGTCGTGTTGTAAGTCGAAAACTTATGACCCCATCAAGCTTCGATGTCTCTTTTGAACACATAATAAAAAAACCTGCATACCCTAAGGGATGCAGGTTTTCTGTTTTAGGCGAATCTGTTTTTCAAATGCGCTATTGGATTATTTTTTCGCTTTAGCAAAAGCAGCTGCGAATGCACCGCCCATTGCGCCATTTTGTTGTGGCTCTTCACGACGGCGTTGTCCACCTTGCGAGTGTTGATTCGGGCGGCTTTGCGTGCGAGGTGCACTTGAACGTTGAGCTCGGTTGTCTTGTCCCGGCTCGTCTTTCATACGCATGCTGAGTGCAATACGTTTACGCTGAACATCCACTTCCATCACTTTCACTTTCACGATGTCACCCGCTTTAACCACTTCACGTGGATCAGAGACAAAGCGATCGGTAAGCGCTGAAATGTGCACTAAACCATCTTGGTGAACGCCGATATCGACAAAGGCACCGAAGTTAGCCACGTTTGATACCACACCTTCTAGAACCATGCCCGGCTCCAAGTCTGAAACGCTGTTTACACCGTCGGCGAAGGTAGCAGTCTTGAACTCAGGACGAGGGTCACGGCCCGGCTTATCCAGCTCTTTGATGATGTCGGTGACCGTAGGTACACCAAAGCTTTCATTGGTGTAATCAACCGCGTGTAAACCACGTAAGAAGTCGGTGTTACCTACCAGAGACTTGATGTCTTTCTGGTTCTTCTCAGCGATGTTCTTCACCACTGGGTAAGCTTCTGGGTGCACCGATGATGCATCTAGCGGGTTCTTGCCGTCCATGATACGTAGGAAACCAGCACACTGTTCAAAGGCTTTTGGCCCCAAGCGAGCGACTTTTTTCAGCGTAGTACGTGCTTCGAAGCGACCATTCTCATCACGGAAATCCACGATGTTCTGAGCGATAGCGCTAGAAAGACCAGCGACACGAGTCAGTAGTGCAGCAGAAGCCGTATTCACATCAACACCCACCGCGTTTACACAGTCTTCGACAATCGCATCTAGGCGCTTAGCAAGCATGGTTTGGCTTACATCGTGTTGGTATTGACCCACACCGATCGATTTAGGGTCAATCTTCACAAGCTCAGCTAGAGGGTCTTGTAGACGACGCGCGATAGATACAGCACCACGCAGCGATACGTCCATGTTCGGGAACTCTTTTGCTGCTAATTCAGACGCTGAGTACACCGATGCACCGGCTTCGCTAACAATGATCTTTTGTGCTTTTAGGTTGCCACGCTTAATCACATCAGCCACAAAGCTGTCGGTTTCGCGTGAAGCGGTACCGTTACCAATCGCAATCAGGTCAACGTTAAACTGACGAACCATCTGCTCAACAACGTGCGCTGATTTGTCGTATTGCTTTTGTGGCGGGTGAGGATAAATGGTCTCTGTCGCGAGAACCTTACCTGTTGAATCTACAACCGCGATTTTCGAACCGGTACGTAAACCTGGATCTAGGCCTAACGTTGCGCGAGGGCCAGCAGGCGCTGCCATCAGTAGGTCTTTTAGGTTGGTGGCGAATACTTCAATCGCTTCGATCTCTGCACGCTCTTTCATCGCGCCCATGAGTTCGGTTTCCATGTGCATAGAAACCTTAATACGCCATGCCCAGCTGATCACTTGCTTACGCCATGCATCTGCAGGTGCACTGCTCAGAGTAATACCGTAGTGATCAGAGATGATGTTTTCACAGTAAGAACCACGAGCGCCTTCTTCTTGCTCAGGATCGGCATTCATCGCTAGTGTTAGAAAGCCTTCATTTCGGCCACGTAACATCGCAAGTGCACGGTGAGACGGCACTTTGCTGAGTGTTTCGTTGTGCTCGAAGTAGTCTTTGAACTTCTCGCCTTCTTGCTCTTTACCTGCCACCACTCGAGCGACTAGCTCTGAGTTGCGTGTTAGGTGTTGGCGAATCTTTTCTAGCAGGTTTGCGTCTTCCGCAATGCGTTCCATGATGATCGCACGAGCACCATCAAGAGCGGCTTTGGTATCGGCAATGCCTTTATCGTTGCTGATGAAGTTCGCTGCTTCCGTTTCTGGATCGTGCTGTGGTTCATTCCACAGTGTGTCGGCAAGTGGTTCTAAACCTGCTTCAATCGCGATCTGACCTTTAGTGCGGCGCTTTGGTTTGTAAGGTAGGTATAAATCTTCTAGACGAGTCTTGCTGTCGGCTTGAGTGATATCACGCTCGAGCTCTGGCGTGAGTTTACCTTGGTCTTGAATCGACTTAAGAATTGTTTGGCGACGATCATCAAGTTCACGAAGGTAAGAAAGGCGACTATCAAGGTTACGTAATTGGGTATCGTCTAAGCCTCCCGTAACCTCTTTACGGTAGCGGGCAATAAAGGGAACGGTATTACCGTCGTCAATTAGGGTTACTGCGGCGGTGACTTGCTCAGAACGAACATTCAGTTCTTCAGCGATCAGTCGACAGATAGCTTGGCTCATCCGATGAATCTCTTATTTAATATCGTGACAAATACATGGGGATGAGCGTACGCTTTTTCTAGCTTTGACTGTGTAATTATCCTGTCAGAAGTCGAATTTCCGTTTGTGATACCCGCTTTGTGCGAGATCTCTTACAAGTGATGTGAGACTAAGTCTCTTTAAACTCAGAAAATTGTCCCAATAAAACCATAAGTTAATGATTTTATTGGTTTTGATGTTTTTGGGCGTATTTCCCACAGTAAATGTTTTTTAGGACTATCTAGGAAACACGGCCATTTCCCGTAATATTTAACTTGTCGACAGGGAGTTGGCAGGAACAGGAAAAAGCCTAATGGACTAGGTATCTTCAGGATGAAGATTTGATTACTTAGGATGAGTGGTCAGCAAGGAAGTGATAATCTCTGGATGAGATTCGCCAGTCAGGACGACAGGCTAGAATGGACACCGCTAGGATGGCGATGAACAAAAAGGAAATTGGTTAAAGGATTTAGCCACTATCAAGGAAAGATGCAGGGAGCACCTTATCTCGAAGAGATAAACAGTAGCCGGATTGCTGCGATAGAGACTTAACCCCGCTAGGCGAAAGCCTTGCGGGGTTTTCTTTTATCTGGAGTTTGGGTTTTCTAGATACTCAGCACATCGCTAAGTGACTAATAAGTAGAATTATTTGTTGTCTGCGTAGCGAATCGAGTTAATGAACCACTCTTTGTCGCCTTCCGGTGTTTTTACCGTAAATTCATCATCCACTTCTTTCTTAAGTAGAGCTCTAGCCATTGGCGAGTCGATAGAGATATAACCTTTAGCATCGCCGTAGATCTCTTCTGGACCGACAATTCGAAACTTCTTAATTTCCCCATCATCATTCTCGATTTCGACCCAAGCCCCGAAAAATACCTTACCTTCTTGTTGTGGCGAGTAATCAACGATCGTGACATCAGGTAGGAACTTTCTTAAGAAACGAACTCGGCGATCGATCTGACGAAGTAGACGCTTATTGAAGGTGTAATCTGCGTTTTCTGAGCGATCTCCAAGGCTTGCTGCCCAAGTGACTATCTTAGTAATTTCAGGGCGTTTCTCGTGCCACAAGTGGTCATGTTCGGCTTTGAGTCTGTTATAACCTTCTCGGGTGATAAGTTTGGTTTTCATGAATCTGACTTAATGAAATGATGATCTAAGATAGAATATATAGAAAGGCAACATACGTTAACAATTATTTAGGCGACTTTTTCTCCAATAATGTTACATTTTTAATGTCTTATACTAGGGCGTGTTGATCTTTCGAGCTGATTTTTGCAACGAATTGCTGGGTATTTATACAAGGCAGAGGCTTTGATGTGTAGCTAGCCTACATGAGAAGCCGATAACGCAGTAGAAATGACCAGCAAACGTTGCCCGAAGGGTTCGGCTAAAAGCGTTTTACTCGTTGTTGAGGGAGATTTGCTTAGAATGACTAGGCTACTTCCCCCTCGCCGCGATTAAAACGCTTTTATCTCGAACAAAATTTAACCACGAAAGGTCAACACGCCTAATACAATTTACCAAGAATGCTTAGCCTTAGGTTTAAGCTTTAATAGGTGGAACCATTACATGCAAGAAAACTACAAAATTTTAGTGGTCGATGACGATGCTCGTTTACGTGCTTTGTTAGAGCGCTATCTGTCAGAGCAGGGCTTTCAAGTGCGTAGCGTGGCAAACAGTGAGCAGATGGACCGCCTGTTAACCCGTGAAAATTTTCACTTGATGGTATTGGATTTAATGTTGCCGGGCGAAGATGGTCTATCGATCTGCCGTCGCCTAAGAAATGCAAACAACTCGCTACCAATCCTGATGCTTACTGCAAAGGGTGATGAAGTGGACCGTATTGTTGGTTTGGAAGTGGGTGCTGATGACTACCTACCAAAACCATTTAACCCACGTGAATTGCTTGCTCGTATCAAAGCAGTATTACGTCGCCAAGTGATTGAAGCACCAGGCGCACCAAGCACAGAAGAGTCTGTAGTTGAGTTTGGTGAGTTCCGCTTGAACTTAGGTACACGTGAAATGTTTCGTGGCGAAGAGCCAATGCCGCTTACTTCGGGCGAATTTGCAGTGCTTAAGTCACTAGTTACCAATGCTCGTGAGCCAATGTCTCGCGATAAGTTGATGAACATGGCTCGTGGCCGTGAGTACTCAGCAATGGAGCGCTCTATCGATGTTCAGATTTCACGTCTACGTCGTCTAGTGGAAGAAGACCCAAGCAAGCCTCGCTACATCCAAACGGTGTGGGGCTTAGGTTATGTCTTTGTTCCTGATGGTAAGGCTGTGTAAGTCAGCTTAATAAGCTCTACAGCAGCTTTATTGATTCTGTGACTCAGAATTCTCTATTTACGGGCCATCTCATTGATATGTGATGGCCCGTTTTGTATTCAGGATAATTGTTTAGAGTTATAGTCATATAACGCTTTGTTTTTTCTCTCTACACTTTGGGTGCCCCATGCGCATACGTAGCTCCTTTACTCAGTCGATAGTGCTTTTCTTAACGCTATTGGTCGCTAGCCAAATCTTTTCTTACTACGCCGTGTTTAACTACGCTTTGATGCCGAGCTTACAGCAGTTTAATAAGATATTGGCGCACGAATTAAACCTAGTATTGGACCAAGGCAGTGATATCGAGATCGACGCACCGCTGCGCCAGCGCGTACTTGAGCAACTTGGAGTAACGGTCCATGCCAAGGACAGCGAAGCGGCGGGTGAGTATTACCACGCAGTATCGATTGACCTGATGAGTGAGGAGATGACCAAAGAATTAGGCTCTGAAACAGAAGTGCGGCTGATTTTAGGTAAAGAGAGCTATGTGTTGTGGATGGACATAGCACAACTGCCTAACTCATTGATTCGAATTCCACTCTCTGAGCTACAAGAAGAAGACTTTGCACCGCTATTTCGCAATAGCTTGATCATGGCGATGTTGATTGTCGCTGGTGGTTGGCTGTTCATCCGATTGCAAAACCGCCCACTCATTGCGCTTGAGAAAGCGGCGCAGGATGTCGGTCGTGGTGATATTCCGCCGCCACTGCCTGTGCAAGGTGCGCAAGAGATTCGCTCGGTAACTCGCGCCTTCAACCAGATGTCGAAAGGCATTCAAGAGTTGGAAGAGGACCGAGCTTTGTTGATGGCCGGTATCAGCCATGATTTACGTACTCCGTTAACGCGTATCCGTTTGGCCACCGAGATGATGTCACCAGAAGATGCCTATTTAGCGGAAGGTATTATCAGTGATACCGAAGAGTGTAATGAGATCATCAGCCAGTTTATGGACTATTTGAAGCCCGTCGATCGTGAATCATTCCAAGCGGTGTTTGTGGATGATATTGCACGCGAGGTATCAAGCTCTGAAGGTGGCTACGAGGTACAGATTGAAACTGATATTCCGGATACCATGAAGCCTGCATTAGGCAACCCTATCGCGATGAAGCGTGCTGTGAGTAACTTAGTGGTCAATGCGCTGCGTTATGGTAATGGTTGGGTGAAAGTATCAACGGGTATGACAGCGGATAACAAACTGGCTTGGGTGACAGTAGAAGATAACGGTCCGGGTATCCCACAAGACCAGATCGGCAAGCTATTTGAACCCTTCACTCGTGGCGATACGGCTCGTGGCAGTGAAGGAACAGGCTTAGGCTTGGCGATTGTGAAACGTATTGTTAGCCAACACCAAGGTGCGGTAGTGGTGAATAATCGCAGTGAAGGCGGCTTAAAAGCGCAGATCAGTTTCCCTGTTAAGCCTTAGGTCATAATGAGTTACAGGGAGGGGATGAAAATAACCTCCTAGTTCGGTCTTTTCCTTGCAGTAACATTAATGTTGGTCTTAATCTAAAAAATCCTGCATTGTAAAATATGGGGCGCCTGTAAGTGAACTACCTCACAAATGGTGTTTATTTTCTTTAGAAATGCTTATTGAGGCCAACGATGCTTGGCTTTGAATTGATATGGATGTGGGGTAAAGATCTAATCCATAAATCCCCCACTTTCGATGTAAATCGAGATATAAAAATTTTATAAGAGCGTGCATTTATATTGTTAGCATGCTAACCTTTTAATATGAAACTAGATGATAGCCTTGGTTTTTTAATCAATAAAGCCGCCGGAGAGATGAAATACGCATTTGAAAACTCTCTACGACCTTTCAATCTGACACCTGGCCAATGGTCAGTTCTGTCACGTCTAACAGAAAAGGAGGGACAAACAATAGGCGCAATTGGTAAGTCATTATATTTTGATAAGCCAACGATATCTGGAATCATAAAACGTCTGGAGAATAAAGGTCTAATCGTTAAACGACGTCAGTCTGAGGATCAAAGAATCATAACGATCTATTTAACGAGTGCAGCAAAAGACTTGATGATTGAGCTTCCCAACTTGGCTATGGCCGTGAACACAAAAGCACTCAAGAACTTTGATGCAGAAGAGACAAAGATCCTGAAAATGTATTTAAAAAGAATCCTAGATAATATGGATTAAATTTTACCTATTTAGTTAGTGCGCTAACTATTTTCGCAGAGGATAGAATGAAAAACTTAATGAAAATTGTTCATTTAATTAGTTTATGTGTGTTTTTTGGCAGCATAGTGACATATGTATTTCTTGGTTTAATCACACCAGAAACTGACATGCATGCGCTTGCTTTGAATCGAGAGTGGGTTCTAAAAAGTACGACTTACTTAACTGTAGTGGCTATGTGTACTACAGGGTTTACTGGGTTAGTCTTAAGCGGTAAACCTAAATCTTTTTGGGTTTGGGCCAAGTTGTTTAGCTTTATGTTGATTTGCCTTAACACCTACTTCTTTGTTTACCCGGCAATTGTGACATCGACTTTGGCATTAGGTACTGATGAGTTGAAATTTCTAGAGGCTCTTGAGTATGAAGCTGTCTTTGGCGCATTCAACATTGTGCTTATTTTAATGTCTATTGTGTTCGCTGTGAGTAAGCCTAAGTTATCTGTTGCAGGCATTAAAAGAGCCATGAAAGCAAATTAAGATTATTGAGTTTTGTCGATGTCCAATTGATTGAGAAGCAATTATTCGTCGGTATCACACTCTCCGAGATACAAAAGGTGTTTTCGAGTCGGAAATGTTACATCTAAGTACTCAGTTTTGATTCTTGATCGAGCAAGAAAGTTGAACATAGATTTTTAATTGAAGGCTTAGCTAAACACCTTTTGCTAACTATATTGCATGATCTTTACTGTATAAGCTGATAGTAAACCTTCAGAGCTGCTTTCACTATGAAAGTAAAAATAGCGTAAAAAAGGCCTCCTAAATGGAAGCCTTTTTGCATTTTTAGTGGGAATATCTTGGGGCATTACGCCTTCGAATACACATCACGCTCGCCTAACCAGCGATTGATGATCGCTTTAGCGTTATCTGGGTAGCTATCATGAATGTGGCGCGCAATACGCTGCACTTCAGGAATTAAACGTTGGTCGCGTACCAAGTCGGCAATCTTGAAGTCAGCCAAGCCGGTCTGCTTAGTACCAAGCAGTTCACCTGGGCCGCGGATCTCTAGGTCTCGCTGAGCAATCACAAAGCCATCGTTACTTTCACGCAGTACGCCTAAGCGCTTCTGAGCGGTTTTTGATAGTGGAGAGTGATACAGCAGTACACAATGGCTTGCGACCGAACCACGGCCAACACGGCCACGTAACTGGTGTAATTGTGCTAGGCCAAGACGTTCTGGGTTCTCGATGATCATTAAGCTCGAATTCGGTACGTCCACGCCCACTTCAATCACGGTTGTGGCAACCAATAGGTGCAGCTTGTTCTCTTTGAACTCCTGCATTACGGCTTGTTTCTCGGCTGGTTTCATTCGGCCGTGTACTAAACCAATTTTCACATCAGGCAGTTTGCGTTGAAGGTCTTCTGCAGTGTCCGCAGCAGCTTGCGCTTCCAATACTTCTGACTCATCAATTAGTGTACACACCCAGTAGGCTTGCTTGCCTTCGTTGAGGCAGGCGTTACGTACTCGCTCAACAATGTCATCACGCTTGGTATCTGGAATTGCGACGGTTTGAATGGGTGTTCGACCCGGCGGCAGCTCATCAATGATTGAGGTTTCGAGATCGGCATAGGCCGTCATGGCTAGCGTTCGTGGAATGGGCGTTGCCGTCATCACTAATTGGTGAGGGTAATAACCTTGCTTAGCGCCTTTTTCACGCAGCTCTAATCGCTGGTGGACACCAAATCGGTGCTGCTCATCAATGATGACGAGACCAAGGTTTTTGAACTCGACGTGTTCTTGGAAGAGAGCATGAGTACCGACCATCATTTGCGCTTCGCCACTGGCAATGCGCGCCAGCTCAGTCTCACGAGCTTTACCTTTGAGTTTGCCTGCAAGCCAACCGACTTGAATGCCCATGGCTTCAAACCAATTGGCGAAGTTAATCGCGTGCTGTTCTGCCAATAGCTCGGTTGGTGCCATCAAAGCGACTTGTTGCCCATGTTCCAGTGCGCGAACGGCCGCTAGTGCAGCAACCAAGGTTTTACCTGAACCTACATCGCCTTGTACTAAGCGCATCATTGGGTGTGGCTTTTCTAAGTCAGTTTCAATCTCTTGGGTTACGCGTGCTTGAGCATTGGTTGGCGAGAATGGTAGCTGAGCCAGTAGTTTATCCTTGAGGGTATTCATTGGGGGAAGCGACATCGCTTTATCTTGCTGCCCTTTACTGCGGACCGACAGCATCGATAGGTTTTGAGCCAGTAGCTCTTCCATAATCAGACGCAGTTGTGCAGGGTGTTTGCCTTCATCAAACAGCTCTAGGTCGATGCCCGGAGGCGGTCTGTGAATGGTATGCAGTGCTTGTGCGAGAGTGATTTGATGATCGTATAAGCCAGACGGTAGCAGTTCATTTACAGCTGCTTTGTCGATCAGTTCTAACGCTTGGTCGGTCAGGTTACGCAGCGTGACTTGTCTTAGTCCTTCAGTGGTTGGATATACCGGAGTCAGGTTCGCTTCGACGTCTGGTTGCTGCCTTGGGGCAAAGAATTTGTAATCCGGATGGACGATTTCAAGCCCCATATTGCCACGCTTTATTTCACCATAAGCATGGACTTGCTTGCCCTCGGCAAAGTTGTTTTTCATACCTGCGGTGAAGTTGAAAAAGCGCAGCGTAATGGTGCCATTACCGTCGCTGATCTTTACCGCCAACATCTTACGTTTACCGAAGATGGTATCTACGCTCATCACCTTGCCTTGTACTGCAGCCCAGATTCCAGCGTGCAGTTTGATGATCGGATAGATACGCGTTCTATCTTCATAGCGCAGAGGGAGGTGAAACAGCAGGTCTTGCACATTGTTAAGTCCAACCTTTTCCAGTTTCTCTGCGACTTTAGCGCCGACTCCAGATAAAGAGTTGAGAGGGATAGCAGATAAAAGCTGTGACATAACAAGGCTCATAAACGTAAGAGTGATGATCTATTCAAGCATTTTACTGGATTTTTGTACAGGACAAAGCTTAGAAGCAGATGAGAGATACGAGTAAACGGGATGTGAGTAAACGAGATGCGAAAGGATAAGAGCAGGTATGGGGTGCGAGTAAGCGAGATGCGAAAAAGGTAAGAACAGATGTGGGATGCGAGTAAACGGGATACGAAAAGACTAAGAGCGAGTGCGGGGTGTATGTAAATGGGATATGAGAGGAATAGGGCGCTATAAAAAACTAAAGCAGACTCGAAATACGAAAAGTTGAGTGGTGAAAAGCTTTTGCTGACCCCTGTAAATAATTCTGTGTAACTGTCGGGGTTACATATATTCAGTTAATCGGTCTTCGAACATAATCATAAAGCGGTTCAGGGCTTGTCGCCTAGTTTCTAATTGGCATCGTCCATCTTTTGGAGGCATCCTGGATCGCTAAGAAGATCACCTTCCTTGCCGACTCATCAGTCGGGAACAGCTTACGCTTTTTAATCGCCTTTCTAATAACACTATTAAGTGATTCTATGGCATTAGTCGTATAAATTGCTCGCCTAATATCTTCTGGGTAGTTGAAGAGCGTATTCAGGTTAGCCCAGTGAGCTGTCCAAGAGCGGCTGATCTGAGGGTATTTGTCATCCCATTTATCTGAAAACTGCTCTAGCGCTAGCAAGGCTTCATCTTCTGTCTTCGATTGATAGATCTTCTTAAGATCGGCTGTCACAGATTTATAATCTTTCCAAGGTACATACCTAACTGAGTTTCTCACCATATGGACGATACAGAGCTGGATTTGAGTATTCGGGAATGCGGCATTAATGGCATCAGGAAAGCCCTTCAGACCATCGACACATGCAATGAGAATGTCTTTTACTCCGCGGTTTTGTAGCTCTGTTAGCACAGCAAGCCAGAACTTGGCACCTTCCGTCTCTGACAGCCACATGCCAAGCAGTTCTTTTTGACCCTCCATGTTCACGCCTAGCGCAAGATAAACAGCTTTGTTGATGACTTGTTTATCTTGCCTGATTTTAACGACAATGCAGTCGAGATAAACGATTGGATAGACCTCATCTAGTGGGCGAGATTGCCATTCAACAACCTGCTCTAGAACAGAGTCTGTCACCTTAGATATGAGGGTTGGTGAGACATCCGCATCGTACATTTCCTTGAATGTGGCTACGATTTCTCGGGTAGTCATGCCTTTAGCATAGAGGCTTAAGATTTTGTCATCCATCGACTGGAAGCGAGTTTGGTGCTTGCGAACCAGCTTTGGTTCAAAGCTTGACTCACGGTCACGAGGAACGTCTATCGGCACTTCACCATCATCAGTGATAATTGACTTGCTGGTATACCCATTACGTGAGTTGGAGCTGGGTTTTGGGGAGTGTTTTTCGTAGCCAAGGTGCTCATCAAGCTCAACATTCAATGCTGTCTCAACAGTCACCTTGGTTAACATTTTGCGGAAGTCATCAAGATCAGATTCTGTCTTAATTGATTTAGCTGCTTCACGAGCAAAAGCTTCAAGTGCTTTCTTATCCATACTATCCATCCTTAGCCTTTAAGGCTTAAGTCTAGACAGTTACACAGAATTTAGGACAGTCTCCTTTTGCTCTTCGCATCTCGAGACTCGTATCTCTCATCTGCCTTATCGCTTTATCTATCGATATTCAAAAAACTAAATTAGATGTGGAGCCAAGATAGTGAGTCACGAAGTCTTTTGCTCTTCGCATCTCGCCATCTCGAATCCCTCATCTGCTTTATTCGCTAGTTCTTACGGCGTCTTACTTTGAGCGCGTGTGGCATCACACGTAGCTTCTTCATAATGCTCGCAAGGTGAACACGATCTTTGGTCGTCAGCAAGATTGTCACTGTGTACAAGCGTCCATCACGTTCTTCGGTTGAAATACCGTGAATGTTTGAGCCTGTTTTCGAGATAACGTTAGTTAACTCGGCCAGTGCACCTTGGTGGTTCTGCAGATCAACCTGAAGTTCAGCTGTGGACTCTTGGTCGTAATCGTCAGACCATTCCACCGCCATGTACTTGTCTGGTTCTTTTTGGTAACCACGAACGTTTGGACACGTTTCACGGTGAACCACAAGACCACGACCTGGAGAGACATGGGCAATGATGTGATCATCTGGAATCGGGTGACAACAGTTGGCGAACGTTAGCAGTAGACCTTCAGCACCACGGATTGGAAGTTTCTTCCTAGGCGTGTCGCT
>AAZW01000011.1 GCA_000169995.1 Vibrionales bacterium SWAT-3 | reverse complement strand
AGTGAGTGAAGTTCCGGCGCAAGGCGACGAGATTCCACAATAATCTGTAAAGATTTGATGCCGAGATGGTGAAATTGGTAGACACGCTAGCATGAGGTGCTAGTGCCTTAGGGTGTGAGGGTTCGAGTCCCTCTCTCGGCACCATGTTTACAAACTTGTAAAACATCTTGTTGGGCGTATAATGCTCGCAAGTCGGACGCGGGATGGAGCAGCTTGGTAGCTCGTCGGGCTCATAACCCGAAGGTCGTCGGTTCAAATCCGGCTCCCGCAACCAATTTTAAGTGCTATATTTAGTCTTGATTGGTAGCAAGCTTGCACAGTGTGAACCTCACTGTGAGTTAAGTGCGATATCGAATGTGATGGCACTTAGCATATAAGGGTCCAGCAACAAAAACCCCGGCTTATACGGGGTTTTTTGTTATCTAAGCATTTGTAAATGCGTTTAGATAATGTTTGCTTGGAATTTAAATTGGGCTTTGAGCCCTTTTTTTGTTTCTGGAGTGGTTAAATGACTGGTTTAGAAAGACAACTTACTGAAATGCTTGACGCTCCAGTAGCAGCATCAGGTTATGAGTTAGTTGGATTAGAATTTATTCGTGCTGGTGAGCACTCAACGCTACGTATTTACATCGATTCTCCAAACGGCATCAATGTAGACGACTGCGCTGAAGTTAGTCACCAAGTAAGTGCCGTAATGGATGTTGAAGATCCAATTTCAGTGGCTTATAACCTTGAAGTGTCTTCACCAGGTTTAGAGAGACCACTGTTCAAAGCAGAGCATTACCAACAATTTATTGGTCACGAGGTAAGCATCGTTTTGAAAATGGCTGTCGGCAACCGTCGTAAATGGAAAGGTGATATCCAATCTATTGAAGGCGAGACAGTAAAAGTATTGGTTGAAGGACAAGAAGAAGAATTCGTCCTAAGCAATATTGCGAAAGCTAACCTGATCCCTAAATTTTAGTTCTCCTAGAGAGAAGAGCTTAAGAGGCTAGATTAATGAACAAAGAAATTTTGGCGGTAGTAGAAGCTGTTTCTAATGAGAAAGCAGTTCCTCGTGAGCGTATTTTTGAAGCGCTTGAAATCGCGCTTGCAACGGCAACAAAAAAGAAAAGCGAACTAGAAATTGAAGTTCGTGTTGAAATCGACCGTAAAACAGGTGATTTCGAAACTTTCCGTCGCTGGGAAGCTGTTGAAGTTGTTGAAAACCCAACAAAAGAGATTTCTCTTGAAGCTGCTAAGTATGACGATCCAGAGATCGAACTTGGCGGTTTCATTGAAGATGACATCGAGTCAGTAACGTTTGACCGTATTACGACTCAAACTGCGAAGCAAGTTATCGTACAAAAAGTACGTGAAGCTGAGCGTGCTCAAATCGTTGAACAGTTCATCGACAACGAAGGTGAGCTAGTTACTGGTGTGGTTAAGAAAGTTAACCGTGACACTATCATCCTAGACCTAGGTAACAACGCTGAAGCGGTAATCCTACGTGATGACCAACTTCCTCGTGAAAACTTCCGTCCAGGCGACCGTGTGCGTGGTCTTCTATACGCAGTTAAACCAGAAGCTCGTGGCTTCCAGCTATTCATTACTCGCTCTAAGCCTGAAATGCTAGCTGAGCTATTCCGTGTTGAAGTACCTGAGATTGGCGAAGAGCTAATTGAACTTAAAGGTGCTGCACGTGACGCAGGTTCTCGTGCTAAAATCGCTGTGAAAACAAACGACAAGCGTATTGACCCTGTGGGCGCGTGTGTTGGTATGCGTGGTGCACGTGTACAAGCTGTATCTGGCGAGCTTGGCGGCGAGCGTATCGATATCGTTCTTTGGGACGATAACCCAGCTCAGTTCGTAATCAATGCAATGGCTCCTGCTGATGTTGCTTCTATCATCGTTGATGAAGATGCACACTCAATGGACATCGCTGTTGAAGCGGACAACCTAGCGCAAGCTATCGGCCGTAGCGGTCAAAACGTACGTCTAGCATCTCAACTGACTGGTTGGGAACTGAACGTAATGACGGTTGAAGACCTTCAGAAGAAACACCAAGAAGAAGCGGTTGCTTCGATTGAAAACTTCATGAAGCACCTAGACATCGAAGAAGACTTTGCTCAGCTACTTGTTGAAGAAGGTTTCTCTACGCTAGAAGAAGTGGCTTACGTACCAGTAAACGAACTTCTTGAAGTTGATGGCCTAGACGAAGGTATCGTTGAAGAACTACGTAACCGTGCAAAAGATGCACTAACGACTCTAGCACTTGCGAAAGAAGAGACGTTTGACGGTGTTGAACCTGCTGAAGACTTGCTAGCACTTGAAGGCCTAGAGCGTGAAATGGCTTACAAACTTGCAGCAAAAGGCGTGGCAACATTGGAAGACCTAGCTGACCAAGGCGTTGATGAACTAGAAGGCATTGAAGACCTAACTGCAGAACGTGCGGGCGAGCTAATTATGGCTGCACGTAACATCTGTTGGTTCGGCGACGAAGAATAATTCAGCAAGGAGAGAAAGCGGTATGACACAATTAACAGTTAAAGCACTGAGTGAAGAGATTGGTACGCCAGTTGACCGCTTAATTGAACAACTTGCTGATGCAGGCATGAAGAAATCAGGGTCGGATCAAGTAACTGATTCAGAGAAGCAAACATTGCTAACGCACCTTAAAAAGGAGCATGGCGATACTTCTGGTGAAGCAGAGCCGACTCGTTTAACTCTTCAACGCAAGACCCGCAGCACGCTAAGTGTTGCCGCTGGAGGCGGTAAGAGTAAGGATGTTCAAGTAGAGGTACGTAAAAAGCGTACTTACGTGAAGCGCAGCGCTATTGAAGATGAAGCGAAACGTGAAGCTGAGGAAGCAGCTAAGCGTGAAGCGGAAGAGAAAGCACGTCAAGAAGCTGAAGAGCTTGCGAAACGTGAAGCTGCAGAGAAAGCACAGCGCGAAGCTGATGAGAAAGCAAAACGTGAAGCGGATGCAAAACGTGATGCTGAAGAAAAAGCTCAACGCGCCCAAGCTGAAAAGGCTAAAAAAGACATGAATTCAAAAAATGCAGACGCTAACGCACAAGCGAAAAAAGAAGCGGATGAACTAAAAGCTCGTCAAGAGCAAGAAGCACAGCGTAAAGCTGAAGCTGAAGCGGCGAAGCTAGTTGAAGAAGCTCGTAAGCTAGCTGAAGAGAACGAAGCGCGCTGGTCTGAAGAAGAGCAGAAGAAGAAAGAACAAGAGAAGTCTGCGGACTACCACGTGACAACTTCTACTTACGCTCGTGAAGCTGAAGATGCAGCTGACCAGAAAGAAGAAAAAGCGCCTCGTCGTCGTAAGAAGAAAGCAGCACCAGCTAACCAACCTGGCAACAACCGTGGTGGTCGTAACCAACGTGGTCGTGGTGCTAAAGGTAAGCTTGCTAAACCAACTTCAATGCAGCAAGGCTTCGATAAGTCAGCAACTGTTGCTAAGTCTGACGTTGCTATCGGCGAAACTATCGTTGTATCTGAACTGGCTAGCAAAATGTCAGTTAAAGCAACTGAAGTTATCAAAGTAATGATGAAGATGGGCGCTATGGCGACTATCAACCAAGTGATTGACCAAGAAACAGCACAACTTGTTGCTGAAGAAATGGGTCACAAGGTAATCCTACGTAAAGAAAACGAACTTGAAGAAGCAGTACTAGCAGACCGTGATAACGATGCTATCGCTGAAGGTCGTGCTCCAGTTGTTACTATCATGGGTCACGTTGACCACGGTAAAACATCGACACTTGACTACATTCGTAAAGCACACGTTGCTTCTGGCGAAGCTGGCGGTATCACGCAGCACATCGGTGCTTACCACGTAGATACTGACAACGGCATGATCACTTTCCTTGATACTCCTGGACACGCGGCGTTTACTGCTATGCGTGCACGTGGTGCTCAAGCGACAGATATCGTTGTACTAGTAGTAGCAGCAGACGATGGCGTAATGCCACAAACAATCGAAGCGATCCAGCACGCGAAAGCGGCAGGCGTTCCTCTGATTGTTGCTGTGAACAAGATCGATAAAGAGGGTGCAAACCCAGACAACGTTAAGAATGAGCTAGCTCAATACGACGTAATCCCTGAGGAATGGGGCGGTGAGAACATGTTCGTTCACATCTCTGCTAAACAGGGTACAAACATCGATGGTCTTCTAGAAGCAATCCTTCTTCAGTCTGAAGTTCTTGAACTGACTGCAGTTAAAGAAGGCATGGCATCTGGTGTTGTTGTGGAATCTCGTCTTGATAAAGGTCGTGGTCCAGTTGCAACAGTCCTAGTTCAGTCTGGTACTCTAAACAAAGGCGACATCGTTCTTTGTGGTCAAGAGTACGGCCGTGTTCGTGCAATGCGCGATGAAAACGGTAAAGAAGTAGTGACAGCAGGTCCTTCTATCCCAGTAGAGATCCTAGGTCTTTCTGGTGTACCAGCTTCAGGTGATGAAGCTACAGTAGTACGTGATGAGCGTAAAGCTCGTGAAGTTGCGAACTACCGTCAAGGTAAATTCCGTGAAGTGAAACTAGCTCGTCAACAGAAAGCGAAACTAGAGAACATGTTCTCTAACATGGCTGCTGGTGAAGTTGCAGAACTGAACGTAGTACTAAAAGCTGACGTTCAAGGTTCTGTAGAAGCAATTGCAGACTCTCTACTGAAACTATCAACTGACGAAGTTAAAGTGAACATCGTAGGTTCTGGTGTTGGTGGTATTACTGAAACTGACGCAACACTTGCAGCAGCTTCTAACGCTATCATCCTTGGTTTCAACGTTCGTGCTGACGCAACTGCGCGTAACACGGTTCAGAACGAAAACTTAGATCTACGTTACTACTCAATCATTTACCAACTGATCGACGAAGTGAAACAGGCAATGGGCGGTATGCTTGCTCCTGAATTCAAACAAGAGATCATTGGTCTTGCTGAAGTACGTGACGTATTTAAGTCACCTAAACTTGGCGCGATCGCTGGTTCTATGGTTACTGAAGGCGTAATTAAGCGTAACAACCCAATCCGCGTACTACGCGACAACGTTGTTATCTACGAAGGTGAACTTGAGTCACTTCGTCGCTTCAAAGACGACGTTCAAGAAGTTAAGAATGGTTACGAGTGTGGTATCGGCGTTAAGAACTACAACGACGTACGCGTTGGTGACCAGATCGAAGTATTCGAAATCGTTGAGGTTAAACGTACTCTAGACTAATCGTCTGTACGACTCGACATATTGACTAAGGTTACTAACATTACTAGTAAAGGTAAGAAGTAATCGGTTGTTGAATACACCATGGGGGGCTGGTAATTACCAAGCCCCCCATCTTTCTAAGTGAGAAAAGAAAATGTCAAAAGAATTTAGCCGCACACAACGTGTGTCTCAGCAGCTTCAAAAAGAGCTTGCTCTTATCCTACAACGTGAAGTTCGTGATTCACGTATCGGTATGGTAACGATCTCAGACGTAGAAGTGTCTCGTGACCTTGCGTACGCAAAAGTATTCGTTACTTTCCTATGTATTGGTGAGCAAACACCTGAATCATGCCTTGCTGCTCTTAAAGAGCATGAAGTGCCAATCCGTATGGCGCTAGGCAAGCGTATTCGTCACCGTCTAACACCAGAAGTACGTTTTACTTACGACAACACACTAGTAGAAGGCATGCGTATGTCTAACCTAGTAAGTGAAGTTCTGAATGATGACAAGCGTAAGCAAGAAGCAGCAGGCCGCACTGACGAAACTCAGTCTAAGGGCGAAGAGTAATGGCTCGCCGTCGTAAAGGTCGCCCTATTAACGGGGTAATTCTGTTAGATAAGCCAACTGGCATTTCATCTAATGATGCACTGCAAAAAGTAAAGCGTATTTACTTTGCAGAGAAGGCGGGGCACACAGGTGCACTGGATCCTCTTGCGACTGGCATGCTGCCAATCTGTCTTGGTGAAGCAACGAAGTTCTCTCAGTTTCTTCTAGATTCTGATAAGCGCTACGTTGTGATTGCTAAGCTTGGTGAGCGTACCAATACTTCAGACTCTGATGGCGAAGTGGTTGAAACTCGTGAAGTGAATGTAACTCAAGAGCAACTTGAGCGTTGTATTGAAAGCTTCAAAGGTGAAACTGACCAAGTTCCGTCAATGTTCTCTGCATTGAAGTATCAAGGCAAGCCATTGTACGAGTACGCTCGTGCTGGTATCGAAGTGCCACGTGAATCACGTAAGATCACTGTCTACTCGATTGATCTGCTTCGCTTTGAAGGTGATGAGGTTGAGATGGAAGTACACTGTTCTAAAGGTACTTACATCCGCACGATCACGGATGACCTTGGCGAAATGCTAGGGTGTGGTGCTCACGTGACCATGCTTCGTCGTACTGGTGTTGCGAAATACCCTTACGAGCGTATGGTAACGTTGGAACAACTGAACGAGATCTTAGAGCAAGCGCAGGCGCAAGAGATTGCACCTAAAGAGCTGCTTGATCCACTGTTGATGCCAATGGATACAGCCGTTGAAGACTTACCTGAAGTAAACCTGAATGCGGAACTGACTGATCTAGTTCAGCACGGTATGCCTGTTCAAGTTGCTGGTGCTCCAACAGAAGGTACGGTTCGCATGACAAGTGGTGAAGAGAAGCTGTTTGTTGGCGTTGCTCAGATTGCGGACGATGGCCGAGTTGCACCGAAACGTTTGGTTGTTTTCAGAGATGAAGAGCCACAAGCGTAACGCTGAAACCGAGTTAGGTATTGGTGTTTAGCCTTGAAAAGCGAATCAATAAAGTAGAAAGCGAACGCTTAATTTAAGCGCTTCGCTTTTTCGTTTCTAAGGCCATCGATTGTTATTGCACCAAATGACAAACTTCCCTATAATCCTCGGCTCGCGTAGCGGCTGAATCAGAGATTGGCTGCTACAAATATTAAACTACTCTTATCAGGAGAGAATTATGTCTCTGAATGCAGAAACTAAAGCAGCAATCGTTGCAGAATACGCGCGCTCTGAAGGCGACACAGGTTCACCAGAAGTACAAGTAGCACTACTTACTGCTTCTATCAACCACCTACAAGGTCACTTCAAAGCTCACAAAGGCGATCACCACAGCCGTCGTGGTCTTCTACGTATGGTTTCTAGCCGTCGTAAGCTTCTTGACTACCTGAAAGGTAAAGACCTTTCTCGTTACCAAGACCTAATCAAGCGCCTAGGCCTACGTCGCTAATAGCGATGTCTGCAAAGACTGTTTGAAGAAAAAGGAGCATTTATTGCTCCTTTTTTTGTGCCTGAAAGACAGAGTTTGAGCTATTTCACGGAGCTTTTTCAGTACGAAAATATCCCTGTATATAAAAATAGTTTATACTATGCCTCGCCTGTACAGCTAACTGTATAGGTATTATACGACCCAGAAGTTACAGTCACAGATGTCGGCCAATAGGTCGCGACTATTCAAAGTGGATGAACACTGTATTTTTTCGATACAGCTCATAAAATCCGTCTGCTTCGACTAGTCGCGATTGGTGATTTTTGGGTTTCAACTTACTGACTCTAAAGAACAATCTTTAGATAAAGGAAATACAATGTTTGAGAAACCAGTTGTAAAAACGTTTCAGTACGGTAACCACACAGTTACTCTAGAAACTGGCGTTATTGCTCGTCAAGCCACTGCAGCAGTTATGGTAACAATGGACGATACTTCAGTATTCGTATCTGTTGTTGGTAAAAAAGAAGCGGTACAAGGTCAAGACTTTTTCCCTCTAACGGTTAACTACCAAGAGCGTACATACGCTGCTGGTAAAATCCCAGGTGGCTTCTTCAAGCGTGAAGGTCGTCCATCAGAAGGCGAAACACTAACGGCTCGTCTAATCGACCGTCCAATTCGTCCTCTTTTCCCAGATGCATTCAAGAACGAAGTTCAAGTTATCGCTACAGTAATGTCTGTTAACCCAGACGTTCAGCCTGACATGGTAACAATGATCGGTACTTCTGCAGCACTTGCTATCTCTGGTATCCCGTTCAACGGTCCTATCGGTGCAGCACGTGTTGGTCACATCGACGGTCAACTAGTACTTAACCCAAGCAACACTGAGCTAGAAACGTCTAAGCTTGACCTTGTTGTTTCTGGTACTGCTGGTGCGGTTCTAATGGTTGAGTCTGAAGCAGACAACCTAACAGAAGAAGAGATGCTATCAGCGGTAGTATTTGGTCACGATCAACAACAAGTTGTTATCAACGCGATCAACGAATTCGCAGCTGAAGTTGCTACTCCTGCATGGGATTGGGTTGCTCCAGAAGAGAACACTGCGCTTAACACTCGCATCGCTGAGCTAGCAGAAGCTAAGCTAGTTGAAGCGTACCAAATCACAGAGAAAATGACTCGTTACGACCGTATCCACGAGATCGCGGCTGAAGTTAACGAAGTACTAGTATCTGAAGACGAAGAAGTAAACCTAAAAGAAGTTCACTCTATCTTCCACGACCTAGAGAAAACAGTGGTACGTCGCAGCATCATCGCTGGTAACCCACGTATCGATGGCCGTGAAAAAGACATGGTTCGTGCACTAGACGTTCGCACTGGCGTTCTTCCACGTACTCACGGTTCTTCTCTATTCACTCGTGGTGAAACTCAAGCTATCGTTACTGCTACGCTTGGTACACAGCGTGACGCTCAAATCATCGATGAGCTAACAGGCGAGCGTAAAGATAACTTCCTACTACACTACAACTTCCCTCCATACTGTGTTGGCGAAACTGGTTTTGTAGGTTCTCCTAAGCGTCGTGAAATCGGCCACGGTAAACTAGCTAAGCGTGGTATCGCTGCAGTAATGCCTTCTGTTGATGAGTTCCCATACACAGTTCGTGTTGTATCGGAAATCACTGAATCTAACGGTTCTTCTTCAATGGCTTCTGTATGTGGTACATCTCTAGCGCTTATGGACGCTGGTGTTCCAATCAAGTCTTCTGTTGCGGGTATCGCAATGGGTCTTGTTAAAGAAGGCGATGACTTCGTAGTTCTTTCTGACATCCTTGGTGACGAAGACCACCTAGGTGACATGGACTTTAAAGTAGCAGGTACTAACGACGGTATCACTGCACTTCAAATGGACATCAAGATCGAAGGTATCACTAAAGAGATCATGCAAATTGCTCTTAACCAAGCGCAAGGTGCACGTAAGCACATCCTTTCTGTAATGGATGAAGCTATCTCTGGTGCTCGTGAAGATATCTCTGAATTCGCTCCACGTATCCACACAATGAAAATCAGCTCTGATAAGATCAAAGATGTTATCGGTAAAGGCGGCGCAGTTATCCGTGCTCTTTGTGAAGAAACGGGTACTACAATCGAAATCGAAGATGACGGCACAATCAAGATTGCTGCTACTGAAGGCGCTGCTGCTAAAGAAGCTATCCGTCGTATCGAAGAGATCACAGCTGAAGTTGAAGTTGGCCGCATTTACCAAGGTAAAGTTGCTCGTCTAGCTGACTTCGGTGCATTCGTAACTATCCTTCCAGGTAAAGATGGTCTAGTACACATCTCTCAAATCGCTGACAAGCGAGTTGAGAAAGTGTCTGACTACCTAACTGAAGGTCAAGAAGTTCCTGTTAAGGTTCTTGAGATTGACCGTCAAGGCCGTGTACGTCTAAGCATGAAAGAAGCAGTTGAAACGCCAGCTGAAGGCGAAGCACCTGCTGCTGAGTAATTCTCAGTGCATCGATAGTAATATCGCTTTTTAGTGATTTTTAACCTATCGTCAACAAAGCATGTTATAAAGGGGAGCATATCGCTCCCCTTTTTAATTGCGGTCATAACAGGAGTAATTATTTGTGAAATGGTTTCAAACCGCGAGTATGTGTTTACTGCTTGTACTAACTGGTTGTGCAACAACATCAGATAACGCCTCAAGTTGGGTTTACCCGCCAATGGCTGTGCCTTTACAACCGAGCGTCCAGCAAGAAGTTCAGATTGCACGTTTGAGTCAGCTACTGCAGCGCCCAGATCTGAATGATGAAGTTAGAGCTAAGATGTTGTTTGAACGTGGTAACTACTACGACAGTGTCGGCCTGAGGGATTTGGCGCGTTTAGACTTTAATCAATCTCTTTCATTGAACCCAGCTCAGCCTGATATCTTCAACCTTTTGGGTGTCTACTTCACGCAAGTGGGGGAGTTTGATGCGGCTTATGAATCGTTCGACTCTACGCTCGAGCTTGATCCTGCGAATTCATATGCAGAGAGAAACCGCGCTATCGCACTCTATTATGGTGAGCGTTACGACTTAGCTAATGAAGAAATGATGAAGCACTACGCCGATGATCCGAGCGATCCATTCCGCGCGCTTTGGTTATACATCATTCAGCATGAGCTAACCCCTGAGCAAGCTAAGCTGGACCTGCAAAAACGTTATGAGAATCATGACGAGCAGTGGGGCTGGGTATTGGTCGCTATCATGCTCGATGACATCACTGAAGAGCAGGCATTCAAAGCGATCTTAACTGGTACTCGTGATAACACGTTGCTGGCACAGAGATTAACAGAGACATATTTCTATCTGGCTAAGCGTTACCACATGAACGGTGACTACGCGAATGCGATCTCTTTGTATAAGTTGTCGGTCTCTTTTAACGTATTTGAATACGTAGAGCATCGTTACTCTTTCTTAGAGTTGAGCCGTATTTTCACTACGCTAAAAGCAGAGCACCTCGCTCAAGCTAAGTTAGCTGAAGCAGAGCAAGAAGCTGATGCTCGCTAAATAGATTATTTCTACTATCAAAGCCGCTGCCAGTCAGCGGCTTTTTTGTGCCTACTTTTTATGATCTTTGTCTCGTTTTGGATTGCTTTTTATTTAAACAGGATTAAAATAGTTAGTCTTGCTAACTAAGTGCCATTCTTTGATTGGGTGAGTATGCTAAACCAGAATTTAGAGAAGATAGAACGCTTCGCCTCGAAAGTATGGCGAACACAAGTAAATGAAGATCCTATCTGCCAGTTGAGCTTCAATGAATATGACTACTTGAAGGTGATTCAGGCCTCTCCTGAGCCGATTCGATTGACCGATCTTGCTATTGAAATGCAAGTGACTAAGCCTTCAGCGACCACTATGGTGCAAAGGCTTGAGAGAAAAGGTCTGGTCGAGCGTAAGGCTTCATTGGAAGACGCGAGATCTAAACTCGTAGTACTGACGCACAAAGCAGAGCTAGGTTTAGAAGAAGAGAGCAAGATCTATCATGTGATGGCACAAATACTGGAAAGTCGTTTGTCTGAGCAAGAGTCTACGCAATTGAACCAGTTATTAGCCAAAGCATTGAAGTAATTAATTTAGATATTTAGTTAGCCTTATTAACTAATTTATCGAGTCATATCCCACTGATATGTGACTCACAATGAAAGTAGAGTAAGAGATGAGTAACTCAATTAGTCGTCAATTCTGGCGATACACAATCCCAACGGTAGCAGCGATGCTGGTTAATGGCCTCTACCAAGTGGTGGATGGCATCTTTATTGGTCGTTATGTCGGTGCTGATGGGCTGGCGGGTATCAACGTCGCATGGCCGGTGATCGGTTCGATTCTTGGCCTAGGTATGTTGGTGGGTGTCGGTACTGGCGCACTGGTATCGATTCGACAAGGTGAAAAAGACACTCAAGGTGCTAAGCAGATCTTGGCTACGGGTTTAACCTTGTTGTTAGCCATAACCCCCATTGTTTCTATCTTGCTGTATCTGTTTGCCGATAACTTTTTGCTTTGGCAGGGCGCAGAAGGTCGAGTGTATGAACTTGGTTTGCAGTACTTACACATCTTGATTGGCGCCAGTGTGTTTACCTTGGGTTCTATCGCAATGCCATTTCTACTGCGTAACGACGATAGCCCGAATCTAGCGACGATCCTGATGATTATTGGTGCGGTCATTAATATCGTTCTGGATTACTTGCTTATCGCTCTATTTGGATGGGAGTTGATGGGCGCGGCATTGGCTACAGCGATTGCTCAGTTTGTGGTAACGGCTTTGGGTCTCGCTTACTTCTTCTCACGCCGTGCAAACCTGCGTTTACGTTGGAGTGAATTGAGATTGAAGCTTGCGGTAATCCCACAGATTTTCGCGATTGGTACATCAAGCTTCTTTATGTACGCTTATGGCTCAATGATGGTGGCATTGCACAACGCTTTGTTCTCTCAATATGGCGACCAGTTGATGATTGGTGCTTACGCTATTTTGGGCTATATCGTGACGGTTTATTACCTCACTGCGGAAGGTATCGCTAACGGTATGCAACCATTGGTGAGCTACAACCATGGCGCACGTAACCAAGCGAATATTCGCAAGTTGCTTAAGATTGCGATGTCGAGTTCTGTCTTGATTGGTGTCGCGTTTGTATTGCTATTGAACGTATTCCCGCGTGAGTTCGTTTCAGTGTTTAACTCGGACGAACCTCAGTTAGTTGAGTACACCGTATTGGGCATTAGACTGCACATGTTTGCATTGGCGCTTGATGGTTTCTTGGTGGTTGCGGGGGCTTACTACCAGGCGGTGAACAAGGGCAGCAAAGCGATGTTTGTGACGATAGGTAACATGCTGATTCAACTGCCGTTCCTGTACATTATGCCTAAGCTATATGGCGTGCCGGGGATCTGGATTGCGTATCCATTGTCTAATATCGCGCTGAGCGTAGTGGTTATGATGATGCTCTACAAAGACGTAAAGAAGCTCGACGCCTCGCCGATGGAAACCGCAACGGCATAGGTCGATTTTCTTGAGACGAACTAAAAAGGTCTAGCAAATGCTAGACCTTTTTTATTTGTTATTCGGCTCAATCGTTGAGGCTAGATGTTTTTAACGTCTAAACCTGCAAGCTGATGCCAGTAGCCATTACACTGGCGGCTCTCAATCTTCATTGGATTTTGACCCTGTTCGTTGGCTCTGAAGTTATTGATTTCAGAGAAGGTATCAACACCAAGTGGGCTTAAACGAACCACATCCACTAAGTCATGCATGTTTGGTAAGTCATTTACCAAGTTGTAGCAGTAGCCTGATTGAGTCTGGATGCCGTTAAGGTTGAAGACAGACTGACCTTCTTGGCTCTCAACTTGAAGGCCTGTTGGGTACTTGATACAGCAGGTTTCACAGTCGTCTTTGGCTTTATTTTCGGCACGAGCCGTAAAGCAGCGTGCTGAATAAGCAAGAGGCAAGTAACCGTGGCTGAACACTTCGACTTCAAACTTGTTGCGAATATTGAGCTCTTCACACTGCGTCATCACATTGCTCAGCCATTCGCGAGAAAGCTCGACTGGCATACACCAACGCGTCATACCTTGCTTTAAGAACAAGTTCAGCGTGCGCGCATTGTAAGTGTTTACCGCAGGGCCAACCACGAAAGGCACTTTACTTTCGCTTGCAAGCTGAATAGCAGACACATCGTTCGCTTCAATCGCAAAGTCACCGTTATCAATGTACTTCTTCATGATGTTGACTTCGCTAGGTGCTTCGAGCAATGCCATGGTCGACAATACCACTTGCTTACCTGAAGCAGACAGCTCTTTAGCGATGTCCATCCAGTGTTTCGCTTTCATCTCTCGACGTTTTGAACACACGGCTTCACCTAGGTAGATGATGTCTGCAGAGCTTGATTTTGCTTGCTCATAGAAGCTTTCAACGTCTTGTTTTGGCCAGAAATAAAGTAGAGGGCCTAATGCGTATTTCATTGAGTTCTCCAGTTGGCTCTATTGCCATTTTCGATGGTAAGCGCCAAGCGTGGTTTGTGTACCTTCCGATACATTCGCCAGTGTCGCATTCCAAGCTTGTTCAACTTGGTATTGTTCAGGGTTCGCTAAGTAGCGGTCGATGGCTGCGCGCCAAGTGCGAGTCACTTGTTCTACATAAGCTGGGCTACGCTGACGACCTTCAATCTTCACTGAAGCGACATTGGCTGAGAACAATTCAGGTAGCATGGATAGCGTGTTAAGGCTAGTAGGCTCTTCGAGTGCATGATAACGCTTGCGTTCACCATCGATATCCGCTTCAAAGCGGCCTTTACACAGCGTTGGGTAGCCAGCGTTCTCACCTGCTTCATACTTATCGATAAGGATCTCGTTCAAGCGAGACTCTAGGCCCGATTCTGTTTCTTGCCAGCGAACGTATTTCGCCGGAGAGCAAGCACCCACTGTATTTGGTGACTCGCCCGTCATGTATGAAGAGAGGTAGCAACGGCCTTCCGCCATGATGCACAAACTACCGAAAGCGAATACTTCAAGGTCAACGTCAGAAGTGATGTTACGAGAAAGCTGTTTAACCTGATGAATTGATAACACGCGCGGCAGTACGACACGTTTTACGTTGAAGTTTTTGTGGTAGAAGTCGATCGCAGCGGCATTGGTTGCAGAAGCTTGAACTGATAGGTGCAGTTCTAGATCTGGATATTTGTTTGCAGCGTACTCAAGTACAGCGATGTCAGCGATGATCAGTGCATCAACACCTAAAGCTGCTGCGTTGTCCACGGCGTTAGTCCAACGCTCGAAGCCATTTGGGTGAGCAAATGTATTTAAAGCAACATGAATTTTCTTGTTGTGGTCATGCACATACTGCACAGCACGATCGAGCTTTTTACCCGCAAAGTTTAGGCCTGCAAAGTTTCGGGCATTGGTATCGTCTTTGAATCCGATATAGACAGCATCCGCACCGCAATCAATGGCGGTTTTCAAAGCAGGTAAGTTACCCGCTGGGCATAAGAGTTCCATTTGCTCACTACCAGTAAAATTAAGTTGAAGCGGGCATTTTATGAAGAATTGTGAATGACGGAATTGATGTAAGGCAGGTTTAGATGGATAAATCTGCTTTTACTCCGTTTGAGGTACTGACGAATGGTCGTTTTGTATGTTGCTGTGGCTTTGAAGTGCGTGGTCGAATCGTCTAATTAGTTCTTATGGCGGCGGTTTTGAGCGAACAGCTCTTCAACATCTTGTTTTGGTTGTGGGCGATAGAAGTGGAAACCTTGAATCGAGCTGCAGTTTAGATTCGACAATAGCGTTGCTTGTTCACTGGTTTCGACACCTTCTGCAACCACAGTTAAATCGAGAGATTTACCTAGGTTGATGATGTTTTCAATCACGGTGATCTGTTTTGGTAGGGTATCGATATCTGAGATGAAAGCACGGTCTATTTTAAGCTCATCAATCGGGAAGCGAGCAAGGTAAGACAGAGAAGAGTAACCGGTACCGAAATCATCAATCGATAGAGCGAAGCCGAGCTTTTTAATTGCGTTAAGCATCTGCACGGTGTGTTCACTATCACTCATCACGGCGCTTTCAGTGAGCTCAAACGTAATCGCACTTGGGTCTAGCTCTGTCGAGCGTAGTAACTTCTCCATGTAATCAATCAGCTTAGGGTTACCAAACTGTTCTGGAGAAAGGTTGATTGCCACACGACCAAGTAGAATCCCTTGCATCTTCCAACGCTTCACTGTTGCAAATACTTCGCGCATCACCACACGGCCAAGTTGTTCGATAAGACCAGCACGTTCTGCGACAGGGATAAATGCAGCAGGACTAATATAGCCTTCAACAGGGTGCTTCCAACGAACTAGCGCTTCTGCGCCATTGATGGTGAAGTCACGGGCGTTTACTTTTGGTTGATACCAAACCTCGAGTCCGTTTTGTTGCAGCGCCTTCTGAAGCTCTATCTCAAGCCACAGTCGCATGCGTGCTTCTTTGTTCATCTGCTCGTTGAACTTAATTAAGCGGTTACGACCACGATCTTTGGCCTCATACATCGCGGTATCGGCATTTTGCAGCAAGATACGCGCATCGGTGCCGTCTTGAGGAAAGCGTACGCTACCAATCGAGCAAGCTAGGCGCTTACTAAAATGGTGAAGATCAAAAGGCTGATTGATCAGTGAAATGATCTTTTCTGCTAGTGTTTCTGCGGTTCTAGGATGTTCCGGTTCTGGCAGAATGATACCAAATTCATCGCCACCTAAATGGCCGACCACCGCTTGACGGGGCAGTAATCGTTTAAGGCGTGAAGCCACTTCTTTGATCACTTTGTCGCCAATATGATGTCCTAGTGAGTCATTGATATTTTTAAAATTATCAATATCTAAGTACATCATGACAACCGGTGTATCGTTGTGAATGAATTGCTCTAGGCGCTTGGTAAAACCGACTCGATTGTAGAGTTTAGTCAGCGCGTCTATGTAGGCATCTTCACTATTGGCTGGTGTGTATTGTTTGGTTGTTTCTTGAGCGTCTTGAATGAGTACCAGTTGGGTGCTGCTTCCAAGAATAGCGGTTGAGTCTATGTGCAGTTGAACTTTACGTTCGAAGCCGCATCGGGCACCCGTTAAGCAAACCAAACCAGACTCAGAAATAATAGAGCTGAGGCTGTTATTGAAGACTGTTTTGGTTTGTTCATCGATAAATAAGCGTCCTAACTCTTCACCAATCAATTCGGTGGTGGAGTTAAAACCAAGCAGGCGTGCAGCAGCTGGGTTAGACGACAAAATGTAGTCGTTTTCAACCAGTAGTAGCCCGTCGGGTAGCAGTTGAGAGAGCTTATGGAATTTTGCTTCGGATTCCTCTAAAGAGCGAACCAGTACTTGATTTTCTGACGTATCGAAGGCGTGGAAGAAGATGTAATCGGTATTCTTACCATTGGTCAGCGGAGACAAGCTGAAGTGGAGGCTAGTATCAAGGTCAGTTTCGTTGAGGGTGACTTCAGCTTCAATGGTTTCGCCGTTGAATGCGCGTTCGTAGTAAGGCTTTAGGTGTTGATAGAATTGTTCGCCTAAGGTTTGGCGGTCGTTCATGCCTGCAAGTTCAGCTTGGCTCAAACCAGCAATATCGCAATAACGCTCATTCACCATAAAGTAGTTATGTTGAGCATCAAGCACTGCAAAAAAGAAAGGGCTGTTTGCAGTCAGCTGGGTAAACCAATGTTGTAGTTGCTGGGGAGGCATCAAAGTACTACCAATTCTCCAAGAGCTTGATTATTCACAATCGATAAATAGTTATTACTTTTGTGTGGTTATCGATATTTACCTGTGAGTGCAGCGATCCGCTGTAATTCTCATTACCTGAATTACTATAACTGTGATTTTCAGGATATTAAAGGTCGGGCATCAAACAGAAGTTAATTTGATACATAACAGTAACTGAGATCTTAACATCATCTATGATGCATTCCATATTATTGACAAAGTTACGGATAAGTCACGTGATAAACAAGATTCGCACTCAACTAGTTCAAAATGCCGCATCAATTTTGCGATCTCCAGTCCAGTTATTGCCTAAAACAGTACAAAAAAGAGCCTTGTTAGAGGGGCTTAAGAACGTATTCAAAGAGGCGCTAGAAGACGGTGACTTTGAGTTCCTAGAAGATAAATGGCTTAAAGTCTCGATAAAGGATATGGGGTTAAGTTGGTGTATTAGCTACCAAAATGAGCAACTGGTTGTAGCAGATAAAGAGGTTGCTGAAGATGTAAGCTTTAGCGGGAATCTCAATGATCTTGTACTGATTGCCGGTCGTAAAGAAGACCCTGACACGCTTTTCTTCCAGCGTAGACTGTCTATAGAGGGCGATACAGAGCTTGGTTTAGAGGTCAAAAACTTGATGGACAGCGTAGATTTAGACTTATTGCCAACTCCCTTGAAAACTTTGTTAAATCAATTAGCTGATTTTGTGCAGAAGGGAGTACAATCCCCGGATACACAAAGTGAGGTAATGAATGCTTATTCGAACTGAAGCACCGGCAGATATACTTGTCATTGATCGTTTATTGAAATCTGTTTTTGAAACGGATGCAGAAGCCAACCTGGTTATGAGCTTGCGTGAGAATAGTCATTTAACGCTGTCGCTGGTGGCTTGTTCTGATGAAGGCGAGGTTGTTGGGCACCTGATGTTTAGCCCGATCACGCTGCATGGTGACGATCATAACTGGCAAGGGCTTGCTCCGCTTGCAGTGAAAGAAGAGTTTCGCAATCAAGGTATTGCCAAAGCACTGGTTGAAGATGCTTTCTCTACTTTGGTTGATTTTGGTTACCCAGCCTGTGTCGTGCTTGGCGATCCTGCGTACTACGGTCGTTTTGGTTTCAAAGCCGCGAGCGAATTTGGTTTGAGTTGCGCTTGGGATGTACCTGAAGGTGCTTTTCAAGCCATTGAGTTGGTTGAAGGTGCACTTACCGGGCATGCTGGTGAAGTGGCTTACAGCCCAGAATTCAATGAGTTATAAGGCTACTTCTCACGTAATATGATGCAAACTGATTTAGTCTAAATAAAGGAGCTTGATGCTCCTTTATTTTTTGTTAGTATCAGCCCAACTCTCATAAGCGGTTTTGAAGTTCGTTCAAACAAACCGCCCACCACCAACCTAAGGTTATAACCCTAGATATGTCACAAACACACGCACATTACCTGCAAGAGATGGGCATAAGCCAATGGGAGCTTTGTCATCCAGAACGTTTGGCGGGTTATGAATCAAAACTGACTCCGCTAGCGAGCGATTGCAAGTTACTGTTGGTTTCGCCTGAAAAACCTCAGGGCGAGCTCGCAGTGATGTTTGAGCGTGTGCTGAAAAGTATCAAGCTTGATTTATCTCAGGCACTACACATTCAGCCTCAACACCTAACCTCTATCGAATTTGGTGATGTTGAATGGGTGTGGTTTGCAGGTTGTGAATCGACTCAAGAGATTAAAGCTAAAACACTGCAATCCCCATTGTTGTCCGACATCAATGGCAATAACCAACATCGCCGTGACTTATGGCAACAAATTTGTGCATATGACTAATCAATTTTTACCGACTTCATCACATCATCTAGACGCTATTTGGCAGATAGAACAGGCTGCGCACTCTCATCCATGGTCAGAAAATATGATCCGAGATCTCGATAGCCGAGGCGCTTGTCACCATTTTCTTGAAGTCGATGGGCGAGTCGTCGGCTACTTCTTCGCGCAGAATATCGTTGGTGAAGTAACGCTATTAAATATTGCTGTGGATCCAAGCCAACAAGGCAAAGGCTACGGTAAAGCGCTGACTGAGCACTTCCTAGATATGTGTGAACAAGCTAACGCAGAAAGCGCGTGGTTAGAAGTTCGCGAAAGTAATGTGAACGCATTTAACCTTTACGAAAAGGTCGGCTTTAATGAGGTGGACCGCCGTCGTAACTATTACCCAACCAAGCAAGGACAAGAAGATGCCATCATTATGAGCTATCTTTTTATGTCTTTTAGCTAGTTATCTTGTCGCTTTTCGCTAAGCAGAAAGTAAGCGAAAAATAGGGTGTAAACTGACCCTTTAGAAAGTGACACGCTTTCTGTATAATCCGCACACAGAATTCAAGGGCAAGTATTATCTACTTGCCCTTTTTACGCTTTAGATCAGCAAAGGGCGACTATGTCTTTCCAACAAGAAGTGAGCAAACGTAGAACGTTTGCAATTATCTCTCACCCGGATGCGGGTAAAACCACGATTACTGAAAAAGTTCTTTTATTCGGAAACGCGATTCAGAAAGCGGGTACCGTAAAAGGCCGTGGCTCTAACCAGCACGCTAAATCTGACTGGATGGAGATGGAAAAAGAACGTGGTATCTCGGTAACTACGTCGGTAATGCAATTCCCATACAATGATTGCCTAGTAAACCTACTCGATACTCCAGGACACGAAGATTTCTCGGAAGATACGTACCGTACATTAACGGCGGTTGACTCTTGTTTGATGGTTATCGATGCTGCGAAAGGTGTCGAGGATCGTACTCGTAAACTGATGGAAGTAACGCGTCTGCGTGATACACCAATCGTAACGTTTATGAACAAACTTGACCGTGACGTTCGTGATCCAATGGAAGTGCTTGATGAAGTAGAAAGCGAGCTAGGTATGGCTTGTGCTCCAATTTCATGGCCAATTGGTTGTGGTAAAGAGTTTAAAGGTGTTTACCACATTCACCGTGACGAAACGATCTTGTACGAATCTGGCCACGGCCACGAGATCCAAGAAGTTCGTATCATCAAAGGTTTAGATAACCCAGATCTAGATGAAGCGGTAGGTGCTGATCTAGCGGAAAGCGTACGTGAAGAGCTAGAGCTTGTTATTGGTGCTTGTCCTGAGTTTGATCACGACCTGTTCCTTGCTGGTGAGCTAACGCCTGTTTACTTCGGTACTGCACTGGGTAACTTTGGTGTTGACCATATGCTTGATGGCCTAACGAAGTGGGCTCCGGCACCGCAAACTCGCCAAGCTAACGAGCGTGATGTTGTTGCAACAGAAGAGAAGTTCTCTGGTTTCGTATTTAAGATCCAAGCAAACATGGACCCTAAACACCGTGACCGTATCGCTTTCATGCGTATCGTATCTGGTACTTACAGCCAAGGTATGAAGATGAACCATGTTCGTACCGGTAAGAACGTTAGCATTTCTGATGCGGTAACTTTCATGGCGGGTGACCGTGCACGTGCTGAAAAAGCATATGCAGGTGACATTATCGGTCTGCATAACCACGGCACAATTCAAATTGGTGATACCTTTACTCAAGGTGAGAACCTGAAGTTCTCTGGTATTCCAAACTTTGCGCCTGAGCTATTCCGTCGTATTCGTCTACGTGATCCTCTAAAGCAGAAGCAACTTCTAAAAGGCTTGGTTCAGCTTTCAGAAGAAGGTGCAGTGCAAGTATTCCGCCCTATGCAGAACAACGACCTGATCGTTGGTGCGGTTGGTGTACTTCAGTTCGACGTAGTTGTAGCGCGACTGAAAGCAGAATACAACGTAGAAGCTATCTACGAAGGTGTTAACGTTGCAACAGCTCGTTGGGTTGAGTGTGATGACGCTAAGAAACTGGAAGAGTTCAAACGTAAGAACCAATCTAACCTGGCGCTAGATGGTGGTGATAACCTGTCTTACATCGCACCAACGATGGTGAACCTGAACCTAGCTTCAGAACGTTTCCCAGACGTTAAGTTCCGAGCGACGCGCGAGCACTAATTTCTTCAAGCTCTATTCGAGTTAAACAAAAACGTCTATTGTTCTTCAATAGGCGTTTTTTAATGCGTGTTATTTGAGACTGTAAGCTTGAGGTAAATATGTTGGGTTGGATAAAAGCTTGGGTTAGGAAATACGATAAGTGGTGTGAAGAGCTTGGACTCACGCCTGAAAACAAGCGCAGCTGTGTTCCTTATCGTCGAGATCCTCAAGGGCAGGAAGCTGAGAGTGGGAAAGATGACACAGCAAACAAGTGATTTTCCGCTATTTGATACACATTGCCACGCGGACTTTGAGGCGTTTGAGCAAGGTTTTACCCATGAGCAGAGCGTTGATGGGTATATCAAAGAGGCAAAACAGGCTCAAGTTGAGAAGTTACTCATTCCTTCTATCGGTCAAAATAACTGGCATAAGCTTGAAAAAATCGCGCAATCTCACCCCAATGTTTACTACGCATTAGGCTTCCATCCTTACTTTTTAAAGCAAGCGGATGAGGTGCAATTTGAAGAACTTCATCAATTACTCGCTTCAAAAACACGTCAGTGTGTGGCCATTGGCGAGTGTGGGTTGGACTTTTTTGTGGATGTGGAACAGGAGAAACAAGAGCGCTTTTTCATCCAACAAATGGAGCTTGCCAAGGCATTTAATTTGCCTCTGATTATCCATGAAAGGAAGTCTTACAACCGTCTTATTCAACTAATAAAGCAGCATAAGTTTACTTTAGGTGGGGTAATTCACGGTTTTTCAGGAAGTGAACAGCAAGCTTTAGCTTGGATTAAGTTCGGTTTCTATATTGGTGTCGGTGGAACGATAACTTACCCAAGAGCACAAAAAACACGCACAACCATCGCTAAATTGCCGCTTGAGAGCTTGGTGTTAGAGACCGATGCTCCGGATATGCCAACCTATGGAAACCAAGGAAATGTTAATCATTCCAAACATTTAGTTACGATATCAAATGAACTTTTTTTGCTTAGAAAAGAGCCAAAGCAATCGATTGCAACGCAAGTTTGGCAAAATAGCCATCGCGCATTCTGTATATGTGAATAAAATCTAATGTTTTTGTTTATCGTTTGCGTAAATTGCATCCACATTGCTATTTGGGTCACATTTGCGTGTGAATGGTACATGAATCTTCTACGAAAGTGTGAGGGCGGCATTACTTTATTAGTGGTCGCATGAGTATAATTGGCCCCGCTTTATAGCCCCATTTTGTAACACGCCAATAAATAACTAATAAGGAAGTCATAAACTATGAGCCTGTTTATGAGCCTAGTCGGTATGGTTGTACTGATTGCAATCGCAGTACTACTATCTGACAACCGCAAAGCTATTAACTTTAGAACAGTGGGTGGCGCATTCGCTATCCAATTCGCACTTGGTGCATTCGTACTTTACATCCCTTGGGGTCGTGATTTGCTTGCAGGTTTCTCTGCTGGTGTAGCAAACGTAATCGACTACGGTAAAGACGGTACTGGTTTCCTATTCGGCAGCCTAGTTAACTTCTCTGTTGACGGTATCGGTTTCATCTTTGCTTTCCAAGTTCTACCAACACTGATTTTCTTCTCTGCACTTATCTCTGTACTTTACTACATTGGTGTAATGCAGCTAGTAATCAGAGTTCTTGGTGGTGGCCTTCAGAAAGCTCTAGGTACTTCTCGCGCCGAGTCAATGTCTGCAGCAGCAAACATCTTCGTTGGCCAAACAGAAGCTCCTCTAGTTGTTCGTCCATTTGTTCCTAAGATGACTAACTCTGAACTATTCGCAGTAATGTGTGGTGGTCTAGCATCTGTAGCTGGTGGTGTACTAGCGGGTTACGCATCTATGGGTGTTCCTCTAGAGTACCTAGTTGCAGCGTCATTCATGGCAGCACCTGGTGGTCTACTATTCGCTAAAATCATCAAGCCTGAAACAGATACGCCAGACGACAACATCGCTGACGACATCGACGGCGGCGACGACAAGCCAGCTAACGTTATCGACGCAGCAGCAGGCGGCGCATCAGTTGGTCTACAACTAGCTCTAAACGTTGGTGCAATGCTACTAGCATTCATCGGTCTAATTGCTCTAATCAACGGTATCCTAGGTGGCATCGGTGGTTGGTTCGGTATGGAAAACCTAACTCTAGAACTTCTTCTAGGTTGGATCTTCGCACCGCTAGCATTCATCATTGGTGTTCCATGGGAAGAAGCAACTATTGCTGGTTCTTTCATTGGTCAGAAGACAGTTGTTAACGAATTCGTTGCATACCTAAACTTCGTACCATACGTTGGTGAAAACGCTCAAGTTGTTGCAGCGACTGGTCAAGTGATGTCTGAGAAGACTCAAGCTATCATCGCATTCGCACTATGTGGTTTCGCAAACCTTTCTTCTATTGCGATTCTACTAGGTGGCCTAGGTGGTATTGCACCAAGCCGTCGCCAAGACATCGCACGTATGGGTGTTAAAGCGGTTATTGCTGGTACTCTATCTAACCTGATGGCAGCAACAATTGCTGGCTTCTTCCTATCTTTCTAATTAAGTAGATTAGATTATATAGACGCCACTTTAATATCGCCCCGTAGCAAGAAATTGCTGCGGGGCTTTTTTGTTTTTAGGCCTGTCGATTCTGAATATGAGTTTGATTCGATGGTGGGTCGAGAATGTTTTTTTGAGATACAAACCGTTTGCGTTCTAAGGAGCACTACAATTTATTAATGGATACCTATAATGTATAGGCTCAAGGGATAGGATGTCTCTTGTTGGCAAGAAAGCAACCGCTTGGATTCGTCCGCAGTTATTCTTCTGGGATTAAGCCAAACTTAGCGATACGCTATAGATGTTAGACACAACATGACTGATTTGTTGTGCCATAGACCAAACTGGTACTGTGCGGTGACAAGGATTGCAATTGATAGCGAAAGTTATCAAGTCTTCAGGGAACCAAGTCCGTTCATTTGTGACTACTGAGCATTACTAAGATATCCATCTATACTGGATGGAGGGCGAAGTAGTTAACTATTTGAATATATTGATCGGAGATAGAAATGAGCGATTTAAAAGCAGCAGCTCTACGTGCACTTAAACTTATGGACCTAACTACGCTAAATGACGACGACACAACTGAAAAAGTTGTAGCGCTTTGTCACGACGCGAAGACTGCAGTGGGCAACACAGCTGCAATCTGTATTTACCCTCGCTTTATCCCAGCAGCTAAGAAAGCGTTGCGTGAGCAAGGTACTCCAGAAGTACGTATTGCGACTGTAACTAACTTCCCTCATGGTAATGATGACATCGAGATCGCAGTTGCTGAAACAAAAGCAGCAGTAGCATACGGTGCAGACGAAGTAGACGTAGTATTCCCATACCGCGCTCTAATCGCTGGCAACGAAGAAGTAGGTTTCGAGCTAGTTAAACAGTGTAAAGAAGCATGTGGCGACATCACACTGAAAGTAATCATCGAAACTGGTGAGCTAAAAGAAGAAGCACTGATCAAGAAAGCATCTGAGATTTGTATCAAAGCAGGCGCTGACTTCATCAAAACTTCAACAGGTAAAGTGCCAGTAAACGCGACTCCAGAGTACGCACGCATGATGCTAGAAGTTATCCGTGACATGGGCGTTGCTAAAACTGTTGGTTTCAAACCAGCAGGTGGCGTACGTACCGCTGAAGATGCAGCACAATACCTAGCGATGGCTGATGAGCTACTAGGTGCTGAGTGGGCAGACAACATGCACTACCGCTTTGGTGCTTCAAGCCTACTAACCAACCTTCTTAATACATTAGAAGTGACAGACGAAACTGCTGATCCAGCAGCATACTAATCCTTTAAAAGTCTGTTTGATGGAGTGGCGTTAAGTCACTCCATATTACCTCTTTCCCTACAAACCATACTCACTAGAGTTTGGGAGGCACTAATGTATCTACCTCAAGAAATTATTCGCAGAAAACGTGACGGTGAAGTCTTAACAGCCGAAGAAATTAACTTCTTCATTCAAGGCGTCGCTAAAAACACGGTTTCTGAAGGCCAAATTGCAGCATTCGCAATGGCTATCTTCTTCAACGAAATGACAATGCCAGAACGTATCGCACTAACGTGTGCAATGCGCGACTCAGGCATGGTGATTGACTGGAGCCACATGAATTTTGATGGCCCAATCGTTGATAAGCACTCTACTGGTGGTGTTGGTGACGTTACTTCTCTGATGTTGGGCCCTATGGTGGCAGCATGTGGCGGTTTCGTTCCAATGATCTCTGGTCGTGGCTTAGGCCACACTGGCGGTACCCTAGACAAGCTAGAATCTATCCCGGGTTACAACATTACACCGACAAATGAAGTGTTTGGTGAAGTAACCAAAGACGCGGGTGTTGCTATCATCGGTCAAACGGGCGACTTAGCGCCAGCTGATAAGCGTGTTTACGCGACGCGTGATATCACAGCAACAGTCGATAACATCTCGCTAATCACGGCTTCAATCCTATCTAAGAAACTGGCTGCTGGCCTAGACTCTCTAGTGATGGACGCAAAAGTAGGTTCAGGTGCATTCATGCCGACTTACGAAGCGTCTGAAGAGCTAGCGAAATCTATCGTTGCAGTAGCAAACGGTGCTGGCACGAAAACAACAGCAATCCTGACGGACATGAACCAAGTTCTTGCTTCTTCTGCGGGTAATGCAGTAGAAGTTCGCGAAGCGGTTCAATTCCTAACGGGTGAATACCGTAACCCACGTTTGCTAGAAATTACGATGGCATCGTGTGCTGAAATGCTAGTGCTTGGCAACCTTGCAAAAGATTCAGAAGAAGCGCGCGAAAAACTGATGGCAGTACTGGATAACGGTAAAGCAGCAGAGTGCTTCGGTAAAATGGTGGCGGGCCTTGGTGGTCCAGCAGACTTCGTAGAAAACTACGATAACTACCTAGAAAAAGCAGAAATTATTAAACCAGTGTACGCGCTAGAAAGCGGTGTGGTATCAGCAATGGATACTCGTGCAATTGGTATGGCTGTCGTTGGTATGGGCGGTGGTCGCCGCGTAGCAACGGACAGCATTGATTACGCAGTCGGTTTTGATCACTTTATTCGCCTAGGTGAAGTAGCAAGTGAAGATAAGCCATTAGCAATGATTCATGCTCGCAACGAACAACAGTGGCAAGAAGCTGCAACGGCATTACAAAATGCAATCACTGTGGGCGGAGAATATACAGCAACACCAGACGTTTACCGTCAGATTCGTTCTGAAGACGTGTAAATAACAAATATCGGTATACCTCGCGTATACCGATGATCAAATGCTGGTGCAAAGAGCAATAAGTTGGTGAAGAAAATGAAAAGAGCATTTATTTTAGTTTTAGATTCATTCGGTATCGGTGAAACCGCGGATGCAGACAAATTCGGTGATGTAGGTTCTGACACTATGGGCCACATCGCAGACCATTGTGATAAAGGTCTTGCAGACAATGCCGATCGTCAAGGTCCTCTGACGCTACCAAACCTGTCTAAACTAGGTTTAGCGATGGCTCACAAAGAGTCTACAGGTCGTTTTGCTCCAGGTATGGATGCAGACGCAGAAATCATTGGTGCTTACGGTCACGCTGCTGAGCTGTCTTCAGGTAAAGATACGCCATCAGGTCACTGGGAAATTGCGGGTGTACCGGTACTGTTTGACTGGGGCTACTTCACCGACAAAGAGAACAGCTTCCCTAAAGAGCTGACTGATCGCATTCTTGAGCGTGCAGGTTTGTCTGGCTTCCTAGGTAACTGCCACTCATCAGGTACTGAGATCCTAGATAACCTAGGTGAAGAGCACATGAAGACAGGTCTTCCGATCTTCTACACGTCTGCTGACTCAGTATTCCAAATCGCGTGTCATGAAGAGACATTCGGTTTGCAAAACCTATTAGACCTTTGTCAGATTGCTCGTGAAGAGCTAGAAGAGTACAACATTGGTCGTGTTATCGCGCGTCCGTTCGTTGGTCCGGGTAAAGGTCAATTTGAGCGCACTGGTAACCGTCGTGACCTTTCTGTTGAGCCACCGGCAGCAACGATTCTTCAGAAGCTTGTTGATGAGAAGGGCGGTAACGTTCACTCAATCGGTAAGATCTCTGATATTTACGCTGGTTGCGGTATTACTCAGAAAACAAAGGCAACGGGTATCCCTGCGCTATTTGAAGCAACCAAAGAAGCGATCAATGAAGCAGGTGATAACACCATCGTCTTCACTAACTTCGTTGATTTTGACTCAGCTTACGGTCACCGCCGTGATGTTGCGGGCTACGCTGCTGCGCTTGAGTACTTCGATGGTCGTATCAATGAAATCATCGATATGATGAAAGAGGATGATGTACTTATCCTTACTGCTGACCACGGTTGTGATCCAACATGGCCAGGTACAGACCATACTCGTGAACACATCCCAGTGATTGTTTACGGTAAAAATGTTCCTGCTGGTTCTTTAGGTCGTCGTGATACGTTCGCTGATATCGGCCAAAGCTTAGCGTCTTACTTTGGTACATCGCCAATGGAATACGGTGCAAGCTTTCTATAATTGGTAATGAATAAAAGAGAGGGAGACCTCTCTTTTCTTTTTTGTTTTGAGATTAAGGATATTTTCAATGGCTACTCCACATATTAATGCTGAAATGGGTGCGTTCGCTGATGTTGTTTTAATGCCTGGCGACCCGCTACGTGCTAAATACATCGCTGAAACCTTCTTAGATGAGGTAGTTCAGGTGTGTGACGTGCGTAATATGTTTGGTTACACAGGTACTTATAAAGGTCGTAAGGTATCGGTAATGGGGCACGGTATGGGCATTCCATCTTGTTCTATTTACGCGACTGAGCTGATCAAAGACTTTGGTGTGAAAAAGATCATTCGCGTTGGTAGTTGTGGTGCAGTGAGCGAAGATATCAAAGTGCGCGATGTGGTTATTGGCATGGGCGCATGTACTGACTCAAAAGTGAACCGTATTCGCTTTAAAGGTCATGACTTTGCCGCTATTGCAGACTACAACATGGTTCGTGCGGCAGAAGATGCAGCTAAAGCACGCGGCGTTGATGTGAAAGTCGGTAACTTGTTTTCAGCTGAACTTTTCTACACGCCAGACCCTGAAATGTTTGAGGTGATGGATAAATACGGCATTGTTGGTGTAGAGATGGAAGCGGCTGGTATCTACGGCGTTTGTGCTGAATACGGTGCGAAAGCGCTAACGATTTGTACTGTCTCCGACCATATCAAAACCGGTGAACAAACTACATCAGATGAGCGTCAAACGACCTTCAATGACATGATGGTAATTGCCTTGGATTCTGTGCTTCTTGGTGACCAAGAGGCGTAAGGACCCACTTAGATCGACAGATAAATAAAAGCCCCGTCGCTGCCTGAGCGTCGGGGCTTTTTATTGGATAACGTAAACTCGCTATTTATGAATTTACGTTTTTCAGAAGTAAGTTCTCGCCTGACTTGGTTGGTCTTCTACGAATCAACATAATAAACAGCACACCACTGACGAAGCCCATTAATACCATACCGATCATGTAGCGATCACTTTTGCGGTAGTGGTGATCCGATATCGCTGTCATTTTACCCGTCTCAAAGGTGACGCGGATAAAACCGATGATGGTGTTTTCTTTCGAGTAAATGGGTTCAACGAGTTGTTGCCTACCGATACTCGCGGTTGAAAGTGGGGTATCCAAGCCGAGCACCTCACGTACTGATAGCGCCTTTTCGCTCGAAGCTAGTCGAATGCCTTCTGCATCATAGATGGTGGTATCGAACACCAGTCGATCTTGAGAAAGCTGATTGGTCAGATCAAGCAGTCGCTCTTGGTCTTGTTGTGCGATCATTTTGCTGGCTGAAAGGGAAGCTTGAGAGATAAGCAGCTTGGTAAGTGTCTCGAGCTGTTTCGCTTGGATCTTCTCGTTACCCTTACTGATCACGACCGTATTTTTAATCGTAACGACGAACATAGTAGCCAACAAAATGAGGGCTAACATTCGCAAAGCGTTACGTATTGAGAACAATGATTCATTCATGTTTCACGGGGCCTGAAATAAACAAATGTTATGATTAAGACATATTGAGACTTGCGTTTTCAAATTGCAATAGGTTAACGTTTAGCATAGTTAATTAGGAATCATACACATGGACGCTCAGAAATATCTGCCGATAAAAAGGCATACTACATTATTAACTCGACTCCCCGAGACTCGTTTCGCTTCTCAACTCGCTAAAGCCAAAGCTAACTGGATTGTATTTGGCGAGTACCTATCACCGCAGTCTTTCGATGACATCGATTTTTTCACTGGTATTTACAACACCGTTTTAGATACGTGGAAAGTTGGCCATTACGAAGTGGCATTAATGTCTGGCAACCTAACGCCTGCACATGAAGAAATCCTACAGGCTTTGAAGCTTGATTATGCTTGCCTTAGCGAAGTTCCAGATTTATCTAAGCCAGGTTTGATCGTGATGGATATGGACTCCACAGCGATTCAAATCGAGTGTATCGATGAAATAGCCAAGCTCGCTGGAGTAGGAGAGTTAGTCTCTGAAATTACAGAGCGCGCTATGCAAGGTGAGTTGGATTTCGAACAAAGCCTACGCCAACGAGTTGGAGCACTAAAAGGTGCTGATGAGTCAATTCTAGAGCAAGTGCGCCAATCACTGCCTTTCATGCCTGACTTAGTGGGACTGGTGAATACGCTTAACAAGCTGGGTTGGAAAACTGCTATTGCATCGGGTGGTTTTACTTACTTTTCTGATTACTTAAAAGACACGCTAGACCTAGATCATGCTAAGTCGAATACTTTAGAAATCGTTAAGGGTAAATTGACGGGTGAAGTGTTGGGGGATGTAGTTTCGGCACAAACCAAAGCCGATATCTTAGTCGAACTGGCTGAAGAGTATGAGCTGGAGCTGCATAACACGGTTGCTGTTGGTGATGGCGCGAATGACTTGGTGATGATGGGCGCTGCTGGTTTAGGTATTGCCTTCCATGCAAAACCAAAAGTCGAGCAACAAGCTCAAACTGCTGTGCGTTATGCTGGCTTAGGTGGGGTATTGTGTATCCTGTCTGGCGCGTTGGCTAAGCAACAAAAAATCAGCTGGCAGGCGAAACCGTAAAGGTTCACAACAGCATGATTATTTAATCGTGTGATATTACAAATACACAAAAGCAGGCTCTGAGCCTGCTTTTCTTTTTTATTGTACCTAGAGATTATGGAGCATTATGACTAACGCGTTAGCTCCAATCGGATCAACACTTCATCGGTAATATCTTCTATCTCACCATAACCGATAAACGCGGTGATCTCGTTTTCTAGCTTCTTCGCTTGGTGCATGCTGATACGGGCAAGCTCTTCTAAATCCGATTGGAACAAGGTGGTCAATGGATTAAAGATTGGCGCTGTCGTAACACGAAGTACATACACATCACCTAGGTGCTGCGCTTTCTTAATGAATAAGATTCTTTCTTTTGCCGAGGCAAAGTCTTTCACTAACTTAGTATGTACTGATTGGATCTTGTCGCCGAACTTCACCGCAGCGATATAGACGTCGTGGTGTTTAGGCTCTGCCCCCTCGATTCTCTTTAGAGGCTCAGCCAGCAGCGAATTGGTGTGGCCTTTAAATATAGGCTCCAGTGAGAACTTTTGGTTGTGTCCAAGTTTCGCCAATAAAGTCAGGTGTTTATTGAGTGGGAAATTCACACCAATGATCTTACAACGCAGTGTTGAACTTGGTTTATCAATAAAGATAGGGCTACTGACCATCTTGCTTAACAAAATATTGTGCAGCGACTCAAGTAATGAGTTCGTTGGCAGTATCTCTCTCTTCTTAATCAGCTTGCTTTGGTTTTGATCGATAAGCCCATTCAGGAACGCGATAGTGCGCATTGTCTTAGCGTTCTCAGCTATCACTAATTGGACATTTCGGCCGTTGGGGCTCACACGAATCAAGTGATAAGGCACTGTGCTTAATGGCAGATTCTTATCGTAAAGCTGTAGCTCATTAAAGTTCACGATCACCGGATCATTGATCTTGAGGACCATTGGCTGTTCAAGAGTAATGCTCAACCCATGTTTCGAGATATCTAAGGTGTGACCATTTGCCGCTGCGCCATCTTGTGAGGTAAGTTGCAACGGTGACTTAAACTGATATCTCGGTTCTTTACGACGGGTCTGAGAATCAAAATAGATACTTTGAATGTTCCCAACCACAGTGCGTGGGTGACGGAAGCGGTTCAGTTCATTGCTTGGAATGCGTGGCTTTTCACTCAATAAGTAATCCGCAGCACTCTCGTGATCGCCAATCTCTTGCAATATACCGCAATGCGTCAGTTGTGCTGAGCTTTGCGCTAGCGTGTCTGAATGTTTGGCTAAAGCTTGTCGCTCCGTTTCTGATAATTCGAATACAGAGAATTTGAACGCCTTCCAACTTTTACGCTTACCACCAATGTGCCAGAACAGTTGTCTTTGTTCACGAGTCGCTTCAGGTAACATCATCGAATAGAACAGCGTCTTATTTTGATGTTCATGAGTAAACGAATAGATAACGTTGCTGGTGCCTTTCACACCGGGCTTCGCCAGTAAGTTCATGCGCTGTTCGTTGAACAGAGTTCCTAGTGCCTGTTGGTTTCGCTCGTCGTGCCAGTATTGCCATAGCGGATGGTTGTTATCTGTAAGTAGTGCAAGCTTGAGTTCACTGCCACTAAAGAACAGAGGAAGGTTACAAGTGTGTTTTAGATAGGTGTGCTCGATACCTCGAGTTCGGGTTCGAATAACTCTATCTTGATTTTCGTGGCTGGTTTTCTTGCTTGTGCTATTTAAAGACTCATCAAGTAAACGCGCCACAATATTGTTGTCACTAACCTTGATGGTTCTTAGGAATTTAACCGCGTCATTTTCATAGGATTCATCAATCCCGAGCACACGAAATTCTACTGCTTGGTTTACATCGGTTTCGAGTGACTTCTCAACCAGCTCGGTGAACTTAACGCTGATGATTTCACCTAGGTTATAGCGAAAGACGCTTGGTACTTTGAATTTTGCACCTGAAGGAGAGATATCGACCGTGACACCGTGTAGGCTTTGTCCTTTTGAAGTGGTGACCTCAACTTGTGAGCTTATCTTGAGTCGGTTCTCTTGACGCTTTAAGTCATAACCTAGGTTAATGGCTTCAGCTTCATAAGGGCTGTTGGCACTGGTAATGTCTTGGGTGTTTTGAGAAGCACTATTAACAACACTACGCAGAGGTTGAGTTCTTGGAGTCATTACTAACTCCCAAGCGCCTTCGGTGTAGCCTTTGAATTTTTTTGTACCGCGCTGATAGGCATTTAACGCGATGTCGTCGAGCCAGTGTTTACGACCATCGAGTGTGAACTGACGACACTCATTATCGATACGTCCGCGTAAATCAATGCTCTTTGTACATGGAGCCATGATACGATTCAGTTCCATTTTAACGAGCAGCTTCAGAGACGGTGATTCGCCTTCTGTCATTTGAGAAAGAAGGAATTCGAAATCTTCGGCATGATAAGCCGGGATAAGACGCTCTGCTATAGATAGAATTTCAGATTGCTGCATACTTTTCTTGTTAGAATGGAAGGTACATTTATGTTATCGACTAGTTTAAATCGATCTTTAAATATAAGTGGTATGACTGCAACGTTTATTTGCACCCGTACGGTCAAATAAGTCACAAATTGACAACATCATTGTGTAACTGGGTAAATTATTGAGGTTTTATGGCTAAGGCAAAGCGAGCTTATGTGTGTAATGACTGTGGGGCTGACTTCCCACGTTGGCAAGGACAGTGCAATGCGTGTGGTGCTTGGAACACAATTACAGAAGTTAGGTTAGCCGCTTCACCTCAGGTAGCGCGCAATGAACGATTGAGTGGTTATGCTGGTTGCGCAACAGAGTCTTCGGTTCAAACACTGTCAGAAATCGACCTGCAGGAAGTGCCACGTTTTAGTAGTGGCTTTAAAGAGCTCGACCGCGTGCTTGGTGGCGGTGTCGTACCTGGCGCTGCGATCCTGATTGGTGGTAACCCGGGTGCAGGTAAATCGACACTATTGTTACAAACTATGTGTTTGCTCTCTTCGCAACTTCCGACCCTTTATGTCACGGGTGAGGAATCTTTGCAGCAGGTCGCGATGCGTGCGTCTCGACTTGGATTGCCAAAAGAGCATCTAAAGATGCTCTCAGAAACGAACGTGGATAAGATTTGTCAGGTTGCCGAAAAAGAACAACCTAAGATCATGGTTATCGACTCGATCCAAGTAATGCATGTCGCTGATGTTCAATCTTCACCAGGAAGTGTAGCTCAGGTTCGTGAGTCAGCCACTGCACTGACTCGTTTTGCTAAGCAGAATAATGTAGCAATCTTTCTCGTTGGACACGTAACTAAAGATGGTACGCTAGCGGGCCCTAAAGTGCTTGAGCATATTATTGACTGTTCAGTGTTGTTAGATGGCGGAACAGACAGCCGTTTCAGAACGCTGCGCAGCCACAAAAACCGTTTTGGTGCAGTGAATGAGCTGGGTGTGTTTGCGATGACTGGTCTAGGGCTAAAAGAAGTCAGCAACCCATCGGCTATATTCTTGTCTCGTGGTGAAGAAGAGACATCAGGCAGTTCAGTGATGGTGGTATGGGAAGGGACCCGCCCATTGCTTGTTGAGATCCAAGCGCTTGTGGATTATTCCCAGTTGGCGAACCCTCGTCGTGTCGCGGTTGGTCTTGAGCAGAACCGTCTTTCTTTGTTACTCGCGGTGCTGCATAAACACGGCGGCTTACAAATGGCTGACCAAGATGTGTTTGTGAATGTCGTCGGTGGTGTTAAAGTAACCGAAACTAGTGCTGACCTTGCATTAGTCATGGCATTACTTTCTAGTTTCAGAGACCGTGCATTACCTAAAGATGTGGTGGTTTTTGGTGAAGTAGGCCTAGCGGGTGAGATTCGTCCTGTACCTAGTGGGCAAGAACGCTTGAATGAAGCATTTAAACACGGCTTTAAGAAAGCAATTGTTCCTGCAGCTAATATGCCGAAAGGTGGTATCCCAGGAATGCAAATCCACGGAGTGAAAAAACTATCAGAGGCAATTAATGCTTTTGATGAGTTGTAATTGAACTCACTTCAGCTAATCTATACAGCAGCAATTCAGTCTAACTTGAACCCCGATTAGGCTTTGGGTTAGCACTATAATTAACAATCATTTAGATTGTTTCTACAGCGTGCCTTTTTCTAAATGTTAGGAAAAGGCAAAGTTTTTTAGTCCCAAATGCATGCAAAGCTATCAGTCTTCACAGATTGTGATATACTCTGCGCGCATTTTATATCCTATTAACAGAGTAAGACAATGGCAGATTTATCGAAATACAGAAACATTGGTATTTTCGCGCACGTTGATGCGGGTAAAACAACTACCACTGAGCGTATCCTTAAGCTAACTGGTCAAATCCACAAGACTGGTGAAGTACATGACGGCGAATCAACGACTGACTTCATGGAACAGGAAGCTGAGCGCGGTATTACTATCCAATCAGCAGCTGTAAGCTGTTTCTGGAATGATCACCGTCTAAACGTTATCGATACTCCTGGACACGTTGACTTCACAGTTGAAGTATACCGTTCTCTTAAAGTACTTGATGGCGGTATCGGTGTATTCTGTGGTTCTGGTGGTGTTGAACCTCAATCAGAAACTAACTGGCGCTACGCTAACGAATCAGAAGTATCTCGTCTGATCTTCGTTAACAAACTAGACCGTATGGGTGCTGACTTCTACCGCGTTGTTGACCAAGTTAAGAACGTTCTAGGCGCTACTCCGCTAGTAATGGTTCTACCAATCGGCCGCGAAGATGAATTCGTTGGTGTTGTAGACCTACTAAGCCGTAAAGCATACGTTTGGGATGACACTGGTCTTCCTGAAAACTACGAAATCAAAGATGTTCCTGCGGACATGGTTGATGACGTTGAGCAATACCGTGAAGAGCTAATCGAAACTGCTGTAGAGCAAGACGATGACCTAATGGAAGCTTACATGGAAGGTGAAGAGCCTTCTATCGAAGACATCAAGCGTTGTATCCGTAAAGGTACTCGTGATATCGCATTCTTCCCTACGTTCTGTGGTTCTGCATTCAAGAACAAAGGTATGCAACTTATCCTTGACGCTGTAGTAGATTACCTACCAGCTCCAACTGAAGTTGATCCTCAGCCTCTAACTGATAAAGAGACTGGCGAACCAACTGGTGAAGTTGCAACAGTATCTGTAGATGAGCCTCTACGTGCTCTAGCATTTAAGATCATGGACGACCGTTTCGGTGCTCTAACGTTCATCCGTATCTACTCTGGTGTAATGAAGAAGGGTGATACAATTCTTAACTCAGCAACAGGTAAAACTGAGCGTATCGGCCGTATGGTTGAGATGCAAGCTGATGAGCGTAACGAACTTACATCTGCACAAGCTGGTGACATCATCGCTGTTGTAGGTATGAAGAACGTTCAAACTGGTCACACTCTATGTGATCAGAAGCACGAATGTACTCTTGAGCCAATGATCTTCCCAACTCCAGTAATCTCTATCGCTGTATCTCCAAAAGATAAAGGCGGTTCTGAGAAAATGGGTATCGCGATCGGTAAAATGGTTGCAGAAGATCCATCTTTCCAAGTTGAGACTGACGAAGAAACTGGCGAAACTATCCTGAAAGGTATGGGTGAACTTCACCTAGACATCAAGGTAGATATCCTTAAGCGTACATACGGCGTTGACCTTGTAGTAGGTGCTCCTCAAGTAGCTTACCGTGAAACAATCACGAAAGCTGTTGAAGATAGCTACACGCACAAGAAGCAATCTGGTGGTTCTGGTCAATTCGGTAAGATCGATTACCGTATCAAACCAGGCGAAGCAGGTTCTGGCTTCACGTTCTCTTCTTCAGTTGTTGGCGGTAACGTTCCTAAGGAATTCTGGCCTGCAGTTGAGAAAGGTTTCGCATCTATGATGGAAAACGGTGTTCTTGCTGGCTTCCCAACTCTAGATGTTGAAGTAGAACTATTCGACGGTGGCTTCCACGCAGTTGACTCATCTGCAATCGCATTTGAAATCGCAGCGAAAGGCGCATTCCGTCAATCTATGCCTAAAGCGGGTGCACAACTTCTTGAGCCAATCATGAACGTTGACGTATTCACTCCAGAAGATCACGTTGGTGATGTAATCGGTGACCTTAACCGTCGTCGTGGCATGATCAAAGATCAACAAGCTGGCGCTACTGGCGTACGTATCAAAGCTGACGTACCACTATCAGAAATGTTTGGTTACATCGGTCACCTACGTACTATTACTTCAGGCCGTGGTCAATTCTCTATGGAATTCCTACAGTACTCTCCATGTCCAACAAACGTGGCAGACGAAGTAATCGCTAAAGTTAAAGCAGACAAAGAAGCTGGCAAGTAATTAGCTCTTTTCTAAATTAACTAGAAAGCCCCGCAAGTGAAAGCTTGCGGGGCTTTTGTTTTATGGTAATCATAATACGAGATACGAGATACGAGATACGAGATACGAGATACGAGATACGAGATACGAGATACGAGATACGAGATACGAGATACGAGATGCGAGATAGCCCCGTATTATTGCCAACACGGGACTGATTGAGTAGACAGGGATTAACGTTTTAAATCAATGTAGATTTGCTCTACCTTAGTTCGTGCCCATTCTGTTTTACGCAGAAACTTTAAGCTCGATTTGATGCTTGGGTCCTTTTTGAAGCAGTTGATATTTACCATGTAGCTCAACTCTTCCCAACCGTAATGTTCTACCAATTCTGTTAGCAGTTTTTGCAGTGTAATGCCGTGCAGTGGGTTATTTGCTTGTGTCATGAGATGTTCTCGCCATTTATTTGAGCTCAGTATACCAGTTTCGTTTTATGAATTATCAGACCATTTAAGCTTGTAATCGGTGTGGATAATCGACAGTTCTTCTCTACCTGTATCACCAAACAATTTAACTTGAGCCTGCATCCATTCTTCGAAGCGTTTTATCTTTTCTCTATGGAAGTAGCCTGGAGGCGCGCATAAAAAGTAATTGTATTTAGGCTTCAGCGCGATGTTACCTATGCGGACGAGTTTCTTTTCCTGCAAATAGCGATACACCAAGCTGTGCTTAACCAAGGCTACACCTTGAACGGATAATGCACCCTCTAAAACAAAATGTGAGCCGTCAAATTGCAGTGACGAACGGCCTGCCTTCGCCCCAATAACGTCTAACCATAGATTCCAATCCATATCAGGCCAACGGTCTTCAATTAACTCTGCTTTATGCAGATCGCGGATGTCATAGATTCCATATTTTTCTTGATAGATAGGATGGCAGACAGGGTAAACCACTTCGTCCATTAACCAACGTGATTCAATGTTTGGGTAGTTACCATGCCCATATCGAACACAGACATCGACAGCCGAGTCTTCAAAGGTAACCAGTTTGTTGGTTGGTTCTATTAACATTGATAAATCTGGATGACGGTCGCGGAAGTCGCCAATTCTAGGCACTAACCAATGTTGTGCAAAAGAGGGCACGGTCGAAATCGACAATTGAGTGGGATTGGGGTCTTGGTTTATTCGCCTTACTCCATCTTGAATATGAGCAAAGCCTTTCTTCGCTTGCAGATAGAGCACTTCACCTTCATGAGTTAATACTATTTTTCGGTGCTGGCGAATAAAGAGGTCAGCTCCTAACCACTCCTCAAGTTGACGAATTTGTTGACTCACTGCAGCAGCCGTAACAAATAACTTTTCTGCTGCGAGCTTAAAACTGCCAGTTTCAGCCGCGGTATAAAAATAGTAGATCCCTTGGAGTGGTGGGGTTCGTTCTCTCACATTAGTTTTCCTTAACTGAATGGCAGTATCTATCGTTTGTCGCCAATGCGTTATTGGTCGATTATTGACCATAAGAAAGCAAGGCGTCAATAAGAGAACGATTATGAACATGATAACCGCGACATCAAATACTCATCACTCACTCTTATCATTGTTATCAGGTAAGAAATTCTATTCTAAACTTAGGACTTATCTTCAGAATCGTAGAACGAGAAAACACCTAGCTGAGCTATCGGATCATTTGCTTGAAGATGTTGGTATTACTCGAGAGCAGGCTAATGAAGAGATGAAAAAATTATTTTGGGAATAATTAACCTTCACACACGTAACTCTTTCTATTTAAAAGGAGTTACGTGAACGCGGAGTGTGATAAGTGATGCTGAGCTATCTTTGTAAATCCAAAGCCAAAGTTAGCTCTTAGATATTTCAGACACTTCTTCATGCAACCACTCAGTAAATGCCTCAATACGTTCTTTTCTCGGTGAGCTAGGGTCAAAACATAAGTTCACTTGAACGCCTGGTGTCATCCCAATATTGAAGGGTTTCACAAGTAGGCCACGTTCGATAAAGTCTCCAGCCAAGCTATCTGTTGCTAGGCAAACTCCATGACCTGCCATCACCGTCGTTAACCCCATATCAAAGGTGCCCACTTCCATCCACTGAACGGTACTGTATTGCATTGGTATATCCGCCTGCCTGAACCACTCCTCCCAAGGGAAACAACCGCTATTAAAGTGAATCAACCAACACTTAAGTAACTGTTCTGGCGAAGTAAACTTCAAAGAGTTAGCGAGTTCAGGTGAGCAAAATGGATAGACAGGTTCATTGATTAGCATCTCAAGAGCTAAGCCTTGCTCAACACATAGGTCTTCGCCTTGCAGAATAGCGACATCAATCTCACCATGTTTTAAATTTGGGGTGTCGGAGCCAGTTAACACCTTAATTGGGATCTCTGGGTGTTTTACCGAGAATTTCCAAAGCCTAGGTAGTAGCCAGCGAGAAGCAAAAGAAGGCGGGCTTCTAACAACAAGTAGTCCTTGAATTGGTTCTGATTGGATCTTGTTTAACCCCAGAAGCACCTTTTGAAATCCATCAGTTACATGTCCGTACAGTATGTGCCCTTCGTGTGTCAAAGTCATTGCACGCCCCTTACGAATAAAGAGCTTGCACCCAACCTGTTCTTCTAATTGTCGGATCTTTTGGCTCACAGCGGCTTGGCTAACAAATAGTTCTTCAGCTGCCTTGCTGTAGCTACTTAAACGAGCTGCTACTTCAAAATAGCGCAGTCCGGAAAGGTGGCGCAGTCGATTGTCCATAACCTCTACTTATAGTTCTTGTTAGGAATGGTTGTTCGCTTATCGAACAGGTTGTTTTCATAATAACGACAGAACGATAGCAAGCACAAGAGAGAAATTATGGAAGCACTAATGAATTGGACGAGATGGTTTGGTATTAAATTATTTAAAAATAATAATATAAAGGAACGTCAGACTAAGTTGAAACCGAAGGGTGCTTTATATTTAGAGCAGCTAAGCCCTAGATTAAAAAAGGGTCTAGGATTAGATTAGAGACTGTCCTAAATTCTGTGTAACTGTCTAGACTTAAGCCTTAAAGGCTAAGGATGGATAGTATGGATAAGAAAGCACTTGAAGCTTTTGCTCGTGAAGCAGCTAAATCAATTAAGACAGAATCTGATCTTGATGACTTCCGCAAAATGTTAACCAAGGTGACTGTTGAGACAGCATTGAATGTTGAGCTTGATGAGCACCTTGGCTACGAAAAACACTCCCCAAAACCCAGCTCCAACTCACGTAATGGGTATACCAGCAAGTCAATTATCACTGATGATGGTGAAGTGCCGATAGACGTTCCTCGTGACCGTGAGTCAAGCTTTGAACCAAAGCTGGTTCGCAAGCACCAAACTCGCTTCCAGTCGATGGATGACAAAATCTTAAGCCTCTATGCTAAAGGCATGACTACCCGAGAAATCGTAGCCACATTCAAGGAAATGTACGATGCGGATGTCTCACCAACCCTCATATCTAAGGTGACAGACTCTGTTCTAGAGCAGGTTGTTGAATGGCAATCTCGCCCACTAGATGAGGTCTATCCAATCGTTTATCTCGACTGCATTGTCTTTAAAATCAGGCAAGATAAACAAGTCATCAACAAAGCTGTTTATCTTGCGCTAGGCGTGAACATGGAGGGTCAAAAAGAACTGCTTGGCATGTGGCTGTCAGAGACGGAAGGTGCCAAGTTCTGGCTTGCTGTGCTAACAGAGCTACAAAACCGCGGAGTAAAAGACATTCTCATTGCATGTGTCGATGGTCTGAAGGGCTTTCCTGATGCCATTAATGCCGCATTCCCGAATACTCAAATCCAGCTCTGTATCGTCCATATGGTGAGAAACTCAGTTAGGTATGTACCTTGGAAAGATTATAAATCTGTGACTGCCGATCTTAAGAAGATCTATCAATCGAAGACAGAAGATGAAGCCTTGCTAGCGCTAGAGCAGTTTTCAGATAAATGGGATGACAAATACCCTCAGATCAGCCGCTCTTGGACAGCTCACTGGGCTAACCTGAATACGCTCTTCAACTACCCAGAAGATATTAGGCGAGCAATTTATACGACTAATGCCATAGAATCACTTAATAGTGTTATTAGAAAGGCGATTAAAAAGCGTAAGCTGTTCCCGACTGATGAGTCGGCAAGGAAGGTGATCTTCTTAGCGATCCAGGATGCCTCCAAAAGATGGACGATGCCAATTAGAAACTGGCGACAAGCCCTGAACCGCTTTATGATTATGTTCGAAGACCGATTAACTGAATATATGTAACCCCGACAGTTACACAGAATTATTTACAGGGTCTTAGATTATGAGAGCAATGATGTGTCTGATTACACAAAATATTTATAACTAGCACTTATGTAGAAAAGAACACAAAGGCATATAGAAAAGAGCTAAAGTCTAGGATGACTGTTCCGGGTTCTATCACTGGGTTTATTTTTCCAATTCAACTCAATCTGATTATTCACCAATAATAACTTAGCGTTTTTAGAATTCTATTTTCTACTAAACTAAATGCTTAGTTTTAAAGACTTGCTGTCTTATTTTTGAGACTTTAGCTCAGGTTTGTATGGAAATCACCTTCATACTTTTTATATCCTTTCTTTTTTTAATGGATATAAAACATACATTTATTTGCATGATGAACAAATGAAGACTCGATATTTATTGTGTTTTTATCTATCAAAATCTCTATTAAGTAATTGAAAATAAGATGGTTAAACTTATTTTGGTTATTATTAATTTTCCATTTATAACCATTTTTAATACGCCTGTTATATAAATCTTGATCAACCCATTAGTCAAAACTATAGGTGTAGGATAAGTTTTTCTATATTTTCTGAATTTCCAATGGGCCGGAAGTGATGATTAGAAAAACGCATGGGTGGGGGCTGTATAATGTCTATTGTAAGAGGCTCGGGGCGTAATCGAGCACGAGGCTATCTCAAATCCAAAATAAAAGGCATTGCTATTATCGAATTTACGGTAGTGGTAAGTCTTTTTTTCGCGCTTTTTTTAACGGTTGTCGACCTTGGAATATATGGGTTTGTAAAACTTACCATGCAACACTCAGCAAGAGAGGGAGCTAGGTATGCCATCACCGGTCGGTCTGATTTGGACCCTGATGCATCGAGTAATCGTGAAGCGGCAATATTAGAGAAGATTTCTCAGTCTTCGAGCGGCTTGCTCGATAAAGTGATGGACGTGCAAAATATCCGTGTTGAAGATGTCTATGGAAATGCGATATCTGGTTTTGGTGGCTCTGGAGATATTATATCTATCCATCTTGACTGTGAATGGCCATCCGTTAACCCTTATATGTACGTTTTGCTCGATGATGGGAAGTTTAAATTTACCGTCAGTGCAGCAATGAAAAACGAAGCTTTTTAGGGAGATTAAATATGTTTCCTAAAAAGATAAATAAGACAGTACAGCAAGGGTTTGCAGCCATAGAAATGACGCTAATTGCGCCAATATTTATGTTGTTGATCGTAGCTGCTGTTGATATCACCCACCTCATTCAAGCCAACCACACCATTATTAGTATCAGTCGAGAAGGCGGCAATATTATTTCTCGGAGTAATACCGATACGCCACAAGAAGTGATGGATATTATCGCCACCACATCTGGAACGTTAGACATGACTCAGGATGGTGTCATTTACATTACCGAGTTAGTTGGTCAAGAAGACGCTTCCCCTTACATTAAAAGCCAATACAGATGGAACCAACATGGACTAAGTAAAAATAGTGCCATTTGGTCGAGCTGCAGTAATTGGGCAAGCGATGGAGAGTGCTCAGATGTTGATGCTGACAATCCTCCCCTTATTAACAATCTAGCCGTCGCGCTTGATGAAGGGGAGATCGTTTATAGCGTAGAAGTGTTCTATGACTATTCGCCTATCTTTAATCGAGTTTTTGGTGACGAATACATCCTGAGCGACACAACATATATGTAAGGGAGGTCTATATGGATAGTGGTACCCGAACCAAATATCGTTACAGTCGGGGATTAGTGGTTTTGATGTCAGTTATCGCGCTGCCTTTTATTCTGTTAGTCGTCGGTCTTTCTATTGATGCTGGTCGAGCTTATATCGTTAAGTCGAAACTGTTTGCGGCGGTTGATGCAGCGAGCATTGCCGCAGCACGAGCCGTTGCTAATGGTGAAGATGCAGGGCGAGCTGCGGCTCAGAAATACTTTGCAGCGAACATTCCTGCCGATTTTTATTCAGCAACCCCTAATTTGGGGGACGTTAATTTCGCTTATGATTCCTTTGGTAATATCTCTATCGATATTTCAGCCACGGCGCAAGTTCCTACTGTTTTTCTACCCTTGATAGGGCTAGATACATTCAACCCGGGAGTGTCTGCACAATCGATTCGTCGTCCTGTTGATTTAGTGCTTGTGATAGATAACACAACTTCATTGAGGTTAGGGAGCATCGGCGATGTAACGCAAGATGTGATAGATAGGTCGAAGTCATTTATTGAAAACTTCCACGAAGGTTTTGACCGCATTTCATTGGTGAAGTTTGCTTTCGGGTCGGAAGTTCCTGTGGGGTTCAATGCGACTCGAGGCCATAGTCGAAGCACTATCAAGTCAGAGATCGATAGCTTCAATTTCGGTAGTACCTCTAATGCACAATATACCAATGCATCAGAGGGGATGTATCGAGCTTTCAATGAGCTAAGAACAGTGACAGATCCGGCAAATTTAAAAGTGATCGTGTTCTTTACCGATGGTGCACCAAATACCTTCGCTTCGACTTTTGACTTTGAAGGTGGTGGCACACATACCGGGGCGATAAGATCGAGTGATGGCACGAGTGGTACGCCAAGAGGGCTTTGGAGACATGACTCCATTGCTACAATGGTTATCTGATGGTTATGAGGGGAGAGACATCGATGATTACATCAGCGAGATGCCTGAGTACTACACGACCCATGATTCAAATGCCACTGAGTTTAATATCCTAAATCCCACTCACTCGGTACGACCTGTCGCTCAGTATGATCCGGATAGCCACTCGGCTAATGACTTGTATAGAAGGGTGAACAGGGTGGCTCGTAACCTTGTCGAAGACATTGCTGAAGCCGCAAGATCGGAAGATATTTATGTGTTTACTCTCGGACTCGGCTCATCGCTTACATCGGCGACCGGACCAGATAGTGAGTTTGGGGAAGACTTATTATTACGTATGGCGAACTCGAGTGCGTTGTTGGATGATCCGGATTTAAGTAGTGACTACGACCCTAATCAACTTGAGGGTGTGTACTGTCATGCTGTTGATGAGGAGGCGCTAGGTCCTTGTTTCGATGAGATGCTTGACGTCATTATCCGTTTGACCTTGTAGTTTTTGGGGTAAGTAATGCATCTTTATGATTGGTAGACACAAAGAGTAGGGATTGCGTTTAAAAAGAAGAGGGAGCCTTGGCTCCCTCTTAGTGCTGCTTCTCATTTGAAGCTAGTTATATAGGAAAGGAAGATTACTCCTCCCAAACCACCAACTTGTCTTTCGGCCAATTGTGGCCCACTTCGTGGTACTTCTGCTCTAACACATGACGTTTGATCTTGAGTGTTGGTGTTAACACGCCATTCTCAATACTCCATGGTTCTTTAATCATAAGTACGCCCTTAATCTTCTCATGAGACGCGAGCTTCTCATTCATTCTCTCGATCACTCGCTTAGTCGTTCTCTCGTAGCGAGCGCGATCGAAGTTAGGGAAATCATGTGGGACAACAAGCAGAATTGGGCCTGGTAAGCCAAGGCCAATCAGACACATCATCTCTACGCGGCTGTACTCAAAGAGTTTGTTCTCGATTGGAACTGGTGCGACAAACTTACCTTTTGCTGTTTTGAAGGTGTCTTTCTTACGTCCACGAATTGTGAGGTAGCCTTCGCTATCAATATCACCAATATCTCCGGTGTGTAGCCAGCCTTCAGAATTAAACGACTCTTGCGTCGCAATGTCATTTTTGTAGTAGCCAGAGAATAGACCTTTACCACGAACTAGAATCTCTTCATCGTCGGCAATCTTAAGTTCAATGCCTGGGCCAGCGTTACCAACCGTACCAATTTTATCCGCTCTAAATGGATAGTTTAATGTGCTGTAAGCGAAAGACTCTGTCATCCCCCATGCTTCGGTAATGTGTAAACCAACGCTTTCGTACCATGCAAGTAGCGCTGGTGATACTGGCGCAGAACCACAGCCCAGAACGCGAGCTTGATCTAGACCTAAGCCATCAGCAAGCTTCTTCTTGATGATGTTATTTATGAATGGGATCTTCAGCAGAATGTTCAGTTTTTTCTGTGGCAGTTTGTCTTGGATGCGCTGTTGGAACAGGGTCCATAAACGAGGGACAGAAATAAACAGAGTCGGACGCTGCATCTTCACATCATCAATAAAGGTGTCTAAAGATTCTGGGAATGCGGTAACGACACCGCCCATTACTGATGAACCAAAGATGTAGACACGCTCTGTGATATGGGCCAGTGGCAAGTAAGAAAACAGACGGTCATCTTTTTGGATACCGATATGATCGATCAGCCTTTGAACTGACCACGTAAAGGCACCGTAAGTAAGCATTGCGCCCTTTGGTAAGCCAGAGGTACCCGATGTATAAACAAGAGACATAAGCTTGTCATGGTGATGCTGAGGGCGTTTAGTGGTTGGTTCATGTGTATTGATGAGTTGCCCAAATGTGTGTTTACACTTTGGCGCTGTATCGTAGGGTAGCGAGATGCTAGCTAAGTTTGGGTTGTCATCAAGTACTTGTTGTGTCGCCTTAGGATCATCAAGCTTGCCTGCAATGACTATGTTACTTTCACTGTGTTCAATACAGTATTGGATGGTATCTGCACCTGCGGTAGGAAAGATTGGGACGCTGACAAAATCTCCTAGCATCATGGCAAGGTCACAGATAAACCATTCTGCACAGTTTTTAGAAACAAGTGCGACTCGATCGCCAGGTTCTGCACCAAGTGCTTCTAGTGCTGACGCCAGTTTTAGTGCTTTATCAGCCACTTCTTTGTACGTGAACTCGACAAACTGGCGATTAATAATTTGCTTTAAATAGACCTCATTTGGGCGTTCTTCTGCCCATTTAAGAATCATATCATTGGGTGTAGGGAGAGCTGTTGCTTGTTCTTGGCTAAACTCGTTAGGCTGAATCATTGTCTAACTCCATGTTTTTCGCTAAGTTATTTTTGTCAAAATCATGTTAAATGTACCATGATTTTTTCTTTTAGGGAGTAAAATTAGCGTTTTCTGTTATCCGTGCAGGCTCGTCTGTAACTTGCAGGCGTTACGCCAGTTCTTTTCTTGAAGATTCTTGAGAAATATGACACATCCTTGTATCCACATTGATAAGAGATGACAGCTATCTTGGACTCGGTATCCGCTTCGATTAGCTTCTTGGCTAGCAAGATTCGTTTATCACACACAAAGTCGCGAAAGCTTACTCCAAAGTGTAGATGAAACTTCTTAGAAAAGTAGGTTGTAGAACAATGACATGTCTCAGCGATCACCGTTTCTTTGATCTCTTTGTTGATGTTGTCCATAACAAAATTGACCACTTCTGACGTAAACAACTTGGCAGGGAGTTGGTTGTTATTATTAGTATCTCGATCAAGGTCAAAATGTGGATCGAAGATATGCTGCGTTTTTCTCTTCAATTCTTCGAAGGTGCTGGTCAGGTGATTACTGTTTGTTTCGATAACAAATAGCACATTTTTATGATTCCGAATGATATTAGGTATCCGATCTGAACAGATAATAACTATTCTCTTATTGAGATTCTCACAAATTGAGAGTGACATAGTAAGTAATTGAAGTTCATCTACTCTATTTAAAATGAAAAATACCAACCTTACATCTAAGTTACTGATAATAGATATATCTTGTTTAAAATTATCGACAGGGAAGTAGCGACTAATTTTTTTTATAATAATTGAATTAAATTCGCTATCTATATCTGATAGTAATGGTGTTATTAATTTCATTTTTATTAAACCAGTGTCATATTTAAATAACCAGAGGCGAGGGGGTTAGGAATAAGGTATTTATTACAGAGATTAGAAGTACAACAAAAAAGTGCAAGTAAATAGCAAGAAAATCCTAACCGAATATAACGTTGAGCTCTAGATTTAGTTTACAGGTAAATAAACCTGTAATGTAAATCAAGGAGAGATTCTCATGAGTAAGTTTTTGAAAAGTTGTAAAGAATTCATGAATGATGAAGAAGGTCTTACTGTTATCGAGTATGTAATTGGTGCTGCCATGCTTGTTCTTGGTCTGACTACAATATTTTCCGGGATCGGTAATACATTGTCGAACAAACTCAGTGCTATTGTGAACGCGATAAGTACGACAACTGCTCCATAGTCGCTATGTTGTTAAAGAGAATTAAAATGCAGAAAGGCTTCACCATTGTTGAATACATCATTGGTGCGGCAGTGCTTGTTCTGCTTTCTTGGGCAATATTCTCAGGTATAGCTACGGCATTAATCAGTAAGTTTGTCATGATTGTTTCAGGTGTATAAATGAATGATAAGTGAATCTCTAGTTTTTTGGGCGCTATTGATTGTTATATCGGTATTTGATGTTAAAGAAAATATAATACCAAATAGAATCTTGATTTTATTAGTCTTTATTTACTTTATATCATTAATTAATGGTGGATTTACTTGGGATTCGCTTGCCGTTTCTTTTTTTGGTTTGGTGGTTTTTTTCTTTTCTGGTTTAGCTTTGTATTTCTTGAGGGCTATGTCCCCAGGAGATGTGAAGTTGTTGGGTGTTATTGGGTTGTATATTGGGTGGGGTTCATTGCTTGATGTTTCTTATTTTATACTTATTTCTTCAGGGGTAATAGGTACTTTTTATTTGTTGTATAACCTTGCAAATAATAGTGCACTCACTGTTAAAGGGTATTTCCAAGAAAAGTTGATGTTAATTAGTGGTATGTCTCCAGTTATAAAAGATCAACCTGTTTTACATAACCGGTATTCAAATAAAGTGACGATGCCTTTTGCGCCTTCTGTGGTAATAGGTTTAGCGATGTACAGTTATTTTACTTGAAGAGAGGTCAATCGCTTGATTGGTTTTTATGGAGAGGTTGTATATGGACATCAGAGGGATCCCGTCCCCTAGTAACTTGAGGCCTCAAATCTCATCACCAATGGTGCCTACCTCCATTGAAATGCTCGGTGTACCAGAGGTTGTTATTGAAAACCTATTGCTTAAGCACTTATCTGCTTACCCTAAGTCAGATGTATTAGAGCTTTCGAATTACTTGTGTGTGGTTACACATATTGTCGAGAATGGGCTTGCGGTGCTTAGACAAAAATCACTGATCGAAGTTTTTCAACCAACGTCAGCCTTGTCTCTCGAATCTTCGTCACACAGCCATGTGCGTTACTCTTTATCTGAAAAGGGAATGGAAGAAGCCGATCTTGCCTTCAATCGGGATGCTTATCTTGGGCCTGCTCCCGTATCGCTCGCTCAGTACAGTGATATTGTGAGACAGCAGGACTTGAGGGCTGAATTAGTGACAAGGCCTGATGTTGAAGCAGCGCTGAGTGATGTTTATGGCGTTGATAAAATGATCTCGGTATTGGGGCCTGCTATTAACTCTGGCCGTGCGCTGCTTTTGTACGGGCATGCCGGTACTGGGAAAACATTTGTTGCTACACGTATTGTTAATGCGCTTCATACCTCGGTCTTCATTCCTTATGCAGTCTATGCGTTTGGCAATATTATTAAAGTGTTCTCTACGCAACATCATAAACCGCTAGATCGTAACGGCACTGAAACGGTTATTTCACTGAAAGATCAGTATGACAAGCGCTGGCTCAATTGTGAGCGACCAAATATTCAGGTTGGCGGTGAGTTAACAATGGATATGCTCGAAGTCAATCACTCGGAGCATAGCCGAGTGTGGTTAGCGCCTCTACAAATGATGGCCAATAACGGTATTTTGATTATTGATGATCTCGGGCGACAACCAATGCCTGTCGATAATCTGCTAAATCGTTGGATTGTACCGATGGAGTATTACTTTGATTATCTGTCGTTACCTAATGGTCAACAAGTGACGATGCCGTTTGTACTTACCCTTGCTTTTTCTACTAACTTAAATCCAGAGAAGATCAGTGATCCTGCCTTTTTACGCCGCTTGGGTTACAAAATTGAATTTAAACCTCTAGTTCAACGTGATTATGAGTCGCTATGGATGAGCGTTGTCGCTGAAAAAGAATTAGAGCTTCAAGATGGATTCTTTGAGCGTTTGTCGCAAATGCATACCCTTTATAAGGTGCCACTGTTTCCTTGTTTGCCGAAAGATCTTGTTGGTATCAGCAAAGATATTCTTTCGTTTGAACAACTCCCGCCCGTAATCACATTCGACATTCTTTCCATGGCATGGGAAGTCTATTTTACCTCTGATGGACACGAGGACGAGAATAATGAATAAGAGTCAGGTTTTCCTACTGTTTTTATTGTCCGTTGTATTTGGCTTGGCGGCGGTATTTTTCGCTAAGCAATGGATGGACGATCAAGTTCAACCGACTATTGAGGTCGAAAAGGTTGAACGTCACCCTGTTGTCGTAGCGTCTCAAGAGATCGAAGCAGGAACCGTCATCGAAGAGCAGTTCTTAACAACCAAGTTAATGGAAGTTGATTGGATCAATGAAAATAACTATTCGGATAAGGAAGAGCTTATCGGAAAGGTGGTTGCTAACACTATTTATGCTGGAGAAGTGCTCCATAAGCTGCGCTTTACGGTTCCAGGTGAGGGCTCCACACTAGCGGCGCTCATACCAGAAAATAAGCGCGCGGTAACGATTCGAGTAGATGATGTTATTGGTGTTGCGGGGTTCTTACTGCCGGGTAATAAGGTCGATATCTTGAATACCGTCTCTTATGGGAAAAACTCGGCGGCGACGCAAACCGTGTTGAAAGACATAAAAGTATTAGCGGTCGACCAAACTGCCAGAACTAAAGAAAACAGTCCCATTATTGTTCGTGCGGTGACCCTCGAGGTAACGCCCAAAGATGCAGAAAAGCTTCTAACGGCTAAAAGCAAAGGCAGTATTCAGCTTACTTTGAGAAACCCACACGAAGTTGAGAAAAAAGTGGTTCGTCGATATGTGCCTAGACCAAGCGTGACCATTATCAAGGGTACAGAAACCTCCAACGTTCGCGTTAAGGATTGAGGTGAGTTATGAAAACAATAATAACGTGTATTTTTAGCCTGATTTGCTTTTCTACTGCCAGTTTTTCTGCATTGCAAACGGGAAAAACAGTTACGGTGCCTCACCATAAATCTACTCATGTGGTGCTTTCTGGGAAGGCGAGCAAGGTTTCCCTCGGTGATCCAGAGGTATTGGACATCGTCATTTTGAAATCTAACGAAGTCTTTTTAATCGGTAAGAAGTTAGGTGCGACCAACCTGATGGCGTGGGACGCTCGAGGCCAGTTGATTGAGTCGATCAACATTGAGGTCACGCATGATCTTAATAGTTTGAAAGCCAAGCTGTATGAGTTTCTTCCTGATGAAACTATTGAGGTGCACAGCGCACAGAATCGCTTGTTGTTGAGTGGGCAAATTAGCAATCAACAGAAGATGAATGTAGCGATGAGAATTGCTGAAACCTATGCCGCAGGGCAGGCTGCTGACGAAACGAAAGAGAGTGGTAGTGAGCAAGCCGCTGCGACAGGGGTGATCAATTTGATGTCGATCGGTGGTGCTCAGCAAGTGATGTTAGAGGTCACGGTTGCCGAGGTTCAGCGTAGTCTGGTGAGAAAGTTTGATGCCAATTTCCATTTCTTCCAAACCAGCGGCTCTAATTTTTCATGGGGTGGTGCATCGGTACCAGCTGGTGTATTAGGTGCCACACCAATCTTTGATATTCCAACTTCAACCGATTACGGGATTTTAGGTTCCTTTATCGACAGTAACACCTTGTTCACCTTCGCACTTGATGTCTCGAAACAGAACGGCGTAGCTAAAGTGTTGGCAGAACCTAATTTAACGGCTTTGAGCGGCTCAAAAGCCGAGTTCTTAGCGGGGGGTGAGTTCCCAATCCCTGTTCCGGATGATGATGGGATTACCATTGAATATAAAGAATATGGGGTCGGCTTGAAGTTTATTCCTACTGTACTTAGTGACCAAAAAATAAACCTAAACCTTGCTGTTGATGTGAGTGAAATTGCGAATAGCAGCTCGCTAACGATTGATCCTGGTACTACCAATGCGACTTACTTTATTCCGCCAATCACACGTCGCAGTGCATCTTCAACACTTGAGCTTGCTGATGGACAAACCATCGGTATCGCGGGGCTATTGAGTGAAAATGTTCGAGACATTAGTAACAAAATGCTAGGTATCGGTGACGTGCCTATTTTGGGGCAGTTATTCAATAGCCAAGAGTATGTCTCTGGTGAAACTGAGCTAGTTATCCTTGTTACCCCTAGACTCGCCAAACCCGTAGACAGAAGCAAAGTGACACTGCCAACCGATGCGTTTGTCGATCCTAATGATTTGGAATACTACTTATTAGGTCGAAGCGCATACATTGCGGAGCCTTCTGATTCTGAAGACAACAGTAGTGCAAGTGCAGCCAAAGATATCACGCCAACCGATGGTGGTAGTGAAGGCTCATTTGGTCATGACTTGTAAGGAGATAGATATGATTAGAACAATGATGGTCTTTCTCACGTTGGTATTAGTGGGTTGTGCGAATGACGCTAGGTTAGGGCAGTCGGTTGCTCAGTTGAAGATGGAACAAACATACAACCCGAATGCGACTCAAGAGAATCTACAGGTGTTACCTGATGGTACCGGTGAGCGGATGCAAGCGGGCTACGACGCCTATGTGGGCAAAGGTGATGAGGACCTTACCGGTAATAATAGTCAGGTTCTACAAAGCTTTAATTAACACAGGTGAAGAGATGCTAGCGGTGGGAGCTAGTAAAAATATGCTTAAAAACCTATTTAGGGTGAATTGGATCTTATGACTTTTGTTCAGTGAGCCATACATACAATCATGGATGTAATTGGGTTACATCGTTAGAGAGATTGCTCTTAAGCATAAACGTTAGGCTTCGATGATATAGGACAAGATGTCCGAAATGAAGATAGGTGGGAGTATGGGCGAAGCAATTGATATTTTACCTAATGAAGACGATGCAATTCGCCTGAAGACGAACTTGAACGTCTGGCTCATCTATAACAATGAGCATTTTCATGTCCATATGAGACAGCAGTTGAAGCGCTGCCGAAATGTACACATTGACTCCTTTTCGCTACTAGGTATGACGGAAGAGTATCTGAAAAACTTAGATGCACCGGACCTTATTTTTGTTGAAGCGAGTGGCGGCTGGGCTCAGAAAATGGTCGATCTGCAAAGTTATAATTTGCAGTTAGAAGAGCATGACTTGTCTTTGGTTGTATTTGGTGATGAAAGTGACAATGGTTCATTGAAAATCGCATTGAGACTTGGTGCGTCGGACTTTCTATCTCACGACATTTCAATTTCCGGATTATTGCCGCTACTTAAGAAAACCGCAGCTGAAAAAATTGAAAACTCGAGCTACGGAGAAGTCTTCCTGTTTATTAACACCAAGGGGGGCATGGGGGCGACAACATTAGCCTTGAATACCGCGGTTGAAATCGCGAGTTATCACCCAGACGAAGTGCTTTTGCTCGATATTGACCTCCAATTCGGTGTTATCCCTGAATATTTGAACCTTTCCCCTAGTTACAGCATTTCAGATGCCATCGACAGCTCGAATGATTTGGATGATATGTCTTTGAGTAGTTTAGTGAATAAGCATAGTTCAGGGTTACACATCTTAAGCTTCAAACACGAAAATAACGCGGATGATTATGAGCATGCCCAGAAAATTGGCAAGCTGCTGCCTGTGTTGCGCCGTTTCTACCGTTACATCATTATCGACTTCTCGCGAGGTTTAGATCATATCTTTGCGTCGGCGATCTCACCAGCCACTAAGGTGTTGCTCGTTACCCAGCAAACTTTAGTGTCTGTCAAAAACAGTAACCGCTTAATAAGAACGCTTAAGTTCGAATATGGCTTACAACAAGATTCGATTGAGATCATCGTTAATCGCTACGAGAAGCGACAAACCATCAAGTTATCAGATATAGAACAAACCGTTGGCAAGCACGATATTCATGTCATGCCCAATGATTTCAAGGTGGCATTAGAAAGTGCCAACCTTGGCCAGCCTTTAGTGGAATCTAAGAAGAAAAGCTCTATCACACGCTCGATCATTGACTTGTCTCATATTCTTTCTCCACCAGAGCAGGAAGAGAAGAGTTGGCTCAAAAAGATATTTTCATAGGCTGTTTGTTCAAAGCATAGGTGAGGGATTGTTATGTTTTTTAAACGAAAAAATATAAACCCAGAGTTTGAAAAAAAAGTAGAACAATTTTCGCAGCAAGAGAGCGAGAACGTTACCAGCTTTCCTAAAGGTGTCACGAATGAGCCTGAGGTTCATAAAGGGCTAGATGCTAATGAAGAACAAGAAAAATCGGTTAATGAAGCTAAGAAAGTTTTAGAACAAGAGCTTTCTATCAAGCATTACTTCCATAAGCAGCTACTCGATACTCTCGATCTTGGTCTGCTTTCGAGTTTAGATAAAGAGCGTGCGAAAGTTGATCTTCATGAAGCGATCGTTCAGTTAATGTCTGATGATCAAAGCCATGCGTTGAGTGCTGAAGGTCGAAAAAGAGTGATCAAGCAAATTGAAGATGAAGTCTTTGGCTTGGGGCCATTAGAGCCGTTATTAGCGGATAAAACGGTATCGGATATTCTGGTTAACGGACCGAAAAATGTATTCGTCGAACGTGGTGGTAAGCTAGAAAAAACACCTTATACCTTTTTAGATGACCGACATCTCAGAAACATCATTGACCGTATTGTTAGCCAAGTGGGGCGTCGAATCGATGAAGCATCACCTATGGTGGATGCTCGCCTAGCTGATGGCTCAAGGGTAAACGCAATTATCCCTCCTTTGGCTTTGGATGGCCCGTCGGTGTCCATTAGACGCTTTGCTGTCGACAGTCTAACCATGGATAACTTGTTGCAATATAAGTCAGCCTCTCCGCAGATGGCTAAATTCGTTGAAGCAGCCGTAAAAGGGGAGCTCAATATTTTGATTTCAGGTGGTACCGGTTCGGGTAAAACGACCACATTGAATATCTTTTCAGGCTTTATTCCCCGAGATCAACGCATTATCACCATTGAAGATTCAGCCGAACTTCAACTCCAACAACCCCATGTAATTCGTCTTGAAACGCGTCCTGCGAACTTAGAAGGTAAAGGGGAGATCAGCCAGCGTGAACTCGTAAAAAATACCCTGCGTATGCGACCAGACCGCATTGTAGTAGGGGAGGTTCGTGGTAGCGAAGCGGTCGATATGTTGGCCGCAATGAATACGGGTCATGATGGCTCACTCGCGACAATACACGCGAATACCCCCCGTGATGCCTTAAGCCGAGTTGAGAACATGTTCTCAATGGCGGGATGGAATATTTCGACTAAAAACTTAAGAGCACAGATTGCTTCAGCAATTCATCTTGTGGTGCAGATGGAGAGACAAGAAGACGGTAAGCGCCGTATGGTCAGTATCCAAGAGATCAATGGCATGGAAGGTGAAGTGATCACCATGTCGGAAATCTTTCGATTCCAGCGACAAGGGGTCGATGAGAGCGGCAATATATTAGGTTATTACACAGCAACAGGGGTGGTTCCTCAGGCGCATGACCAGTTAGTTAAGCGTGGTCTTGACCTGCCATTTGAACTCTTTGCTGAGTCACATAGTTGAGGTGCGGATTATGGATAACGTAACGGTCTCTTTGGTCCTATTATTTATCGCGGTGTTATTTATCTCACAAGCCTTGTTACTGCCCGCCGCTGGGAAAAAAGCCAAACACAAAGAGTTAACTCGACGTTTAAAAGAGACACAAAGAAATATTGATGAAGAGAGTTTGTCGCTCCTTAAAGAGCACTACAACAAAGAGCTCTCTCCATTTGATCGAAAACTCATTGTGATTCCTTTTCTGGCTGATTTAAAGCGCATGCTTGAGTTAGCTGGCCTCAAGATCACCTTAAGCCGCTTTCTATTTGTCGTCTTTCTCTGCGGTACTTTATTAGCTTTGGTCGCGTTGGTGCTCAATCAAGTGTGGTTCATTTGTGTAGCGGCTTTTGTCTTTGCTTGGGTAGTGGCGTACCTGTTTGTCCAAAATCGAGTGACATACAGGATGGCGCGTTTTGAGGAGCAGCTTCCCGAAGCGTTAGACATCATCAGAAGGGCTTTACAGGCTGGTCAGCCAATAGTTCAGTCGTTCAATGAGGTCGGTGAAGAGATGCCGGAGCCTATTGGCGTTGAGTTCAAGAACACCTACAACTTACTGAACTATGGCTACGATTTACGGCTCGCGATTATGCAGATGACAGAGCGTGTTCCAACGGTTTCCATGTTGGCTTTCTCCAGTGCCGTGATGCTACAGAAAGAGACAGGGGGTAACCTCTCAGAGAACCTGCAAAAAGTGTCTGAAGTACTAAGAGCCCGCTTTAAATTAGAAAGAAAAATTAAAACGCTCTCAGCGGAGAGTCGCTTGTCCGCTTGGATACTGACTCTTTCTCCATTTGTTCTGTTCTTCGGCCTGAAATTCGTTAACCCCGAATATATAGAGCCCTTATACAGTGACCCAAGAGGAATCTCGATGGTCAGTATTGGCGTTATCTTGCTGGCTATTGGGGCATTGTGGATAAGAAAAATAATAAATATCGAGATATAGATTATGGAATTCTTAGATTTAGAAGTATGGAAGCAAGCGCTCTCGGAGTTTGGTATTAGTAGTCAAACCTTTCTTTACGGGATGATTTTGCTGACCACGATGTTACTCACGTTCACCTTAGGGTTTCTTTTTGTTGGTGCACGATCGCCGCTCGATAAAAAGTTGAAACAGATTGCTGGTGGCAATAATGCAAGCTCTCGTAAGCCTTATGACTTTGCCAACACTTTAGAGTCACTAACGCCATTTATTGGACGAGGGAACCAAAAGGATAACGAAACCTACTCAGAAAAATTGATGCACGCTGGGTACCATGAAAAAAGTGCGCTTTCAGTGTTTTATGCGCTGAAAATACTGTCGATGCTTATTGGATTTGTTTGTGCATTCGTGGTGTTTTACTTATCTATTGGTGGCAGTTACAACAACCTATTGATAATAACTTGTATCTTTGTCGGTACTTTCTTACCTAATTTTTTATTGAATAAAATGCAAAAGGAGCGACAGAGAAAAATTAGAAACGGAGTGCCTGACGCGCTCGATCTCTTGGTGGTTTGTACTGAATCGGGGCTTGGTTTTAACGCTGCATTAGGGCGAGTCGCTAACGAGTTATACATATCACAACCAGAGTTGGCTGATGAGCTAGATACGGTATGTGCCAAGATTCAGGCGGGTGTCACCATGCCAGATGCACTCACTCAACTGGTTGAGCGGACAGGGCTACATGAACTAGAAGGGTTAGTTTCTTTACTATCGCATGCCTCTCGAATGGGGGGAAGCCTAGCGCAAACCTTACGTGACTATACCGACGATTTTCGAGATAAACGCCAACAAGCGGCTGAAGAAATTGCCGCTAAAATACCCACTAAAATGCTGTTTCCTATGTTGTTATTTATTTGGCCCTGTTTCTTTATTGTTGCCCTAGGGCCAGGGATGATGATTGTTATGGACGCATTAAGTGCGCCAGGAGTAGGTTTATGATGTTCACCAACAGAATACTTTTGCTTTTTCTACCATTATTGGTTCTTGGCTGTGCGTCCTCAGATGAACCAACCAATCAATTTGATGCTGAGTTATATTCAGGCAAGCCCATTGACACACTGACCAACGATGACCCTCCGGTCAGTGAAAAAGAAGCGATCATGCGCGGTGATGTTGCGTTGAGAGACAATAATATCGACTTAGCACTCTACGAGTACATTCGTTCCCTCTCTTTTCCTGAGCAAGAGTTCCACGATAAAACGCTGTTTACTATTGGTCGAATTCACTCATCCAGAGGCAACTATGCATTGGCTGAAAAAGCCTACTTGGCGGCTCTCGACTTCAATCCTGCTCATACAGATGTGCTAGAGCAGTTAGGTGTCTTGTACACCAAACAGCGTCGTCCTGATGAAGGTCGAAGTTACTTCTTCAAAGCGATAAATGCTGACCAAGTTCGCCTAAAAAACAGTAAGACGATTCAAAACTACCAAGCGCTCAGTCAGAGTGAGGTCGCTGGCTTGAAGGTTGATAGTCTATCTCCGGCATTGGCTTATATGGGAGTTGGGGTGTTGGAAGATGTCGATGGAAAACATCAGATAGCCCAAGAGTACTTCAAAAAGTCGCTCACCATTGATAAGAGCTCAGTCAAAGCATTACTGAATATGGGGTATTCCCATTATATGTATGGGAACTACAAGGAAGCGTATCAATACACGCGTTCAGCGTTAGAGCTAGAGCCTAACAATGAAAAGGCGCAAAACAACCTCGCACTTATTTACTTAGCGTCGGGGGATATCAAAAAGGCAACTAACGTTTTCATGAGACATATGGATGCCCCTGAAGCGTTGAACAACGTTGGTTACTTCCTAATATTACAAGGTAAACCAGACCAAGCGGTTCCTTACCTTCAACAAGCAATCGATAAGAATCCATCTTATTACAAAATCGCGAATGAAAACCTTAATAGAGCTTTAGCGGAAGTGAGAGAGATGGAGCGGTAACATTTTAATTTTGGCATAGTGAAAGGATATTCATGTCGCCCAAAATAGAGAGTTTTAATAAAGATATCATTGTTATCTCTGCGATTTGGCTTGTATGCGCCACTGTTATCTTTCTTTACAAGTGGGAGAGTGTTTCAACACTTAGCCTGAACGACAATGACGACTATATGCGTTTCGTTCAATTTCAGGATTGGATGACAACTGGTCATTGGTATTTAGAGCCAATGAGTAATTTTAATGCTGCTGATGGTATTGTTATTCATTGGTCTCGTTTTCCTGATCTAATGCTGTCGTTCGTTGCCTTTCCATTGTCATTCATTGTTGAAGAGCATCTTGCGTACATCATATCAATCTCGGTTGTGCCATTACTGTATTTGCTGCTTTTTTCACTGTCATGTTTTCTCCTCTGTGATCACTTCTTTGGAGCCAAATATCGTTTTTTTAGCATGATGTTTGCTATCTCTTCTCCTTCAATCATTCACTTCCTACCCGGTTCGATTGATCATCATAATATTCAACTTATCTTCGCTGTCTTGTTTTTAGCCTCGACACCGCTAAACCATAACCAATTGAGTCAATCATGGCGTGTTTATGCTCAAGCACTTTTGCTGTCTTTATCTTTGTGGACAGGGTTAGAAAATGTATTGTTATTTATGATTTTCTTTGTGATTTACACCGTATATTCCGGCCTTGTTTGTCATGAGTGGCTTGCTTACACCTCGAAGTTGTATGCGAGTTCCACTTTGTTTGGATCGTGTGCGGTTTTACTAAACCGGCCTTACGATGAGTTTTTTGTCTCTAAGTTCGATGAAATCTCATTTGTTCTCATCCTTCTTTTCTTTTGTGGCTGGCTTTTCGTTAATGTTTATCATCGATTAATGAGTGAAGATAAAAGCCTGCTGCAAAAGTTTTTGCTGTTCGTATTTCTTGCTGTTTTATTCTTATTCCCAGTGGCAATGGTTTATCCATCACTCAGCAGTGCATTGTTTATTGATTATCCTCCGCTCCTTAAATTGTATTGGCTGGACCAAGTGACAGAAGCGAAATCGATCGTTAGATACGTCACCAGTCAGGGCTTTTTCTCGATAGAGAACTACGCCTTACTTGTCATTCCTGCCACGTTATATCTACTGTTTAAGAACAAAAACGATCACTGCACTATCCTGTATCTCATATTTATTTTTAACTTAGCCTTGGCGCTGTTTTGGCAGATTAGAGTCATGAGATTGTGTTTTGTTTTAGCGGCTCCCCTTCAAGCATATGTGATTATTCAGTTAGCAGATTGCATCCGTTCCTCCATCATAAAAGCGGTCGTTATTTTTTCCGGAGCACCGTTAGCGGTCGCCTTTGTTATTCTCGCTCTGTCGCCAACTGAAGAAATTACAACTACTCTTGATCGAAAGGAACAATCGCTGAGTCTTCATAAGGTACTAAAAGATAACGATATAAACTCTCATACCATACTTTCAGGAATAGAAACTGGAGCTCCTGTGTTGGCAAAGACGGATAATCGAATTATTGCTGCTCCTTATCATAGAAATATCTTTGGAAATCAGTTTCTTATTGAGGTGATGTTAGAGGAAAACCTCCACTTAGCGGAAAAGAAAATCATAGATAAACATATCGATATTATCGTTGTCGGCAATGATCCTCACTTGTTGATGTTAAAGAAATCGGCGAGCCAGGAGGCACTTATCAATAAGCTATACAGCTCAGATACGCCCGCTTGGTTAGAGGTGGTATACGACAATATCGAAAGTGGATACCGAGTGTTCAGGGTGAGGGGGAGCTAATGAAGGATCAAACCATTGCCGTGTTACTCCCATGCTTTAACGAAGCCGGAGCTGTTGGAAAAACGGTGGCTGACTTTCAACGCGCATTACCCAGTGCGACTATCTATGTGTATGACAATAACTCTACGGATGGCACGGTCAAAGAGGCGCTACAAGTGGGCGCTGTTGTGCGCCATGAATACCGTCAGGGGAAAGGTGAAGTCGTGCGTCGGATGTTTTCTGACATTGATGCCGACATTTACGTCATGGCAGATGGTGATGATACCTACGACGCTTCAATCAGCCCTGAATTGATCGAACAGCTTGTCACTGAGCAGCTCGATATGATCATCGGTAGTCGAGAGCGCTCTTCCGAGGCTTATTCAGCAGGACATATTTTGGGTAATAAGATGTTTTCGACCCTCATAAATAAAGGGTTCAATGCCCAATTGAATGATGTTTTCTCTGGTTATCGAGTGATGAGTCACCGGTTCGTAAAAACGGTTCCTATTTTCAGTGACGGTTTTCAAATTGAGACGGAGCTAACCGTACATGCACTGCACCATAATATGCCGATCAAAGAAGTCCCTACCCATTATCACTCAAGGCCTGAAGGTACAGCGAATAAGCTAAATACACTGAGTGATGGAATCAAAATCCTCAACTTTATTTTGTTCCTGCTAAGAGACGTTAAGCCGATGTTTTTTTTCGGCGCTTTATCGGTGTTGCTTTGCTTTATCTCATTAGGCTTGGGTATTCCCGTCATTATCGATTTTATTGATACCGGGCTCGTTGAAAGAGTTCCGACAGCAATTCTGTCTAGTTCAATAGCACTTATCGCAGTGATGTCTTTCTTTTGCGGTTTGATACTCGACAATGTGTCACGTGGCAGGCGAGAGATGAGGATCCTCTCGATATTAAGAAGTCACGACCATAAGCCATCTCAGTAGGATTCTGGAATGAGAACAAATAAGGATGAAGATAAAGAGTGGCTCGATTATTTGTCCCGTTTCAGTGATGAATATGACGAGCGAGTCTACCAAAGCAGTACAACAGGCTATGTGATGAGGGCGGGTCATATAGCGTGTGAGAAGCCTTTCAGTAACAGGGAGCATTTCTCGAAGGTGCTAGAAGTGGGCTCTGGAACGGGTGAACACTTGAGACATGTTCAGCATAGTTTTGACGAGTATACGGTCAGTGATGGCGATTCAGCCTCACTGGAAGTGGCAAAAAAGCAACTCAGTAACACGAGTAGTTATGACAAGCTCGTTTTTAATGTAACGAATGCACGAGCGCTAGAATTTGAAAGTAACAGCTTTGATCGTGTTATTGCGACACATATATTGGAACACCTTTATGAGCCTCATCTTGTGATTAAAGAATGGCTTAGGGTATTAAAGCCGGGCGGCACTTTGTCCATTTTGATTCCTACAGACCCAGGTATTGCATGGAAAGTTGGCCGTTATATGACGACAAGAAAACTTGGAGTGAAAAAGGGGTGGAACTATGATTACATTATGGCGAGAGAGCATGTTAACCCCTGCAATAATTTGATCGCCTTTTTAAAGTATTACCTCCCTGATAATAAACACTCTTTTTGGCCACTAAGCCCAATCCCGCTCATTGATTGCAACTTGTTTTTTAACTTCCATGGAATCAAACCTGCTAGTTAAAGGCTAGGCGGTTCCTGTCGTTCAGTCGTAAGCAAGAAGTTAGCTATTCACTAACCTCTTGCTTCGGTTAGCTTTTTAGTGAACAAAGCCAGTCATAGCGCCGAATAGCATAAATGTTCCGACAAGCCCTACGATTGGCATCTTGACTGTTTTCAATAGCCACACACCTACGATGATCAGAGCGAAGTCTAAACCGCCACTCACTGCACTTGTGAAGATTGGCTGATACAGAGCCGCAAGTAGTAATCCGACTACGGCTGCATTCACACCGGTAAGTGCACCAGCAACTAATGGTTTACTTGCAATTGCCTGCCAGTTTTTCAATACACCCAGTAGCAATAAGAAGCCCGGTAAGAACACGGCGATTGTCGCTAACAAAGCGCCAGTAATTGGTGCCGATGGCATTAATACATAGCCTAGGTATGTCGCTAAGGTAAACATAGGACCAGGTACTGCCTGTGCTGCAGCATAGCCGGTTAGGAACGCATCTTGGGATAGTTGGTCACCAATACCATTCTGCAACAATGGAAGTACCACATGACCACCACCGAATACTAAGCTGCCAGCTTGATAGAACAGACCAAATACCTCAATACCTTGAGAATATGCACTGAACAGAGGAAGGCCAACTAACAGCGCAACGAAAATAACGAGCGGTGTTATGGAGATCTTGTGTGTTGATGGAACGGTTTTAATTTCTTGTGAGGTCAAAAACTTGCTGCCAATGATTGCGGCAAATAGAAGTACCAAGATTTGCGGCCAGATCCCAGGAAGTAACAGGAGGACTACAGCGGTAACGACACACAAAGCAGTCGCGACTTTCGATTGGCAAAAGTTTTTGTACATGCCAAATGTGGCATCAGCAACCACCACCACTGCGAGTAGCTTCAAACCGTGAATGATTGAATTAAACAGAGGTGCTTCCAATAGCTGGTTGCTCACCAAAGCTAATATCAACATTAAGATGACAGATGGGGAAGTAAAGCCGATAAACGCAGCAATCGCACCCGTTAAGCCACCTCTTTTGTAGCCAACCGCAAAGCCAACTTGGCTTGAACCTGGGCCGGGTAGAAATTGACTAAGCGCGACAATTTGCCCGTATTCTTCATCAGATAGCCAATTAAGCTTCTCAACAAAGGTTTTACGGAAGTAGCCGATGTGTGCAGCTGGCCCACCAAAGCTAATCCAGCCAAGCCAGAAAAAGGTTTTAAAAATTGAAAGCATGATCGATTCCAGATAAATGTTTAGCGTAATTTATGGTGACTTGCACTATGATTCAAATTAATTGTTTTAATTATAACTATTAATGAAATGGGTTTTTTAAATGGCTGATTTTAACTGGAAAGGGATCGACCTTAACTTATTGATAGCACTGCAAGCGTTGTACAAAACGAACAGTGTAAGTAAAGCGGCTGAGCGCTGTTATGTCAGTCAGTCAGCGATGAGCCATAGCCTTCAGCGACTTAGAAAGTTGTTTGATGATCCTCTGTTTGAGCGAGTAGGGAGCAAGATGGAGGCGACGGAGAGAGCTATAGAGCTATCAAGCACTGTCGATGCTTTGCTCAATACCATTCAATCTGAAGTACTACTTTCTAAATCGTTTGATGTAGCCACTTATAAAGGCACTTGGAAAATAGGCCTGACGGATTACGCAGAGCAGATGTTTGGTCCAATGATCTTCGACTTTATTAAGCAGTCTTCTCCAAGCTCTCAGGTGGCGTTTTTTAACGTCAATCGAACCAATTATCAAAATGTATTTGAAGAGGCGAAGCTAGACATCGTCATCGGCAGTTTCGGAGAGGTGCCAAAACTGTATCGTACGAAACATCTCTATACCGAGCAGCATGTATGCTTACTGGATGAGTCCGTTTTAGATATTGAACTGCCTATATCATTGCAATCCTTTGTCTCTGTAGAGCATGCGTTAGTCTCGCCAAGTGGTGAGTTAAAAACCGCCGTTGATGCAAAACTTGCTGCACTGGGTTATACGCGAAAGGTTGCGATTGCATCGAGTAACTTTTTAACCGTTAAACGCTTGATTAGTGGTAGGAAGTTGTTATGTATAGTGCCTAAGTTGGTCGCGAGAAGTGGCGTAAATACAGAGGTCTCATTGGTCGCTGTTGCTCCGCCGATAGACGTTCCCGATTTCGATATACAGCTTGTTTATCGCAAGGGAAAGCATTTAGACGATAAGAGTAGGCACTTGAGAGATGTGATTTCGCAAGCGGTGGAGATTGTTATTGATGCTGGGTAATTGATTGGTGGTTCCGTCTAAGCAGGTATCCGATTAAGTGCCAGAGAATGACGACACACAAGGCTCCCACATAACCATCAACAGCGTAATGCCAGGCCAAATGTACCGAACCTATCTGAATAATGAAGGTATACACCCAAGCCACATATCCGAGTTTTTTGTTGAGTTTGAATGCAGTCATAGCCATCAACACCGCGATCGTGACATGCAAGCTAGGCATAGCGGATATTCCCGAGCCTTTAATGATTACGCCATCAATGTAGTTTTCCCAGAGCATGTCTTGTGTTGAAAGCATCCAAAGCGGCAGAAAGCCCTGTTCGGAAAGGTATTCGCTTTGTGATTCTAACCTCTGCATCAGCTGAGCATAAGCATCAAGGCTTTCGAAGTGATGAAAGAAAGCAGGACCAGCAGAGGAGAGTAGTGTGGCCATCACGTTGCCGATCACTAACCATGAGCTCAAGAAAGTTAGTAGAAATTGGTTACGGAGTAGTTCGTTTTTCCTATCAATGACAAAGAACAAAAGCATGCCCCACATAAGGAAAAACCATAAATTATATAGCGCGCTGATCACCAATGAAGAGAGTGCTCCAGGGAACAAGTAGTGTGTGACTTCCCATGGAGAGAAGCCGAAGTGTAGCCATTTGTCTAGATAGTAGAAGTCTAGGTCAAATGCATAGTGGTTAAAGTATGGGATGAGGGATTTTAAAAAAGTGTAGTTTGAAAAGGCCACGTTGAGCGAGATCATCAAAATGATGAAACTGATTGGCTTAGATATGGGACAAAGAAGTGTTTTGAGTTTGTTTAAAAATTTTATTGTTGGCTTTTGTTCTCTGGTAAAAAGCATATGAAAGTAGAAGTAAGTCGCCCATAAGACAAAGGAGACGTAACTAATGATGGCTAATACCTCAAGGTAAGTGTAGACATCATAGACGAGTTCATGGGGTACTAGCAGGCTGGTAAGTAAGGTGAGAGGTGTTGTTACTGCAATAAAATATAAGATTAATTTATTTCTCTTAAACTCAAAAAATAACGACGATAACAAGTCTGAATGTTCTGTCTGAGAGGCGGTCTTAGAAGGCGTTGTCTCTGAACCCATATTGCCTCTCATCAAGATTTTTATTCATGATTAAAGGTTAGTCCATCTGGGCTGCTTTTCTACTTGAGTCTTTCGCAAGACATCAAAAATAAACGAAATAATTCCTTCCATTTTCTACAGTCCGACTATACTTAATTTACGACTCAAAGCAGTCGTAAAGAATAGGCTTTTTGATTTACCTAAGTAAAAAAAATTGGTTATATCCATATGATATAGCTTAAAAAACTGCCAGGCTAAATGGATTTAGTTGGTCTAAAAAGCGCTAGCTCCCCCTAGCGCTTTTTCTTTTGCATCAGTCAAATTTACTCACGTATCTTCAATCACTTAAAGCGAGAAACGAGTCCATTTTTTTGCTCGCCAGCGGTACGCCATGATGATGCCGCGGAACCATTCATCCATCGCGATAGCCATCCAAGCACCAAGCACACCATAACCCCAGTGCACGCCGAGCAAATAGCTCATGGCAACCCCAATGCCCCACATGCTGAGGATGCCCATTTTTACTGGGAACTTAATATCGCCAGCGGCTTTCAAACATGAGATGAAGATAAGGTTAAATACTCGCCCCGCTTCGAGAATGATTGACCCCGCAATCAGCCCTGCCGCTAATGCGATGATCTCAGGATCTTGTGTGAACAGGTCGAGAATCTCATAACGGAATAGGTAAACCACACAGGTGATCGTGGTTGAGGCGATGAAACCCACCACAAAGTAGCGCTGAACGCGTGACGTGATTTCATCGATCCATCCCTTACCAATGTAATAACCGGTTTGAATTTGGCTACCTTGACCAATGGCTAAAGCAAAAGCGAACGAGAGACGTGCGATGTTCTGAGCGTAGGTAAAGGCCGCCAGTGATGATGTGCCCATTTGAACGACAAAAAAGGTAATGCTGATTTGGGCCATGTTGTAAGAGAGCACTTCACCTGCGTTCATCGAACCGATCTTCATTATCTTCTGATAGATAGATTTCGGTACCGATTTAAACTGTTTCACGGGTAGGTCTATGCCTGTACTTCTGACCACACCAATCAAGATAAACATGCCAATCACTTGGCTCGTCACGGTTGCGATGGCTACCCCTTGAACGCCGTATACCGGTAAGCCAAAAGGTTGGTAGAGCGCGCAGTAGTTACCGAAGATATTAATAACACCAGCAATCATATTGATGACCATTGGAGATTTAGAGTAACCATGACTGCGAAGGATAGTGGTAAGTACCACGCCTATTGTAACGTTGAAAGTGAGTGCGCCACTGATGAACAAGTACTCTTGTGCGTACTGCTCAACCTGAGCTTCAAGCTGATAAAGCGGAATAAAGTACTCTGCACCCAGCACCGCGAAAATACTCAGCAATATACCGGTAATGATGGCCAATATGATGCTGGCAACGCCGACTTGCGCGCTTTCTTGATCGCGTGAGGCGCCATTGTATTGGGCAATGAGAATACCAGTTCCACTGCTGACCATGGTCGATACGATGATTAGGAAAAAGGATATCTGAGAGATAACACCAACAGCAGACACGGCTTTGTCTGAGTATCCAGATAACATGAATACATCACTGGTGTTTAGTGCAGTTCGAAGCAGTACTTCGATGAAAATTGGCCAAGTGAGCGCAACGATTCCCATGCGTTTGTTTAGGGTGGAATCAGCATTAGGCATTTAGGTTTTCTCAAAAAAAGGGAAGGCGAGACTATAGTTTAGTGGTTATTGGGTAAACGACTATCAAATTAATGTCCGGATTACGAATAAGGGTAAAGATATTTTGAATAAACCCGTATTGCCCACATTCTAGCTCTTTGCGGTGAAACTTATTCGCGTGTTTCATGGTGTGATTCGACCGGATTTCAGCCACTGAAAAATAGCAACAAAAGCTCAATGAGCTGGAGTGAGAGTAAAAGGATCATAGTAGGCCGAATGCTCCTATACCTTACTTTTCATGCTGATTGAGAAGTGAAAAAAAAGCACTCAGCGAGATACTGAGTGCCAAAGCCTGAAATTTATGAGGTTATCTTTTCATTGAATTCCAGAAGACAGGTATAGGTTTTAATTTACTCTGCGTCAGTGAAGAAATCGTTGTAAAGCATGTACAAGTGAGCTGCACTCCAAGAGAAATTTGGCGCACCTTGCTGCTCACCGTTCAATGGGTTGTAGTTCTCACGGATAGGGCCGTCTTGCACCAAGCCATCGGCGTGGTCGAAGAAAGCGCCTGCCATTTCAATCGCATCATCACGGTAGCCGTAGCTGTCCATACCTTTAAGACCGAAGTAGAACTGGTCTACCCATACGCGTCCACGCCAGTAAATATCTGGGCCGAATGCTGGGCTAGATAGCGCTGCAGTGCCCAGTGGTACGTAGGTGTTGAACTCTGACGTATCTTTCATCACAGAGACCACCGCATCCGCGTGTGCTTGCGTTGCTGCACCATTGAACAGTGGTGACCAACCTTCAGGGCCTTTGCCACGTTCGACAATCGGTTTACCCGCACAGCCATTGGCTAACGGCTTATCTTCAATACGGATGTCGTAGTAGAAGTTCGTGCTTTCATCGAACATACAGGTGTTGATGTAGTTCGATAGGTGCTCAGCCTTTTCACGGAACTCTTTCGCTTCCGCTTCTTTGCCTAGAATGTCCGCCATTTCCGCTAGGTACTTATTATCGCTGTACATGTAGCTTGCTTGGTCAACGGACTCTTGCAACAGTGAGTAGCCTAACAGGGTGCCATCTTCTGCGCGGTTTTGGGCGAATTCAACATCCCAATCACTGCGTTTTCCGCCGTTGGCAACGTAGGCGTCTAGCTGGTCTTTATCGATGAAACCAAAGGCTGCCGCATCATCACGACCTGATTCCCAAGATGCAGCGGTTTGAGCTGGGCTCTCGATGTAGTCATAGTTACCCTCTGCAATCACTTTATCCAGTGCTGCTTGACCTACAACGGTTTCGTGTTTGTCACCACGAACCACAGTGAAGTACATTTCGCCTTCTGGTGTGTTGTGTGCTTTATCACGCGCTGCGCCGTATTCTGGAACGCCATTGCCATTGTTGTCACGGTTGCGTAGCCACCAGTCGTGGTAAGCCACTAGCTTTGGATACATCTCTTCTAGCCAAGCTTCATCGCTGGTGGTCTTGTAGACTTCCATTACCGCCCATGCCGCTAGACTTGGCTTGGTGTTACGTTCGTTCCAGTTACCACCGTCACCGCCACGCTCTGGGCTTAGGTTGTAAGCCAATAGATCTGGCACGTAACCTTCATCCCAAGGGCGAACAGGATCGTCAGCTTGAATTTGGTAGGCAAACATTGCGCGGATGTTGTCTTTCGCTACGTCTGGGTTGAAGTGCGCCATCGCGTAAGCTTGTTTCCATGTATCCCATGGCCATGTTTGGTTGCCAGAGAACCAACGCGCCGTTACCGAAGGTGTCACAGAGTCAAACTCCATCGCACCTGCTGCGCCACGCCAGTTACCGTTTAGGGTTTCCATCGCTTTTACCGCAACACGTTCTTGCTCAGGCGTCGCATTCGGATTAGTTAAGCCCATTTCTAGGTAACCTTCCCAGCGAGCTTCAGATGCCGCTAAGAAATCGGTAGGGTTTGCCATGATCTTTTTGATTTCAGGCTGTTCCGCTTTCGCTTCTTCTGCCGTTAACACGTGCGAGTATGTGGTGTAGATGGTGGTTGATTCTTCAATGCTTGCGGTTGAAGTAAACGTTAGGCCATCGACCTTGGTTTGGGTTGGAATCGATTTATGAACTTGGTACTCAGACTCGCCTGAAGTCAGTAGATCCCAGGTTGAACGCACTTTACCGAAAGTGACCTTCAAGCCATCGTCAGTTGCAACGATTTGACGGTCGTACTCAGGGTAGGTTTCAGCAATGGTTTTATCGGTTTGCGCTACGCCTTCTTTCGCGTGTGTTTTTTCAAGCAGTTCACCGTCCCACACTAACTCAACTGGCGAGTCAGTGGTGATTTTAGTCTCTAGCAGAGAAGTACGGTTAGAAGCAAAACGCATTGTCATCTCTACCGTTACATCGTCAGACTTTAGCGTCTGAACCAATGCACCCGGTAGGCTGTAAGCTTCCATTGTGAATTCAACTTTTTTGCCATCTTTGTACAGGCTTAGGCGGTCAAAGTTATCAGCAATGAAGTTAATGTATTCTTCAGTAAGCAGCGCAGTTCCCGGGAAGCCACCCATGCCTTCAGCCGTGTCTGGTAACAAGTGACCGTGCCATGCACCTAGGTCGAAGAACGGGTTAAAGCGTTGATGGTCATCGAAGTCATAGTCACGCATGTATTCTGGTGAGCCAGTGCGGTCGATAACGTTTTTAAATTGATTTGCTTGAAGCTCTTCAGAGCCTGTATTTGACGCGCAACCAGTAACAACAAGTGCTGCGCCAATAGCGAGAGCTGCGAATGATTTGTTCAGTTTCATAATGAGTTCCTGTTATTACCAGTAGAAGTATTGCATTGCGAACACTTGTGCGTCGCCGATTTCAGTGTCGCTGCCTACGCCAAAGCGGCTATCGAAAGCAGTCGCAAATGTACCGTTTCCATATTCGTACCAAACACCAGCGTTAATGTAAGAGGTGATCTCTTTTTCACCATTGTCGCCATCAAAGTTTGCGTAGTTGTAGGCCGCTGATAGATAAACGCCTTGTGCCGCTTCGTACCAAGCACTGGTTTGAATACCAGACTCGCTACCGAAAGATTCTTGGTTGCCTTTGTCTGTGTCGTGCCATACACGCGTTGCGAAGTTCTTGTACTCAGCACCTAATAGTAAAAGTTCACCACCGTCGTTATTACGAACTTCACCACCGCCCATTAGGGTTAGGTCGTCAGTTAGATCGTATTGGAGGTAACCGTTGACCATGGCATTTTTATCTTTCCACTGGTCTGCGAAGTTGTCGTATTTACCAAAGTGAATCAGCGCATCATCTTCAGAGAAGTCAGATTCTGGAGCGAAGGAAACGCTGTAGCGTAGCTTGCCTTCTAGGTTTTGGATTTTCACACCAACGTGTACGTCACGAGTGTTTGAGATCGCGTAGCCGTACTCTACCGTTGGGTCACCCCACCATTGAACGTCATCCAGAGACGAGTCCATACGACCGACAATAAATTCTGTTTTTGCATCAGTGCGGTAACCAGCATAGAAGCGGTTAAAACCACCTTCGAAGCCGCCCCAACCGTGGCCAGTCGCCCATGCATTGCCTTCGTCATCGGCTTGAACTGTCCAGCCTTCCATGTAAGCAAGACCAAACCAATTGCCATGCTCGATAGCCAAGCCTGCTTCAATGTAAGTGCCGTCTGCGTAGCGGCCTTTGTCATCACCTTCTAGAGCAACATGACCACCAAGGCCAAGCTCACCATAGAAGTCAAAAAGTGTTTCAGATTCTGTTTTAGGGGGCTGAGTGTCACTGTGGTTAGCAGCGGTTTCATTAGCGTGGGCATTCGCCGTTAGAGCAGCAAGAATACAACTTGCAATAAGAGTGGTTTTAGTAAAACTACGTTTCATTTTATTCACTTCTGTTTCGGGTTGATAAATGAAGCTTCGTAGGCTGTTCTGACTTCTAATATGGGGTGCTCTTCAAGGCGTATACGGTCAGCTCACTTACGATCGAAAAACCGATATTAATGATTATTTTCGTGTTTAAAATTAAATCACTCTAAAAGTGTGATCTGTTTTTAGTAAATATTTACCTTGGAGTAAATTTGGTTTTTAGTTGAATTTGCACGCTGATGGCTGGTGATAGATGCATTTGGTTTGTGAATTGAAATCTTATGGATGAATCGGATAGGTAAATAAAAAGGCACTCACCGAATTGGGGAGTGCCTTAGGGCTTTAATGAGAGTGCCATAGAGCTTTTCTCGTATTGACCGTACTTCCACCATGCGTAACCCAAGAAGATCACGATGCCGCCGACGTTATAGAAGATGATAGTCATGATGTCAGCACCTGTTGGGAAGGTCGATGCGAAGAAACCCACGGTAAATATGCTGATAAGAATCGATACCGCTGCGATACCAACAGGGCGGGAACCCATGCGGAAATCACGTGGTAGGTGATCGAGTTTCAGGCGCAAGTGCAGGTACGCGATCATGATGAACAGTGGCGGTAGCATAGAAGCAGCTGCAGTCATGTTGATGATGGTGCTCATCAAATCTTGCACCGTGTCAGACGCTAGCGTCGGGATGAACATCAACGGAATCACGATGAAGAACTGAACCCAAGCTGCACGCTCTGGTACGCCTTGTTTGTTCAGAGCGACCGTCTTCTCACCAAAGATACCTTTAGGAATTTCAGAGAAGAAAATCTTAACCGGTGTCGCTGTCCACATCAGTAGAGAGCCTAACATCGCAGTGAAAGAAACGATGCCCACAAAGCGATTCATAAGAATTTCAGGTAAGCCGAAGTAGAGTGCTAAGCCTTCAAAAACCTGTACTGAACCACCAGTGAACTTAAGCTCTTCACGAGATACGAATACGTTAGCCAGGATAGAACCCACTGAGTACAGCGCACCAATGAAGATACCCGCAATGATGATCACTTTAACGAAAGACTTGTGACCGCCTTTGATGTCGTTTACGTAAACCGCGACCGATTCTGCGCCGCCAGCGGCCATGAAGATCCAAGTGATCACGCCTAGGAATGCCCAGTTAAAGCTTGGCGTCATTGCTTCAATGGTGATTGGGTCCGCCGGTTCGATACCACCGATCAAGGCACCGCCTGACAGCAGAATGTAAGACATGGTCAGAAGCAGCATCAATGACGAAGTTAATGAGGTGATAGGGCCTAATAGTTTCGCGCCGTTGTTAGAAATATGCGTCGCGACCGCAAACAAAATGGTACTCAATATCGCGGTGGTCATTGGCGTGAAGATGTACTCGAAACCTAAGAACGCATAAGACGCGTAAGCGATGATTCTAGGCAGTAGAGACGTGAAGAAGAATAGGTTAACAAACCAGTATGTGTAAGCTGAAATAAACGCCCAGCGACCGCCTAGAGAGCTTTTAACCCATGAGTAAACACCCGCTTCTGAGTCTTTATTCAGGGATACGAACTCAGCAACAATCAGACAGAAAGGAACAAAATAAAAGATGGTTGCTAAAAAGAACATCGGAGCCGAGGAGAGGCCGATTTCGATGTTGTTATTAATGATGTTATTGAAGCTATATACCGCCGCGAAGGTCATAGACAGTAGGGCAAACTTGCCTATCGTACTGCGTTTATTATCGGACATGATGTTCTCCGGTGAATCACGTTGATGATCGTTATAACTTGGTCCTAGACAGGGTGAATCTAGGCCGCACTTTTATTGTTATGTTGGTTTGGCAAACACCTGCTTTGTTTTGTCAGGGTTGGCTCGTTGTTATTTTTATTAGATGTACGATCGGATGCATAAGTCTTAGTTTTTATTGATTTCAGTAAATTTATTACCGAAATCAAGAAGCAAAGACTAATGCGTTCTACAAAGAGATTGCTTGTTTCATAGGCGACGTTTTTATGGAGCTTGTAGGGGCTTTGTGTCGCTTTTTTTATATGAACCAGTTTGTCTCTTCAGCAAGAAGATTAAAGATTAAGCGGCGGGAAGTTAATCGAAATTGATCAAATATGTGACCTTGAGTAAATATATTTAGTTAATGTTTTACCTTGGTTTTTGTAGCTGTTTTATTTAGCGATTTATCGGTGTTTATGAGAGGTCTACACTTGACGGAATGGCGTTTTTATTCTTGTTGTTTAAGTTTTAATTAATTAATTGATTTAAATAGAAAAAGCGCCGTATTGGGCGCTTTTTTATAAATACTGAAGGTTAACTAAGGTTACGACTGCTTAGCCGTTTCTAGCCTAGCTTCTTTATCTGCTTGCTTCTTTTCAAAGCGAGAGATCCACCACCATGCAATGCCAGAGAATACCGCTGTCATAAATACATTGATGAAGAAGGCTTGAACTAGGTCTACGCCGGTCGGGAAGGCTGACGCTGTCATGCTCACAACGAAGATACCAATAAGTACTGATACTACTGCCATACCTTGAACTCGAGTACCCATACGGAAATCACGCGGTGTATCGTCATGCTTCAAGCGGAACACAAAGTACGCCACCATGATAAAGATAGGCGGTAGCATTGCGGTACCAGCTGTTAGGTTGATTGCTGTGTTCATCATGTCTTGTACTGATTCAGAGCCGAAGCCGTTAACTACAAGCATCACGAATACGAACGCAAACTGCCACCATGCTGCACGAACTGGAACACCATGTTCGTTTAGCTCTGTTGTTTTTTCACCATAAACGCCTTTCGGAATTTCAGAGAAGTGGATTTTAACTGGTGCTGCTGTCCACATCATCATTGAGCCAAACATAGCAACGAACAGAACGATACCAACGAAACGCCCCGTCATAGATTCAGAGATATTAAAGAACTGAGCCATACCAGTGAAGATTTCAACCATACCACCTGCGTAAGTTAGGTCTTCACGAGCAACGAACACGTTTACCAGTAGTGAGCCAATAGCGTACATAGAACCGATAGCGATACCCGCGCCGATGATCACTTTAATGAAAGACTTGTGGCCACCTTTCACATCGTTTAGGTAAGCCGCCGCTGTTTCTGCACCGCCAGCAGCTTGGAAGATCCAACACATAATGCCTAGTGTCGCCCAGTTAATGGTCGGAGACATTGCTTGAAGCGTGATTGGTTCAGCTGGTACGTGGTCGCCGCCTAGCGCCATTAGTGCACCGATAACGTAGATTGCGAATAGTGCGAATACACCGCAAGCCACGATTTCAGAGATCTTGCCTAGCCAGCTCGCACCCTTAGTCGAAATGTGGGTTGCTGCAGCAAATAGAACAATCGATATCACCGAAGTTACTAGCGGAGAGAAGGCGTATTCGTAACCTAGCATCGCGTAAGAGGCGTAAGCAATGACGTTTGGTAGCAGAGATACAAACCAGAACAGGTTTACGAACCAGTATAAAAATGAACCTAAGTAAGCAGCTTTAGAACCGAGTGGTTTTTTAAGCCAGTCATACATGCCTGACTCAGAATTTTTATTTGCTGATACGAATTCAGCAATAATGAATACGAACGGAATGAAGTAAATAAGGGTCGCAAGCAAAAAGATAGGAGCAGAACTTAATCCCAATTCGATGTTGTTGTTTACGATGTTGCGAACGTTAAATACCGCTGCAAATGTCATGGAAAGCAGGGCAAATTTGCCTAACTTACCGCGTACAGATTCAGACATAGTGTCCTCCGAGGAATCACGTAATTATAGTCGTTATTTCTCAATGCTTCCTTGTAGGGAGGAAGCATTGAGGCTTTGTTCAGCATGTTAGAGCCTTGAACGGCAAGACTCGGTACATACTGTGAATAGATAGGGTTGTTGTTATTTATTTAGGAAGTAACCGTTTTCAATGGTCACTTTCAGTACCACTTTGCGAACTCGGTTATCACCGTGGAAACGGTAAGCCTGGTTGTTGTCAAAGATCGCCACTTGGCTTGCAACTAGCTCACGAGTTTCACCGTTACCCATCAGGTGTTCGCGGTCGGTTTCATCGCTGTAAGCTTGTATCTGCTCTAGCTCTGATTTCGCTGCGAACTCGACCGTTTCACGGCCTTCTAGGTAGTAGTGCACATCGAAGTAACGACGATTACCGGTGAAGTTTTCTGTATTGCGAGCCACGCCGTCTTCAATCATGTAAGCCAGTGAGTCACCAATGGAATACATCACGCCATCTTTGATGTTGCCGATGTTTTCAATCGCTTCTACGCAGCGTTGCCATTTACGACCATCGCGGTAGACGACTTTAAATTGTTCTAAGTTCTCTAAAACGATCATCGTTTATGCCTCGTTCAGTTGTGGTTGAGCTTTTGGTGCATTCACCGTAAAAAACTCATCGCCAAAGTTGTGATTGATTAGGTGCTGAGCGTCGCAATCGCCTGCTTGGAATGGAATCAGAGTCAAGCCGTAGCGGAACTCGTCCATGTACACGCGGTAAGAGTCGAGCACTTCGCTGCCCCAAGAGTTGGAGCCTAAGCCCATTACTTGGTGATCTAGGTTTAGTGTGATGTAACCGCTTTTCTCTAGCTCAATGGTGTGTTGTGCTTGGTGCAGGTTTTGATTGGTGTAGAACCATGCGCTGAAGTTGATTTCTTGCTGTGGTTTTACTGCAATACCATTACCCGCGCGGCTTGAAAGCGCAGCCCAACGAACATGTTGGCGGTTGCCGTTGTTCTGTGGGAACGGGTAGTTCTCGAACATGTCTGCAACCGTTGATTGGTACACATCAATCATGTTGGCTTGCTTGCTGTCTTGGTAGTTCTCTTCAGGGCCACGACCGTAGTATTGAACTTGGTCGAAGTCGCCATTGATGCCCATATCAAAACCAATCACTGGAATCACATGAGGGTACTCACCGTAACGTTCGCCGCTTAGCTCAACGTTCAATTGGCCTTCAGCATTAACTTGGTAGCGGTATTCACAACGCATACCGAAATCAAATACAGGTGGAGCAATGATGCTGGTGGTTGTGATCTTTACCTTGCCGTTGTTCTCTTCCACGTTGAGCGTGCGGAAGTGCTCTTGCATGATCTGTAGGTGTGCAGGCTCCCAGTAACCATCGTGCTCTTGCTTATGGTTATCGATCATTGGCTTAAAGAAGTTGATTCGTGGCTCTGACTTAATCATCTCTTCGCCATTGACTAACCATGACGTCAGCTTGCCGTTCACTTTCGAGAAGTTCAGTGCGAAGTTATGGCCTTTGATTAGGTAAGCGAGACGAGACTCTTCAACATTCAGTGCCGTTGCATTGTTGTTGGTGAAGGCTTCTAGCTGTGCTGTGTTCTCTTTCACTTGGAATTGATACACCGCGATGTCGTGGTTCGCTTCGCTGTAAGGCGTGCGAGAATCTTTGCGCACAGTAAAGTTCACAAACACTTCGCGCTCATCAAGCTCTGGCAAGTTAAGTGTCAGTTCACGGCTAGAGTTTTCAGTCAACTCTTCAACCTTGATGTGTTGTACTGCAATGGTTTCGCCTTCAGCGCGAACTTCTGCTGTGATGGTGTAGTCATCAATGTTTGAGAACCACAACTTGTTATCAACGGTGAATGTGCCGTCTTCAGAATTGAAGTCGCGGATCTTCACTGGTGCGATAACCTGCTTGTACTCTTTTAAGCCTGGGCCCGGTGTTTGGTCTGGGTAGATCAAACCGTCCATGCAGAAGTTGTAGTTGTTCGGGTAGTCACCGTAGTCGCCACCGTACTTGTAGAACTCAGTACCTGCTTCATCACGTGCCAGAATACCGTGGTCACACCATTCCCAAACATAGTGACCTTGAATCGAATCGTGCTTGTAGAACACGTTTTGGTATTCTGTTAAACCGCCTGGGCCGTTACCCATTGCGTGTGCGTATTCACAGATGATGCGTGGTTTTTCGTGTGGGAACTCACCGAAGGCATTCATCAATTGAGCACGTGAGTACATGGTTGAAATGATGTCGACCACTTCAGCATCACGGTCTTCTTCATAGTGAACCAAACGCGTGTCATCAATCGCTTTAGCTGCATCGAACATAGAACGAATGTTGCAGCCGTAGCCAGACTCGTTACCTAAAGACCACATGATGATAGAAGGGTGGTTCTTTTGAGCGTGAATGTGACGCTCGATACGCTCAACAAACACCGCTTCCCATGCTGCATCGTTAGTGATGCGGCTTAGGTCGCCAACGTTAGCAAAGCCGTGTGTTTCAACATCGGTTTCACCCATCACGAATAGACCGTAGATGTCACACAGTTCGTAGAAACGTGGGTCGTTCGGGTAGTGTGCAGTACGTACTGAGTTGATGTTGTGTTGCTTCATCAACACTAAGTCTTTCTCTACGCGATCCATGCCAACAGCGCGACCTTTTAGGTGGTCGTTATCGTGGCGGTTTACGCCATGCAGCATCACGTATTTGTTGTTGATGTAGAACAGACCATCACGAACTTTAATGTCACGGAAACCAACACGTTGTGGGATCACTTCTAACACTTTGCCGTCAGCGTCTTTCAGCGTAAGCAGCAGTTGGTAAAGGTATGGGTTTTCAGCATTCCATTGAACTGGGTTCACCACATCAATAGAGAATTGAGTGTTCGCATTGCCGCCAGTCTGTTGGTTAGGAACAGCTAAGTTATCTACAGAGCCTTGCGAGATAACTTGGCTGCCATCAAGCAATGCGTACTCAAGGGTTGCGTTTGTCGCTGCTGCTAGGTTTTCTAGAGCAACATTGCACGAAAGGGTTGCGCTTTGGTAAGCATCGTCAAAATCAGTACGAACCGTTAGATCTTGAACGTGCAGCTGCTCTTTACCAACAAGGTAAACATCACGGAAGATACCGCCCGTCCACCACATGTCTTGGTCTTCAATGTAGGTGGAGTCTGCCCATTGCATCACGCGAATAGAAAGTAGGTTGTTGCCTGCTTTTACGTGGCTAGAGATATCGAATTCAGCGGTGAGTCGGCTGCCCTTGCTGAAACCAACATAGTCACCGTTTACGTAAACTTCAAAGTAAGTCTCTACACCGTCAAACTTGATGATGGTCTGTTTGTCGTTCCAGCTGTCGCCAAGGAAGAAAGAGCGTTGGTATGCGCCTGTTGGGTTGTCTGATGGTACGAAAGGCACATCAATTGGGAATGGGAAACCTTCATCTGTGTATTGAAGATCGCCGTGGCCTTCCATTTGCCACATGTTTGGAACCGTAATATGGCCCCAATCGCTCATCTCTTGAGAGCAAAACTCTTCAGGAACCAAAAGCGGGTTTGTGAAGTAGCTGAAATTCCATTGACCACTCAGTAGTTGGAAGTGACTGCTTAGTTCACGTTGAAATGTCTTAGCTGTTTTTTCTGATGCGTATGAGAAGAAGTAAGCACGTGGTGCCATACGGTTCTCATGTAAGTTCAGGAAGTTTTCCCAGTTGTTCACGTTGCCTCTCTCTCGGCCTATTTGAATGCTAGCCGACGTTCTTATGCGTAATTGGGTCGTAGTGAATACGAGTATTTTTTGGACTGAGGTAATTATTAGTAAAAGTTTTACTAAATGAAATTTATGAAAACGTTTTACTTTAACTCCATCACGTTTTTTGAGGGCTTTTTACAGTGCTGTGTGATCCACTTAAAAGAATGCTATTGGGTGCTTTAGACTGCGGATTTTACAAGGGAGAAGGCGAATGAAAAGTGATGTGGCAGGCATAAAAAAGGCCACCCGATATATGGGTGGCCTTTGGTTATCTATTTGAAAGATATTGTTATTTTGTTGTGTCTCTTAGCTTGAGTTTGCTCGGCACATACACTCGTAATGGGATGGTTCTGCCGTCACGAGATTTCTCAATCAATAAGTTAACACCTTGAATTCCCATCAGTTCAGAGTGAATACGAACTGTTGATAAAGATGGGAAGGTAAATTTAGCTGTTGGGATGTCGTTTACACTGATGAGCGCAATATCATCAGGAATGCTTAATCCATGCTCATGAACTGCACGTAAAACACCGATTGCGATTGAATCTGATGCAATAAACATCGCTTTTGGGTAGTCGCCACTTTCTAACATCTGCTTCGCCAGTTTGTAGCCAGAAGAGCTAGAGAAGTCGCCTCGGTAGATGTCTTGTTCGCTCACAACGTTCTTTAAACCGCCGTACTCTGCGAAGGCGATCTCGCGAATATCAGAGGTGTTGATATCGTCCTGGCCACCGATGAAACCAATGCGTTCATAACCTTGGTTGATAAAGAAATTGGTGATTTCTTTGCTGATACGAGCGAGATCGATATCAACAGAATCATAAGGTTCTGAGTGATCAGTAAAGTCAACGTAACAGATGTTATCGGTAAGCTTTTTCGCTTGCTCGATAACTTCTTGAGTCATTCTTCCTACAAGTAAAATGCCAGTAACTTGGCTTGAGTTAGTCTGTATTTTACTTTCATAACAGTTGGTTAGGTCGATATCCATCTTTTCGCACTGAGTCTCGATACCGTGACGAATTGATAGGTAGTAAGGGTCGTTAACTTCCGCTTCTTGTTTGTAGTTATACAGTGCAAGGAAGTGGTGGTGCTGTTTTTTACTGCTAACCGTTTTACGTGAGCTGCTCGTTTTGTACTCCAGCTTCTCTGCAATTTCAAAGATACGCCTTTTGGTCTCTTCCTTGACGCTTAATGTAGGATCTTCATTGAGAACCCGAGAAACGGTAGCTAATGAAACATTAGCTTCAGTCGCGATATCTTTTAACGTTGCCATACTCACTTCCTGTTCTTGGAACATTGCGCTGCTTTGAAATTTGTCTTTAGTAAAAAAAGCAATGCACCTCTTTATTGTACAGACCTATTGTAATCAAACTGAAAGTCATTGCATTAACTTTTAGTAAAATAAATGCTCAACCCCTCTGTGATGTCTCAAATCTAACTATCTATAAATATCTCATTTAAATTCAATGGATTAGAAGGCTGTATCGATTTGTTTTTTCTATAACTTAATCGATGTGCTGCGTGTAACTTTTTGTAAACGTTTACAATTCGTGGTTCTGATCACAGAAATATTGCCAAATTGGCTGCTACTATTTCCGCAACAACGAGCCAATACGCAGCGTATTGGCTCAGATTAAATCGTGAATGACAGCGAAGAGAGGTTGATTGTGAAAGTACTGGTTACAGGCGGTATGGGTTACATCGGGAGCCATACATGCATCCAAATGATGCAGGCAGGTATGGAGCCAATCATTGTAGACAACCTTTGCAATAGCAAAGAGCTAGTACTGGAGCGAATCAATGCGCTAACCGGTCAAACACCAACATTTTACTTAGGTGATATCCGTGATGAGTCGTTTTTAGATGGCGTGTTTGCCAAGCATGATATCCAAGCTGTGATTCATTTTGCAGGCCTAAAAGCGGTGGGTGAATCGGTCGCTAAGCCTTTGGAATACTACGATAACAACGTTAATGGTTCATTGGTTCTTGCTCGCTGTATGAAAAAAGCGGGCGTGAAAAGTATCGTGTTTAGCTCTTCAGCGACTGTCTACGGTGACCCTGAGATTGTGCCAATCACCGAAAGCTCTCCAACAGGTGCAACGACTAACCCTTATGGCCGAAGTAAGTACATGGTTGAAGAGTGTTTGAGTGATTTATTCAACGCTGAAAATGACTGGAGCGTGACTCTGCTTCGCTATTTCAACCCGGTTGGCGCGCACCCGTCAGGCACTATGGGCGAAGATCCACAGGGGATTCCAAACAACTTAATGCCATTCATCGCGCAGGTTGCTGTCGGTCGTAGAGAGAAGCTTTCTATCTTTGGAAACGATTACCCAACACCGGATGGAACTGGCGTTCGTGACTACATCCACGTGATGGATTTGGCCGATAGCCATGTCGCAGCACTAAAAGCGGTGGGCGAAAAGGCAGGTTTGCACATTTACAACCTAGGGACAGGTAAGGGATCGAGTGTTCTAGAAATGCTGCAAGCTTTTGCTGAAGCATCAGGTAAGCCGGTTCCTTATGAAATCTGTCCACGCCGTGCTGGTGATATTGCTGAATGTTGGGCAAGCACGGAAAAGGCGGAACGTGAACTTGGCTGGAAGGCGACACGCAGCGTGATGGAGATGACGGCGGATACGTGGAATTGGCAGTCGAATAACCCTAATGGTTACTAACTTGATGTAATTGAAAGCTGCAACTCCAACTTCTTTGGGGAATGCAGAGGTAAGAGATTAGAAAAGAGAGATTCCAGATATCTCGTACCTCGATTCTGGAATGACGGATGAGTTAAAGGTTATTGAGCGCCATAGGCTATTAGCTGATGCACCGAACTATAGAGCTCTGGATAAACGTCTAAACATAGAGGTTTAGACACTGAGTTTTAAGCGATGAACTCAAACGTCATTCCCTACAGCGAGGGACGAGCGTGATAGGGAATCTCCTCGCAGAAGAATTACTTATCTTGGTGAAAGTGCCAAGACACAAAAATTAAGAGCAATGTAAGTATGTCAAAAGTTGAATTTAACCCAGTAGACCATCCACACCGTCGTTATAACCCACTAACGGGTCAATGGATCTTAGTCTCGCCGCATCGTGCGAAACGCCCGTGGAGTGGCCAAGATGAAAAGCCATCCACTGAGCAACTGCCAGCGTACGACAAAGAGTGCTTCCTTTGTCCAACTAACACGCGTATCTCGGGTGATGAGAACCCAGACTACGACGGAACTTACGTGTTCAGTAACGATTTCGCGGCGTTGATGCCTGATTCGCCTGACGCTCCAGAGTCTGACAATCCTCTATTTAAGGCTCAAGGTGTTCGAGGGCTGAGCCGCGTTATCTGCTTCTCGCCAGACCACAGTAAAACACTGCCGGAACTACCGGTGAACAAAATCCGTGGTGTGATTGATACCTGGAATGAGCAGATAGAAGAATTAGGAAAAGATTATCTATGGGTTCAAGCGTTTGAAAACAAGGGCGAGACCATGGGCTGCTCTCAGCCTCACCCCCACGGCCAAATCTGGGCGAACAGCTTTTTGCCAAACGAGATTGAGCGTAAAGATAAACTGTTAAAAGAGTACTTCGAACAACAAGGTTCAAACCTATTAGTAGACTACGTTGAAGCTGAAATGAAAGACGGTTCTCGCAGAGTGGTTGAAACCGAGCACTGGATTGCTGTCGTTCCTTATTGGGCAGCATGGCCGTTTGAAACCATGTTGCTACCTAAGACGCATATTCGCCGCATGAACGAATTAACTGATGAGCAGCGTGATGATTTAGCGGTCGCGATTAAGAAGCTAACTAGTCGCTACGACAACTTGTTCCAATGCTCATTCCCATACTCGATGGGTTGGCACTACGCGCCTTTCTTTGAAGAGGGCGCCGACATCGATCATTGGCAACTGCACGCTCTGTTCTACCCGCCACTACTGCGCAGTGCATCGGTTCGTAAGTTCATGGTGGGCTATGAAATGCTAGCAGAATCGCAACGTGACCTGACGGCGGAGCAAGCGGCGCAACGTCTTCGTGATTTGAGCGACGTTCACTATAAAGAGCAGTAATCGCTAGTTACATCATAAAAAGAGATTCCAAATATCTCGCCCCTCGATTCTGGAATGACGACAAGCCGTGGAGAATAGAGCTTATGTTGTCATTTCCGACCGAGGAGGACGAACGTGATAGAGAATCTCAAAGAATTAAAGTGGCGCCATAAAGGGGTCATAACTAATTAAATAAAGAGTTTAAGCAGAGAGTTTACTTATGTCTGATCTAATCCAAAACGTGAAAACATCTTTTGAGCAAGTCCTTGGTTACCAAGCGACTCACATTGTTCAAGCGCCTGGTCGTGTGAACCTAATTGGCGAGCATACTGACTACAATGATGGTTTTGTCCTACCGTGTGCTATTAACTACCAAACCGTTGTTGCAGCAGCAAAGCGTGATGACAACATGGTACGAGTTGTGTCTGTTGACTACGATAATGCGGTAGACGAATTCGATATCACGCAAGAGATTACCTTCCAACAAGACAAGATGTGGGCGAACTACATTCGTGGCGTAGTTAAGTGTTTATTGGCTCGCGGTTACCAATTCAAAGGCGCAGATATTTCAGTATCAGGCAATGTACCTCAAGGTGCTGGCTTGAGTTCATCGGCGGCGTTAGAAGTGGTGATTGGTCAAACGTTCAAGGTGCTTTACAACCTAGAGATCTCACAAGCAGAAATCGCACTAAACGGCCAACAAGCTGAGAACGAATTTGTTGGCTGTAACTGCGGCATCATGGACCAAATGATCTCGGCGGAAGGGCAAGCGAATCACGCGATGCTTTTGGATTGCCGTAGCCTAGAAACTCAAGCGGTTTCAATGCCAGAAGACATGGCGGTGGTGATCATCAACTCAAACAAGAAGCGTGGCTTGGTAGACAGTGAATACAACACACGCCGTGAGCAATGTGAAGAAGCCGCTCGTCTGTTTGGTGTTCCAGCCCTGCGTGATGTAACGATTGAGCAGTTTAAAGCGAAAGAGTCTGAATTGGATGAGATGGTTGCTAAGCGTGCTCGCCATGTGATTACCGAGAATGACCGAACGGTGGAAGCGGCTCAAGCTCTGCGTACTCATGACATGAAACGCATGGGTGAGCTCATGGCAGAATCACATGCGTCAATGCGTGATGACTTTGAAATCACAGTCAAAGAGATCGACGTGTTGGTTGAGATGGTCAAAGAAGTGATTGGCGATCAAGGTGGCGTACGTATGACGGGCGGCGGTTTCGGTGGCTGTATTGTGGCGTTGGTTCCACCTACTTTAGTCGATGAAATCAAAGCAGCAGTAGAGCAAAAATATCAAGCAGCGACCGGACTAAAAGAATCGATTTATGTGTGCCAAGCGAAAGACGGCGCTGGTCTAGTTGAAGTAATCTAACCGACAGAGAAAAGGCTTATCAGGTAAAAAGATCATGGTAGGCCAAATACTAATGCCTTTGCCTTTGCCTTAAGGTAAGGGCTTTATTACTGGCAGCACAAGGAATTTAGAATGACACAAGCGCAGAGCCTGCATCAATCCATGACAGCAACACAAGCCTATGATGGCCAGCCCGCTCAGCTTGTCACACTGTCGAATGTACATGGCATGGAAGTGACATTCATGGATATTGGTGCCACATGGTTGAGCTGTATTTTGCCAGTAAAAGGAAACAGACGAGAAGTGCTATTGGGTGTGAACTCAATGGAGAATTTCGACAAGCAAGCCAGCTATTTGGGGGCGACAGTTGGTCGTTATGCTAACCGCATTGCTAATGGTCGTTTCAAGATTGATGGCAAGACTTATAAGCTGGAAACAAACCAAGCGGGCAACACCTTACATGGTGGTCCGAATGGCTTTGATCAACGTCGTTGGAGTATTACAGAGCAGGCTGAAGCTTCGGTTGCGTTTAGCTTAGTGTCAGTTGATGGCGACCAAGGCTTTCCGGGGAAGTTGAACGTGTCGGTTCGATATGAGCTCACCGAAGACAATCGAGTTTCTATTGAATACAAAGCAACTACAGATAAAGCAACGCCAGTTAATCTGACCAACCATGCGTACTTCAATCTACTGGGTGCAGAAGCTGGGCACGATTGCTTGTCACATATTGTGAGTATCAACGCGTCTCAGTTCTTGCCGACTAACTCGGTAGGCATTCCATTAGGTAACCTAAAGTCGGTGAAATCAACCAGCTTCGATTTCAATCAGCCTATGATGATCTCCGAGCGTCTATTGGGGGATGAGCAGCAGAAAGCCGCCAAGGGTTACGATCACTCCTTCTTATTGGCTGACGGTTGCAAGGGTAATCAATGTGCCGCGACCGTGACTTCGCCAGATGCACTCGTCACTTTAAAAGTAATTTCAACCAAACCTGCAATGCAGCTGTATACCGGAAACTGGCTCGGTGGTACACCAAACCGTAGTGGTGGCAGCTATGATGATTACGCAGGGTTGGCATTAGAAACCCAGTTCTTACCTGACTCTCCTAACCACCCAGAGTGGAAGCAGGACAGTTGTATTCTCCAGCCTGAACAAGAATACCGCTACCGTACCTGTTACCAGTTTGAATTTTCGGGGGATTCTTCAAACTAGTACGCTCTAGCTCAAACCGGTGATGCCATTGCTTTTGTTTATTGATGAATAGAGATATGTGACTTGTCATGTGCCTCTGGGGGAGATGAACCAAAGCGGCACCTAGCAATCATTTTGTCTAAATAGGAAGTGAGTGTTGGGTACTTGAGTAAGGTAAGAAAGCCCTAGCAGAAGTGATTCTGTTAGGGCTTTTTTTTGTTTCATAGTGCGTTTTGTCAATCGGTCGCTTAGGCTTTTTCTACCGAGTTACGGCGAACTAAAGTAGGAGAAAACATCATAGGCTCTGCCGAAGTTGTTTCCTCTTTTGCCAAGCTCAAAGCGAGTCGTGTTGCCTTCTCAGCCATCATTTGAATAGGGTAACGAATGGTCGTCAGTTTCGGGTGAACATAGCGGGCAATTAAGCCGTCATCAAAGCCGATGATCGACATGTTATCCGGTGCTTGAATGCCGTTCTCGTCGAGCACAGACAAGGCACCCGCAGCCATGTAGTCGTTGTAGGTCACAATACCGGTGATCGGTAGGGATTTGGTCAGCAGATTGGTCATCGCATACTCGCCGCCATCACTGGTTGGCTGGGCGTGTTCAATATAACTTTCAGATAGATCGATGCCGTACTCTTTCAGAGCTGCTTGGTAGCCCTCAACACGTTCATTTGCATCTTCAATGCTTGAAGAAGAGGCGATACAGGCAATGTTTTTATGGCCGTGACGAATCAAATATTCAGTCGCGAGAAATGCGCCTTTCTTGTTATCAAGGAAGATACAACGTTCGGCAATCTCTTCGATATAGCGGTTGATCAACACTAAGCCTTTTACTTCTTTAGAGTAAGCGATCAGCTCTTCGTCAGTTAGGCCTTTCGAGTGAATGATTAGCGCATCACAGCGACTGTTGATCAGCAACTCAATCGCTTGTTGTTCTTCTTCACGATTGTGAGAACCATTACCGACCAAGATGTGTTTGCCGTTCTCTCTTGCAACGTTGTCGACCGATTTAACTAGCGTGCCGAAGAAAGGGTCGGAAATATCACCAACCAACACACCGACGGTATTGGTACTTTGGCTTACTAGGGCGCGAGCATTGGCATTTGGACGGTAGCCAAGCTTAGACATCGCTTTAGTTACTGACTCAATAGAGCTAGCACTCGCCTTAGGGGATTTGTTGATCACTCGAGATACGGTTGCAACAGAAACACCAGCTTCCTTTGCTACATCTTTGATTGTCGCCATTTTTAACCTCATTTGATTGCTGTGCTTATTTAACACCGACAATGAGAGCAAGGCAATGAAACTCTTATTTTACTTCTATTATTGAGAACTTTACCGTTTGTAATTATTGGACTTAGTGTTAGTGTAAACATTTGCATTTTACTTAATTTTAGTAAATGTTTGGTGGGTAAAAAATCAATCAATATAGGAAGTGAGAAATGGATACTATCTCTTATGGTGACTTTGCTAAGTTAGAAATGCGTGTGGGTAAGATCATCGAAGTTGTACGTCATGAAAATGCGGACAAGCTTTACATCGTGCAAGTCGATGTGGGTGAAAAGACGCTGCAAACAGTAACTAGCCTAGTGCCTTACTACACAGAAGAGGAGCTTATGGGTAAGCAGGTCGTGGTGCTATGTAACTTAGCGAAAGCCAAAATGAGAGGCCACACTTCTGAATGCATGCTGCTATGTGCGGAAACTGATGACGAATCTGAAAGTGTATTGCTGACACCAGAACGCGCGATGCCAGCGGGTATTCGAGTAGTTTAATACTTACTTTGAATTAAATATTTATAATATTTATTCATCACGTCTCAATTTATAAGGCTATGTATAGGCTTTGTTGCGTAATTCAGTTTAGAGACAGAGCAGCCCCATTTCGTGCATTTCTTAGTCAATACGGCAAGTTTCAGGCATACCTAACCCAGTGAGCTTGTTCAACGCTTTTATCATCGCGTAAGTTTCTCCCACTTGTGCATTGTAATTTCTTAAACTTAAACGACCACCAAGTAACTGTTTAACTCGATACATCGCTGTTTCTGACAGGGAGCGTTTGTGGTAACCATACCGCTCTTTCCAATACTTATTTGAGCCATATAACTTCTGGCAACCTACTGCGAGATTTCGGGGATGACCCCGCTCCCAGAAGGCAGCCCCTTCTCTTGGAGGAATAAGCGCAACGGCTCGCTTAATCTTAATTGCATCGTGACATGCTCTCGTATCATAAGCGCCATCACCAGACACCTCGTGGATACTTCGGCGAGTTTGTTTCAGTAAATTCGGGAGTACTTCTCCATCTGTAACTGTCGATAGACTTAGCTCGGCTGCAATAATTTCATGAGTGTTTGTATCCACGGCAATATGAAGTTTTCGCCAGACTCTACGTTTGCCATCTGTCCCGTGTTTTTTGACTTTCCATTCACCTTCGCCATAAGCCTTAAGGCCAGTCGCATCAATAGCTAGATGTTGTATCGTACCTCTCGTTTTTGTCTTAAGTGAGACCTCAACTTGCTTGGCTCTACGACTGATGCAGGTGTAATGCGGACAACTTAACGGTACATGGGCTAACCTAAATATCGAGTTGATAAAACCTTGCAGCGCTCTTAATGGCATAGAAAAAACTCGTTTCACCATGAGGGCTGTCGTGATAGCTAAATCACTGAACCGACGAGGCCTCCCGCGCTTATTCTGTTTGCTTTGCGTCCAGCCACTTATCGCTTCTTCATCAATCCAAAAGGTCAAAGAACCGCGGTTAATGAGTGATTGGTTGTATTGCTTCCAGTTGGTTGTTTTGTAACGAGGTTTAGGCATAGGGCTACGAGAGGGAGTGAATATAGCTGATCAGATCGTAGGTTTTAGGTTTAGTTCCAATGAATTACGCAACAAAGCCCTATGTATAGGTCAATATACAACTTTACGTATAATTCTTGTTTTTAAACTTGTCATAAAATTTTGAAAATTAAGGAATTATAATGAAAAAAGCACTGTCATCGTTGGTTCTAGGTGCACTTGTTGCTTCTACGTCCGTTCAAGCTAATGATAATTGGTACGTTGCTGCAGATATTCTAAATACAGACCTAGAGATGGAAGGCCTTGATTTTGGCTCTGAGACTGGATTAGGTATTGCTGTTGGAAAACAGTTCCAATATTCAGATACTTTCAAGCTGGCTTTGGAAGTTGAATATGTTCATTTCGGTAGCTTTTCATTGGATCGCAATTTTGGTTACGGTTCTTACATGAATCAAGAAATAGAGGCTTCCGCATTTAACTTCAATGCAAAGCCTAAATTCCACTTTTCGGGTTCAGGTTTTTATGTCGGTGCATTAGCGGGAGTTGGTGTGACAGGAGTTGATATTGAACAGAAATCTAACATTTATGGTTATGGCGATGTTAAAACTGACGGTAGTGATGTGAGCTTTAATTACGGTGTAGAAGCAGGTTATGAATTTACATCGGGTGTGGTTGTTTCTGGTGGCTATCGTGCATCTTCAGTGGCAATTGATGTCGAAGGTGGCGGCGAGTTCGACTTTGACTTCGACAGCTTTTTCGTTGGTGTTGAGTACCATTTCGGTTCTTAACTTGATCTGAGTATGTAATCTTAAAAGGAGCCTCTAGGCTCCTTTTTTAATTAGTCGATCAATCACGCTGTGGTGGTGATCTGAAACACCTGCAAGGTTGCCATATTTAGGCTGGTGGCGGTCATTTTCTAATGGGTGGTGCCAACCTTGTGTGTGTTTGACAAAGTGCGCCGCAAAGCTTTCAGACACCTCTAAGCATCCAGCCATGACGGTATCGACATAGGTCTGAACGATAGGGCTGTTTTCACAAGGCGCCTCGATTTCGTCTTTTACATAAACCCAAATAGATTGATCTTCTCTGAATTCGGTTTGGCTCTCTATCTGCTCGGCTTTTAATTCGATGCGGTGATAACCACGTTCACGACGATCAAATTCAGCAAGCGCTATCTCGTCGACTTCAAGTAAAACACCATTCACTTGCCCTTCGCCAAGGTTGACGATCAAAGGGGATAACACGTAACTGTCGTCGATTTTGCTCCAATGGCGCACTAAGCCATGAACAATCGCTGGGATTGCTTGACCCGTTTGACCGGTAAGTTGACGAGAAGAAGAGTTGATCAAGCTGCCATAACCAAAAATATACATCGCGTTCCTTGTCTGAGTTCTACCATTTAAGTCTAGTCTTACTATATGTGGCGCAATAGTAAAAGTCAGTAAGTTTCTATTTATACCCTTGTATGTCTTTATGACTCTTTTAGCTGTGTGATTTTGACTTTTTTATTAGTCAATAATCCTTGTGAGTGTTTGTTTTTAATGGCTTTATCTAATTGGCGCGTTTCATGCAATGTGACCTGCATATTGCATCAAGTTTGATGTACACCAAATTTAGGTTTAGGTAATACCTTGGCCGCTTATCTGAGAATTAGGAGCGAGTTTGTTAAATATCACAGATAAAAGTGTAGAAGACGCGATTCCAGCTTACTTGCGTTTAGGCTTTCGACCTTTCTTCTTTCTAGGCAGTGTTTATGCCGTAATTGCGATTGTGGCTTGGGTCATCATGTTCCAAAACGGCCAACCTGAAATTCTAAAGGTGCCCGCGTTATGGTGGCACGTGCATGAGATGTTGTTTGGGTTTTCGATGGCGATTGTTGTTGGCTTTGTGCTGACAGCTGTACAAACCTGGACAGGGGTTAATGGCACTAAGCATTATCGATTAGCTGCCCTAGTCGGCTTGTGGTTGGCACCTCGTATTCTTTTTTGGACACCGGCACCGCTATGGCTAATTTCGTCGATTGAAGCGCTGTTTTTGGCTTTTGCTGCTTACGAGATTGGCTTTCGAGTGATGCAATCGAAAGGGTGGAAGAACCTATTCTTCGTCCCGCTGTTTGTACTGGCGATTGTGGCGAACTTTGCGAGTTACGCGACCATTAAGGGTATGCCGCCGTTTCCATCATCAGCGGTATGGCAAGCCATGCTGTGGTGGTTCACTTTACTGCTATCTGTAATGGGTGGACGAGTAATTCCATTCTTTACCGCTCGTCGCTTTAACTTTGAAAAAGCGCAGCCATTAGTGTGGTTGGAATGGTTAGCTAATCTACCTTTGGTTGGACTGTTTATCTTGAGCTTCTTCCCTTTGGCCTTTGCTCAAATGGGCAGCGGATTAATGGTTTTTGCTGGTGTTGCTCAACTGGTACGCTTTATCCGTTGGAAGCCTTGGACAACCTTGTCTGAGCCTTTGGTGTGGTCACTGCATGCGGCTTACTTGTGTATTCCTCTAAGCTTGTTGTTACGTGGCCTATTAGATAACCCATTTGCCAGTCATAACATGCTGCACTTGTTCGCAATTGGTGGCTTGAGCGGTTTGATTCTAGCGATGATAACCCGAGTGACAATGGGACACACTGGTCGTGCGATTTACAAAGGACCAAGCATGGCGCTCGCATTCTCTGCAATTTTTGTGGCAGCGCTGGTACGTAGCTTAGGTGTCACCTTCTTCCCTGGTTATTTGTTTGAGATGGTGAACATCAGTGCAGGCTTATGGACTCTGGCGTTTGGTCTGTTTATCTGGAAATTCGGAATGATGTTACTCACGCCGAGAGTGGATGGTCATCCAGGGTAAATTGATTTCAGTATCTTGATTAAAAAAGGGAAGCATTGAGCTTCCCTTTTTGATTGAAATAGACGTTTATCAACTTATTGAGTGTTTGCTATCAAGTATTGACGTATCTGCGTAATCAGGTCTTCTTTGGCGTGAGGGGAGATGAAACTCGCTTCCACGGCATTAATACTGAACTGTGCTAACTCTTGATGGGTGACTGGATGGGCATTGGCAACTGCGAGGAAATTGTCATTCATGTAGCCACCAAAGTAAGCCGGGTCATCGGAATTGATGGTGACACAGAGCCCTTTTCTCAGTAGTTCGATAATGTTGTGCTGCTCCATAGTATCGAAGACTTTTAGTTTGGTATTCGATAGCGGACAAACTGTCAGTGGAATACGTTTTGCTGCCAACTCTTCTACGAGTTCTGCGTCGTCGATACAGCGAACCCCATGGTCAATTCGAGTGATGCCGAGCAAACTCAATGCGTCAATAATGTTTTGCGCGGGACCTTCCTCTCCGGCGTGTGCGACAGTCAGAAAGCCTTGGTTGAGCGCTTCTTGGAATACATGTTTAAACTTCTCGGGTGGGTTTCCTTGCTCGGATGAATCTAAACCAACCGCAATGATTTTATTTTTGTAAGGAAGAGCTTGTTTGAGTGTCTCGAATGCGCTTTCTTCATTCAGGTGACGCAGAAAGCACATGATCAGTTGGCTACTTATCCCAAGTTCATGTGTTGCTTGGTCGAGTGCGCGAGTGATGCCACTGATAATAGTGTCAAAGGCGATACCGCGCTCGGTGTGGGTTTGCGGGTCAAAGAAAATCTCAGTGTGAACCACATTGTCTTGTTGGCACTTTAACAGGTAGGCCCAAGTGAGGTCGTAAAAGTCTTGTTCATGAATCAGTACATTGGCGCCTTGATAATAGATGTCGAGAAAGGACTGAAGATTGTGGAATTGGTAGGCATCTCGTACTTGCTCTGGGTTCTCAAAGGGAATCGATACGTTATTGCGCTTGGCCAGTTCGAACATCAGTTCGGGCTCCAGTGTGCCCTCAATGTGTAAGTGCAGCTCAACCTTCGGTAAATTTTTGATGAAGCTATCCATAGCAACTCCTTAGCTATTTTAATTATGGGCGGAGTAGGGGGAGATAATTAACGTCTACCAAGCTAACGGGTTAGACGACTCATTTATCTCTGTTTGAGCATAGTTCATTTCATGGTTGTCGATGAAATGAGGCTAAAATTGTTAGGGATTAGAGGCTGTTGAGTGCTTAAAAATGAGCCGCAAACGATTTGCAGCACTAGAGTGTGATCCGCTGCAAATATTTGCAGCAATATTCGTTGATTTGTGCTCTAATACCGCGCTTACCAAGGGATGGTGTTAAAAGATGCTCACTTAGATGGAGTTATCAAAGTTGACCGATCCCTTAATGATCTCCCTTAGGAAAAAATAGAACATGTCTAAGAACAAAAAATTTGATATCCGCCTTACAGAAAAACGCAACGGCTGGTGTGCAGAGATTACTCGTCAAGTAACGTCTCGCAGCACAACAGTATCTAAGCGTGAGTCTGGTTTCGAAACAGAAGCGCTTGCACAAGAGTGGGCTGAGAAAGAGCTAGCATCTTTCATCGCAAACCAAGCTGAACGTAACGAACGTAAAGCGGAACAACGTAAAGAGCGCGATGAACTACGTCACGCTAAAGAGCTTAAAGCTGAGCAAGCACGTGAAGCACGCGCTAAAGCTCGCGCAGAAGAGCAAGAAGACGCTGAGTAATTCAGTGCACGATTAATTTATAGGTCCCTTAATTTTAAATAAGGAATCTATACAAAAGCCCCAATATAGTCACCTATATTGGGGCTTTTTCGTTTGTGGAGTTCGTTGCTATTTTGCTTAAGAGCGACGGCTTTGGCTTCTCGCTTTTTACATCGCTCTCTCAAGCCTTAATCAGTTGTTTAGCGTAGTTAACCAATCGTCCTCTGCTACTTCTTCAATGTAGCTTTCTACGGTTTGTCCTACTTCTTCATCGTCTTGCTTGAAGTAAGCGATGTGGAACACAGCATCACCTTCATTCACCAAAGGTAGCGTTTGTTGGCCAATCACGATACCGCCTTTAGTCGTGATAACTTGGCTCTCTTGATGACCCAGTGGAGAACTGATGTAGGCAAGAGTTTGTCCTGCTTCAACTTGTTCGCCCAGTCTCACCATGTTACGCAAGATACCGTCTGATTCTGCACGAATCCAGCTGGTGGATTTGCTCAATACTGGTTCTGGCAGCTTCTTACGGTTCGGACGCAGCATGCCGATTTCTTTCATTACTTGGTGAATGCCAAGGTAGTCTGCACGAATCGCTAGGTGATCAAAGCGCAGTGCCTCACCACCTTCGTACGTCAGCACTGGAATCCCCAACTTTTCCGCTTCGCTTCGTAGTGAACCATCACGCAGAGGTGAGTCGATGATCACTGGGGTCGCGAATGCTTTTGCGATGCGCATGGTTTCTGGGTTCGAAAGATTCGCACGAATTTGTGGCAAGTTCGTACGGTGAATCGCACCCGTGTGTAGATCCAGAATGAAATCACAGTGCTTAGCCACGTTCTCGAAGAAAGTGTGAGCGATACGAGATGTTAGCGATCCTTTCTCACTACCTGGGAAGCAACGGTTTAGGTCACGACGGTCTGGTAGGTAACGAGATTTATGAATGAAGCCGAACACGTTCACGATCGGTACGACAATCAATGTCCCTTTCAATTTCTTAGGATCAATCGCATTGGTGAGCTGGCGTGCAATCTCAACACCATTTAACTCATCACCGTGAATCGCAGCGTTTACCATCAGTGTTGGACCTGCTTGGCGACCGTGAATGATTTCAATCGGGATCGAAAGTGGAGAGTGCGTGTAAAGCTGAGCTGCTTGCAGTTCAATCTCCATTCGCTGTCCTGGCTGAACAGTAGAACCAAGTAATTCGAATGGTTGATTAGGTTTTAGTCTTGCCATTTAGGTTGTTCTCAACATCGTGATAATTCGTTAACACGGAATGTAGCAATCGTTGATTTTTAGTACGAATCAATCGGTTTACGGTAACGACAAAACTTTTTTGTGGAGGCGTATCGGGAACGGTATTCCATGGATGGCGGCCTGTTTGGAATGCACCTTTTATTTGTAAGGTTTCTGACAATTTATTGATTTAACTCTGATAATTGTATTTTTGGCACTTGATATTATCCATCGCCATTTTCTGGCGGCCAATTTCAAATATCGAGACGAAAATGAAAAAAACAATTTCAAAAGTTGTAGCACTTGCAGTGGTATCTGTTGCTTTATCTGGCTGTGTTGGTAGCAATGCAGTAACCGGTTACCTAATGAAGTTCAACCTTAAAGCCGTTGATAACCGTTACGCACGTGGCGGCTTAAACTTACTGTTGGCACCGGCTTACGGTCTGACGGTTGCAGCGGATTACCTAGTATTTAACTCTCTAGAATTCTGGACAGGTAGCAACCCACTAACGGGTGCACCGCATATCTTTGATACTAAGGTGGATACTTACATTGATATTAACCATCAGCTAGATCCGTCTCTAACGGAAGCGCCTGTAGGTCCAATCACTAATGTAAATATGATCGAAAAAGGTCAGATGCAGCAGATTGATGAAAACACTATCCAAATGGATATCACTTACCAGTCTGGTGAGCGAGCGACACTAATCGGTGTTCGTGATGGCGAGATGGTAACGTACTTCATCGATGGTGAAGTCGTTGCACAGACGTCAATTGATGAGCTAGAGAGCTACGCAGCGTCACGCGCTTAATGTCTTAGCTGGTTGCAAAGATTAGATACAAAAACAGGTACTCATTGAGTACCTGTTTTATTTTGTCTGAATAAATGGTGTTTACTGTAAACACCATTTATTGAACAAACGTAGCTTATCGAATTAAGCTTTTTCTGGGATTGCTTCTAGTAGCGCAACCATTTGGTTCCAGAATAGCTCAACCGTATCAATCTTCACTTTTTCATCTGGAGAGTGAGGGAACTTGATAGTCGGACCGAAAGAAACCATGTCCATGTTCGGGTAAGGTTCTTTGAATAGACCACACTCAAGACCAGCGTGGATAACCATGATGTTTGGCTTGTGACCGTAGATACCTTCGTACATGTCGCGGAAGATGTGCATGATTTCTGAATCTGCGTCTGGCTTCCAACCTGGGTAAGCGCCAGAGAACTCGATGCTCGCACCCGCAAGCTCTGCTACAGAGTGAAGCATGCTTTCAACTTGGCTACGGCCAGAGTCGATCAGCGAGCGGATTAGGCAAAGTACAGTGATTGAGTTTTCTTCTGTCGTGATAACACCCACGTTTAGAGATGTCTCAACAACACCTTCAATCTCATCACTCATACGAATCACGCCGTTTGGCGCCGCGTTAAGTGCTGCGATGAAGCGAGCTTGGTCAGTAGCTGCAAGTGCACCCATTTCAACTGAAGCTTCTTCGTTGAAAGTCACGATGCTGTCTTCTACTTTACCTAGCTCTGTTGAAAGTAGCTCTGTGTAGTAGTTGTATAGCGAAGCCAGTTTTTCTTGGTTTGCCGCTGGAACAGCAACAGTAACGAAACCTTCACGAGGAATCGCGTTACGTAGGCTACCACCTTTGAATTCTACGATGCGTAGGTCTAGCTCTTTTGCGTGACCAGCCAGGAAGCGAGCAAGTAGTTTATTCGCGTTTGCACGACCAGTGTGAATATCACAACCTGAGTGACCGCCTTTAAGACCTTTAAGCGTTAGCTTACGAGTCACGAAATCTGCTGGAATTGCAGTACGAGCAACGTCAAATGTCATTGCGCCGTCGATGCCGCCAGCACAACCCATGTACACTTCGCCTTCTTGCTCTGAATCGGTGTTAAGAAGGATATCGCCTTCTAACCAACCCGCTTCAAGACCGAACGCACCAGTCATACCTGCTTCTTCGTCTACTGTTAGTAGTACTTCGATAGGGCCGTGCTTGATTTCGTTTGATGCAAGAACCGCTAAGCATGATGCCATACCCATGCCGTTATCAGCGCCAAGTGTAGTGCCTTTTGCAGTTACCCACTCGCCGTCGATGTACGGTTGAATTGGGTCTTTAGTGAAGTCGTGAACCGTATCTTCATTCTTTTGTGGAACCATATCGATGTGAGCTTGTAGCACAACACCTTTTTTGTTTTCCATACCTGGCGTCGCAGGCTTTTTGATGAATACGTTACCCGTTGGATCACGGCGTACATCTAGGCCTTGCTCTGTCGCCCAAGCAATAATGTATTGAGCAAGCTCTTCTTCATGCTTTGAAGGGTGTGGGATTGAGCAAATCTTATCGAAGAACTGCCAAAGAGGGGCAGGGGATAATTTACTGATCTCAGAATGGAATTCAGACACGGATGACTCCTTTTTTATTTGATAACCATATATTTAGAGTTTTTATGGGTATAAACATAGAACAAAAACCTAAAATATAGGTCTGTTTTGATGCCGACAGCATACCACTAGACCGTTTTCACGAGTAGCGCTTCTAAACCTTAATTCCTTCAAACTTTGAACGCCATCCTGTTCATTTGATCTTGATTAAGCGCCTTGATGCTTATAAAAGAAACAAGCAAACGTTTATTTAAACTAATTTCTGTAATTAAATTACGGAAATTAGTTTGCAAAATAACCTTAAATGGCAAAAAGTGTGACTCAAGGCAAAAAAATACTTGTAATCTTTTTTCTTTGGGGTATATTTATAACCAACTTCTGAAGTGAAGAGTAAATGCTCAAAGGATGAGTCCGTTTATCGCCTCCAAGGAACCGAGAAATCAAATTCGTTTTTATTGATTTATTAAGGTGATAGTTATGAAAGGTTTACCATCTGCAATGTTCTGGCTTAACAACTCTGTTTACACTAGCAACTTTGCATACCCTACAAGCTTCGGTTACTAATACCGTAAGCATGTAACTCGAACAGTTTTGTTCACCCCTATATATTGGAATTCTCTAACAACCCTCTTGGTTGACAGATTCTACCGCCACTCAGTTTTGAGTGGCGTTTTTTTTGCCTGCTACTTTATCCCCAGCTGTGATTCGTCATCTATCTACGACTATGCTCGGTTGTTTTTTAAACAGCAAAATATCAATTTGAGCCTTATTACCGATCCTGTTGAAAATCAGACAACTCTTGTGGGTTTGAATTGGCAAATTTAGCGCCAGATTCTTAATGAAAATAACTGATAGTTGAAAAAGTAATCAAATAAATACGACCGTTAAATTGTTTTTAGTCTATTGTTTTTAATGTGTATTTTTCTTTTTTGATGTGATTTTTAATCGCTTGGTTTCATACGTCATTCTGATAAATATTATTTAGAGCCTTAATTCTATCTGGAATTTGTTATTTGATAACTTTATAATCCACAGCCAATCGATTACGCAACCGTTTACTTTTTACCCTTATAGGATTCGATAATGTTCGAAAAGCTATTCAAACTCAGTGAAAACGGCACCAATGTGCGCACTGAAATCATCGCAGGTCTAACAACCTTCCTAACAATGGCTTACATCATTTTTGTAAACCCAATGATCCTAGCTGATGCTGGTATGGACCACGGCGCTGTATTTGTAGCAACCTGTTTAGCGGCTGCTATTGGCTGTTTCATCATGGGCTTTGTTGCTAACTATCCAATTGCTCAAGCTCCAGGTATGGGCCTGAATGCCTTCTTTACCTACGCGGTTGTGATGGGCATGGGTTACACGTGGCAAGTTGCTCTAGCGGCAGTGTTTGTTTCGGGGGTGATCTTCATCTTCTTGAGCATCTTTAAGATCCGTGAGTGGATTATCAACTCGATTCCTATGTCTTTGCGTGTAGGTATCTCTGCGGGTATCGGTCTTTTCCTAGCATTTATCGCGCTTAGCAATGCTGGCATCGTGGTTTCTAACCCTGCAACTAAAGTATCACTTGGCGACATTACTGCTATTGCTCCTATCCTTGGTGCTCTTGGTTTCTTCCTTACTATTGCTCTTGTACACCGTGGTGTGAAAGGCGCAGTAATGATTGCAATTCTAGCTATTACAGCTCTTGGCATTATCATTGGTGACGTTCAGTACGGTGGCATCATGTCTACACCACCAAGCCTTGCTCCGACTTTCATGCAGCTTGATTTCTCTGCAGTATTTGAAATCGGTATGATCTCTGTTGTATTTGCTTTCCTATTCGTCGACTTATTCGATACAGCGGGCACGCTAGTCGGCGTTGCGACAAAAGCGAACCTAATTAAAGAAGATGGCAAACTACCTCGCCTGAACAAAGCACTGCTTGCTGACTCAACAGCAACGTCTATCGGTGCTCTTCTAGGTACATCGAACACGACTTCATATGTAGAGAGTGTTTCAGGTGTTGCTGAAGGTGGTCGTACTGGTCTAACGGCTGTTGTCGTGGGCGTACTTTTCCTTCTTGCTCTTTTCTTCTCACCACTTGCAGGTATGATTCCGGCGTACGCAACATCAGGCGCGCTTTTCTATGTAGCAATTCTGATGATGTCAGGCCTAGTTGGCATTGATTGGCGTGATCTTACGGAAGCAGCACCAGTCGTGGTAACATGTCTACTTATGCCGCTGACGTACTCTATTGCTGAGGGTATCTCACTAGGTTTCATCGCTTACGCTGCAATTAAGCTGCTAAGTGGTAAAGGTCGCGACGTTTCACCTGCTGTGTGGATCATGTCGGTAATCTTTATTCTTAAATACATTTTCGCTTAATCGTCTAGATTTCTGCTTAAACGCTGAAGAGGCTATGTTTGGCATAGCCTCTAATAACATGAAAAATTATTAGGTTTTATACTATGAGCAACAAATTCGTTATCACTTGGGACAACATGCAGACTTACTGCCGTCAACTAGCAGAAAAGCAAATGCCAGCAGAGCAGTGGAAAGGTATCTGGGCTGTAAGCCGTGGTGGTTTGGTTCCTGGTGCAATCTTGGCTCGTGAACTGGGTATTCGTCACGTAGATACGATTTGTATTTCTAGCTACGACCACGATCACCAACGTGATATGACTGTCGTTAAAGCACCTGAAGGTGACGGCGAAGGTTTCCTAATCGTTGAAGATCTTGTTGATAGTGGTGACACTGCACGTAAGCTTCGCGAAATGTACCCTAAAGCAAAACTGATCGCTGTATGTGCTAAGCCTTCTGGCGCTCACCTACTAGACGAGTACATTGTTGATATCGCTCAAGACACATGGATTGAGCAACCTTGGGATACTAGCCTAAGCTACGTTGAGCCAGTAAATCGCAAGTCAAAATAAGCGTAAACTTAGTTTTTTGAGAAATGACCCTTTATAGGGTCATTTTTTTTTATATTATTAGTGAAAATCATTTCTTATTAAGTATCCCAATGTCTGAACCAGAAGAAACGAGCTCGAACCTTTCGGAAACCTTGTTTGTAAAACACAAGCAGGCCAAAGAGACCTCAATGCTGACACAATACATGCCAAGCTCTGAAGCGTTATTGGATGAGAAGCGTGAACAGCAAAACTCATCATGGTACCGAAACCTAAGACGTCTTCAGTGGGTATGGCAAGGCGTGAATCCTATTGAGCAAGAAGCTGTACTGGCTCGTATTGCATCGTCAGACAACTCTCGTACTACCGATGAGTGGCTAGATACCGTGATGGGATACCGCAGTGGTAACTGGGCCTATGAGTGGACCAAGTTGGGCATGTTGCATCAGAACCGTTCCAACGACAAAAGCGGTGAAGAGGTGGCTGAAGAGCTGTTCTCGGCCTCTTTATGTTTCAGCATTGCAGGTTACCCGCACCTAAAGAATGACAACTTGGCGGCTCAGGCCCAAGTATTAGCGAACGCAGCCTATTCTGAAGCAATTAAGCATACCAAGCTGATTGTTAAGCAGATTGAGGTGCCGTATCAGAACAAGAAAATCAAAGCCAACCTACACCTAGCTAAAACCGACAAACCGCAACCTGTTGTGATCGTGAGTGCAGGTTTGGATAGCTTGCAAACGGACATGTGGCGTTTGTTTAGAGATTATCTGGCGCCAAAAAACATTGCGATGCTTACCGTTGATATGCCATCGATAGGGCACAGTTCTCATTGGCCATTAACTGAAGACTCTTCGTGCTTGCACCAAGCGGTATTGAACGAGCTACCAAATATTCCATGGGTTGATCACCATAAAGTGGGTTTGTTTGGTTTCCGTTTTGGCGGCAATGCGATGGTGAGGTTGTCGTTTATCGAGCAACAGAAGATCAAAGCCTGTATCTCTCTTGGCGCGCCAATCCACGATATCTTTGTGCATGCCGATAAACTGAAGCAAATGCCGAAGATGCATTTAGACGTACTGGCTTCTCGTTTAGGTAAAGGCGCGGTTGATATCAATAGCCTTTCTGGTCAGTTGATGGCGTGGTCTTTGAAGGTGCAAGGTCTGTTGGCGAACAGTAAAACCAGCGTTCCTATCTTAGCGTTAGCCTTAGAAGGTGATCCTGTGTCACCGCCAATGGATAATCAACTGGTTGCTATTTACAGTGATTACGGCAAGGCAAAGAAAATTAAATCGAAATCAATTACACAAGGTTATGAGCAATCCCTCGAATTAGCGATAAAGTGGCTTGAGGATGAATTATTTAGATGACATTTCTCCTAAATTAGTTAAGCATGAAAAGTGTACAGATTAAGTACCTGATACTCAGAGAAAATTTATAAATCCAACTGCGTGGTTTCAACGTATTGCAGTCTGAGTAACGTCATTCTTAACATTGAAAATGGAGATTCAATATGTCAGAAGTGACACAAGAACCAACACATTATCGCTTGTTAAACGTATTAAAGGCCATTGGGCCATACTTGAGGGAGCCGCAATCAGAAGAAGGTCATTATATTTTTGATTGCTTATCAGTGTGTGTGAACGATAAAAAATCACCAGAAGAGCGTGAGTTCTGGGGCTGGTGGATGGAGTTGGACAAGTCGGAAGAGGGGTATTCGGCGAAGTACAACATTGGTAAATACAACATTGAAGGTAAGTGGGATTCATTACCTCTGCCTAAAAAGGCGGTTGCTGAGGTCACTAGAACTCAAGAAGCCTTCCACCAAAAACTGGTTGATGAACTTCAAAGTAAGTTTGAAATCAGCATCCAATTGGACGAAGAGTCTGTCGAATTCGTCTGATTTTCAGGGTTACTCCTCTATATAAAGTAAAAAGGTGCGATTTCGCACCTTTTCTGCTTGTGAATTCCCCTGTTGATTGCTAAAACATCACCTCTTATTTGTTTTATCCATAAAAGACTTCATGACAACAAATCATCAAAGCGGGACAACAGCGCAGCGTAAAACTGTCGTTGTTAAACTGGGTACCAGTGTCTTAACTGGTGGAACATTGGCATTAGACCGTGCTCATATGGTTGAGCTGGTTCGTCAATGTGCTGAATTAAAAAAACAAGGCCACTCTGTGGTTATGGTTTCGTCTGGCGCAATTGCAGCAGGACGTGAGCACCTTGGTTACCCCGCACTTCCCAACTCAATGGCGAGCAAACAGTTGCTTGCTGCAGTTGGGCAAAGTCAGTTGATTCAAGTTTGGGAGTCTTTATTCGCTATCTATGGCCTTAAAATCGGCCAGATGCTACTGACTCGTGCTGATCTCGATGACCGTGAGCGTTTTCTGAATGCTCGTGACACGATCAACGCACTGGTTGAACACGATATTATTCCTGTCGTGAATGAAAACGATGCAGTAGCGACCAACGAAATCAAAGTGGGCGACAACGATAACTTGTCGGCACTGGTTGGTATTTTATGTGGCGCTGATAAGCTTTTGCTACTGACAGACCAAAAAGGTCTATTTACTGCAGACCCTCGCAAAGATCCAAATGCAGAGCTCATCAAAGAGGTAAAAACCATTGATGACACGCTGCGTAAGATTGCAGGTGGCAGCGGCACGACTTTAGGTACCGGTGGTATGGCGACAAAACTGCAGGCGGCGGACATCGCTCGTCGTGCTGGTATTGAAGTTATCATTGCAGCAGGCAGTGCTGAAAATGTGGTTTTTGACTCTTTGAGTGACAATCCTCAAGGCACACGTTTCTTGCCGTTAGCCGAGGCGCTTGAAAACCGTAAGCGTTGGATTTTAGCTGGCCCAGCTTCTGCTGGTGACATCGTGGTTGACGATGGTGCGGTGAATGCCGTTAACACCAAAGGCAGTAGCTTGTTGGCAAAAGGGGTGGTTCGAGTTAAAGGCGAGTTCTCTCGTGGTGAAGTCACCCAAGTTACAGACAGCAAAGGCAAAGTAGTCGCGCGTGGTATCGCTAGCTACTCAAGCCAAGACCTTGCAAAAATAGCAGGCAAGCACAGTAAAGATATTGGCGACATCCTTGGTTACGATTACGGGGCAGAAGTCATTCACCGTGACGACCTTGTAGTTATCCAAGAATAGTTCGAGATGACAGGGCGATGAACGGCGCATCTGGTTTTTGCACTAGATGTAGGTAGTACGCATCGCCTTTTTCATCCAAAAGCAGACAGAATTTAGGGAGAGTTAAACGTGGATTTAACTAACATGGGTATCGCAGCAAAAGAAGCTGCTTTTCACCTAGCGACCGCATCAACGGCGCAAAAGAACAAGGCATTGGCGATCATTGCCGATGAGTTAGAAGCAAACGCAGCCGCTATCTTAGAAGCGAACGCGAAAGACATCGAACTGGGCCGCGAAGCGGGTTTAACGGACGCACTTCTTGACCGCCTACTTTTGAATGAAGAACGCTTAACTGGCATCGCTAACGACGTTCGTAACGTTATTAGCCTGAACGATCCTGTGGGCAGCGAAATCGACAGCAAAGTACTGGAAAACGGTATGTCGCTGTCTCGTCGTCGTGTACCGCTTGGTGTTGTTGGTGTTATCTATGAAGCACGCCCGAACGTAACGATTGATATTGCGGCACTGTGTCTGAAAACGGGTAACGCAAGCATCTTGCGTGGTGGTAAAGAGACCTTCTTCTCGAACATGGAACTGGTAAAAGTTATCCAGTCTGCACTAGAGAAAGCGGAGCTTCCTGCTGCTTCTGTTCAGTACATTGAAAAGCCAGATCGTGAGTTGGTTTCTCAGCTGCTTAAGCTAGATGACTACGTAGATATGATCATCCCTCGCGGTGGCGCTGGTCTACACAAGATGTGTAAAGAGAACAGCACTATCCCGGTTATCATTGGTGGTTTCGGTATCAGCCATATTTTCGTTGATGAAAGCGCGGATCTTGAGAAGTCTGTCGATGTGGTTGAAAACTCGAAAGTACAACGCCCATCAGCATGTAACTCACTAGATACTTTGCTTGTTCATGAAGCGGTAGCTGAGGAGTTCCTTGGCAAGCTTAAAACACGTCTAGCGGATAAAGTGACATTAGTAGCTGACTCAAGCGCGAAGGCATTTCTTGCTGATTTTACTGACGTGCGTGATGCCGGTGAGGGGGACTTTGACACCGAATGGCTAAGCTACACACTAGGCGTAAAAGTGGTTGCGGATGTTGCGGAAGCGATTGACCACATGCGCGTACACAACGCGAGCCATTCAGATGCGATCATGACTAATAGTTTAGAAAGCTCTGAGCGTTTCATTAACTCGGTAGGCTCAGCAGCCGTGTACGTGAATGCATCAACTCGCTTTACTGATGGCGCACAGTTTGGTCTAGGCGCAGAAGTAGCAGTCTCTACTCAGAAACTGCACGCTCGTGGTCCTATGGGCTTAGAAGAACTGACCAGCTACAAGTGGGTGGGCAAAGCGAATTATCTCGTTCGCGGTTAACGTTTCTCGTTAGCTTTACTCTGCAGCTCATTTTAAAAATTGCTATCGCGTAGCAATAATCAATGAATCAGCACACAAAAGGGCCTTAATTGGCCCTTTTTCTTTCCTAACGTTTGGCAATTCCGTTACACTGACAATCAATTATTTGGAGGTGATATGCATTGTCCTTTTTGTTCAGAGAACGACACTAAAGTAATCGATTCAAGACTGGTTGCTGATGGCCACCAGGTTCGTCGTCGCCGTCAATGCCTTGCATGTAGCGAGCGTTTCACTACGTTCGAATCGGCAGAACTGGTGATGCCGAAAGTCATTAAGTCGAATGGAAACCGCGAACCGTTTAATGAAGATAAGATGGTCGGTGGTGTGCAACGTGCTCTGGAAAAACGCCCTGTGAGTGCTGATGCGATCGAACTTGCTATCAGTAATATTAAGTCACAACTCCGTGCAACAGGTGAGCGTGAAGTGCCAAGCGAAATGATTGGCAACCTAGTCATGAGCCAATTAAAAGAATTAGACAAAGTAGCGTACATCCGTTTTGCTTCTGTTTACCGCAGCTTTGAAGACATTCGAGAGTTTGGCGAAGAAATCGCTAAATTAGAGGATTAATCCCTCAGTCATGTCTAACTTTTCTCCCCTAGATTTTCAAATGATGTCGCGTGCTATACATTTAGCGAAACGCGGCATTTACACCACTGCGCCAAATCCAAATGTCGGTTGTGTGATTGTACAAACCGATGGACAAATTGTTGGTGAAGGCTTTCACGCTAAAGCGGGTGAACCTCACGCTGAAGTACATGCCATGCGAATGGCGGGTGATAAGGCAAAAGGTGCGACGGTTTATGTCACACTAGAGCCTTGTTCTCATTATGGTCGTACACCACCGTGTGCCGAGGGCTTGATTAAAGCTCAAGTGGCTAAAGTCATTTGCGCGATGCAGGATCCAAACCCGAAAGTCGCTGGACGTGGCATCAAAATGCTGCGTGATGCAGGCATTGAGGTTGAAATCGGTTTACTGGAGCAAGATGCTTTAGACTTGAATCCAGCATTTATTAAGCGTATGCAAACAGGCATGCCTTTTGTTCAGCTTAAGATGGCAGCCAGTCTTGATGGGCAAACTGCACTAGCAAATGGTCAGAGCCAGTGGATCACATCGCCAGCAGCGCGTCGTGATGTTCAAAATTATCGAGCAAAGGCGGGCGCAGTATTATCAACCAGCCAAACGGTGATTGATGACAACGCTTCACTGAATGTTCGCTGGGCTGAATTACCAAGTAGCGCGCAAGCTCATTACGCTGAAGCTAACGTGCGTCAGCCTGTTCGTGTCATTCTTGACCGTCAAAACCAACTGCGCCCTGAGCTCAAGTTATACCAATCGCCAACTCCTGTATTGAGAGTTGCTGAGGCGTCTGCGGACATTGAGATCGGCACCACTGAGACAGGTCAGCTGGATTTGCATGAGCTGATGTGCCAATTGCCTGCCAATCATATCGACCATATTTGGGTCGAAGCGGGTGCAACACTGGCAAAAAGCTTGATTGAAGCACAGCTGGTGGATGAGCTAATCCTCTATTTAGCTCCTAAACTTATGGGCAGTGACGGAAGAGGTTTGATGGGCGCGTTAGGGCTTACTTCGATGTCTGATGTTATTGACCTAGAAATTAAAGATGTTCGACAGGTTGGTGTGGATATTCGCATCGTGGCTAAACCAATCTCGAAATAGTCACTCCAACTACATACATGTCGTTGACAACAAAAAGAGTTTTAAAATGTTTACAGGAATTGTAGAAGCCGTAGGTACATTGAGTGCAATCACTCCCCGCGGAGAAGACATTACCGTAACGGTTAACGTGGGTAAGCTTGATATGGCCGACGTTCAGTTAGGCGATAGTATTGCTACCAATGGTGTGTGTTTGACGGTCGTGGAATTTAACGACCACAGCTACAGTGCTGATTTGTCACTTGAGACCCTGAAAAAAACGGGCTTTGTTGATTACCAAGCGGGTGACAAAGTGAACCTAGAGAAAGCTATGCTCCCGACGACACGTTTCGGTGGTCATATCGTATCGGGTCACGTAGATGGTGTAGGCGAGATTGTTGAGCGCAATCAAGTAGGTCGTGCTATTGAATTCTGGGTCGAAATGCCCGCTGAAATATCAAAGTACGTTGCTCAAAAAGGCTCGATTACTGTCGATGGCATTAGTCTTACTGTGAACGATTTACGTAAGAATGCATTTAAGCTGACGATTGTTCCTCATACCTCTTCAGAAACCACCATCGATCAATTCCATGTTGGTCGTAAAGTGAATCTAGAAGTGGATGTGTTAGCGCGCTACATGGAGCGCCTACTGCAAGGTCAGCAACAAGAGTCTGAACCTGAATCTCGATTGACGATGGAATTCTTACAACAGAATGGTTTTGCCTAATCGTTGATATGAAGTGCGCTGAGCGTCACTTTGTAGAGCGAAGCAATATCATCAGGTTTAAATAGTGTCGGTTCTAGGAAGCAGAACCATTTCAAAGGATATAGAACAATGCCAATTAGTACTCCTCAAGAAATTATTGAAGACATTCGCCTAGGAAAAATGGTTATCCTGATGGACGATGAAGATCGCGAAAATGAAGGCGATCTGATCATGGCAGCAGAACATGTGACGCCAGAAGCGATTAACTTCATGGCAATGTACGGCCGTGGGTTAATTTGCCTAACCTTGACTAAAGAGCGTTCAAGCCGCATGGGGCTTGCGCCTATGGTTCAAGACAACAACGCACAGTACACCACTAACTTTACCGTTTCGATTGAAGCTGCTGAAGGTGTAACAACGGGTATTTCTGCGTCAGACCGTGCGGTGACGGTTCAAGCTGCCGTTGCGAAAGATGCAAAAGCGGCTGACCTTGTTCAACCTGGCCATATCTTCCCGCTAACAGCACAAGAGGGCGGTGTTCTAACTCGTGCTGGTCACACTGAAGCGGGCTGTGATTTAGCACGCTTAGCGGGTTGTGAGCCTGCATCGATTATTGTTGAGATCCTAAATGACGACGGCACCATGGCACGTCGCCCTGATCTTGAAGTGTTCGCTGAAAAGCACGACATCAAGCTAGGCACGATTGCTGACTTGATCGAATACCGTAACAACACAGAAACCACGATTGAGCGCGTTGCACAGTGTCACCTACCGACTGAGTTCGGTGACTTTGAGCTTGTGACTTACCGTGACACTATCGATAATCAAATCCATTACGCAATGCAAAAAGGTGACTTAACGGGCGAAGCGCCACTAGTTCGTGTTCACCTGCATGATACCTTCACCGATCTGCTTCATTCTGATCGTGGTACTGAGCGTAGCTGGTCACTAGATAAGGCGATGAAGCGCATTGGCGACGAAGGTGGTGTGTTGGTTATTCTGGGCAACGAAGAGTCGTCTGATTCTTTGATTCATAAAGTGAAGACATTCGAAGCTCAAGATAAGAACGAGCAACCAACCATGGCTAAGAAGCAAGGCACTTCTCGTCGCGTTGGTGTCGGTTCTCAAATTCTACAAGACCTAGGTGTTCATGATATGCGCCTATTGTCTTCAAGCACCAAGCGTTACCATGCTCTTGGTGGTTTTGGTCTTAACGTTGTTGAATACGTTTGTGAGTAACTACTTACATACTAGTTTATAGCAACATAATTTATGATGATTTGAGCGGCTCTTTTGGTTCGAAATCGGACAGAAAGAGCCCAGTCGCTGAGCCTGACTTTTGTCGTGTCAAACGTTGGCGCTTAGCGACCTGTTGCTCCTACATGGTTAGGAGCGAGGCTTGGCTATCATCTTTACATCTCCGGTGTCTGTTCTTCTAAATTAGCATTAGATATTGCTCACAGTTTTATGCTAGAATCCGGCGATTCTCACTTGATGAAAATAGTTAAAGGAAGGCTTATGAAAGTGATCGAGGGTGGCTTCCCAGCGCCAAATGCAAAAATTGCTATCGTTATTGCTCGTTTCAACAGTTTTATTAACGAAAGTTTACTTTCTGGTGCAATCGATACTTTAAAACGTCACGGACAAGTAAGCGAAGACAACATCACTGTTGTTCGTTGTCCTGGTGCAGTAGAACTTCCACTTGTAGCGCAACGCGTTGCAAAAACAGGTAAGTTCGACGCGATTGTATCTCTTGGTACAGTAATTCGTGGCGGTACGCCTCATTTTGACTATGTTTGTAGTGAATGTAATAAAGGTTTGGCGCAAGTGTCTCTGGAATACTCTCTTCCAGTAGCATTCGGCGTACTAACTGTTGATACGATCGATCAAGCTATTGAACGCGCAGGAACCAAGGCTGGTAATAAAGGTGCAGAAGCTGCACTAAGCGCACTTGAGATGATCAACGTTCTTTCTGAAATCGATTCCTAATGGGGGCCAGTGTGAAACCAGCCGCACGTCGTAACGCACGTCAATTTGCTCTACAAGCAATTTATTCTTGGCAAATTACTAAAGAAAATATTGCTACCGTTGAAGAACAGTTCTTATCTGGTGGTAAGTATGATGAAGAAGAACATCATGCTGCAGAACCTGCACTTGCTATGCCAGAAACAGACGTTGCATACTTCCGCGACCTACTAACTGGTGTTGCTCTTAGCCACATGGAACTTGATAGCAAGCTTCGTCCATTCGTATCTCGCCCGATGCAAGATCTGGACTTAATGGAACTTGCTCTTCTACGTTTAGCTATGTACGAGATGACTCGTCGCGAAGATGTACCATACAAAGTGGTTATCAACGAAGCTATCGAGCTTGCGAAAGTATTCGCAGCAGAAGACAGCCATAAGTTTGTGAATGGTGTGCTTGATAAAGCAGCGCCACACGTACGTAAGAAGTAATCTCTACGTATATTGAATCTAAAGGTCAGCTTTCATGCTGGCCTTTTTTGTTAGTAAATTCCAAAGATAGGGCATGTGATGTCTGGTGAATTCAACCTAATCGATAAATACTTCGTAAACCGACAGTCTCAACGTAAAGACGTGCACCTCGCCGCTGGTGATGATTGCGCTTTGGTTAAAGCGCCAAGTAATGTTGAGATCGCGATCAGCACCGATACCTTAGTGGCGGGTACGCACCTTCTAGCAGAAGCAAACCCAGCTTGGGTCGCACACAAAGCATTGGCTTCAAACATCAGTGATCTGGCTGCGATGGGGGCAACACCGGCGTGGGTCTCTTTTGCCTTAACCATGCCTGAAGTAGATGAAGCCTGGCTAGCGCCGTTCTGCGACTCTTTTTTCAAACTGGCAGACTACTTTGGTATTCAGTTAATTGGTGGTGACACTACAAAGGGGCCGCTGAGCCTAACATTGACGGTACAAGGCTTTGTGCCAGAAGGGAAAGCCCTACGTAGAGATGGCGCGAAAGTCGGGGATTGGATTTACGTGACAGGTAATTTAGGCGATAGCAAGGCTGGCCTCGAGGTTCTATTAGATCCAACAACAAACCAAGCTAAGCCGTATGCGAAAGAGCTTGAAGAGAGACACTACATTAGCTCTCCACGAGTGTTAGCGGGCCAAGCGCTTGTCAATCTTGCTTCGTCGGCTATTGATATCTCAGATGGTGTTATTGCAGATCTCAAACACATTCTTAAGCGCTCACAGGTGGGTGCAAGTATTGATGTGAGTACTTTACCTATCTCACCTGAATTACGTCAGTTTGCCCCTGATATCGCTACGGCGCAGCAGTATGCGCTGACCAGTGGTGAAGAGTATGAGCTTTGCTTTACCGTCCCTGAAGAAAACAAAGGCTCTCTTGAAAGTGCTTTGTCACACACTGGAACAAAAGTCACCTGTATTGGTCAAATAAGACCTGTAGAATACTTTGAACTACACAATAATGGTGAACCGCTGAGCTGGAGCTTAACCGGTTACGATCACTTTAAGGTTAATTGATGACAAACCCACTATCTGCAATCTCTCTTAAAAACCCTTGGCACTTTCTAGCAACGGGTTTTGGCAGTGGCTTATCGCCTATTATTCCTGGAACCATGGGTACACTCGCCTCGATTCCTCTGTACCTATTATTGGTTCAATTGCCTTTCCCGGCTTATGTCGCGGTGGTAGTGATAAGCTGCATTATTGGTATCAAGATCTGCCAAGTGACTTCAGATGATATGGGCGTACATGACCACGGCTCTATCGTATGGGATGAGTTTGCAGGTTTTTGGATCACCATGAGCCTAGTGCCAATGTTGAGCATTCCTGCCGATGATTGGAAGTGGTTGTTGACGGGCTTTGTTCTATTCCGCTTCTTCGACATGGTAAAACCGTGGCCAATTGGCTGGTTGGATGCTCGAATTCATGGCGGTTTGGGTATCATGATTGATGATATTGTGGCAGGTATTATGGCGGCGATTTCTCTGTATGCTGTGGCCCATTTCGCAGGTTGGCTAGTTTAATTAAAGATAAGATAAAACAAGGAATTACAATGTCTAAGAAGGTTTACTGCATCGCTCAATTTCAACCGAAAGAAGGCAAATTGAACGAACTTTTTGAGGTTTTAAAAGCACTAGAGCCAAACACTCTGCGTGAAGATGGCTGTATTCAATACACAGTAACTCGCCACATTCAGAGCCCGTTTGCGGAAGGTCAGAGCTTCCCGATCGCTTTCAACGAAATTTGGGCTGATAACGAAGCGTTTGAAGCACATTGTCAACGTCGTGAAATTCAGCAGTTCTTTCAAGAGCAGTGTGTTGATGAAACAGGCTTAGTTGAGAACTTTAATGTTGCTATCTACTCTGATGAACCAGAGAACTACGACGCGCCTGTTCTTAAGCCGTGCTGCTAATTTGCTGTAACAACTGACTTAAACAGTGGCTAGCTAATGAGTTAGCGGATACTAAAAAGGTTGACCCTAGGGCCAACCTTTTTTTGTTTTGTTGCTTATGCAGTGCGCTACTGAAAGCTATTTAGCAAGGTACTCAGAGATAGACTTCTCAATACCTTTCGCGTCTAAGCCTAGCTCTTCATGTAGTTCGCCTTGAGTGCCTTGAGCAATGAACTTGTCTGGTAGGCCAAGGTTCAGTACTGGCATTAGCAGTTTCTCTTGCATCAAGAACTCAATCACACCTGCACCTGCACCACCGGCAATCGCATTCTCTTCGATAGTCACCAATACATCGTGGTCAGCGGCAAGTTGTTTGATTAGAGCTTCATCTAGCGGCTTAACAAAGCGCATGTCTGCAACGGTCGCATCCATTGCATCAGCAGCTTGAAGTGCATTTTCTAGGAAAGTACCAAAGCTTAGGATAGCAACCTTAGCGCCATCTTTTGCTTTTGAGCTTTCACGAACGATACGTCCTTTACCAATCTCAAGTGCAGTAAACTCGCTTTGAATCTCTGTGCCCATGCCATTACCACGAGGGTATCGAACCGCACTTGGTCCATTGTGCTGGTGGCCAGTGTAAAGCATTTGGCGACATTCGTTTTCGTCGCTTGGTGCCATGATCACCATGTTTGGAATACAGCGCATGAAGCTTAAGTCGAACGCACCTTGGTGTGTTTGACCATCGGCACCCACAAGACCTGCGCGGTCAATCGCGAACATAACCGGTAGATCCATGATAGCGACATCGTGTATCAGTTGATCGTAGCCGCGTTGTAAGAACGTCGAGTAGATAGCCACAATCGGCTTATCACCCGCAATCGCCATACCAGTTGCTAGCGTCACGGCGTGCTGCTCAGCAATCGCTACATCGAAGTATTGGTCTGGGTATTCCTTCGAGAAACGCACCATGCCAGAACCTTCACGCATAGCTGGCGTGATCGCCATTAGCTTAGGATCTTGCGCTGCCATATCACACAGGAAATCACCAAAAACCTTTGAGAACGTTGGCTTAGAGCTAGTACTTTTTGATAGGCTTAATTTGGCTGGGTTGAATTTAGGTACAGCATGGTAACCAATTGGATCTTTCTCCGCTGGCTCGTAGCCTTTGCCTTTCTTGGTCATGATGTGCAGGAACTGAGGACCTTTTAGGTCTCTCATGTTCTTAAGCGTTTTAATCAGCTCGTTTACATCGTGGCCGTCTACTGGGCCAATGTAATTAAAGCCTAGCTCTTCAAACATGGTTCCAGGGACAACCATGCCTTTTAGGTGTTCTTCTGTACGACGAACTAGCTCTTTAATCGGCGGAACGCCAGATAGCACTTTCTTGCCGCCCTCACGAATAGACGTGTAAAGACTGCCAGAAAGAACTTGAGCTAGGTGGTTGTTAAGCGCACCTACGTTTTCAGAAATCGACATCTCGTTATCGTTTAGGATAACCAGCATGTCATTGTGAACATCGCCTGCGTGGTTCATGGCTTCAAATGCCATACCAGCAGTAATCGCACCGTCACCAATCACACTCACAACTTTGCGGTTTTTGCCTTCTTTCTTGGCACTTATCGCCATACCGAGTGCAGCACTGATCGATGTTGATGAGTGACCAACAGAAAGGGTGTCGTACTCGCTCTCTTCACGCCATGGGAATGGGTGCAGTCCGTCTTTTTGGCGGATAGTCGACAGGCGGTCACGGCGACCGGTAAGAATTTTGTGTGGGTATGCTTGGTGTCCAACATCCCAAACCAATTGGTCAAAAGGCGTGTTGTACACATAGTGTAGAGCCACTGTGAGCTCTACCGTACCTAAGCCTGACGCTAAGTGACCACTTGATTGGCTCACTGAGTTAAGAAGATAGGTGCGTAATTCATCACAAAGCTGTGTTAGCGTCTCTTTTGGGAGAAGACGCAAATCCTCTGGCTTATCAGCCAAAGCAAGAGTTGGGTACTTTGATATATCAAGAGTCATAGGTAATGCGCGCTTATTGTCTTAGTTCTTGCGCTCGATGACGTATCGGGCGAACTCTTCGAGTAACTGGGTATTGTATGGGATCGCGGCCAAAGCTTGAAGCGCTTCCTGCAGCAGAGATTGCGCTTTTTCTTGAGCGCCCTCTAAACCTAGCAAAGAAGGGTAGGTACTTTTGTTCAAATCTTGGTCAGAACCCTGTGGTTTACCCAAAGTTTCGGTGTCGCCAATGATATCCAAGATATCGTCTTGAACTTGGAAGGCTAATCCGATGGCGTCTGCGTATTTATCTAATTGAGGCAGCACCTCGAACGCTTTTTCACCTGCAGCCAGCGCACCTAAACGAATTGCACTCTTCATAAGAGCACCGGTTTTATTGCGGTGAACTTCTTCCAGCTCTTTAAGCGTCACTGCGCGGTTTTCCGCTTCGATATCGAGTGCCTGACCGATACACATACCTTGAGCTCCAGAGGCTTCAGCTAGGCGTTGAATCATTCGAACGCGGTTGCTTTCACCATCAGCACTTAATGTGCCTTCTGCAAGTATAGTAAATGCCAGAGTTTGTAGTGCATCACCCGTTAAAATAGCCGTCGCCTCATCGAATTTGATGTGACAAGTCTGGTGGCCACGACGCAGTTCGTCGTCGTCCATTGCTGGAAGGTCATCATGAATCAGAGAGTAGGCATGAATACATTCGACTGCAGAAGCTGGAGTATCGAGTTCTTCCGCGGTGCAACCAAGCATTTCCCCTGTAATATAGACAAGAAATGGACGCGCGCGTTTGCCGCCTAAAAGTAACCCATAACGCATTGCGTTGATCAGGTTCTGATTTTGGTGTGGCAGGCGGTCAAGCCAAAGGTTCAGTTGCTCGTTATTACGTGCTTGATAAGACAATAAAGTCTCGATCATAGGGGATCTCATACAATTCGTTATTCTGGTTGTGGGTTAAAGTCACTCAGTTCTGCATTTTCGTCATTTTGCAGTAGGATGCTAACACGTTGTTCTGCATCGTTTAGTTTACTTTGACCTGCACGAGCGAGGGAGATACCTCGTTCAAATTTTTTCAGCGCATCATCTAAAGCTAGATCACCGTTTTCTAGTTGATCAACCAAGCCGTCGAGCTCTTCGATTGCCGCTTCAAAGCTCATATTTTCAGGTTTCTTAGTAGCCATAATAAATCTGCGTTTGGAAAGATGAACGAACGTTACCTTAGGGCGTTGAGATGGTCAAATGTAACCAATAAATTTTGCTAGAAAGTTCGTTTTTAAGAGGCTTGAAGCCACTTTCATCTAATAACCTCACCTTTATCGAGTTTATGACTGCTCGAGAACGGGCAAGCGGGTAATAGTTGTGATACAAAAAGCAAAAGTGTGATACTTAGGCCAAGAATTTACTAAAAGATCTTATAGTATTGCCGATAAAAAGATTATCGTCGACATAGAGCTACAAAAAAGCATGAGGAGTGCTCAGTGGATTTAGCAACCCTAATAGGTTTGATTGGTGGATTTGCCTTTGTAATCATGGCAATGATCCTAGGTGGAAGCCTCGGGATGTTCTATGACACGACATCCATTTTGATCGTGGTTGGTGGTTCAACGTTTGTTGTTCTGATGAAGTTCACCATGGGACAGTTCTTTGGCGCGACTAAGATTGCCGGCAAAGCTTTTATGTTTAAAGCCGATGAGCCTGAAGACCTTATCGCTAAGATTGTTGAAATGGCAGACGCTGCTCGTAAAGGTGGCTTCTTAGCACTCGAAGAGATGGAAATCAGCAACAGCTTTATGCAAAAGGGTATCGACCTGCTGGTAGATGGCCATGACGGTGATGTGGTGCGTGCTGCATTGCAAAAAGATATTGCGCTAACGACAGAGCGTCACGAGCAGGGGGCGAAGGTGTTCTCTGCATTTGGTGATGTTTCTCCTGCGATGGGTATGATCGGTACCTTGGTTGGTTTGGTTGCCATGCTTTCGAACATGGATGACCCTAAAGCGATCGGCCCAGCGATGGCAGTTGCACTCTTGACTACGCTGTATGGCGCAATTCTATCGAACATGGTGTTTTTCCCTATCGCAGACAAGCTTGCACTGCGTCGTGACCAAGAGACACTGAACCGTCGTTTGGTGATGGATGGTGTGTTAGCGATTCAAGATGGTCAAAACCCACGAGTTATTGATGGTTACCTGAAGAGCTACCTAAATGAAGGTAAGCGTACGATTGATGGTGAACCAGCGTAAGAGGAGTTGAAGATGGATGAAGAGAATCCATGTAAATGTCCTCCTCCGGGGTTACCTCAATGGATGGGAACATTTGCTGACTTGATGTCACTGCTGATGTGTTTCTTCGTACTTCTACTCTCATTCTCTGAGATGGATGTACTGAAGTTTAAGCAGATCGCTGGCTCGATGAAGTTCGCATTTGGTGTACAGAACCGCCTAGAAGTCAAAGACATCCCGAAAGGGACCAGCATCATTGCACAAGAGTTTCGCCCTGGTCGCCCAGAGCCAACGCCAATTGATGTGATCATGCAGCAAACGATAGATATCACTCAGCAGACACTGGAATTTCATGAAGGTGAATCTGAGCGCGCTGGTGGTACCATGCGTGACCAAGGCAAGATGACTGGAGGCAAGTCGCCAGAGGTATCGACTCACGACAACCAAAACTCTGAGTCAGACCAACAGCAACAGCAAGCCGAAGCTCAATCTCAAGAGATGGAAACCTTGATGGAAAGCATCAAGAAGGCGTTGGAACGAGAGATCGACCAAGGCGCGATTGAGGTGGAAAATCTAGGCCAACAGATTGTGATTCGAATTCGTGAGAAGGGTGCATTCCCATCGGGCTCTGCTTTCTTACAGCCTAAGTTTCGACCTTTGGTGAGACAAGTGGCTGAATTGGTGAAAGATGTTCCGGGCATTGTTCGAATCTCAGGTCACACTGATAATCAACGTCTTGATTCTGAGCTGTATCGCTCGAATTGGGATCTGTCATCTCAGCGAGCTGTATCTGTTGCTCAAGAGATGGAAAAGGTTCGCGGATTCTCTCATCAACGTTTGAGAGTACGTGGTATGGCGGATACAGAGCCAGTAGAGCCTAACGATACTGAATGGCAGCGCAGCCTAAACCGCCGTGTAGAAATCAGCATCATGCAGGGGGAGCCGCTATACAGTGACGAAGTCCCAGCTATCTCTCAATAGCCTGAGTTATCTCGAGAGATTTAATTGACCAGAAAGCCCAACCTTATGATGAGGTTGGGCTTTTTATTTGGGCGATGAACGGTTGATTGACCTCTTTGGCTACAGGCTGTGAGTAAGCATGCTATTTTTAATAAGGTGCGCATTTATTACTGGTGCCTAAGCAAGCACTCTTTTCCTTGTTTCGCTTTCTCATGTATAATTCGCGCCCTTAGATTTAGATATGATCTACTCTTGCTTCAAGTGCTGTGTAAATTTTCCAATTTACTTGGCGAAGAGCCTTTTAAAAATTTTGAACATTAATGTTGTGAACGTACTATGAAATTTATTGTTAAGCCCCATCCGGAAATTTTTGTAAAAAGTGAATCGGTGCGTAAGCGCTTCACAAGGATTCTAGAGTGCAACATTCGTAACGTTATTCAGCGTCGCTGTGAAGGTGTTGCGGTATTTAACCGTCGTGACCATATCGAAGTGACGTCTGAGAGTGATAAGTACTACACAGAAGTGTTAGAGGCTCTGACTCATACTCCTGGTATTCACCACTCTTTAGAAGTACAACAGTCAGACTTCAAAGATTTGCACGATATCTATGAGCAAGTTTTAGAGCGCAGCCGTGCTGATATTAAAGGTAAAACGTTCTCTGTTCGTGCTAAGCGTCGTGGTAAGCATGAGTTCACGTCTATCGAGCTTGAGCGCTACGTAGGTGGCGGTCTGAACCAAGCGGTTGAGTCGGCACGCGTTAAGCTGAAAGATCCAGAAGTAACGGTTAAAGTTGAAGTGGCTAACGATAAACTTAACCAAGTTCTGGCGCGTCACAAAGGCCTTGGTGGTTTCCCTCTCGGTACTCAAGAAGACCTATTGAGTTTGATCTCTGGTGGTTTTGACTCTGGCGTATCAAGCTACCTACACATCAAACGTGGCTCTAAAGTTCACTACTGTTTCTTCAACCTTGGCGGTCCTGCGCACGAGATTGGCGTTAAGCAAGTGGCTCACTACCTATGGAACAAGTACGGTTCTTCGGCAAAAGTGAAGTTCATCTCTGTAGACTTTGAACCAGTCGTGGCTGAAATTCTTGAGAACGTAGAAGACGGCCAAATGGGCGTGGTGCTTAAGCGTATGTTCATGCGTGCTGGTGGCATGGTTGCAGATAAGTTAAAGATCGAAGCATTGGTTACTGGTGAAGCACTAGGTCAGGTATCAAGCCAAACGCTAACTAACCTGCGTCATATCGATAACGTAACGGATACGCTGATCCTTCGTCCACTTATCAACTGGGACAAAGAAGACATCATCGACCTTGCTCGTACTATCGGTACTGAAGACTTTGCGAAAGTAATGCCTGAATACTGTGGTGTTATCTCTAAGAAGCCAACAGTGAAAGCGAAGAAAGGTAAACTTGAAGCAGAAGAAGCTAAGTTTAACTTTGAAGTTCTAGAGCAGGTGATCGAGAACGCTCGTGTTATGGATATCCGTGATATTGAGAAAGAGAGCCAAGAGCAAGCTCCAGAAGTGGAACAGGTTCAAGCTGTTGCTGAACACGCTATCGTCCTTGATATCCGTAGCCCAGACGAAGAAGACGAAAGCCCATTAGAAATCGATGGCGTTGATGTAAAACACCTTCCTTTCTACAAGCTAGCGACGCAATTTGGTGATTTAGACCAAGGTAAAGAGTACCTATTGTACTGTGACCGTGGTGTTATGAGCCGTCTACAAGCACTTTACTTGCAAGAGCAGGGCTTCAAGAACGTTAAGGTTTACCGCCCATAGTCCGCTTGTTTATAGTATGACTTAGGTTGTAACAGATACAGAAAGCCGCTTACTGAAAAGTAAGCGGCTTTTTATTTATCGGTTGATTGTTATTCTGTAATCGATAAAGTGGTTTTACTGCCTTACTCGTACGCTCTTTTGTCGTAAAAACAAGGCCATGTGATAAATCGAGTTTAGGTGAGAGTTGTTACCAAAGTGCGCAATGAAATGCTTAACTTTTTATGCGTATGATTGTTTACGTAAGCAGGCGTTAAATTTTGTGAGTAGAGTGAGAAAATAGTAAGGATTAATTAGTATAGCGGCTCTTCTCCGCTTAGATGAGTCTATAAACTAACAATAAAACCGCTAACACATTGATTTACAATCGCTTCCCACCTTATATATCAGTGTTGTAGTTTGTCGTTATTATCTTCCGCTCTATTTAACTTTAAAGGCCAATCCGTACAGTCTGTAACGCTTGAAGAAAGCTCTCATTCAGTACTCGTCAAGTGCAAGCGAGATAGACGCTGTAAAGTTGTTGATCCTGAGACTGGAGCTCCGCGCACCGTCGACCACTACGTTCACCGTCGCCTGTCGGATTTACCTGTCAGTGGTCGCCCTTGCGTTATAGAAATTGAATTGGCTCAGACAAGGGATAGGCTCGGCCGAAGGTTGATTGAAGAGGCTGATTTTGTTGATAAGGGGAGTCGTTATACAAAGAGGTTCTGTCACTTTATTAGTGGACTGTGCCGCTATATGAGCATCCACGCAGTGTCGAAGCATTTAGACATACGCTGGGAAACCGTGAAAAATATCGATAAAGCATTCCTTCTCTCTACCTTGCCTGCTTTAGAGCCTAAGAAGTTGACCAACCTTGTTCATATTGGCGTTGATGAAGTCGCCAGGGCTAAAGGCCATGATTATATGACCGTCGTTTATGATCTCGTTTCAGGACAACTTATTTGGGTTGACCATGGGCGGACTTCAAACGTACTCATCAACTTTTTTGAACAATTATCACCGCAAACGAGAGACGGCATCCAAGCGGTATCAATGGATATGGGGCAATCTTACCAATCAGCAGTGAGAAACGCTCTTCCGAATGCAGACATCGTTTTTGACCGGTTTCACGTTATGCAGAACTACTCTCTTCTGATAAGGAAAGAGCGTAATAAAGCGTTTAGGAAAGGAACACATGACGAGAAGAAAATGCTTAAAGGGACGCTATTTTTACTCCTCAAAAATGCGCCGAAATTAAGCGATAAGCAGTCAGATAGGCTAGATGATTTACTGGAAAGCAATAAGACTCTTTGTACGATTTATATGCTCAAAGAGCAGCTTCAAGCCTTATGGGATGAACGTAATTTTGACTTGATGATCGCAGCGCTTGATGCGTGGTGCCAGCTTGCTAAAAAGACGAGGATCTTATCTCTCATCAACTTTGCAGACGCGCTTTGGGAGAGAAGAGTTGGGATCTGCAACTATGCAAAATATAAGCTGACGAATGCCCGAGTGGAAGCAGGGAATGTATCGATAGGTCTTCTTAGACGGAGAGCCCGAGGAGTAAGGGATACTGATTACTTTAAATTGAAGATTAGACAAACCTCAATCCTAGAAACTCACTCTACCATTTATCCGGAAATCAAGCTCATCTAAGCGGAGAAGAGCCCTTTAAATTGAAGATTAGACAAACCTCAATCCTAGAAACTCACTCTACCATTTATCCGGAAATCAAGCTCATCTAAGCGGAGAAGAGCCGTATAGCTATTGATAAACTTGTTGTTATTTTTCTCTGGGCATAAAAAAACACCGCCGTATAGGCGGTGTAAACAAATTTGACAGACAGGTCAAAATAAATACAGGAAGTAGATGCCTCGTTTCAGTGTATAACTGCAACAAAACATTTGGTAGAACTCTACCCAACTCGAAAAGTACGAGTTTGCAAACACAACATCGCAGGAGCTAAGCCAATTGATTCTAGAGAGAATCAAGCCGTCCAGGCTAGCTGCTGCGGAATGAAATATAGAATTTCTCTAGCCGCTAGGCAATGGACAAATTATAATGTTTCAGATAAAAAAAACTAATGCTTATTTAGAGAGTAACTATGTCTCGTCGATTACCCCCATTAAACTCGTTAAGAGTGTTTGAAGCTGCGGCTCGACACTTGAGTTTTACGCGTGCCGCTGAAGAGTTGTTTGTTACTCAAGCTGCGGTGAGTCATCAGATCAAAGCGCTTGAAGAGTTTCTGTCTTTGAAGCTTTTTCGCCGAAGAAACCGCTCTTTACTGCTTACAGAAGAAGGGCAGAGCTACTTCTTGGATATCAAAGATATATTTACATCGCTGGCTGAGGCAACTGATAAGGTGCTTGAGAGAAGTGAGAAGGGCGCGTTAACCATCAGTTTGCCTCCAAGCTTCGCGATTCAGTGGTTGGTGCCAAGGCTTGCTGACTTTAATCAACAAGAACCTGATATTGATGTTCGAATCAAAGCGGTTGATATGGATGAAGGCTCGTTGACGGATGATGTGGACGTGGCTATTTACTACGGTCGAGGAAATTGGCCGGGACTGAGAGCCGATAAGCTGTATCAAGAATACTTGATTCCACTGTGTTCACCTTCAGTGTTATTGGGGACAAAGCCATTAGAATCTCTAAAAGATTTAACATGTCATACGCTATTGCATGACACCTCTCGTAAAGATTGGAAACAGTTTGCGAAACAAAACGGTATCGATGGGGTAAATGTTAACCATGGACCGATCTTCAGCCACTCAACCATGGTGT
>AAZW01000012.1 GCA_000169995.1 Vibrionales bacterium SWAT-3 | reverse complement strand
ATAAAGTTTGATCAGTCACAATAAAGTATGATCATATACAATAAAGATTGATCGTTTTTAACTCTGCTAAGTTTAGCTTAGTCGGAGGTTTTTTATGTCAGATGCAGATAAGCCACTCAATAAGAAAGACCAAAAGCGTTTAGATGAAAAACGAGGCGAAGGGACGGGGAAGGACTATGTACCTTTTATTAAAGTCGGAGAGTTCAGCAGTTCTGGCGAAAGTGTACGTGTCAAAAGTGCCACTGTTGGCCGAGTTCATCACTTATTCTCTGGAAATGAGCTTGCCGTATTTTTGGTGTTCGATTGGTGTGAAGAGGTCATCGACATTCGAGAGCAGTTTCCTATTCCTCTTGCTGACTCTTTGATTATCTGCCGCCAACTAGGTATTCGTCACCCTCAAGAAAAGGGCGAGCTTAAAATAGTGACAACGGACTTAATCATCGATTTTGTTGATGGTTCCCAGTTAGTGATCCCCGTAAAGCCAGCTCTAGAGCTTGATGACAAGCGCATTGTCGAAAAGCTTCAAATAGAGAAAGCGTACTGGGAAGCAAAAAAAGTACCCTATCTCATTTTTACCGATCAAGAAGTCTCCAACGAACTCAAAATAAACCTGAAGTGGATAAAACCACTTATCGACTTAGATACTGAAGTCGAATACCCATTCTCAAAGCAAGATGTCATTGATCTTGCCGCTAGGTTAGCGAAGCAACCCAAAGCTTATGTAGCCCGATATTGTGCAAAATTGGATGATCAATACCAATTAGAGGAAGGGACTCACATCGGAATATTTCGCTATGGTATCGCCAATCAATATTTAAAAGCATCACTTGAAACTCCGTTTACTGAGTGGAAGTGCGAAGATGTGGAGCTCGTAGATAGCGATAGTGCAGATTTGGAGGTCGGCAATGCTTCTTAATCAAGTCTATCAAGACACAGATTCAAACGAGCGAATACGTGTTGTGTACGAAACGTTAGAGTTCATCTGGCTGATCAGTCTCGATGATGAATCGGCTTGGCCCATACTTATGCCAATCTCTGAGCTACATGAACTTATCGCAGCACAAACGATAGAGTGCATCAGTGAACCTTTTACTTTCTCTCATGTTGAGCCCGGCGGTGCACAAGCTCTCAAGCGAGATGAAGCCTATACGCTGCTTAAAATTCTACTAAAAGACCACAGTGAATTATTTGATAAGACGTCGCGAAACCGTCTAATTAGAAACGCAGTTGAAGTGACAGGAAAACCCCGGATTTACTTCATTCGTCAACTTCGTCGATATTGGCAAAGAGGGATGACGCCAAATGCATTACTGCCTGACTATCATAAGTCAGGTGGGAAAGGTAAATTTAGGCGTGACGTGGGCAATAAGCTCGGGCGGAAGCGAACAACTGCCGAGGGCATAGGTGCCATCATTACCGATGATGTCGCAGAAATTTTCAGTCTAGCAATTGATGGCTTCTTTCTTCAAAACGATAAGTTCTCTATCAAAGACGCCAAAGATAAAGCAATTGGCTTGTATAAATCAAGATATCCCGACTCTGATAAGACTTCCATACCGACTCTTCGTCAATTCCGCTATTTCTATGAATCTAACTACAAGAAACATGATGTAGTAAGACGAAGAACGCCATCCAAAGCATACGACAAGGATATTAGAGCGCTAACAAGCACATCAGCCTTTATGAATATCGGACCTGGAGGGCGGTATGAGATTGATGCAACGATTGCGGATCTCTATTTAGTTTCTGAGAAAGACCCGAATAAAATCATCGGTAGGCCAGTGGTTTACGTGGTTAAAGATGTTTTTAGTCGCATGGTTACTGGGCTTTACGTTGGTTTAGAAAATCCATCATGGGTTGCGGCTATGATGGCCATGTCTAACGCCTTTCTTGATAAAACGGAGTATTGTCGGAGCTATGGAATAGAAATCGATTCTTCTATGTGGCCTTCTATTGGTATTCCTGCGTCTATCATGGCGGATAAAGGTGAGCTTTTGCATAGGCAAGCTGACGTTCTCGTTAATGCCTTTAACATCCAATTAAGTAACTCGCGTTCCTACAGAGGGGATGATAAAGGCGGTGTGGAGCGCTATTTCAATACTCTTCAAACAAAATTCAGACCCTATGTCGGTGGTATTGTTGAGCCAGTCAACGGCAAGAAGCGCTTAGGACGCAGATATGAGCTAGACGCAGAATTAACCTTGCATGCATTCACTGAGACAGTGATTCACATCATTATCAACTACAACACTAGGCACGTAGTTAAAGATTATGATTTTGCCGAAGATATGCCTAATGACTTACCCGCAGTCCCCATTCAGCTTTGGAACTGGGGAATCAAAAATCGCACCGGTAAGTTAAGACCATGCAGTAAAGAGATGGTTGAAGTGAACTTGTTACCCACTGAAAAAGGGACAGTGTCTGAGGTCGGTATTGGTTTCAAAGGACTGAAATACACTTGCCGTGAAGCAATGGCTGAAGGTTGGTTTGACCGATTTAAGCAGACAAGACCAAAGAAAGTTGAGGTGGCCTTTGACCCGCGTCGAACCGATGTTATTTATCTGAGACCCGACAACAGTTATCAATCCTATTGGATATGTGAGCTTTCAGATCGTAGCCGTCGATACAAGGGAATGAGTTTCGTGGATGCTGCGGGTATTCTCAAGTCTTCTAAAGTTGCAGAGGCTTCAGCGAATCAAGCTAAGGATTTTGAGGCTCCTGACCTACAGGAAACGATGGAGAATATCGCCAAACGAGAGCGTGGTAAAAAGGCAAACACACCTAAATTAAAGGACTCACAAAGATTGGCCGGAATTAAGGGTAATCGAGATGAGGAGCGAGAATTTGAGCGAGATAATACCGCTGTTAACCTAAAGCCTGAGTCGAGGCAAAGTACTGCTGAAGTCATTGAGATTCAAACGGGGCACAATTCGGAAAGCATTGAATACCCGTCACTGGATGATTTTTTAGGAGATGACGATGATTAAGATTCACCATGCGGAATACGCAGATCCTGAAATCGAAGATTACCGAAATCAGCCTTTGATCAATGCACTACCTTTATTGAACTCACCTCAGAATACGGCAAAAGAGTTAAATCGTTACCCCAAAGTGCGAGACTCGGAAAAAACCTTACCTGGATACATCCGTCGCCATGCAATGATGCGAATACTTGATGGTTTTCTGTACCCGACAAAAGCTCACCTGCAACTGGAACAGATGATTTCAGGGATGATTCGCCGAGGATACCTTGGTCGAAATATCGCATCGAGTGACTATCAGCGTAACCTGTTAGATGTTGATAACGTCGATTTTTCCGCAGCATCGAGAAATGCGGGTAGTGCTGCGTTGGCAACGACGGTCATTGGCTGTTCTGGAACAGGTAAAACTACTGCCGTTCAAGCGATTTTAGATTCATATAAGCATCAAGCCATTTATCACCCAGATTATCAGCATACTCAGTTGGTATGGCTAAAGATTGATTGCCCTCATGATGGTTCAGCAAAGAGCCTATGTATCCACTTTTTCCGTGCGGTAGACGACGCGATTGGAAGCGACTACGAACTGCTCTATGTGAAGTCTAGGTCATCAGCAGAATCTATGTTGGGTGACATAGCCAGAGTATGCGCCCTTCATTCTATTGGTATCTTAGTCATTGACGAGATTCAGCATCTTAGTGCAGCGCGCTCCGGCGGTGCGACCAAATTACTGAATTTCTTCGTTACTCTCACTAACGTAATCAAAGTGCCAGTGTTGTTCATTGGCACGCCCAAAGCCCTAGAACTTTTTTCTCCTACGTTAAGGTCTGCTCGTCGCGCTGCTCAGTTTGGTAGTTTGAATTGGAATCGATTCGAGCACCTATCAAATACAACCGATGAAAGCGAATGGGAGCGCTTTTTCAATAGAATGTGGAAGTTGCAGTGGTTTCAATCACCGACACCGATTACGACACCAATGAAGGACTTGTTTTGGGAGCTCACTCAAGGTGTCGCTCATGTAGCTGTTTCATTGTTTTACCTTTGCCAAGCAAGAGCAGTGGTTGCGGGTAAAGAAGTGATTACCCTAAAGTTAGTCGAAGATGTGTTCAACGAAGAGTTGTCGATCATTCATCCGATGATCCGAGCGCTCCAAAGCGGTCGAAAAGAAGAAATCGTTAAGTATGCTGACTTAGACTTACCTGCCGATTCAATTCGTATTATTGGGCAAGCTAGCGATAGCGATGTGGATGAGCTTGAAGCTACTGGTGAGGTAACTGATGATAAATTGGTGGAACTCACAGGCATGTTGATTCTCATGGGACTTGGTGAGGATGTGGCTAAACTAGCGGCGAGACAAGCCATTGATGAAAAGCCTAGTGAGGATCTATTTGGGTTAGTTGCGCATATAAAATCGTTAGAGGATAAACCAGAGACAACAAGTAAGCCTGAAAAATCAAAAGTAGCCAAGCTAAAGCCTCGTTATGTGGATAACGATCTTCGATTGCTGAGAAGTGACAACCCAATGTCTACCTACAACAACCTAAAACGTGAAGGCATGATTCTTGACATCACACCATACCTCTAGGTACGAAACCGCTAACTATACTCTAATAAATGAAACGATTTGTTTGGTGGTTGAAGATGTTGACCTATTTTCCAGTCGCTCAGAAAGATGAGTTGCTCACTAGTATTATTGCTCGGTTTATCCAGCAAATGGGAATCAAAGATGACAAGATCGCATTAGACATTCTCTTTGGCAATAGAATGATCGTTCCTTCGCCTTTTCTACAAGGTCATATCGCGCAGCTTTTGGATCATATCGGTCACGTATGGGAAGTGAACCCTAAGCAAATCGTAGCGCGCTATACGTCCCTTCCGTTGTTTAAACCCTTCGTTGAGTCACACCGCTATAAAGCGTTGCAAGCCAATTTAATTCATAGTCGAGTGAACCCCTGTATGTCTCGCGCAGGTATTCCAGCTTCGGTTATCGAGTGGCCTACGACGTACAAGATTTGCCCTCTATGTTGGCAAGAACAAAGTAAGAACCTTGGTTTTACCTACTGGCAGCGATTGTTTCAGGTGCCTGGCGTTAACGCGTGCCCGCTTCATCAGAGCATTCTCATAGATACATACATACCGATTCACTCTACACACAGGCATCAGTTTGTTGATGCGAGTAGCTATCAATGCCAAACACGTTTTTCTGAGGCCGCTAACGCTTGCGACCTGAGAATATCCGAAATGGTAGAGATCTTACTCAACTCGAAAATAAGTTCGATTTCACCTGCGCAATGGACGCTCTATTATCAGAGGCTTGCAAGAGATGCAGGAATGATGATTGGTTCAAGAATAGACCATAAAGCAATTTCGGATTCCGTGCGCAGATATTGGTCAGATGAATGGTTGAACCAACAAGGCTTAGCACTTTGTGGGGCAAATACATGGTTAGTTGCAATCTTCAGAAAACATCGAAGGGTATTCAGCTATCTGCAACACTTCATTGTTTGTCTGCCACTTCGAGGCAGTTCTGTTGATTTACTAGAAGAGCTTAATCTTGCTAGAGGATACCCTATCATTGAAGGAGCAACACACCCTACTAGAGCGACGAAAAACATAGTCAAGCGCGATATAATCAGAAACCAGTGGCTTGGAATTTTAGAATCGTCACAAACTGAATCTCTTAAAAAGATAAGAACGACAGCCCTAGGTGCTAGGCTGTATTCTTGGCTTTATCGATATGATCGCGAGTGGCTCAATGTACACAAACCCAAGCGCGCTTCAAATTACCAGAATTATCGTGTTGATTGGCAGGTTCGAGACCGCCAGATAGTGAAAGCGCTACTTTCTATAAAGAACGAAACAGAGGGAAGAATACACGATCCTCGCCATTCAAAATCATGGTTTGCGTCGAAAATAGCCAAAAAGAGCTTGATCGAAAAAAAATTGTACAAACTCCCACTTTGCAGCTTGTTTTTTGATCGATATAGCGAATCGGTTGAAGAGTACCAAACAAGACGATTAAGCCGTGTTATGGTTCAACTCATTGAGTGTAATGATGTTTTAAGGCCCGTGTGTGAGATTGAACGACTTGCTGGACTCAGCCGTGCGCGTAGCAGGAAACCTGCACGGGAAATTCTCCGATTGGACATCCCAACCTGGCAGAGAGTTGCGGCACTTTCCTGAAAATGTACCGTTAATCAATATTGGAAGTATCCACACCAAGCGCGTTCTCAATAATAAAGTCCGGCCTTATATCAACGTTCAGTTTTCAGTTTCCCGAAAAGTCGTGTCCCGGCGGAACTGATACCAATGTTGGTTGTTAATTCTCACTACTCGATCGAACAAGAACGCACGCTTCCACATAAGCGCGAAATCATCGACATAAAAATATCAGATAATTTTCAAAGAGCCTCTTCAAACAAATCGCATTCAATCATTTTAAGGGAGGGTAACTTAAAGGCTGTTGTCCCTTGTATAGAGCTCGCTCGAGCACTTTTTTTACACAATGTACATCTAACACGTACAGCCTTAAGACCAAACGGGTTATTGGGGATGGCCGTTGTGGATGATACTGGAAAAGAGTGTTTTATCCGTTTCAACAGGTCATCGGATTACCCATTAAAGAATTTGAACTCCAAGGATGCATGCAAACACTTGAGGTGGTTGTTGCTTAATCCTGAGGCAACAAGAAGCTTCAACAGCATCTATGACAAGTTACAACAAGATGAAAATTCGGGGTGGAACTTTAACTTTGAGCCACCGCCACTTAAAAGTTGGCGATTTAAGCTTGCTGGTGAGTATGATGAAAGCGACCCAAGGCTTTTTTATGTTGAAGAAATCAAGATAGTTTACTCGTCTAGTTTTAACTATGGAAAAAAAGTCTCGATATTCCATCCAAAAAAAATCGATGTTATTCCTATTGAGCCAAGTAACGGCAAGCGCCCAGAAATTAACCGGACAGACCCAGATCCGCAGTTGGACTTTGAAGCTACGCCAGGCAGTCATAGAAAAAGGGATACCTTCAGTGAAGAAGGCTTTCGATTTGTCTGTAATACTGAAGATGAAGTAACCGTTTCCCCAGGAAAAGCATTATCGAGGGTAGCGCCTAATGTGAATACCACCGAAGAGCCAAAACGTGATACATCTGGAGTTGGTCACGGAACAGCAACAGGATCGGCGCAAGAACTAGACTGGGCGATCAATCGTAGTGATTGCGATGATCCAACTAGGCCTGAGACTCCGAAAGTAGTCGCACCTACAGGTAACTTTCAAATTTTTGAAAAGGTAATCAAGAAGCTCATGAAACTTCCTGATTATGAACACAAAGGTACACAGTGCTTGGCAATGCCAAAGCCGGACAATTCTTCCCTGATATACAATAACAAGCTCACACAGGAGCTCGAACCTTTCATTGTGCATATTTCTATTACCGGCAAACCCCGCTTGTCATCATTGAGGTGGATATTAGCGATATTAACGACAAGCATAGTCTAGGGTCTAGATTATTTGGGTTTTCTGAAAGTAGCAAAGATGGGCTTACGCACGTAATGAAAGCATGTTCCGAGAAAGGCGTTCGATGGGATGCTAAAGCAAACCAAGAACACTGTTCAGTAGTGGTTGAAATTAAGCACCCTTCTAGAACCAAAAAAATTGAAGGTGAAACTGTCCTCAGAACCGAAAGTGAGTATGAGACAGCATGGATAGAAGCGCTCCATAGGGCTGTGAAAAGAGTAACCTAGAGGGCTCTAAGTTTGCGACAGAACCCGAATTAACGATAATTTCCAGAGACTAAAGCCTATATCTTCGAGTTGATTAGGTATAAACATTAAGCTTATCATGAAGACTGTATAGTAAAGCTCGAGTAGATGAGCGTCCTCTTAATTTTTAATTGAAGAAAATGTTACTATCCACCAATCAATATGGTTGGCATCCCCATCACTATGGTTCCGCCATGAGCCGTGAGATCGCCCATGCGCGCCGCGGGCTTATTGTTAATCAGCACGGTTGCACTTCCTTTAACTACGCTATCTGGTGCGCCAACACAAACACATATCTGCCCTAGAGTGGCGGCTGGCAGGTTGCCGATCAATACTGTTGTTGGTAGAGGGAGCAATGGCCCGCCTACGTGAGGGATTGGCACCACTGCTGGTGTTTGCATCGGACACATGTGCATGTCTGTTGCTCTGGCTGCTGGAAGCATGTTCTTTCCCTATTGTTGCCCGTTTCCGCCAGAGGCGATGTTTAGACCCATTTCTACAAACTGTTGATAGCGTTCTTTCGCCTCTTCACCGTCAGGTAAGACTGCTGAAAGGTTAATGCTTCCAGCGACCGCTTGTGCGTACAAGTATGGGGGAGGGGGAACGGCAGGATCCTCTGGCTTAATCATACTGCCACCACTCCAAAAAGCTGCTTGAGCTGCCCAGCCAGCACCGGTTTCTAATCCCGCTTTTTCTGCCATTTGTTCTGCAAATCGGCGGCTTGTTTCATCAGGTGTATAAACCCAAGCTTTTGCTGCGCGTATGGCATTGGCTTCGTCTTCTTGCCAGTGATGCAGAGATGCGGCGCAGGTTACGCTCCACCAAATGGATTCACGAACTGGGAGAGCATGCGCAAGAAAAGTCACAGCATCGGCAAACAGCTCTTGCTCCATCGCCACAGAAATCAAATCGATAGGCGTAGTGTTCGCGTCTGCTAACTCTGCGAATGCGGCATTTGGCTCGTAGACACTTAAGATGTCTTGCGCGGATTGGTGAGGAACCTTTATCAACATCATCAATTTACCTTTGTAATTGCGCCTTGAATTTGCACCATGGCCCCTGCTTTTATTTGTGTCATAGCACTGCCGTTAACCGACACTAACGCTGCTTTTACATCGGCCTTACCTTGGCCTTCAATATTGATCATTGCGGCTTTCATCTCTGCTTTTGCTTTTCCTGAAACAGAGACTTGAGGAGCGTCGATCTTAATACCACTAGCGCTGATCTCGATTTTACTCGCGCCCACTTTGAGTTCGATCTTCGATTTACCGCAGATCGATACTTGGTTGCCATCAACGCTGACTGTCGATTTAGCCGCAATATTGATGTTGGAAGCGGCACTGAGGTTCAGATCTTTCTCACTGTCACCCGTCCAGTTGTCTTTACTTTTGGCGGTAAGCGTTTTTTCACTTTCGACTTGTATGTCTTCTTTAACGTTTAGGGTGGCACTCTTCTCAACTTGAGTCTTTTTCATGCCTTTAATCGTTGACTGGCTGTCGTTATTGACGTCCAGCAGCCAATCTTTTTCAGCATGTAAGTACACTTGTTCTTTGTCTTTTTGATCTTCAAAACGCAGTTCGTTTCCTTGCTTGCTGCTGCCCTTAGGCGTTGAACGAGTTTTGATGCCGTTTTGAGTATCCGAGCTATAAGGAGCTGCGCTGTTTTTGTTGTATAAAGATCCGGTCACGATAGGACGATTGGGATCACCATCAATGTACTGAACGATCACTTCATCACCAATGCGTGGTGTGAACTGAGAACCGAATCCCTTACTGGCGAACCCTTGCGATACTGGCAACCAACATGAACTGTTTTCGTCATTTTTGCCGCCTCTATCCCAGTGAAATTGCACTTTTATTCGGCCTAATTTATCTCGGTAAATCTCTTCTCCCTTAGGCCCGGTCACGGTTGCGGTATGTAAGCTATGGACACGCGGTTTATCTAGTATTTCTGGACGAAAAACCAGTGACGAAGGGATGCAAGAAAACTGATTCTGATAAGCGACGTCGTTGTTCGATTCTTCTCTGGATATGCGGTGTGATAGATGAGTGACGATGTACTCTTGGTTCATTGAACCGAGAGGATGGTTCGTTAGTTCAAATTTATAGCCACAAGCAAGCGTCGCTAAATTCGATGATGAGTGAGAGGCTGATTTCTTAAGATCTAACGCTTCCATATGCATTTTTGCAGCGTCACGGACTTCATTTTTATTTTCGTGACCAAATGCAAAGAGTTCTTGCGTCAATGAAGCTGACGCGTAACTTTCGGTGCTTTTTCGGGTGCCGCTATCAAAAAATTCAGCCAGATCTTGAGTATGATCGGCGACAGATACCTTTCCGCTGCCAACATGATGGGATTGGCTCCACGTTGTTAGTACGTGCTGCTGATTGTTGCCACCTATTTGATAGCTTAACTTTGGATCAGATATTTTCTCAAATCGTTGATTCGAATCGCCAATGCAGATTGTCGACTTATTAGATTGGTGGCGTACGTGGTAGTGCCACCCTTCGCTTGCTAACAAGCGCTGTATAAAAGCTTGGTCGGTTTCATCAAGTTGAACACAATACTCATGCTTCTTCCCGTTTCCGGAAAGTGAAAAGTGAAAATAGCTTTTGAGATCAGCTTGTTCTAGCAGCTTTTCAATGATCTGTTTCGTCGTCATGTTTTGAAAAATCTGACGACTGCGTTTGTATTGCAGCAAGCTAAGCGGATCCAATATCTCTACTTGATAATAAAACTGGTGCTTGTCTTTGCTGTATCCTGTGAATTGCAGAGTGCTACATATGCCTGAAAAAAAGCGCTTTCCAGAATCAAACTCATAAGACACACAAACGGCTTTGCCTAGGTTTTTGGTATCGATCTCCATGTTGGCTGCGATGGAAACGGAAAACTGACAACCGCCGGATACGCTTTCTTCCCCAATTAATTGGGTGACGATATAACTTTTGTTATCTGAAAGCTTAATGGTGAGGGAGCGGGTTTGGTGCTTTAATTCGTTATTGCTCATATTCACTTAATTCACTATTAAATAAACAGTTCTAAAAGGCTGTTTATTGGATGAACATTCGAAATTATTACATAATAATTGATATTATTATTACTTGATGTGTTGGTATCAACTTTCATGCTCTGTACATTTAATCTATTTCGAGTTAGACCTTAATTCAAGGTAATTTGTTTATTTAATTATTATCTGAATAAGATGTAATCGATTACTTTGCGGTTATTTTTATTCTCAAATTTGTTTCATTTTTAAGACGCTGCGCTAGGGCGTTCATGTTTTTATGATGGCTATATCTTTGAGGGGATATTTAAGACATTGTTAATATATAAGGCTCTATCATGCTTGATTTGTTTTAATTCAAACAAAATCAGCAATTTATCTAATTTCATTTCTTTTTGTAGTGTTATTTTAAAGAGGTTGTATGGCCTAAAAATCCCCCAAACATGGCGTGAATGGGTCTTTCTATAATTCATCTCAAAGATATAATCTTGGCAATTAATAAATTTGCCACTTAGTATGAAACAATATTAGTAAAATGTTATTTTTGCTGCGCAAATAAGAATTTGGCAGTTGAACTAACTCAATACCTCTACCGTTTTTCCTTATCTAAAATACAGAAAATAGCGATTGAACTTTATTAGCACTTAAGCGAATAGTCGGCTGATTAACCCAATAGAGCAGGAACCTATGCCTTTTTCAAAGCATCAAATTGAGCAACTTTCTACACCTCTGAGTGATGATTCTATCTGTGGCGTTTACCTTAAACTGGATAAAGGTGCTTTTCGCCCATTACGTAATGAATTTAATGTCGCGCAAACAGCGCTGCGTAAGCTAAGTCAAAACCCCAGTGCTGACGAGAAAGACGCGTTACAAGAGGCATGTCTAAATAGCTGGAAGACTCTTTCAGACAGCTTGTTCGAACAGTTTTCAAAGACAACCAGAGATATCGAGCTCATCTCATGGTTTGTTGCCGCTCAATTCCTTCTCGATACCACGTTAGAAAGTGCTGCGAATAGCCTTGAGTGGTTAGCCGATTTAAGTGAGAAGTACTGGGATCACCTCAACCCTGTACTGCCAGTTGAAAAGCTCAAATCTGATGATGATAAGGGCAAAGAGAGAGAGCAAGCTGATGCGAAAGTTAAAGCATTTTTCCAATTAGTTGGTGATAGCGAGGAAAGCTCGATTCTCTATGCCCCGATGCTGCAACTGCCCTTAGTTGGGGAAGTGACGTTTTTTGATTTTCAAAGTGCAGAGAGAAAAGGCGAAATCAGCCAACTGAAATCTACGCTTACCACCACGGTGGCTCAAGAGCGTTCCGCGATTCAATTCAAGATGGAAAATGCCAAACGTTGTATCTTCCAGTTGGAGCGTTTGTCTACGTTAGTGAGCACTCATTGTCAGTCTGTAGGCAGTCAAACTACCAACTTTGGATTTGCGAAGTCACTGCTTACCCTCGTTGAAAACGCTTTGGTTCATTTAAGCGGAATTAAGTTGGCCCCGAAAGCGGAGGCCAAGGCAGTAGAGCAAGAGGTTGCCGAAAGTTCAGTTTCTGAAGGTGATCAGCCAAACCATATGGATCCAAAACAGATAGAGCCAATACCTATGCCATCGGAGCAGGCTCAGACCGTAAGCCAACACTTACACGCAGGAAATCTCTCTGAACTGGGTAACTTTAACAACATGAACCGAGACTTAGCTTTCCATTTGCTGAGAGAAGTCTCTGATTATTTTCGCCAGAGCGAACCGCATAGCCCAATTTCATTCTTGTTAGAAAAAGCGATTCGATGGGGATATTTATCCTTACCTGAGTTGCTGCAAGAAATGATGTCGGAACAAAACGGTGACGCTCTTAGTACGATTTTTAATGCCGCTGGATTGAATCATCTCGATCAGGTTTTGCTGCCGGAGATGAGTACTCCAACGGTGGACATTGAAAGCCCCCAGACACCTCAAGCGACGCCTCCCGTTTCGGAGCCGCCAAGTGTCGAAGAGCATGTATCTCAGACTTCCCCTGTAGATACCCAATCTAAGCAAGATGAAAAACCACAATCATCCGCTACGTCGGCTCTGAGTTGGTAATTGTGTTTAAAAAATAAGGAAAAATCATGGCAAGTATTTACATGCGTGTAAGCGGTCTTCAAGTTGAGGGCGCAGCGACTATCGGTCAGCTAGAAACGGCTGAAGGTAAAAATGACGGTTGGTTTGCAATCAACTCTTACTCTTGGGGTGGCGTTCGTAACGTTGCTATGGACATCGGTAACGGCACCAATGCGGATTCAGGCATGGTTGGCGTAAGCGAAGTTAGCGTAACTAAAGAAGTCGATGGTGCTTCTGAAGATCTACTGTCTTACCTATTCAACCCAGGTAAAGAAGGTAAAACAGTTGAGATTGCATTTACTAAGCCTTCTAACGATGGCCAAGGTGCAGACGTTTACTTCCAAGTTAAGCTAGAAAAAGCACGTCTAGTTTCTTACAACGTGAGCGGCACTGACGGTTCTCAACCGTACGAAAGCCTATCTCTTTCTTACACTTCTATTTCTCAGAAACATCACTACGAGAAAGAAGGTGGTGAACTACAAAGCGGTGGTGTTGTGACTTACGACCTACCGACCGGAAAAATGACTTCTGGTAAGTAATTCTTTCATTAGACATGCCACGTTCAGTGGCATGTCTATTTCATGAATATCTCATTTTAGGACACCGTTATGGCATTGAACTCACAACATAAGCGCGTTAGTAAGAACCGTGTCAGTATCACTTATGACGTTGAAACGAACGGCGCTGTAGAGACGAAAGAGCTGCCGTTTGTTGTTGGCGTAATTGGCGACTTTTCAGGCCACAAACCAGAATCAGAAAAAGTTGATTTAGAAGAGCGAGAGTTCACGGGTATCGATAAAGACAACTTCGATACAGTGATGGGTCAAATTCACCCGCGTCTTTCGTACAAGGTTGATAACAAGCTAGCTAATGATGATAGCCAGTTTGAAGTGAACTTAAGCTTCCGTTCGATGAAAGATTTCCACCCAGAGAACTTAGTTGATCAAATTGAGCCGCTTAAGCAGTTGGTTGAAACACGTAACCAGCTAAAAGTACTGCTAAGCAAAGCCGATCGTTCGAGAGATCTTGAGCGTCTACTGAAAGAAGTTCTGCAAAGCGCAGATGCCATCAACGGTTTAGCTCAAGAACTAGGTTTGAGCAAAGAGGGAGCGGAATAATGTCTGTAGAACAACAAGCAGTACAAGGTGCTACTGAAGCAGAAGCAACGCAGAGCTTTCTTGACCGAGCGATCAACGCAACAGCACAAACACCAGTAGATACGACAAAAGAGCTATTGAGCATCATGGCTTCTCAAGCGCTGGAAGGTACAGTGACTTGGGATAAGAACCTAACGTTGACGATTGAAAAAGCAATCAGCGCGCTAGACAGCAAAATCTCTGAGCAGCTGTCAACGGTGATGCAAAACGGTGAGTTCCAAAAAATGGAAGGCTCATGGCTAGGCTTGCAAAAGCTTGTGAAAAACAGCGAGCTAGGCCCAGATCTGAAAATCAAACTGGCGGATTACACCAAAGACGAATTGCTAGAGCAATTTGAAGATGCACCAGCGATCGATCGCAGCCGTTTCTTCAATATGGTTTATCAAGAAGAATTTGGTACAGCTGGTGGTCAGCCATACGGCGCACTGCTAGGTGACTACGAATTTGGTTACGGTGATGAAGACGTTGCTCTGCTACGTTACATGGGTGAAGTTGCTTCAGCGTCTCACGCACCTTTCGTTGCTGCCGCGAATGCAAGCATGTTCGACTTCAACGCATTCAGTAGCTTTTCTGAAGGCAAGCCAGTTGCAGCAGGCTTTGATTCGCCAGCATACGCAAGCTGGAATGCATTCCGTGAAAGCGATGACTCACGCTACGTTGCTCTGACTCTACCGAAAACGATGGCTCGCCTTCCTTACGGTGCAGAAACTGTTCCAGTTAAATCATTTGCATTTGAAGAGCTTCAAACTCGCGACAACGGTCAGCAAGTTGTGTCTTCAGACGGCGATTTTGTATGGAGCAATGCGGCGTATGAGTTTGGTCTTCTAATGACTCAAGCTTACACCAAGTACGGTTGGTGTACGGCGATCCGCGGTACTGAGAACGGCGGTAAAGTTGAGAACCTGCCAAACTTCACTCACTACTCTGATGCCGGTGACTTGCTACAGCAATGTCCGACAGAAGTTAACCTAACGGATGAGCGTGAGAAAGAGCTGAGTGATCTTGGCTTCTTGCCACTAGTTCACTACAAAAACACCAACTACGCGGTGTTTATGGGTGCTCAGACTGCGCATAAACCAAAAACGTACACAGACCCAGATGCAACGGCAAACGCGGCAATTTCAGCACGTCTTCCATACACAATGGCAAGCAGCCGAATCGCACAGTACCTAAAAGTAATGGGCCGTGATCGTATTGGTTCAAACCTTGATCCAAACGACGTTGAGAAAGAGTTGAACTCTTGGATCAACCAATACGTTAACCCAAATGCGATTGGTAACGATGCGAAAGCAACACATCCATTGGTTGAAGCGAAAGTGACAGTAGAAGAGCAAGCTGGACGCCCGGGTGCTTACTCTGCAGTGGCTTACTTACGCCCTTGGCTGCAAATGGAAGAGCTAACCACTTCACTACGAATGGTTGCGAACATTCCTGGTTAATTCTATTCGGGGGCGCTGTCCCCGAATGTTTTGAACTGAGTCGCTGATGTATACAGATTCCAAATTTGACCGCATTTTAGCTGAGAATCCTGCCTGGCAGGAGCTGTTAGTGTGCGCAAAAAGTCAGTCGGTGGCTCAATTCAAAGCATTGTTGGTTCGTTTGATCTCCGAGATTGATACGTCAATAAGTGAACAGTTGTCGGACGTTATCCAACACCCTAACTATAAGCAGTTAGAAGCCTCTTGGACGGGGCTTAAATCGTTAGCGCAGCAACAAGTAATCCCAACGTCGAGTCAAAATCAAAATGCTCGACTTGAGTTGGAGTATGGTTTCGGCAGATCTCAATTACTCTTTCGATCTAAGCAGTCATCCCTATACCGAAAGCTGTATTCAAATGAGCTGGATACCGCCGGTGGTAGTCCATTTGGCATGGTGATGGTCGATCATAAGGTCTCGGCTGATTACGCCGATGATCAGGAGTATGACGATCTCTACACCCTTCAACTGCTCTCTGAGCTAGGGGAGCTCTCTTTTTGCCCAATGGTGCTCGGAACCGACGAGTTTTTCTTTGGTGATGAACCGAGAAGGCTACTTCACGATAGTGCGAGGATTGATCGCATTCTTACTAGTCGAGATTTTGTTTCTTGGCAGCTGCTACGAGAAAAAAGCTCATCACGATTTTTGCACTTGGTGATGCCAGAACATTTGATTCGTCAACCATATCGTCAATATCAGGCTGGGTTTGTTTTTAACGAATGCCAGCAAGAGAAATATGCCTTATGGGGCAGCAGCGCTTACCTCTTGCTCGGTAATGTAATGCGAGAGTTTGACCGAATCAGTTGGTTTGGATTCCTGCGTTCTTACGATGAGACAGGTTCGTATGGGGCGATCGTTCAGGACTCAAAAGAGCTTAAGGCACAGGTAGACATCTACAGTGAAGATGATGGTTTTTGGTCGTCTCAAGGATTCATGCCTTTAACCAGTATTTACTTAAGTGGCCATAAAGGTTTCTTTAGCAATCAATCTGTTTGGCAAGCGCCTGATGAAGCTCAACGTCAGCTCGGTATGCTCCAAACCAACCTAATGGCTTGCCGATTTGCCCATTACATCAAGGTTCAAATTCGTGACCAAGTTGGTCGATATGACAGCGCAGAAAGTTGTCGACGCAGTCTAGAGCGATGGCTAGAGCAGTTCATTAGCAACGTCAATTATGGTGAGGATGCCGTACTTGCCCGATACCCGCTGCGATCTTGCTATGTACGCATTGAAGAGGCTCCTCATGATAAAACCCGCTACTTATGCGAGATCATGCTTCAGCCTCAATATCAATACGAAATGATGGATGCGAAAGTGGTGTTAACAACTTCGGTATCTGGCAGTGAGGTTGGAGAGACATCATGAGCTTAATGGCTAAGTTAACCCAAAGCTGGAATGACAATATCGACAGCGTTCGAGATGCGATTGTTGATAACGTCTGTGATCTTATTTCCAGCCGAGCACCTCTGTGCTCAGAGATGTTTTTATCGGAAAAAGGAACGATTGCCGAGTTCGGTATGCGCAACATGGCTCGCGCTCAAAGTAAAAACAACACCAGTGACATTGTCGCAGAAATTGAAGTGCTGATCCGAAACTTCGAACCTCGCCTGAGCCAGGTAGAGATTGATGTTCAAGAAGGGGAATTGGGTAGCAACCAATTGAGTTTTCGCCTTTCCGCCGTGGTGCATTCAGAGCTCGGTGATGAGGCGATCGTACTGGATTCTTTTTTGGATTTGAGCAGCAACAAACTAGATGTAAGGAAGTCGAATTTTGTCTGATTCATTGCTTTCCTATTTTGAACAGGAACTGCGCTTTATTCGCAATGAAGCCTCTCAGTTCGCGGAACGTCATCCGGGGACGGCTCGTGCGTTGGGAATGCGTAAAGACAGTATTGATGATCCTCAGATCGCGCGTTTAATTGAAAGTGTTGCCTTGATGAACGGCAAACTGCAGCAGCGCTTGGATGAGTCTTACCCAGAGCTGACAGAAAGCTTGGTGAACTTGTTGTTCCCGCATTATCTAAGGCCAGTGCCGTCATACAGCATGTTGGACTTCGCTATTTTTGAAGAAGCGAATGCAAAGCACAGTATACCTAAAGGCACAGAATTTGATGTCGCGAGTGAATCTGGTGAGCCAGTGGTGTTTCGCACTTCCGAAGATATAGCGCTGCTGCCAATTCAAGTTGCTTCGGCTGAAGTGCTGTTTGCGCCATTTGAACTGGCTAAGCCTGCGGGTGCAGAAAACGCAAAAGCGATGTTGGAGCTGACGATTAAAGCTACCGACAGCGGTATCGTGTTGCGTGATCTGGATATTGACCAGTTGAAACTGCATCTCAAAGGTGAAAGCCACTTCGCGTTGCGTTTGTATGATGTACTCGCCCACGGGCGCTGTCAGGTTTGTATCCAGAATAATGGCAAGAGCTACTCATTAGGTAAGTCTGCACTGCAGCCAATTCGCTTCGATGTGAATGACACTATTTTACCGTATCAAGCAGCAAGCTTTGGCGGCTTTAAGTTGCTGACCGAGTTCTTCATGTTCCCTGAAAGATTTCAAGGATTCAAATTAGACCTTGGCAATGTCATGCAACAAGCGATCGGCTCAGAGTTTCGTATTCAGATTTTCTTGAATGAGATGAGTGTGGTGCAAGCTCGTAGCATTCAAGCACAACATTTTTCTCTGTTTTGTACACCATTGGTGAACCTGCAAACCAAAGTGTCAGAACCTCTGCAAATCGACTTCACTCAAAAGCAGTACCCAATTTATCTTGATGCAAGTCAGGGTAATGATTTGGAAGTATTTTCTGTTGATGAGGTGCTAGACGTGACGGAGGGCGAACCGTTTCAGGTCTGTCAGATCTACGGAGACAAGTACAGCAGTACAGAGACTGCACTTCGTTGGCAGCTCGTACAGGATACCCACGAAAGAGGCGTGCTTCGCAGTGGCTTAAAAGTGGCTGATATTGGGCATGTTAGTGCCACGATGTCGTCGAGAGTTTGGTCGGTGACGACAACCGCGACTGATGGCATTCGAGCAGGCTCATTGCCTGTAAACAGCCAAGTGACATGTCGAGAATCTCTTACGATTCCAGCGGCTATGAACTTGCTGCGCCGCCCAACCTTGCCAGTGCGTAGTCGTGACGCAAATAAGAATGTATGGGCACTGCTTTGCCATTTGCACTTTAACTATCACGCGATTCTAGGGACGGATGACCCAACCGCTACGCTGAAAAATGTGTTTGATTTGTATAACCACAACCAAGCGGTGCAAAACCACATCTATATCGAGTCTCTGCAAAATATCGAGCAGGAGCAAGTGGTGGCTCCGATCCGTGTGTCAGGAAAAACATGTTTTGCTTACGGCACAAAAATTTCGGTGACGTTAGACGCAAGCAATGTCAACGGAGGCGTATCGCTCTTTGGTCATTTGCTTGACCACTTCTTCGCTTATTTCGCAGGCTTCAACAGCTTTACTCAAGTGGATATTTATTTGGAAGGCCAAGACGGTGTTTACCTGTCCTTCCCGAGGAGAACTGGGTGCAAGAGTTTGTTGTAAGCCGTTTCGCTTATGGTGCGTTTGAGGGGCAGCTAGAAAAAGCGTGGCAGGTCTTCAAGCATCAGGCTCATTTAAAGGCTCAGCGACCTGAAGTGAGGTTCAGTGCGGAAATTCTCCCAGCTTACTATCAAGCAGAAGTCTCTACGGTTACTTCGGAGCGAGAGGGTGAATTTACGGTAAAGACATCATTGGCGGCTTTGTCTGGCAACTCTGGATCGATGCCAAGAGCGATGTATGGCGATGCACTAAAAGCGCGTTTTGAACTTGGTGATGAAGCGCCACTCGACTTCTTCGACATGTTTAATAACCGTTACTACCGCTTGTACTGCGAAACAAAGCAAAAGCACGAGCTGACGTATCAGATTGAGGAAGAGGCGTTTCATTGGAATCGTGACCGTCAATCTATTACTGAAATGCTTTCCAGTTTGGCTGGGCAGACTGGAGATAACGCACCAATGCCGGAATCTCATTTGGTGCAATATACCGGCTTATTAGGGTTGAAATTAACCTGCCCATTGGCGCTTAAGTCGATGTTAGAAGATTACTTCGAGTCGGAGTTTGAGGTTGAACGCAGTGGCCTAGAGTATTTGCCTCTAACAGAGTGTTCGTTAACTCAAATTGGCCAAGCCGGAAACAATCATCAATTGGGAATGGGGGCGTTGGTCGGGATGTCGACGCCAATGACGGGGCAGAAACTCAACATAAAAATTTGCCCTCAAGACTATCAGCATTACTTAAAAATACGCAGTGACAAAGAGATGGTTCTTGCGCTGGACCATATGGTTAGAAGCTATATGGGAGTGAATACCAAGTATGCCCTCTATATGAAGGTAAATAGCCAGTATCTGCCGAGAGTGAAGCTATCAGGCAGTCACCAAAAAGCGTTAAGAATTGGCCAATCCGCGTGGATGAGTCATCAATCAGATCATCAACAGTTTGTTGAAATGCCACTGACGAAAAGTTAGGAAACAGAATGATAAATATTGAACTACAAAGCTTGGTCAAAAGGCTTACTCCGTTACTAAAAAGTGCCCTGGAAACGGCTGCTGGAAATTGTGTAAGTAAAGGAAACTTTGCGATAGAAGCTGAGCATTGGTTTGTTCAGTTGTTACAGCAGTCCAAAGGCTGGGAGGCCGCACTACAGCAAGCATCAATGGCCAAAGAGTCGATGTTGGAGCGTTGTAATGACCGTCTGATGCACTTGGCTCGTGGTAATGACTCTTCGCCTTCTTTATCCCCTGAGTTGGTTGAGTTACTTAAAGATGCATGGATGCTTGCTTCATTAAACAATCAGCAATCGGTGGTGAATGAATTTCATCTGCTGATGGTGCTGAAGCAGCGTCTGGACCAAAGCGCTTACAACGGTGTGTTGAGCTCGTGGGTGTCAGTATTGTCTTCTGAATGGTTACGCAGTCAGTCGATGGTGATCAGCGGACCCAGTGAAGTCTCATCGTCTACCGAGAGCATGGTCCCAACCGGTGGTGACTCAGCGACGCCAGCTTTGGACAAGTTCTCGCAAAACCTGACAGAGGCAGCGCGTAATGGCGAGTTGGATCCTATTACAGGGCGCGGAGATGAAATTCGCAAATCCATTGATATTTTGTGCCGCCGCCGTCAAAACAGCCCGATCCTCGTTGGTGACCCAGGTGTAGGTAAAACGGCCATTGTTGAAGGTCTTGCCCAAGAAATCGTGAATGGCAATGTCCCACCTGCGCTTGCGAACGTTGAGCTGCGCAGCCTTGATTTGTCTCTTTTGCAAGCAGGTGCGAGCATCAAAGGTGAGTTTGAAAACCGCCTTAAAGATGTGATCAATGAGATCAAGCAGTCAACGACGCCGATCATCATGTTTATCGATGAAGCACATACGCTGATTGGGGCGGGTGGCACAGCGGGCCAGAATGATGCTGCGAATATTCTGAAACCAGCGCTTGCGCGTGGCGAGTTTCGTTCACTTGCAGCGACCACATGGGCGGAATACAAACAGTACTTTGAATCGGATGCCGCGTTGACTCGTCGTTTTCAAGTTGTTGCGGTTAATGAACCTAATGAAGAAGATGCTATCCACATGCTTCGCGGCGTGAAGCGCAGCCTTGAAAAGCACCATGGCGTTAAAGTCATGCAAGAAGCCATTGATGCCGCCGTCGCTCTCTCTATTCGTTACCTTCCTGAGCGTAAGTTACCTGATAAAGCAATTAGCCTGTTAGATACAGCGTGTTCGCGCATTGGATTGAGCCAAAGTGCGGCACCTAGACAGTTGGAAGCCATCGCAGAAAAAATCCGCTACACCAACAACGAGATCGAAACGTTACATCATGAGTCGGCATTGTGGTCGATTGAAAGCGTACGCTTGGAAGAAGCAAAACAGCGATTGGCGGCATTAGAACAAGAGCATCAGTCACTTGAACGCTCTTGGAACGCAGAGCGCCTCTTGGTGGAAGAGATCATTGAGTTGCAGTCTGGCTTAGACGCTGAGCTAAAAGAAAATGGCTCGGTGATATCGCATGAAGCAAAAATCCTGCTAGCAGACAAAATGGCAGCCCTGCGTGAGATCCAGGGTGAGCAGCCATTAGTCCTGCCACAGGTAACAGAACAAACCATCGCTGAAGTGGTGGCGCTATGGACGGGTATTCCAGTGGGCAACATGCTTAGCCAAGAAGTTGAGAAGTTGATGCACCTAGAGACTCGTATCGGTGAGCGAGTGATTGGTCAGACAACGCCGATAGCGGAGCTTTCACAAGCAATTCGCTTGTCGCGTGCAGGTTTAACCGACCCACGCAAACCTGTTGGGGTATTCCTGATGTGTGGTCCAAGTGGTGTGGGTAAAACCGAAACTGCATTGGCGCTTACCGACTTGCTATATGGTGGCGAGCGAAATATCACCATCATCAACATGACGGAGTTTAAAGAAGAGCACAAGGTGTCGATGCTTTTAGGCTCTCCTGCGGGTTATGTTGGCTACGGTAAAGGCGGTGTCTTAACAGAAGCGGTACGTAAGAACCCATATTCTGTACTGCTGCTGGATGAAATGGAAAAAGCCCACCCTGGTGTGCACGACATCTTCTATCAAATCTTTGATAAAGGCTCTATCTCGGACAGTGAAGGTCGACACATCGATTTTCGTAATACGATCATCATCATGACATCAAACGCGGCAGACAGTGCTGTTGTTAATGCATGTGAAAATGGTCGGCCGGATGTTCCGACGCTGACTCAGTCTATTTTCCCTGAGCTGCAAAAACACTTTAAACCAGCATTTCTTGGCCGAGCGACCATCGTGCCTTATTTCCCTTTGAACGATGAAGAAATGGCGCAAATTGCAACCTTGTCTCTGAACCGCATTCGCAAGCGCGTTCAATCCCACTACAAAGCAAGTTTCGAATTTCACCCTGATGTGATTGATCTGCTGGTCAATATGAACGATTCACCTGAAACAGGCGCTCGTGCCGTTGAGCAACTGATCAATCGTCAACTTATGCCGGATTTAGCGAATCAATGCATTGTTCGTATGAGTGAGAACAAGCCGGTAGAAGCGGTCACTGTTCACGTTGAAGAAGGCAAATTTAAGATTCAGATTCAATAGCATTAAGAGGCGACAGACCTCAAAAAAAACAATGGGTTGTATATCAACCCAACTAAAACAATAACGTAATTTTATTAACGCTTTTTGTTGAGGCCGTGTTTAACGCGCCCTTTTCGCAGCACAACATTATGAGTACTAACAGATGATGCATTCAGTCTTTTCTACACAACAATTGGAATGGATTCGCAAGAACTTAAAAATCGCAGTGATTCACGGTGGGGATAAAGAGCAGGACGGCAGTTTTATCTTTGAAAACTTGAGCCCTCGCTCAACCAAAACGTATGCACCTGTTGCACACGATATTGCTAATGCACTGCGTGAATCTAATTTCCAGTTCGTTGAGGTGTTAGCTGAAGACATCAACTTAGCGCAGTGCCTGAAAGATAAAGGCATTGACTTGGTGATCACAAACAGTGGTGGTTTGCAAGGTTTTGACTCCATGTGTCATTTGCCTTCTACATTGGAAATGCTGGGCGTGCCTTATGTAGGGCACTCGCCAATGACGGCAGGGATCTTGGATAACAAGCACCTGTTTAAGCATGAAATTAAAGCCGCTGGACTGCCGACTGCACCATTTATCACCATTGGTATTGATGAACATTTTGAAGATGCAGCAAAGCAAGATGCGATCGATCAAATTGAAGCGCAGTTCAAAGATGGTTTCATTGTTAAGCCAGTGTCTGGCCGAGCTTCAATCCATGTTTATCCTGTTTTTAACCGTAATGATCTCGCGGGTGTTGTAGAGCATGTACGTCAAGCGACGGGGAACACAGTAATGATTGAGCCTTTCCTTGGTGGTCGAGAGTTTGTTGTTGCTGTTGCGGGAGAGTATGTGTTTAAAGAAGGCAAACTGACGCAGTTTGAAATGCCGATGGCTTTCTCAATAACTGAACGTGTACTGGATGCTGACGAGCCGATTTTTACTTCTATGGATGTAAAGCCGATCACTCAAGACCGTTTGGTTGCTGTTAATGAAGAGGGGCTACGCAATCAGTTAGCTCTGATCGGTCAGAAGATTTATCGCCAGCTTGGCCTTCAAACGTTAGTGAGAGTGGACTTACGAATGGACAAAGAAGGCAACCTGTATGTGCTGGAAACCAATCCAAAACCGGATCTAAAGCGTCCGGAGGGAGAGAAGGTAAGTTTGGTTTGCCATGATCTGGCTCGTGAAGGTATGGATTACACAGACCTAGTTCAGTCGTTGGTGTTTAACCGATTATCTTTCCTCAAGCAAAAACGACCAATGTCGGTAGCGCATTGCCTCAATGAGCAATTCGACGCTCTAAGCGTGTGTTAGGAGTGAACTTTGAACTCTTTTAAGCAATATAGCCGCTTGTTGCTCGGAGCATTACTGGTTCTGTTATCACTAATGCTGATCTTTGTTGTTGGGTATGCACAAGCATTGAAAAGCTATCAACAGCACAGCCGTGATGCGATTTTAGCCCAAACAGAAGCCGCCCGAATCGGTATAGAACAAGTTCTCAGTTCCGGTGTGCCGCTTCAGGACTTTGCTGGTCTTGAGAAAGTGCTATCGCCAATTGCGAAAGCGGATTCTTCTGTGGTTGATATCCGAGTGATTTCTGGGCAGCAAGAGCTATATCGCTACACCGATGACAACTTTGTTGGCAGCTTAGTCACTATCCCTTTGAGCAATAAATTCGCTCAAGTTGGTGCTTTGGAGATCTGGCTGAGTGATGAAGAAATCGAAAGGAGCATCGATAGGCACTTCCAGCCGATGGTGCTGCTGGTGGTTTTGCTGACCGCTGTGTTTATTTTCTTTGTGTTGCGTAACCAAAACCCCAAGATTTACTTCACTGCATTTGGTGGTGTGTTCTTAGCCATGTCGGCGAGCGTGCTGTTGATGGTCGGTGCATTGTACAAATCCGGCTTGGAACATAAGGCGGACTCCATGGCGAACATTGTTACTCAACGTTTGGCCCCAGTACTGAATGCAGGGATCAGTTATCGTCAAGTGAGTGGCATCGATGAGATGCTAGACAGTTTTCGTCAGTCAAACCCAGAAGTCTCTTCCATTTCTGTTGTTCAGGGAGCTGAGTTGATCGCCAAAAGTAAAGCGCAGAACAGTATGTCAGTCGATGAGATGGCCGAATTTCTGGTCAGCGATACGAAAGGGAGCGAGGTGACGATCGCTTTTTTCCCTAAAGTACTGTTTGCGCAGTTGGTACGTACACTAAAGAACTTTGCCATTCTATTTGCTGGCTGTGCGTTCATTTGCTTTTCTTTTATTCGCTTGCTGAGCCACTCAGAGCAACAGCCAAAAAACGATATCGTATTGGCACAGGTTAAGCCGTTGCTGTTGGTTACGGTGCTGATGGAATCGTTAATGGCGCCGGTTTTACCTCAGTACTTAACGCAAATCGCGGTAGAGAATGGCGCGAGTGAAAGTTGGTCGTCTTACTTCTTTACACTCTACTTTGTCGGCTTTGCTGCGACGTTATTGCCTGTTTCGCGTTTAGTTGAAGTGTTTGATATTCGCAAAGTACTTGGTGTTGGTATTCTTTTATCTGCGGCTAGCTGTCTGTTGCTAGCGTACGAGTCCCAGTTAGCGATGGTGCTTATTGCTCGATTTACCTCTGGCGTTGGGCAAGCCGCGATCTTTATTGCGGCTCAAGGTTACATTCTGCGTTGCAGTGATCAATCTAACAAGACACAAGCCGCAGGCATCATCGTATTTTGCTTCAATGCTGGATTCATCTCTGGTGCGGCAATTGGTGCCTTGTTGGCTGATACGGTAGGCGTGCAAGGTATCTTCATGTTGTCGGCTTTAGTTGGTGGCCTGATGTATTTGTTCGCGTTGTCGCTACCGTCGATGATTCCTCAGGGGAGTGCTCAAGGTTCACTCAAAGAGAACTTGACGATGATGCTAAAAGATTCCGCTGCTTTGATGCGTGTACCGTCATTCATGCGCACCATGTTGCTTGTGGGTATCCCAGCCAAAATGATGCTAACGGGTGTCGTATTCTTTGCTGTGCCAATCCTTCTTTCTGATGTAGGTGTTGAGCGCGAAAGTATCGGCCAGGTGCTGATGGCTTATGCATTCTCAGTGCTTTTCATTAGTGGTAAGGTCACGCCAATGATTGACCGTATTGGCTCTGCAAAATGGGCGCTTTGCTTAGGAAGCATCGTTGGCGCTGTTGCTTTGGCCATTCTTTCTGCTGCCTTTTTATTTGAAGACATAACCTATCTTGTCCTCGTCGCAACGTTCGCAATGCTAGTCATGGGCGCTTCACACGGCTTTATTAATGCCCCAGTTGTGACTCATGTGGTGACCAAGGCTCAAGGTGCAAATGCCAACTCAGTTGCTTCGACTTATCGCTTTTTGGAAAGGCTAGGTCATGTGTTGGGGGCGGTCGTTGTCGGTGCTTTGCTTACTCACCTCGGAACGGACTACGCATTCTTTGCGCTTTCAACATTCTTTACCTTAGCTAGCTTGTTGATGTGGTTGTTTGACCGTGGTGCACAAAAGGAGGCGAAAGCGTGATTCGATTGATTTTACTTTTGGTACTGGCTGCATCCTCTCCCGTGAGTTTGGCTGATTGGCCTGAGTGGTTGGGCGAACACTTACAAGCTGAGAAGGCGGTACAGTGGGAAATCAATGCTAATGACAGCGATGTATTGTTCGCCCCACGTGGTGAACATCCGATGGTTTGGATCTTAGTTTCTCGAAAAGCGGACTCGTATGATGTTGCGTTGTCGACCATCTTAAAAGTGTTTCGTAGAGAAATGCCTAACGTTTCATTTCGTGCTTTCCTTTTACCTAAAAGCGAAGAGGAACTGGTCGCTTGGACGAAAGCTGCCGATAAAAAGGCGAACATGATCTACACGGTTGGATCTCGTGCGACCGTCTCACTGCATAAGGTTTACACTGGAGGTAAGCTGCCGGTTGTATCGGTGAACGCAAAAGATCCTGTGTTACTGGGCCTTACGGATAACTATCAATCAAGCGGCAACAACTTTGCTTACACCTCCTTGAATTTGCCTGCAGATATCACGCTGAGCTTTTTACGTCGCTTTAAACCAAGTCTGACTCAAATTGGTGTGCTGTATGCCAAGTCGAACACCAGTGCTTATCTCACTCAGTTTTTGCCACTTCAAAAAGAGGCTGAGAAGCAAGGATTGACAGTCTTTCCTATCGAAGTTGACAAGAATAATCCTGAGTTTGCTCTTCAACATGTGATGCAAACCACCGTTGAATCGATGAAGGTTAACGATGGCAATTTTCGTCAATCCTTGCTTTGGCTAACGGGTAGCTCAAGTCTTCTTAACCGACTTGATGAGATTAACCTGTATTCAGAGAAGCTTCCTCTGTTAACTGCAGTGCCTGATGCGGTTAATGGCACGCAACAAAGTGCGCTGATGTCTGTTGGTGTAGGGTTTGAGAACAATGCCCACCAAGCGGCTCTTTACGGCATTGAAGTACTTAAAAAGGGTGCAGCTCCTGCCGCTCTGCCTGTGGGAGTGCTGTCGCCACCAGATATCTCGATTAGCTTTAAACAAGCAGGTCGCATTGATGCGCAGCTTCCGTTTGTATTGATTGAAATGGCCAGCGATATCTATTCGCAAGATGGCAAGTTAGTGCGTTCTGCTGGTATGAGCATGGAGAGCCATTAACCATGATACGTGTCGTTTTCATTGCCGTTATGTTGACCGTGCTGAGCCAACCTGCTTTTGCCTATCAGCGTCCAGAGCGATTACTACTCGCAACCAAAGAATGGTTTCCTTATCAGTACCAAGAAAACGGGGAAATGAAAGGGCCGGGGATAGAACGAGTGAAGTGTGTCATGAGAGTGATGGACCAGCCGTATCAGCTCACGATGACTAAGTGGGATAAAGCCCAGCTCATGACAGAGGTTGGCTCACAACATGGTTTCTTCCTTGCGTCTCGTAATAGTAAGCGTGATGAATATGCCGATTATTCTGCGCCACTTGATCAACAGAATTGGAGTTGGTTCTCGCTATCTGATTCAACAGAGTTAGACAACTCAATGTTCAAAGCTCAGGTCGAAGTCGCTGCACTATTTGGCTCAAATAAATGGTTTTGGCTACAGAAAAATGGCTATCGCGTGACTAAAAAACCAAGGATGCCGAAGGTTCTGATTGAGTTAATGCTGAACGGAGAAGTCGGAGCGATATTAGGTAATGACGCTGTCATTGAAGAGACGATAAAAAAAATGGGTATCAGTTATCGAGCGATTTCCCGGACACGGGTTAAATCGAATCCATTGGGGGTGTATTTCTCCAAAGCATTTACTAAGAAATACTCCAACTTTCTTAATGAATTTAACGAGGCGGTTTCTCAGTGTCGTTAACTCCAAATATTGAATTTATTGAAGGTCAGTCAAATGCCTCTATCGATTAGAATTATTAGCTCTCCAGATGGTGAAAGCATCGCCCAATGGAATCAAGCATTTCCAGAAGATGGTGGAGATATCGGGCGTGCGTTTGGCGCGACGCTACAACTTAATGACGCAAGTCGTGAGATTTCAAGTACCCATGCGACGATTCGTAAGACCTCGCGTGGATACCAAATCATGGACAACAGCACCAATGGCCTTTACATCAATGGCTCTGATGCGCCTTTGGGTAATGGTAACCAATCGACATTAAGTGATGGTGATGTTCTTGATATTGGCCGTTACCGATTGTTGGTTTCTTGTTTCTTCCCTGAATCAGCGAAAGCGAAAACCCAGCAGCATCACTCTGATAGCTCTCGACTAGGTGATGATCCGTTTAGTACTGAATCAACACCTTTTATTCAAAGTATTCCTGAAGTAGATGAAGCGCCAGAGTTCACCATTTCGGCAACAGATGTGGTGGGGGATGACCCATTTGTGAATGATGCCTCAGTTAAGCAAGAACAAGCGTCTCACTTTAATCTTGATTTTCAGACGGATGAGGATGATCCGCTGAAAGACAGTGATTTTCTTGCGTCATTTCCAAACCATGAAGTGATGGCGCCTCCCTCTTTCACTCAAGAAGAGTCACCAGTTAACCAATCTCAGTTTGCGATTACTGAGTTTAAGAAGCATGAGCAGCGCTTACAGGAATGCACTGACAAAGCATTAGAAATGGCATTGGCAAGGTTGTTGTCTGACATTTCTCCGAATGCGATGGAGTCGATGTTTGATGACTTGTCGGACAACGGTTTTTGGTCTCGTAAACCGAAGTACTGGGATATGTACAAACGCTATTTCAACCGACAAGTGGAGAATCGCGATTGGCAAATTAAGTTTCAAGCGTACTTCAGAGATGCAATGCGTATGCAAAAAAACTTCGAAGGGGATCAGTAATGGTACGTCGTTTATGCCTGATGTGTATCGCCCTTATGATGTCAGGGTGCAGTTTATGGAGCGATGATCTGGTTGAGCCAAAACTGGTCGTTGATATTAAAGCTGCGACCAATATTAATCCTAATGTTGAAGGTAAGCCTTCTCCGGTAGAGCTCCGAATTTATCAATTGACGAATAATAATGCGTTTGAACTATCTGATTTTATTAAATTTATAATGATGACCAAGTGTATTGAAGCCGAGTTGGCCGTTTCACGCCAGTTACAAGCATTTTGCCGGTGAAACTCGCCAGGAAATTATCCCACTTGGTAGTGGCGTTAAGTACATCGGTGTGATTGCGGGTTTTGCTGATTACAGAGAGGCGAAGAACAAGGTGATTTATAAGCCGCTCATTGTGAATTCAGCGGTTATCAGTATTAAAATTGATGGCATTAATATGTCTGTGTCAGGGGAAGAATAATAATGGATAATAATAAAGTCGTGTGGAGTGAAGGGATGTTCCTTTCCCCTCAGCACTTTCAACAGCAAGAGCGCTATGTTGAACATTTTACTCGCGAGTTCGCCGGACAAATTAGCCCTAATGCTTATGGATTGACCTCGCTAGAGCTTGATCGCTCGATGTTGAACATTGGCAAGGTTTCGGTACGTCGTGCTAAAGGCATTTTCCCTGATGGAACACCATTTGAAATTGAGCAAGCACTCGTGCTTGATGTGCCGAAAAATACTAGTCATAAGAAAGTGTATTTGGCCCTTCCGGTTTCAAGACCGGGCACTATTGATGTTGGAGAAGATGCGCGTCTTAGGCACTCTTCACAAGAGCACCCTGTTTACGATACCAGCCGAGAGCACAGTGACCCGGTTCAATTAGAATTAGCAACATTGAACATTCAGTTGCGTTTAGAAGGTGATGAGCTAAAAGATTTTGTGTTGATATCCGTTGCTGAAATCAGTGAACACAAGTCTGAGGGTGTTGTTGTGTTGAACCAAGCATTCGTTCCCCAATGCTTGCATTTTTCTGTCTCTAGTTATTTAACGGATAACGTTACGGACCTTTTTACGCAAATACAATACCGTTCTCGAGCGATTCATGCTCGTTTACAAGCGGAGTCCAGCAGTAAAAGCTATCAGTCGTTGATGCGTGATTATCTTTGGCTGCAAGTCTTGGGTACTTGGATGCCAAAGCTTGAACAATGGGGCCTAGATGGCTCGTTGCTGACACGTCACCTCTATTTAGAGTGCGTTTCGATGGCGGGGCAGATGCAGGGTTTGGAAGGGAAGATGCCAAAGTCTTTCCCTGCATGGAACCAAGATGCGTTATACAGCATCTTCTCGACCGTGTTTTCTGAGTTATTGGTGTTACTGCGTGAGGTTCAGATAGATAACGTATCAACATTGAACTGGGACAAACAGCTGTTCGTGAGCCGTCGCTTGCTACGCACACTGGTCGATGATCGCAGCTTATACAATCAAGGGCGCTTTGTGTTGGCCGTTTCCTCGTCCATCGGTGCTACTCGACTTAGTGAAGAGTTTCCTCGTGCTGTAAAGTTGGCTGGGAATAGTGATATTGCCGGCCTAGTACGGAATGCACTCTCAGGCGTCCCGCTTCGCCACCTCCCTTATGCACCCTCTGAGCTGAAGTCTTTGAATGACGCCGCTTACTTCGAAATCGATACTAAGTCTGAATTGTGGCAAGCGTTGATCAAACGTGATGAGGCGATCGCTCTTCATATTGATGAAAGAATTGATGATATCCACGTCGATTTTCATGTGATTAGGTAGGTAATGGATGGGCGGATTATTTAACGAAGAACCGACGGTTCAAATTCGACGAGTGGCATCGACCGAATCACCTCAAAAGCAGCATCAGTTGCCACCCAAAGCGGATACTTCCGGTACAGAACGATTGATTGAGAATCTTGCCATTTATGGTAGCCCTTTAATTAATGCGGCAACGGAGCTGTTGGGTATTTTAGTGACGATTAAGCGTCAAGGAGCACCGATAGACATCAACCGTTTTCGTCAAAAGCTTTTGTACGCGATTGATGCGTTTCGTTTGCGTGGTCTGCACTTGGATTACCACCCAAGCGTGATTGAAAAAAGTTGCTTTGTGTTGTGCGCGGCATTTGATGAAGCTGTGCTGTACACCACTTGGGGAGAGCGTGCTCGTTGGGAAAATCATTCGTTGTTGAGCAAGGTGTTTTCACAGCGCGATGGCGGAGAGGCCTTTTTTGTGTTGCTAGATAAGGGCAGCCAGCAGCCGAATAAACTTGTTGATTTTATTGAGCTTCAGTATGTGCTTCTAGCTTTGGGTTTCAAAGGGCGCTTTCGCCATGAAGACGAGAGCCAATTGCATGATATTACTGCTCGTGCGTACGGCCTCATTCGCCACTATCGCAGTGAAAGTCCTTTTCCGGTACCGCAGACACCAACGCTAATAGAAGGTAAACGTCCGTGGCTAATGATCAGTATGGGTAAAGTGTTAGGCTTGGCTTGCTTGGTTCTGGCATCCGGGTATGGCTTTACTGAATATTGGTACAACAGCCGCGTGCAGCCGTTGTTGGCACAGTTTAGCGCGATCGATATGTCAGACGTTAACCTGAAGAAAAACAGCAGTGACTTAGTGTACTTAAGTTCCGATGCGGATTTGGGGCGACAGAGTGAAAGCCTAGAGGAAGAAACGGGAATGAAAGGAAAAGTGGTCACTCAGCAATGGGAGATCATTCTCGCGGTATTTTCTCGGGCAAGCGACGCACTTCGTTTATCGACAGAACTTAAACAAGCAGGCTATGAGTCTTTTACTCGTGAGACGGAACATGGTATTGAGCTTTATCTTCACGCAGGTGATGACTTAAACACCATTCGTATGTTGAAAAATGAACTCAATGTTCGCTTTGGTTTGAACGTCAAGATTAAAAGAGCGCTGAAATAAGATGTTTAAAAAGATATTTTCTATTTTCTTGGTGATTACTGCCATTTTAGGGACGTTCGCATTTTGGCTTACAGCATCAGAAGAGCAACCAGTCTGGATAAAGTGGGGAATGCTCGTTGTCACCGTCGTTATTGTCTTCTTTACATGTGTTTGGTGGTGGAAACAGCGCAAGCTTAATCAAACAGAGAAAGAAGAGCATGATCAACACGTATTGCTTAAACAAGACACGCGCGTGATCCAGCAGCTGTTTCGTATCGCAACGAAAAAGATACAAGGACAAGATCGTAACAAGCTGGAAAGTCTTTACAGTCTGCCTTGGTACCTAGTTCTAGGTGGTGAAAAAGACGCTAAAAGTGCCATATTGCTACAGAATGGTTTTGAGCCAGTTAACGAGCGCTACTTGGATGAAAGTGATACGGAACAGTACCTACGCTTTTGGAGTAACGATAACGCAGTCGTTGTGGAAGTTGGTCACCGTATTTTTGATAACGACGGTATTGACGAGTCGCTTTGGCAAGTACTGGCGAAGCAACTACTTAAATACCGTCCGAGGCAAGGGCTGAACGGCATTGTGACGGTTATTGGGTGCGATCGCCTAATGACAGGAGACAAGAAAGAACGCACTAGGCTCTCAGGCATCTATCAGGAGGCTGTGTTGTCGATGGGTGCCGAGCTTAGCTTAAACTTGCCTGTTTACGCCGCTTTCTCTAAAGCTGACTCGATTGCAGACTTCACTGGTTTCTTTGAGAGCTTCACTGCATGTGACTCAGAAAATCCTTTTGGTATTACCTTTGAGGACGATGTTTCGCGTCGTTATGACAAACAGCAGTTTGAGGCAGAAAGCCTCGCGTTGATTCAATCCATTGCGGGGCAGCAGTTTGAGTTACTGATAAACGTCAGCAGTGACAAGTCGGGCTCTATAATCGCTTGGCCTTATCAACTAAGAATTTTCCTAGAGCGCGTTAACGAGTTTTTGAGCGACATTGGTCGCGAGAACCGTGTCCGAGAAGCCGTATGGATCCGCGGTGCTTATTTAATGTCATCCGGACAAAAAGGCATTGAGCATGATCTACTCACGCAGGTTGTGGCTGAACGTGCTGAGTTCAACACCAATAATCAAGTTGAACAGCAGCCAAATCGTCGTGGTTTCTTTACTCAGCGTTTGTTCAATAATGTCATCTTGCCGGAGAAGAATATCGTCGGTGTCAATGAATGGCGTCATGCGGGGTATCTTTTATTCCGAACCGCTGTTCTAGTATCCGTAGTTGTGCTGATTTCCATTGCAGGTCTGAAGTTACAGGAAAACTGGAATGTTGATGAAGATTGGCGCACAACGGCTCTATCTCAAATTCGTTTTTATCAAAACGATGTTCAGAGTCTGAGCAATGACAATTCTATGTCGGAGGTTGTGGCGGTATTAAGAGAACTCGGCGATGTGGTTGCTGAGGGCGTTCAACCTAAACCGTGGCATGAGAAGGTCAGTATTAAGCAAACAGATACGGCCGAGAGTGTTTACTCTGCTTATGAAAAACAGTTGCACCAGATAATGCTGCCAAAGCTCGAAGAGCTGATCAGCAGCGAGTTGTATGTTTATGTTAACCTTGGTAACCCAAGCCGAATCTTTGAGATTTTGCGTTACTACCAGATGTTGTTTGACCGAGAGCAACTTAACTTTTCGGAACTACAAACTTACTTGCTTGATAATTTGAAAGACCAAGGTGAGCTTTCTCCGGACGAGCTTTACTCTTTTTCTCTTTTAATTGAAGACTTGTTTAAAAGTCATTACGATAAGCAGTTACAACCGAACCTAGACCTGATAGATGTTGCAACGAACAACCTTGAAGGCTTGTCACCAGAGCGACTGATTTATGCACGTATTAAAGAGATGCCAGAGTACCGTACTCAAGTGGATCTCCGAAGCCAGCTCGGTGAGAAGTTCGATAGCTTGTTTGAGTTTACTAATGATTTCCATGGCTATCTGATACTAGAAATCTTTACTAAGCAGGGCTACAGCCAAATTGATTTGACGGCAAAGTCGCCTCTGCTTAGAAGCTTGATGAGCGAGTTTAAAGCGATTCAAGGTGATATGTCTGGCGCATCAGTCATTGAGCTTAGAGAACTGAGTAAACAGGTTCAACGTCTGTATTTTGCTGATTACATCTACTACTGGAAAGACCTAGTCAATAACATTCAAATCAAGCAGTTTGGGGATGCTTCGGTACTCAGCTATGCACTAAGAGACACACGTTCTCCGGCTACGAGTCCACTACTTGATGTATTGGATGCAGTTGTGGTGAACACAACATTGGCTGTCGCTGATCAACCGGATACGAAAGGACAGAAGCGTGCAGCCGGTCAACTAGGACTGAAGAAAGCGAAAAAGGTGTTGAACAAAGTCGACAAAGTGAATCGAGCAGTTGGCGATAACCTGTTGAGGCTACAACCTTCATTCGTCGTAAATGAAGCATTTTTGCCTTTCTCTCGGTTTGTTAATAGGAATGGTAAAGATAAGGATACACCACTGGAGCTGTTGATCGTTCAAGTTGATGAGGTTAACTCGTTTTTCGATGCCGCATTGTCTAGTTCAAACCCCGGTAAATCATTCCATGCTTATGCCATTGCCCATGCGCAAGGTAGTAGCGACCCTATCGTAAGCTTCCGTCAAGCTGGCAGCAAGGCTCCGAACATCGTCGCGTCTTGGACGAAGAGTCTCAGTGAACAAGTTTGGAAACAAGTAGTGAATGGCAGCGTGGTGTATCTAAATACACAGTGGGATGAGCAAGTTTACCAGTTTTATGTGTCTGCCATTGAAGGGCGATTCCCATTTGATCAACATGGTCGTGGAGAAGTGAGCTTAGATGACTTTTCTCAATTCTTTAAACCAAGTGGCCGTGTAGCTCGCTATATAGAAGAAACCTTGAAGCCGTTTGTTTATTGGGATAACGGCAGGCTCAAGCTAAACGAAGTTGACGGCCTAACACTACCAATAAACTCAAATACTCGTAAGCAACTTGAATTAGTTCAAAAGCTGAGTGGCATTTTCTTCGGTTCTTCAGGGGGAGAGTTTGGGTTAAGGCTTGAAGTAAAAGCGAGCTCAATGAGTACCGACGTGACGGAATTCCGCTTACGAGAGGCTGAAACGGTTTACGAATACAAACATGGTCCAAGAGTGTGGCGCGAGATAACTTGGCCAACCGCAGGAGTGGATGGCTATTTGAGTGCAGAATTCTACAGCGGTCAGAACCGAGTAGCACAACAATCATTTACCGGTCAGTGGGCGTTGTTGCGCGCTATTTTTGCGAATAAGAGCAGCGCTACATCTAGCCGCTTGATCCGTAAGCTCAACTACAAAATTAACCAAAATAACATCGTATTGGATTACACGTTGCGTGATTCCAAACAGCAGTTAGATAAAGCATTGTTTAATCAACTGCATTTAAATAATTCTTTAATTTCAAATTAGTACTTAGTTGGAGGATATATGAAGCATAGAATGGAAGCATATGAGTTTGAGAATGCTGTCAATTATGTCGGTGAGTTTAGACTGAAGTTGGCTTTTCAGAGAAAAGTTTTTGTTTATGGAACACAGGGAAATGGAAGTTTCATTGTCAAAGGACTTAAGAACTTTTCAAATAAGACGTTGTCACGTAAAGTTAATTTATTTGAACCGGGCAGGCGTGGAGCTGCATATTTAGCGGGAAACTTTCAAATGATGGATCTCTATTATGGCCAGGCAGGAACGGGGTTACACCTGAAACGCGATCCCATAATCGCAGAGTTTGTACATCATGCTATGGGCTTTACAGGGCCGTTTTCGATGACAGTTTCGGGTCGAGATGCTTATATGAAAACGTTTAAAACCGGGATCGAAGGATGGGATGAAAGATCGCCATCAATTCACGCATACGATAAACTGACTGCAACGAAGGAAATGTCTCGTATTATTCGTTGGGGGATAGCAAAATTTGGTGGAACGCTGATCTTTGAAGGTAAAGATGTATATTATTCTCAAGTGTTTGATAAGACAGCCCCAAGAGTTGGTGATACTGACTTAGAAGCAAGAGAGCTTTTTAAGTATTTTAAACCCAATGCCTCTAAAGTTCCTTTTGGTCGAGGAAAACTTGTTTTTCATTGGAATGGGAAAGAAACTGTTCCTAGCAAATCCCATTTCATTTCAAATTGGAAATGGAATCAGAACCAAACTCACGAAGAAGGGAACTATGCACAAGATTTGAATGAACAAAACTTATTACCAATATGGAATAACTTTATACTAGCGCCATTTAGTATAGGGAGTTTATTCAATCCTAACTAATTGTTCTATATCAGATGTCTATTTATGAGTCTTATACTAAACATTATTGTAACGTCGATGAATTGCAGAGAGAGTTGCTTGCTTTACATTATTGCCGTAACTATCAAGTTCAAAAGGTTTTAGAAGTTAACTGGATAAACTTACAATTGATATTGGAGTTTGACACTAGTGCTATTCCTTTGAGTAATTTTTCTGTGGAAGATTTAGAGTTATTTACGGATCTGATGCCGAGCATCGTCGATGTTATCAGACACTGTCATCGTAAAGGTTGGGTTCATGGCGACATTAAACCCTCAAACTTGCTCTATATACCAAGTAATCATCATGTGAAATTGATAGATTTTGGAGCTAGCTATCGAATTGGAACTGATCGAAAAGTACTCGCTGATTGGCAAGTGACCCCTAGATTTGCTTCATCAAATCAGATATGTGGGGAAGGCTTAGTGGAACCGAAGGACGATTGGTATGCACTTAGGCAAGTTGTCGAACAGGCAGCACTATATGCCAAGGATGGTCTTATAGGCTCAACGCTTGAAAAATGGCGAGAAGCTCTGAAAACTTAGACTTAGAATGAAGGAAAGCTAATGAATAAAAAACAGCTTGCTGCGGCCAACCTCGACTTCGATGTGTCATCAATCAAAGGGACGGATGGAAAATTCATCCCTAACTTAGGATGCGCGATAGAAATTGAGCAATGGTTGAAAAAACTGTCTCTCGCATGCGGGAGAAGGCACTCTAACAGAGCCTTACCTTATTTAGAAAAAGCGATAGATGTTATCTATTCTGAGGTTGAGGCGGAATTGTATCGCCAGTCGGGAAACAACAGTAGCGCCTACGAAGCTAGCGCAGTGACTAAGCATCCAGTATGGCAGTTTTTTGTAGAACGAGTGACAAAAAAGTTTGGTAGTGTCGTTAAGGTGATTCAACCACACCGTTCACCAACGGAATCTGTCCGTTCGAAACTGATTAACCGTACTTTTTTCCAAATGCTGCATAACAAGCATGAAGTTTTGAAGCGTTCTCATAGCAGTATCTTAGCATCCGGTGAGCTTGGCCAAGCCAAGGTGGAAATTCTTGATGCGCAAGTTAGTGCTTTGCGAGATGCCTACTTTAATCATGCAAAATGCAATGCTGAACTTTGGCCTGCTATCAATGACCTGTTCCAAAAAGGAAATACCCGCACTGTTGAGGGCAAAGTAAACCTTGAAGACGGTTCACTGACATTTGAAGCCTCACAAGGGCTTTGTTGCGTAATTCATTGGAACTAAACCTAAAACCTACGATCTGATCAGCTATATTCACTCCCTCTCGTAGCCCTATGCCTAAACCTCGTTACAAAACAACCAACTGGAAGCAATACAACCAATCACTCATTAACCGCGGTTCTTTGACCTTTTGGATTGATGAAGAAGCGATAAGTGGCTGGACGCAAAGCAAACAGAATAAGCGCGGGAGGCCTCGTCGGTTCAGTGATTTAGCTATCACGACAGCCCTCATGGTGAAACGAGTTTTTTCTATGCCATTAAGAGCGCTGCAAGGTTTTATCAACTCGATATTTAGGTTAGCCCATGTACCGTTAAGTTGTCCGCATTACACCTGCATCAGTCGTAGAGCCAAGCAAGTTGAGGTCTCACTTAAGACAAAAACGAGAGGTACGATACAACATCTAGCTATTGATGCGACTGGCCTTAAGGCTTATGGCGAAGGTGAATGGAAAGTCAAAAAACACGGGACAGATGGCAAACGTAGAGTCTGGCGAAAACTTCATATTGCCGTGGATACAAACACTCATGAAATTATTGCAGCCGAGCTAAGTCTATCGACAGTTACAGATGGAGAAGTACTCCCGAATTTACTGAAACAAACTCGCCGAAGTATCCACGAGGTGTCTGGTGATGGCGCTTATGATACGAGAGCATGTCACGATGCAATTAAGATTAAGCGAGCCGTTGCGCTTATTCCTCCAAGAGAAGGGGCTGCCTTCTGGGAGCGGGGTCATCCCCGAAATCTCGCAGTAGGTTGCCAGAAGTTATATGGCTCAAATAAGTATTGGAAAGAGCGGTATGGTTACCACAAACGCTCCCTGTCAGAAACAGCGATGTATCGAGTTAAACAGTTACTTGGTGGTCGTTTAAGTTTAAGAAATTACAATGCACAAGTGGGAGAAACTTACGCGATGATAAAAGCGTTGAACAAGCTCACTGGGTTAGGTATGCCTGAAACTTGCCGTATTGACTAAGAAATGCACTAAATGGGGCTGCTCTGTCTCTAAACTGAATTACGCAACAAAGCCTATTCCAACCTTTACAAACATGTCTACTAAGGATGAAGTGACCACGATGCATGATCGTATCGCTAGTCCTGATAGAAATGTTATGGATAAGTACCTAGAAACGCTTGGCGTCAATGATTCTATCAATATGAGCCCTGAGGATATTAATCAAGCCGCTGTCGATATTGATAATCAAGCGCGCTTTAATCAATCGCAAAACATGTTTCTTAAGCAAGCGAAGAAAGCGGCTTCGAAGAGAGGAACTAGATCACTCTCTGGTGGGCTGGCTTTAGCAGGAATGAATGTTATGAATCCAACAATGGGATTACTAGCCGTCAAACCTTAATAACTAAGCTAAACGACTAAGAATGGCGGGATATCCCGCCATTCTTGATATTGCTATAAGACAAACTTAATGTTGATAACTTTTTCGATATTCTAGCGGAGTCATATCCACAAACTTCTTAAACAACTCTCTAAAGTAACGCACATCTTCATATCCAACGACTCTAGAAATTTCCTCGACAGTTTGTTTGGTCGTTTCTAATTTATCTTTCGCTGCTGAAAGACGAATCTGTTGAATATACTGTATCGGTGTCTGTCCCGTTGCCTGTTTAAATCTGCGTTTCATTTGTCTTTCACTCAAATGAATACGTTCACTTAACTCAAATACAGAAAACTGTAAGCTATGATGATTATGCATCCAGTCCTGCAACTGATGGATAAGAGCATCACTGTGCTGACGATATGGGAGAAATGTTGCCAATGATTGTTGCTGCACTTTATCGGTATTGCCAAAAACATGCTGCTGGCATCTATCACGTACAGATAAACCAAATAATTGCTCCACGACGAGCATCATGACGTCATTGTAGCCGTTGGTGCATGAGGTACAGTAATAATTTCCGTCACAGGTCACTTTTCTCTCAACACGCAATTTTGTACCGGGATACATATCTCGAAATAGGTTAGCGTAACGCCAGTGTGTTGTTGCATTTCTCTTAGAAAGTAAATTAGCTTTAGCTAACGCAAATGATCCTGTACTAATAGAAATAATGGGAATATCTGTATCTGCAAAATCCTCTAACCACTTAAGCGCTTTTTCTGAACAGGCAGTCAGCTCGCTGTCAGGCTCTCCCAAAGATCCTATCAGTAATATATCCGTACTTTTAATGCTTTCTATTTTTACTGTAGGAGTGAGAGTTATTCCTCCATGTGCAACAACAGGGTTATTGTCCTGGGTTATGATATTAATTTTAGGGGGAGTGACCCCTGCAAGGTAGGCTGCTGTAGTCAACACTTCAATTGGCCCAGTAATTGAAGTGGCCGGGCCCCCGGGAAATGCAAGCGCAGTTAAGGTTAGTTGTTTCATAAATACCATTAATAATAGAAGGCCACTAATTCTACATTCGTTTAAGTTAAAGGGGCAAATTCACCGTACCACTGCGCACCGAGAGCCAGAAAAAAGACTCAATTGGAGGGTGAAAGTCTTTTGAATTGCATTGTAAAGAACAAATATAACATGGTGGTAAAGTTTATCATATTGATAATATAGAAGTTGCCACACAAATGCTCTCTTTGAGGTGAGCACACAGCATCCTGATGGTTCAGACCTGATTTACTACCCTGAGAACCCTGAAAATGGAAAACCCGCAAGCATTGTAAGGGTAGTCAAGGAATGGTGTTTATCTCAGGGGGGGGGGGCCTAGTTTCAAGAGCTAACTCTCTTTTTATTACAAGCAGCTTGTGCTTTCAGAGTAGGGAGCGAGGTAGCTCCCTTTGCAATTTATGCATAGAGTACCAATGTCAACGCCAGTTCAAATTGTCCATTAGTACACTGTAAAATGATCAATCTTTATTGTTTTGTTTTCTTTATCTTGGGGGTAACGAAGAGGAAAAATGATCAAACTTTACAGCTTAATGGTCAACTACAGCTTCAAAATGACACATTTCTGATCAATCTATATTGTCCGCCGACATCTGCGGTGACGGCTTTAGGCTCAGCCAATTGAAAGCCTCGAATGTGATTATCTTCGCTCTGCTTCTGCCCTTTTCTCTTAAACCAGTGGTTAATAATCACAAACAGCACGGTGGAAGCGGCCACATAGACCAGTAGACCAACAAACAGGGCTTGCAGCAATTCTTGGTAGCACTGTGCCAAGATGGGGTTTTGCAGTTGTTGGCCAAGGGTGCTGCTGTAGCGTTGCTCTTCCCATTCGAGCACCACGTTGCGCTCTAAGCTAAAACCTAACTTGTTGAAAAGCTGAAATAGAGTGTAGTAGTAGGCCCCCGTGAATGTGTTAGTCGAGGTGATGAAGTAGGTGGTGAGGAGCCCTAGCAAGGCCGCGAAGATATTGAGGTACTTGATTGTGGTCACGTTCACTTGCCACCACATACGGATGTTGTGAAAAGTGATTTGACCACCACGAGTCGTAGACATAGAAAAACTCCTTGTGAAGGAAAACAAAAAAAGCGCCCACACTGAGTGAGGCGCTTTTGTTCGGTAGAATGAAATCAGGAATAAGGTGACAGGTTACAAAGGAGATGTATTACGAGTGTCAAGGCTAAGGGATGACAGAATCGCTTGGTGATCACAATGCTAGAGCCGAGCACGGCAACACACTTTTGCCCCATTCCGAGTTAGCAAGTGCAATAGGCTTATTACTGGCAAACTGCGATCTCAGGCCTTACTATACGTCTGAAATTTAGGGAAAGACGAGTTACGTAAAAGTACCTCGTCTTTTCTGTAACACTAGATAATGGAAGGAAATACTAATTGCTCCAAACAGTGTTGTAAGCAAGAGCTGCAAGAGCTTCTGTGCGAGCTACTATGTCATCTTCTGTCCATGTATTTTGAGTAGTTGTTGCTAAGAAGTCAGAGACAACACGATAGTCTGATTGTTGATAAACCAGTTTTTTGGCGGGAAAGTCTCTCACATTAGCATTGCCATTCAACCCTTGACCCAATGGTAACAAATTACCAATCGAGCCAATAATGTCGTTACTGACTCCAGTTGTTGACTGGCTCATTATGTGTTCAAGTGATAGATCGCTTGGCTCGAACTCATTATTATTCCGCAAAGAGCGCTCCAGCTTGACAAATACGTATTGAATAAGTTTTTTATGAGCAGTATTTCCATTTACAAACTGCAATTTAGAAAATTTATCCGTGAAGTTTTCTTGAGTCGGTTTCTTTAGATCTAATTTGGTCAGCAGTTCATTAATTATCTCTCTTGCATCTCTGGCGTTTTGTGCATTTGATAAGCTCCGAGCCGACTTAGCGTATAAGCCTTCTATGCCTGATGGGCGCAAGCTACAAATAGAGTTAAACATGAAATGGAAATTTTCTATCTTCTTTAAGGTCTCAATTAATTGGTTTTGTCTTATTAACCTCCTTGAGCGAGCCTTAAATAGAGAAAGAAGGAAAGAACGCATAATACTAACGTTGAATATTTTTAAGGCAGAAAGAGAATTATAAATTGCAGTTTGATCTGCTTGAGGCCAGTCAGTAGCAAGAGGAGAAATAATTTTGATGTAGTTTTGGCTATCATCATATAGCTCTTTCAGGTAATCTTCAGCAGTTAGGTTTCCAGCATCCCATTGTTTTTTAAATGCTTTGTATAGATTACGCTTACTGGTATATGCAAAGTTTGTTGTCCAATGATGAATCGTATATTCCTCGAGTCCCACGGATACATCCCTAGATGATAGGTTTCTAACAATTCCATTCCATTTATCTTTTGCGAAATCAATAGGGTAAGTAGTCCCCCATTCTTGAAGCACCTTGTTTTTTATTAGATCAACAGGGCTTAAGTTGATTCCTCGGGCATTTAGAATTTCAAAAATTGTGTAGGCGTCATCGCTGTTGAGTACGTTTACTCTGATCACTTTTAAATGATCTACGATTAAGTCAATTAAAACGTTGAGTAGTTCGATGTATTTCTCATTGTTCACATTGCCAGTTAGACTGAAAACTTTCTTTAATGAAGCTTTACCTACCAGCTTATTTATTTGATCAAAAGCGCTTTTTACGAGCTTATCTTCCTCAGATTGTGGGCTACAGTCGTGTGGCTCAAGATCTTGAACTAACAACTGATAAAAGTCTGTTGTTGAACGTTTGTCTAATTTTGCGAACTCTTGACCTCTTCGGTCTGCCCCTTTGATATAGGTGTCAAAAGTTGATTGAGCGGCACGAACACCACCTGCGCTATTCAAAGCTCGACACAACGCAGAAATAAACATGGTTATTACAGTTAGGCGTTGTTGCCCGTCGACAACTTCTACTTCGAAACTATCATCTCGACCAGCTAAAACTAGAGTACCGATAAAATACTCTTCGCACTGATATTCTTCACCAGTAGTGTTGATTGAGTTCACTAGATCTGACCACAGTTCATCTATGTTTTCTTTCGTCCAAGAAAACTCTCTTTGATATCGAGGAATGAAATATTGTTTACTCACTGATAAGAGCGCATTTATGGTCACGGGCTCAGCTTGGAAGTTCATCGAATACCTTTGATTACATAATAAGTATGTAATTGAATATATCAGGTAAGTTACTTCCAATAAATTATAAGGGTAGAGATTTGTTAAGGGAGTAAGGGTAAGTTGATTTCGATTACGTTTTACGTACTTGAGAGTGAGAACGACCATACCAGCTAATAGTACTTGCGGATGTTTTCAAGTGCGCCATATCAAGTCTCTGTTCTATATACTCTGGGTTGTTCAGCATTGCTTGTTGACGAGCTGTAGATGACCTGCGTTCCTGTCCACCGATGTTTCAGCTGCTCTTGACCCCTACTAAATGTGCCTGCCAAACTTAATGTTGACCAACAACATTAAGAGGAGGTCATCATGAGAAAGTTATCTTCTGGAAAATGCAGTGGCATCAAAAGGCCATTTAAGCTTGAAGAAATCTGGCGAATCAGAACTAGATTGGAGATTGAAAACAACCTCATGCAGTTTGCGCTACTGAGCCTAGCTATTGATAGCAAGTTAAGAGCGAGTGATTTGTTAAGGCTGCACGTATACGATGTTTCTTCGCAAAGAGTTACTTATGAAAGGGTTCAATGCATTCAGCAGAAAACGGGCACCGACGTACACTATGAGATTACTCCGAGAACGCAACAAAGCATAAACCGATGGATCTTTTCAGCATCCCTAGAGGCAAGCAGTTTTTTATTTCTGAGTGGCCGCCGCAAAGAGCAACCTATCAGCTACTCATACTATCGATCAACTATAAGGAATTGGGCTGTAAAACTTGGATTGAATGCGGACTACTATGGTACTCATTCCATGCGCCGCACCAAAGCTACTTTGATCTATGCCAGAACAAAAAACATTAGGGCGGTACAGCTCTTACTTGAGCATTCGAAGCTAGATAACACTATTCGGTACCTTGGCGTTGAGCTAGAAGACGCTCTGAGACTATCTGAGAAAACAGACTGCTGAAAAGCCTGTGTCCCAAAGTGAGCCAGAGAAGGATTGAACTCAGTTTCAAACCTTGCAACTTTTCCTTATACCTAGAGTTCCAACAATGTAGCTAAATGTTCTTATCCACAACAGAATAACCTTCGATCACACTTACGCACGAATATATTGTTTAACTATTTCTAATCTATTGAATAATTGAGAACTAAAAGGAAGCTTTTGGTTGATAGCGTGCCTTGAATCGGAAGCAACATATGATTGCACGTTTTTCCAACTAGAAGTTAGAACAAAACTGAACTATATACATAATTTCCAGTTGGTTAGGGAGGGGCTTGAGATCAGATGAATACATCAACTCCTGCCGCCACGAATTTAATATGTTAGTTGCTAAAGACCAAGTCATTTTCATGATTTAAAACTGAACACATTTTAGTTAGAATATGCCAATTAACAGCATGGCATACCGAGGGTGTGATGGTTGGAAATTACTATTTAGTTACTACAGTTAACGAAGCGGACTATGTGGTTTATACGACCGATAGTGATGAAAAAGATGATTTGCTAAATTACGGTTATTATCAAATAACCCAGTTGTCTTATGAGAAACGTTTGGCAAGTGGTGAAGCTGTCGAGGGTGATTATTATGAAGACTTGGAAGAGTATCGTGCATACAGTGAAAGTATGGAAAAAGCTCGCTTAAAACGTGAAAAGTACGGTGAGTTTAGTGGCAAAGTAGCTACTCTCGCCCATGATCTCAGAATGGAATTTTCGTCGCCTGAATTGAGTGGTGGTGCATACGATTACCTAGTTAAGGCTGGTGAAAAAGTACGTTATTCATTGTTTTTTATCGAATCCAAGCAGGTATATAGACACACCATAGAAACGATAAATCACTTTCCTCCTTATAAATATTCGCTTATCAATAGAAACAATGGACCACTTAAGGCACTTACGAACATTCGAGAAAGTAACTAACAAAGCCTCAAGACGGATTCCCAACGCTTGGTATTTTCAGCTTAAGTGTTATTGTCACAATCTTCTAGGTAGGGTGGGTACTAACGTTTTAGCCACTCTTCATAGCCCCCTTTACTTTCCCAGAAAGCAGAGTCTGCTTCGTCGAAGTTGTTCCAAGAGTCATAGTGTGTCGGCTTGGTGATAACTTTTTGAGTTACGAGACAAATATCTCGCCAGTTAGCATTGTTGCTAATATAGAAACTGTTTGGGTTGGAGGCATCTATAATGATTTCACCGAAGGTCATTTCAAGCCCTGATTCACGGGGAATTATAGTAAAGTCCGACAAAATAAATTTATCTTGGGCTGGGTCTATGCCTAAATCAAGGAAGAAAAGAAACTCACTTTCTTGCTCTATGATCACATTAAGCGTATCGACGACCTTTTGAGCTTTCGCTTTCAGCATAACTTTCTACTTTAACAACGTATGTTGCAATTATAACACAATAGGAATGTCATACTAAAAAATAGTAAGCATTATACGGTTGCATGAGACTTATTCTAATCTTGTATCAATAATTTAGACTTATAGGTCTAAATCGTTTTTGTCCGTGCGACCTGAAGTCGTATGAAGCGTTGTTCACCACGACAAGAGTGAACCATCTGTATCACCAGATGACCCTAGGTTCCTGAATAAAGCAGCGGAACCGACAATGTAACGAAACTCAGTCGTTAGCTGAGTGGGAACGGAATCGTGAGAAGATGTTCCTCCTGAGAACCACAGCTCGGGTGAGTGCTAGGGAGTCAATATGATGAATGTAATGTGAATCCATGTAAGGTGCGTTATACGATGAAGCAGCGGAAGTGGTTAATACGCTGTAGCCAAAATGGCAATGAGAGTCGGAAAGAGATTGGACATTACTCTTTCGTGATCAGCGTACTCTTCGCACTATAGTGGGCATCTAAGTTGACATTTTTACGCAACATACGGAACAGGGTAAGCCTGTATACCTCCCTATGGGAAAGCGACCTGTGAGGGTTGCCGATAGGTATGCAGGTAAAGGAGGCTAGAGAAAGCGAATGTCCCTTTGTAATGAAGGGGATACAGGTTTATATCTGGCGCGAAAGCGAGCTGACTTCTAGCTGGTCTCCCGTTGCGAGATAGCTTGAAGAACTTTATTAAAGAAGAAAAGCAAATGATGATTTCGAATGAAATTAGTGCGTCTTCTGACAACGAACCGTGGTTTCTTATTCACTGAGTGACCATTGGGTAGTTTTAAAGCTTTAAGTGTGTATCGCAAAGGTAATTTATTTACTGGGTGCTTAACGGTGCCTTTGTGGAGGCTTGAGCTGTATGCAGTGAAAGTTGCACGTACGGTTCTGAGGAGGGAGGCACCTGGCAACAGGTGCCGCCTATCCGACAAAAGCTTCTCAGGTCGAATTTTTACCAGTGGCACTTTTTTAGATTTTTAGCTCTTCTATATGTTTGTCGCCCCTAAGTTAGCCAAATTTAGCTCATGGTTGGTTCCTAGCTTTGCTTATATTTCACATGAATTTTTAGATGTATTGAAACGCACTTGAGGTAGAGCAAGTTATGCCTTTAGGCGTTAATTATTGTGTATAATGTGCGAAGCATAATAATTATGAGATGGTCATTTTGGATCTTAATGACGAAGAACTTGCAATCAGGGACAGGGCAGTCATCTTTGCCAAGAAAAACAGGACTAAGATTTGCCGAAGGCTTACTGATAAAGCGGTCTATCTTCCAGAAGAGGCTCCTGTATCTGTATTTATGAGTGGCTCTCCAGGGGCAGGGAAAACAGAGTCATCTAAAGAATTAGTTGCTTCCATCTCTGATGGTCATGTGCAAGTTCTTCGCCTAGATCCTGATGACTTGCGCATTGAATTTGAAGATTACGATGGTTCGAATTCATACCTATTTCAGCGTGCAGTTGTTATTCTTGTTGAACGTTCAATGGACTATATTTTTAAGAATGGTCAGAGTTTCTTATTAGACGGAACGTTATCAAGCTACTATGTAGCGGAAAAAAACATTCAAAGATCTTTAGACAAAGACAGAGATGTACTGATAATATTTGTCTATCAACGTCCTGAACTGGCATGGGAATTTGTTAACGCGAGAGAAAAAGTTGAAGGTAGAAAAATTCTCCCTGAACACTTCGTAGAACAATTCTTTGGTTCTCAAGCAGTTATAGAGGCGTTGAAGGAAAAATTCGGTAAAAAGATCCAAGTCGACTTGTTGATGAAAGATAATGATGGCAGCACTAGAACTTATCATAGTAATGTTAGTAGCTTGAAACCTTATCTGAAACCGAATTATACTTTAGAAGAAGTAAAAAAAATTGTGGGCATTTAAAGGTAGATAGGAGGCTTTATGTTTAATTTTAGTAGTAAAAAGGTTGCTTCATCACCATTGTCAAATTTTGTGAAGCGTACATCTTCAAGTGAAAAGAAAAAAGTTTATAAAAGAGTGCTCGTCGCTGCTTCAGAGTCTCAAAACTCAACAATTGAGAAAGCCAAAGCAGTTGCATAATCGAACATGCTCTTGCTCATCAATTCTTTAAGCCGATTCAAACTAACACAGTTGAATCGGCTTTTTTACACCTCTAACTTTAGCGTATGAAGCGCTGTTCATCGCTTTATGAGAACCTTAAAGGCTAGCTCGTAACTCTTGGAACGAACCTGCTCCGACTGCTTTATAAGTTGCTGGGCATCAAACGATGCCTTTGTGGAGGTTTGAGCCGTATGCAGTGAAGGGGGCGGCACTTGGTAACAAAGGTTACTAAAACACTCCATGTTCTAAACGACCGATCAAATTGAGTACAACCTCAGTGTCTTCGGATGTCGAAAGCATATCAATTGGTCTGTTGTTATCAAGTCCTCGAACTGGGTGCTTGAGCCAGTGATTAACGGCCTGCTAAGTGTCTGACAACATGCCACCGTAAACACAAATAATAATATTCATGCCAAAGGTCCTAATACTTACGAATCAACTTGAAACATTGGTTATATTTCAGGAAACTACAAGTACACCTCACCGACATAAACTATAATATCAATGACATGTGCATCAGAAGACCCAACTTTATGGATAAAATTATAAGGCAAAATAGAAACCAACCAATTACTATCGTCAGTGACACATTCATGCATACCAAATGCCCCTTCTGACCATGCATTATGTGCCAAATCTACAAAACTTTCTCTTTGATGGTTTAAACCTTCTAGTTGTAACGGTTTATGGAGCTTCATACTCTTTGCGTCAATCTTAAATAGATTCTGAAAACTGTCACGAGAAACTAAATTTAAATGCCCCCCTTGATATTCACAATATGCTTTAGCGTTTACTAAAGGCTTATATAAGTGTGTATCATTCACCTTGGTGAAATATGCGCGGAAGAATATGGTGGCATTACCAATTTTTTGACCATACATTTCTTTTATGTAGCGTTTTGCCTTTTCTTCATGAGGGTGATCAATTAGCCCTAATCCCCAAGTATCAAAATCAAGAGAAGATGCCATAAATTCGTTAGGTGAAGAGAACCCTTCCAGATCATTTTTGTCTGGAACCGGAGACATATTGGTTGAACACCCAACCATATTTAATACAGCCAACAAGATTATTGTCTTTTTCATTTAAAGTTCCTTACTAAAAAGTGGCTCAGTTGAAATATAACGCTTGTCATAAGCGGTGGGTGGTTTGGGTGAGTTCAATTTGTTCTACAGACTCGCTAAGAGGTAAGGGCGCGAATATACTTTGTTAATCTGATGTAAAAAGAATTTTTTCCCTGTAATCTTTATTCCATGCGGCTTGGTTCATCTTTCTTGGTACAGACAAGTTACCCTCTGATTTTCTAAATAGGTTCTGCACAAAGCGACGACAACAAGCCATATTCAACGCTGAATCCCCAGCGTAAATTCGCTGCTCGTCTTCTTTGAAAATTACGTCCAACGCCCAGTGCTGCTGATTCTCAATATGCCAATGCTTTCTTGTTGCCTTTGAGGCTAACTCTAAAGATAAATGGTCTGTGCAAATATAGTACGAGGTTTCATAACTTCCTTTCCCTTTGACACTCCTATCTCTTACCACTGCAACAATGCTTTTTACGAGACACCACTTCTGTCTGAGTGCTTCGCTGAAGGCTGCAGGAAGCACGTAAACCTCACGAACCTCTTTTCTACCATGCCCTTTCTCTTCCGTGATGTATGATTCCTGTTTATCTTCAGGCAAAGCCCAATAGTCTTGGAATTGCACATCAATTTCTGCTAATAAACTTGGTTGATTCAGTTTAACTTGTACTAGGATATCTCCACCTTTATCAACTACTTTATTCAGTGTTTCAACCTGACAATGCAGGGCATCAGCAGTTAATAAACATCCTTTGATATCTAAAGCGTCTAGCATGTTTCTTATTGCTAGCAGCTCCATACCTTTGCCGTCACAAGGTTGGTGTGTGAGAGTCAAACCCTCGTCTACATCAAATGCCGAAACCATATAGAGGGGGTGCTGTTGTTTGCTTGCTTTTGCCCCTTTTAGAACCTTCCCATCAACACTGATTATAGGCTGTGCATGCTTCTCTCTGTGCAAATTGACCCAGCCCACCATAGCTTCCAATAGCGTCTCTGGCACAACGGATCTCATGATCGCAGCTATATTATGTCGAGTGGGAAGACCATTTTCGTAGGGGAAATACTCACGTAACCACTCGATATTTCCTTCACCGAAATCCTTAATCTCTGTCCATTTATTTTGACCACAAATCATGGCTGTTATGACCACGAAAGCGACTTCCATAACAGGATAAACTTGATTGATGTGCGAACGGGTATCTTTCACTTTTTTAAGTTGCTCAATGATAATCATGTGCGAATTTCTCATGTTTTTTTACTTCATGATCAGATCGTGATTATCTAAAAAAGTTCCCTGTAAAATAAATCCATTATTTTCAATGGTTAAAGTTCGATCCCGCCCTTGCTAAGAGGTAGCTCTAATGAGAAGAGTAAGTAAACAGAAATGAAAGATAATGCATTGGCAATGACGGTGCCTAAGATCGCGAATTTCAGAAAGCTTAATAAAATGACAAAAGTCAATATAATAAAGAGAAGAATAAAAACAACAGTCAAAGAGTCTGCCTTGTAAATAAAGACCTTTATATCGTTACTTGTAGATAAAACGTAAAATGAAAAGCACCACCATCCAAGTAACACAAGGCCCAACGAGACTTTTAATATTTCATCAGTAACCTCTAAAGTCATAACTGTTTCTGCACCGGGCAAGGGTATTGCTCTTTTAACGCGGCGGTTAGATAGCTGGCGATACTGCCACCAATGCCTGCTTTGCCGTATTTTTTTAAACGAGGATCGTGTTCAAGTCTGTTGTCGATAATTGTCATCAGATCTTTGGTTTTCCATTCCCATAATGTTTCGCGACTGGCTGCATCTTTCATTGGCAAGCAATAATCAATGCGTTGGCCGCGAGCATCTAAACGGGTGGTATAAAAGTTCACGGCGTTAGCAGCGACACGAGTACCAATCAATAAATCTCGATACTCAGGACTCCCCGGATTTTGATAATGTTCAACATAGTAACTCATATCTGCAGGGCTTTTGCCGCTGCTGAGTCGGTCGATTTCTGGAATTTGACTATTGGCTAAGCTCAAAAAAGAGAAACATGTGCCTAAGCCTAATACGAGCCATTTCATCATTAATCCCTCCATTTAATACTGTACATAATACTAGGTTGCTTTGATATCTCACTTGGAGCGCTCAATAATTAATCATTATTTATAGGTTAAGAGCGGGTTTGCTCCTCCTTCTGTGTTGGTTGTAAGGTTGATGGTGGCTCAACACGGTTACTGGTACTCTCAATTTGTTCACGTGTCTCCTGCACGATTTGCGAGTGGTTGTCGGGGGTGTAATAACGCTCAGTGCCGCCGCGTTGCTCATGCTGCTCAATCACCGTTTGGCTGGTGTTGCCTAGAGCCTTACCTTTGTATTGTTCGCCCACCATTGTTTGCCACTCGGATTGGGTCGGCTCAGGATTAAAGGTACGTTCGTGCTCTTCTTGAGTGGGGACGCTGGCGAGCACAAAATCTTTAAACGTGTCGGTTGTTTTAAATTTTTCCCATTCATCAGCGCGGGCTTGGCGTGATTTATCATTACTACCGGTAAGAATCTGCTCTGCTCGGCCTACTTCAGATTGATATTTCTCCTCCACAAAATCTTGGAATGGTATTTCCAGTTTCTCAGTCAGGCTGGCCATATGACGTTGCTCTTGGCTGTTGACTTGACTGAGCGTATCGACCTCTTGCTGAGCTTGTGTCGTGGACGTTATCAAGCCTTGTGTCTCACCAAAGTTCGCCGTAAAGCCAGTGGCGTAAGTGCCCATTTCCGTATTACGTTCATCGGCCGTGAGGCGGTTGCTCGCCTCAATGGTTTGGTTGGCACCTGAGCGGTAGGATTCGATGGCGGCTTGTATTTGGCTTTGTTGTTCGTTGCTCATGCTGCTGAGTGTTTCGCGGTCTTCCTGTGTCCATTTTTGTCCCGTGGACGCGTTCACACTCCCATTAAACCCTACGGCGTCACCGAGAGCGCCGCTTGACAGTCCAGCGTTCACGTCATAACCGCCGTACGCTGAGTGTAAGAAGGCATTCGCTTTCTCATGGCTCCATCCGGTTGCTGCGATGACTTGTTCTGTCGCTTGACTCACTTGCTCTAAGCCTTTTGAAGCCGCCGTAGTTGCACCGTGCCCATGAATTAAACCGTAACCTTGGATTGACGAATAACTCTCTTTCCAATCGGCCAGCAATTGAGAGCCACTTTGTGTGCTTTGCGACAAAGCCGCTTGTCGTGTCGAGAGGTTGGATTGAGCATTGGTGTGCAAGTCTTGCACCGCTTCGCTGTATTGACTAGAGCTGGCGACGTTCCACTGGAAATTCGACGCGGTAGGGCTAGTGTCATACACGGTTGTATCACCGTATTGCGTTGAAAGCATACCGTCTTCGCTTTGCGTGGTACTGCCGTGTTGTTTCAGCAATGTCGACGTATCAAACTTATTGCCATTGACGTTGTTAAACGTGTGGGTCTGCATTTGCGTATTACCGTGGCTGATGTCACCGCTTGAGGCCGCGGCTGAAGTACGGGCATTGGTTTGGTTTATCATCCCCGCCAGTTGGTAGTTTAAACTGCTCATCATGGCCGCCGCCCCCTTGGTTAACGCCAAGGCAATCGCGGGGGTGGACATCATCAAGTAACCGGTGATGGCGGCGTAACGCGTGTTGACGTAATCAATGCCGCTCATGTTCGAGAGGGTAATGCCGCGTAACCCTTGTGTCGCGCCCTGGGTCGCCCCTTCTAAGAACCACATCATGATCGCGTTGAGGATGGTGAATATCATCGGCCAAGTGGCCAGATAGAAAAAACTGCCCACATAGTTTTTAAGGACAGGCAGCGTCATATGTGGCAGCAAGGCAATGATGGCAATGATCGCCCCAAAGCAGACAAACAAAATCACCCCTATCGAGTGCATCATTGGAATGAACTCTTTGGCTTGTAGCCCAATGTTGGCCCACATGGTCGTCGTTTGCATTTGGTTGGCGGTGTAGGCGTAGTTGGCCGCGATACCTCGGTGCGTGTTTTCGATGTTCCAGCGCGTCATGTTGATGACCATGTTCTGTTTTAAAATATCGACCGCGCTGTTACTGACCCCAATTAAATCTTGGTGGCTATTCTCGATGGCGTTTCTTAAAAATGTTGAGTTGATATTACTTTCTCTTCCTAAAATATATGCGCCCAGTTTATTGAAGGTTTGATTAGCTTCTTCATCAAATTGTTGAGTGATTTCAGGAAACGCGTCGCGGCAGGTTCTGTATTCACCCTGATGGTTATAGAGTCCACGAATGGGGGACATTGATTTTGTGGCGAGAAAACCCAGTAAATCCGGTGCTTGCAGGATGTTTTGCATGGAGTACTTTTTGTTAATTCGAATGTCTCCGACGATGCAGTTGTGATAAAAGTCTTTCCAATAGCGTTGCAGATCAACGGTTTCGGCGTTGGCGCTGCGCAGTAACGTGTATAAATTCGAACCAAACACCATGCCCGAGGAGCTGTAGCTTTCATCCTCTGTACTGCTAAAGACGATTTCAATGCCTTCGGTTAAGCCTTGCATGAACGTGGTGGCCGCCCAACCGGGTATCGCGACGATGTAAGGCACGTTATTCACGTAATAAATGCGCATGGGATCTTGCGCGTCATTGATATGGACGGTGGCTTTCATGCTGATAAGAAAAGTGGGGATAGCCAAGTAAATGAACATAAAACGCATCACATGTTTCGCGTCTCGATAGATAAAAAACAGAGTGGCACTGATGATAAAAGCCAGTTGTAAGGCGATTTCGATTAACGAGCCAAAGGTGTTGGTGGTAAAAAAAGTGGCGACAGCGTTCAAGGCTCGTTGTAATTGAGGGCCTGCGCCATAGAGATAAAAGTCTAAGGTCATGGGGGATCTCCTTTAATGGCCAAAGGTGAGGTTCGATAAGGTAGCGTCACTTGCCGATTGGCTAAGGAGCTTTCGTTTGCGTTTTAGGCGCTCAGTGAGGGCTAAGTACGCGTTCAATTTTGTTTTGTGACGGTCTCGAAGGGTTTGTAAGTAATCTCTTGCACGGTTGATGCCTTCGAGAGTGCGATTGACGTCGGTTGGGTTCACCGAAGCGAGGTTGGTCATGGATTGATTGACGATCATCAGCATGTTATTGAGATAGGCATGCAAGAGATCGGCGGCAATATTTTGAGCGTATAGATGGCTTTCCGGTTGCAGGTTCAGGTGCGCATCATCAATGAGCATCGCCAAGATAGGAATGTCACTGAGTTCAACAAAACTCTTCTCGGATTCGGTGATAGGTTGGTCAGATTGTAAGTGGGCGTAGAGCGTATCAACGGTGTGGCGCACCTTGGCGTTAAAGGCTTGGCTTTCACTTAGGCTGATGGCGCTGAGGCTCATCGAGAGGCAGGTCTCGGTGTTGTCGCATCGATACACCTCCAAATCCCCTCCGGTCAAAAGGGCGTTAATGGCGGTGTCGTTACCCACCAACATCGCCGGAATGTAGCTTGGTGTCCCCTGCGCGTCGTAAATGACGGTGCCAGTGAGGCTTAAGATAAACTCGGCGACCTCTTGATTGTCTTGAAGGTAAGCGCTTTTCATGAGCGCATCCCACACCACATTTAGGCTCACTTTCACGGCGTGCGCCGTGGCATCATCGGTGTTGCCAGCCAGTGTGCTCTGGTTGGTACGGACGCTGCGACATTCGTGTTGCGCTTCTAACCAATCAGCGAAAGCGTTGCTTTGTGTGCCTAGGGTGGCGCAGGCATGACGCTTGGCTTCCCCATCGGTGAAGGCCGCTAAGCCATCGATCGCCGATTGCGCTACTTGGCAAGAGTTCATCGAGGTGGTGAGGAATTGGTCAGCAATATCTTGCAGTTTGTCCCGATTCTCTTTGATGCTCGGCGCCCAAGTTTGCAGCGCTAAATCCACCGCGAAGGGCACGGCGTTGGCAATGACGGCTTTACCAAAAGACACCAGTTGATCCGAATTAATGTGAGAAAAACCGCCCATAAAAGCATCAATGCCCCCGCATCCTACGCTGACAGAAGGCATGGTGATGGCGGCCAATTGAATGTTTTTGATGTTGGTGCGAGCAAACAAGCTGCCCGCATTATAGTAAGTGGCGGATTGGCCTTGATAGGCACTTGGGTTCGTGAGGTTGTGGTTAAAACTGCTGTCATCCCAAAAGCTGTCCATGGCGTCGCCCAGGCCGCCCGCATGAAGTGAACCGGCAATACTCATCAAGAGAGCCAGGAGGGTAGGTCGCGTCATTGTAAACTCTCCATTATGGTGACATCGGCGCGCACGGCTTGGTAGCTCTTAAGCAGCTCAGTGTACGGAACATTGCCTTCACTCAAACGCACGTACTTACCATTGCTGACGTTGATTAAGAACGTGGCGGGCGTAATGGCGTTTTTGAGATCCCCAAAAAACGCGGCGGTGATGTCAGAGGTCGTCGGGATAGGCGTGATGTAACCGGGTATGGGCTGTCCGTCAAAGGAGAAATCGTACACAGGTAATTGAGTGGTTTGCTCGAGTCGCTTCATGGTCGGGGCAAAATGGTGACACTCAGGGCATTGACTAAAATGGAAGAAGACCAAAGCGTACTGACCTGTCATCACAGGGTGAGTTTGCGTTTGAGCGAATGAGGGTGAGGCGAGCATCATCAGCACACTCAACAATAATGTGCGAAGGAAAACGTTCATAAGGGGCTCCTTAATTTAAAAGTCGCTGTCTTGATAATCGGTCGCGACGTTGTGAAAGCGAGAGAGCAAGTCTTTTTGTGAAATGAAGCCGTAGGCGAGGGGCTTGAGTGCTTTGGTGTGAACATTGGCCAGCATTAAAGCCGGTGTGTAGCGCACCTGTACACGCCCTGTCTTATCAATACGGTTTTCATTAATCGCCTCAAAGGTCTGACCGTCTTTGCTGATCCCCACCAGTTCGATGTGGTACCGGTTGGCAAAGTCTTGGATGGAGGGCGCCAATGTTTGAGATAAGGCGTCTTGCCCTTCGTAGATGAAGTAGAGCCCCCAACCTTCTTGCACCAATTGACGCACAGTGGCTTCGTTTTTAAGCTGGAGACCTTGATAGTACGTCGCTCTTGCGGCTTGCTCTGTGGGGCGGTCTTTGGTGTACGAGTATTCGGGGTGTTCGTTGATGAGCTTTTTGAAGGTCATGCCCGTTTGAGTGGTTTTGCCATCGATGAATTTTTTCAGCTTCATCAATTTTAGATTTTTCTCTTCATCGGTTGGGTTAATCGTGGCATCGTTTAACGCTTCCTCAAATGTCCGATGGAACCATTGCATCTGCTCGGTGGCGCTCATCACCGTAGACACGCTATTGGGGGGGAGGCGCTCCTCCTCTTTGGGTGGGGCTTTCGGCGCTTTGGCCTCGTTATACCAGCGCCAGCCTTTGGGGGGCTCATTGGCGAAACTGTGAAAGGCAAACACAGACAACAACATCAACGGTAGGAGGTTGATTATTAATCGGTTAACGGAGTTGTTCACCGTTTTTGTGGATATGTCCTTCATGGTGTGACCTCATTATTGCCAGAAACTCAGCATCTTGTGGGTGCGCGTGTGAAATAACATCCAAAGTGCTTCATCGTTACCGTGTTTTTGTTGGTGCCTCATCATTTCTTGCTTGAGCTTATGGAGTTTTCGTTTGAATAAAAGATGGCGGATCAGGGGGGTAGCAAACCCGGTTGTCGACAAGGTGGCCACAAGTAAAGGAAGTAGGAGGGAGTCCATGTCATGTCCTCTTCATAGATTAAGTTAATGGTGATAAGCGCTTTGTAATCGCTCTTGGATTTCTTTTGCCGAAGGCAGGTTGGTGTTGCGGTGCATGTCGTCATAAAAGTCCGAAAAGTCGAGGCGTTCAAAATCTATGTTTTGAAGCTGCTCGGGGGTAAGAGCGCCGCAAATAGGGTGTTTGGCGGTTCCCAGACTGATACCTAACTGGCCTTTCGAGCCTTGCTCTTGGATGATGCGTGCCAACTTGCTATCAAAGACGCAGTAGGTCTTCTTTTTCCGGATACACGCGCCTAAGACTTTTTCTGCGCAATAACTGCCAAGGGCAATCGTAATGCCTTGCTCTTTGGCTTGACCGAGCGCTTTCTCTTCATCATTGCATTGGGCTATGCCAATACTCGTGCCCCAACCGCCGTCTTTGCAACAGTCGGCAAAACCAAAGGCGGCGTCTGTGCATTTCATCCCTTGTCCTGCAAATATCATTGGTGGATCGCCAATACCGTCAGCGGCTTCTGCGAGGGCTGCTAAGGCTGAGGTGCTTTCATTAAAGCGGTTTGAAGTGGTCTCCATCGCTTCAAAGCAATCGCCATCCAGACAAAAGCTCTCTTCTCCACAGGTTAATTGGGTGGCGCTGCAGCGCCGCTGTGGGCAGGATTTATTGACTTTCTCCTCAATGCACACGCCGTTTTGCTGGAGGCTACAATGGGTTGAAGTCGTGGTGCAATCGGTGGGCAGGGCGTTGCACGTATTGGGTCGAGTGCATTGGTGGTCAACCCGATACTTCCAACAATCAAGCGTGGTCGGAATGCCATTAATGATCCGGGTGGCTTGACCTTCAATGCATTGCTGGCGAGTGACATTACACGAGTTCATCAGGCTACATTGTGTTCGCCAGGTAATGGTGTTTTTGATGCAGTTTCCCCCGGATAAGGTGAACCCGGCTGAGCAGCTCAAGGTGGCTTTCATCGTTTGTATGGTGGGTCGACAAATCTCGTAGCGTTTATCCCAGCCTGTCCCTCTGTGACACCCTATACTATAGGTCTTTTTTAAAGCGCCAAGCGTGTAGCCTTGGCTGGGAGAGACACGTTTTTCATCCCATAAATACGTGGTTATATCCGGTAGAGAGCAAACTCTGTCCCCCCCTAATCGACTCACGTAATTGCGATTATCGTATCGGCACTGTTGGAGGGGACGTTGGCAATCAATCCCTTGCTTTTTCCAGCCGGATGGACAGCGGTAGATCACCTCGCTGGTGCTCACGGTGGCAACGGGTACTTTTGTACAAGGCACGTTGTTGTTCGTTGGACGATGACATTGCTTTGCGATGTTATCAATGACGCATTGCGTGGCGTTGTCGCAATCGACGTATTGATTAGACTGGCCATGACTGATTTCATAGGCGTTCTCAATGCCAAGGGTGGCGAATCGATACGTGTCATCATTGGGGTCAATGGTGGCACTATTATTGTCAAACCCCTCTTGTATCGCTTGAGCGTGTTCGTTGCTGCCAAACTCCAACGTGGATTGGTTTGTGATTTGTGAGTCAGTCATCCCCGCTTCATCAGGTTGTCGGATTTGGCTTTCACACCCTGGATTATTGTTGCTGCAGAAGTCGGACAGGTTAAGCGTCATCTCTGAGTGGTTGTAAGCCTCATTTGGGGCGTTTTTCGCCCATTCCACGTTGTCGTAAAACGTATTTTCTTGAGAGTCGGCCAGGGTATCAAGGGAGAGTAAGAAAGCGACGCTGAAAGAGAACAAGACAAAAGGCAGTGAAAAGGGCGTATTCAAGGGGAACTCCTATTGAGCACTTGTTTGGCGATGTGGCCTACATCGCCTTGGCTTAAAATCGTTAATGCGTTGGGAAGGGAAAGGTTGCCGTGAACCACGTCGTAAGCATTTTTCGGGCAAGACGCTTCATTGCACGCGTCTCCAATCGCCACAAACACGGGGACATGGGTGATGTTAAATTGACGAAACCATTGTGGGCTGATGGCAAAACCGCCCTCAATCGCCTCTCCCTCGTCGGACGCTTCTAACAAATGCATGATTCGAGAGGTGGTTGGGACCATGCCTTCGGGAAGCACGCCCCGTATCACGAGCGGAACCTGATATTGCTGACTTTGTTTGAGTAGTTGTTTGAGCGCGTTATCAGGCATGGAAAGTGACACAAACACCATCACACCTTGCGCCTTTTTGTTTGGATTTTCCTGAGGCACCCCAAGCACACTCGCGAGCGGCGAGTCTTGCAACGCGTTATCGAGGTGTTGATTCATCGACAACGCTTCTTGTTTATGTTGCTGACCTCGTTCAAGAAGGGTGGTCAGTTCGCTTTGATGGGTTGGCGCTGTAATGGTCTGCTCTTGCTTGGCAAGGGCTTTGAGCTCTTCTTGCGAGTAACCCGTTTTGGCTAATAAGAGAGGGCTTATCAACAGAATCAGTAACAGCCAAGAGGCTCTAGGGTTAAATAACATCGTCTTTTTCCTTATAAGAATACGCAGTTACGTTTACGCCAGTTCACAAAACCAAAGTTACCGCCGGTGGTTGGGTTATCTTTGCCTTGCTCCCAAAGTGACGACGTTGTGCCATAGGGATAACAGTGAGCGGCATCACCAATCGGCGCCGACAATTGATAGCGATAACGACTTTTCGGCAAAATAGGCTCTGGCCACTGATAACAGACCGCGCCATCCTCGCCCCGGGTTTCCCACACAACCCCTTGCCTATGCATTTTAAAATTAAAACGCTCTAGCATCAGTGTGCCAACTTGAGGGCCGGTATGAGAGTAAGCGCTGTTACCGGTTAATGGGTAGACGCTGCCTTGTGAGCCTAAACACCAAAAAAGCGCATCAAAAGGCAAAACGCGCCCCGTGGTGGTCGCCATGGCTTCGGTGATGCAAGAGAGTTGCGTGATGGGGTGACCGAATAGAATCGCTTCGGGGTTGAGAATGAACGACATCTCATCATCATCCCAAAACGGGTCAAGCTCGGTGAGGTAGGCCACATCAAAATTATCTGTGGCCATGCAGGCCGCCGACTGCATCAGTTGTAGCCAATAAATCACCGGATATTTGTACCAATGGACCTGGTAGAACGCATTGCCGCTGGTTTTGGCGCTTGAATCGTGCTGCGCGCCTCCTATTTTTTGGCTATTGTCATTACTCAACTGCATTCCCATATTAACCATGCAGTAAGGGACTCGCGTCACGTCCACCAAGGAATACGGCTCCCAATACCCAATGTTTAAGCCAATTTGCATAAAAATAGGCGGGGGTTTAGGACAATAGGAGATTGGCATGCTTGGGTTGGTGGTGTCAGGGTATGTCGAGTTAATGAGAGGCACACTGCCCAGCGTCATAGGAAATAGGCAGTCCCAGCAAATATCAGACAATGGATTTAAGAAATGCCCCGTGCAAGCGGCGGATTGAGCTTGACCTTGCCAAGGAAACAGGAACAAACCAAACAGTAATAACCCATGGGATCTCAAGGTCTTTCTCCTTATTTTATTTCCGTCTCACTCTTGTTCATGGTCGAGGTGAATGGCGTCACATCGATCTCTGTGATCTTCCACCGCGCCCCGTCTTGTTCAATCAGAGAGGGAATGTGTGAGAGTTGAAATTGACGGCTGTAGTGACCTTGTTGGTCAAAATAAATTCGTGCGTCAAACTCCGTGGCGACCTCTTCTGGACTGCCGTTGGTGAGGGTCCATTTTATCGGCTTATCTGCGCGGTATTGTTTAGCCCAAGCGCGCTGCCTCGGGTCGTCACCATCAAAAAAGACAATCACATGCGAGTAATCGAATGACTTTTTTGGAATATCGATTGGCCAAGTGTCGGTATCAAAGGGGTTGATGACGAGGCCTTTGGCATAAAGGAGGTGGCCTTGTGCATCTTTGATATCAGTGGCCAGCTTTAATGATGGGTCGATGTAAAAGGTGTTGGGTGCGGTGGTGGTGGTCAACCCTTCAACGGGAGGGGGTCTTCGCACGCTATTTTCTACGCTCTCCACAAACTGCTGTTGCATCTTTGCGGTTTCTCCTGTGGCTTCTAAGTGTGTCAACCGGCTGTTGATCCATTGCAACATGTCCACTTCTGCAATAGGAAACAGTTCACCTTGACGCCCAAACTGTTGACCAAGAGCGGTGGGGGCGATGGTCAGTAAAGTGACACTGACCCCTCTTAAGAGTGCGGTGGGTGTGATGGATGAATGACCGTGAACAATCATAAGCTCATGACTCCTTTTTAAGCGCCTCAATAACATAATGTTGGATCTCGGTAGTTCTATCTGGCGCCCCGCTGATGAGCGCGCCTGGAACGAGGATCACGAGGTGGTGCGCTTGCGCGTATTCTTTCAAGAGTCGCCTGAGATCCGTATCAAAGGTCGCCAGTTGCGCGTTGTGCTCTTGATCGTCGAGATTGGCTTCAATGAGTTGGTCTTGATATTGCGATAACGTTTGTTCGATATCGAAGACCACGATTTGTGGCGCCGTATTGAGCTTAATGGCTATCAGGGTGAACATCATTAACGCTATAGCCAACAAGGCATAGACAAGATAGGTGTGACGAATGGATTTCATTTGGGCTCCTTGCCATAGATGAGGGTATTAAAGGTCTTAATTTCCTTTCCGTAAAAATGCTCGGCGGTTTGATTGACGGCGTCCATAAGTGATAGGCCTTGGTTCATCAAGTTTTCACAGTATTCAAATTCATGCGGCTCTGTCGAAAGGCACGCACGAGTAAAAGGATCGGCAAACAAGCGATGAAAGGTCGTTACATTCCCGGTTTTTAGCATGACAGAGCTGTAACCGGCGATGGATGACTTTTCAAAACTCTTGATGACAAATTGCTCATAGGGTGAAAAGTGTGAAGGATTGTCTTTGATGAATTTCGCCAATCCACTGCCTTGACGCAGAGTGATGTGAATGTCGGAGTTATTGAAGGCGGCAAGCGCTTCGGGTGTGCTGTAAAAATCCTCAATCCCTTGCGTTACGGTGCAAAACGATCCCCCAAATTTTCGGGCGGTGCGATAACCGGTATTGATGAACTCTTGTGCCTGCGCATTAGAGCCCGCCATCAGAGACCACGCTTCTTCAATGATGCACATCTTCGGCGTGGAACGAGAGCCGGACAAGTACATCTGCTGAGTGATGCTCGACATCAGTGCAAAAATCACCGGTCGCATGATGTCCGAGGGAAATCCGTCCAGTTCAATGGTGGTGAAGTGGACATTGGGATCGAGCATGGACGGTTTATTGAAAGTGTCTCCGTAGATCCCCTCTGAGCGGTATTTATTCAGTTGCATGGCGATATCGGAAAGGCGGCGATCACCGCCTTGTTTTTCGGCCGCCGCAAACAGTGCTTCTTGCACATGGTCAACTAACGTCTCGCTTTTGTGTGTCTGCCAAGCCGTAATGATGCAATCCCCGAGGACCGATTTTTCAAAATCTCCCATTTCGTGCGTGGGGCAGGCCATGGTCGCAAAGAGTCCGGTGATGGTGTGCAGCGTTTCCTTGAGAGGGTTGACCTGTTCGCCTTTCTCATCGGTATAGTCATCGCCCATAGCAATGCGTTCCAGATGAGTAAATGGATTGAGGTAAATCTTGTCAGCCGTCATATAACGACCGCCAAGCATCAAGGTGAGCTTTTTAAAGCTCTTTCCTTTGTCTAACGCCCAGATTTTACCGTTCATGGCAAAGAGGGTTTCGGCGAGCTTTTGCACAAAGAAGGATTTTCCTGCCCCGGAGCCTCCGGTCAGGGCGATGTTGTAGTTATCTGACCCACAATTAAACGGATTAAACCAAAAGGCTTGTTGGCGCATGGTGGGCAGCATCATGCCGCCACTGAAATTCTTTACGTCCATCACAAGAGGCAAGAGGTTAGCCACATTACCGGTTTTTACGGTTTGAATGCGTCCAGCACGGTCGCAATCGGCCCAAAACCCATCGGTCATCATGAACGGTAAGGTTGTCATGAGTGCTTGGCTTTGCAGCATCGATACGGTTTGTAAATCGATCCCGCCAGAGCGAAAGGCGTTAATGGCCGTAGTGCGGTGCAGTCGCTCGGATTTTTTGTTGGTGAATAACGTCAGCGTCAGGTGCATGTATGCCATGCTGTTGATGCCATCCGACATTTCATCTCGAATTTGCTCGCGTTCGGCCTGCTCTTTCTTCGCTTGAGGGAAGAAAAATGCCATCGGGGACTTGAGCGTTTTTTCCAGCTCCCCAATGCGTCCGCCATTTTTGGTCGCAAAACTGCCCGATTCTTGATGGCGAAAATTGAGGGTCATGAGGTGTGGACATTGCACATTTTTGGCCACGCTCTTTAAGGACGCAAAACAATCGGGCAAGGCGTATAGGCGGAAAGTGCGAGGCGTGCTGCGTAAGCCTAAGGAAATGATCCGAGAGGTCACCGTTTGATGTTGGTGGTTACTAAAGCGAACGTCGGTGTAATGTCGGCGCGTTAAAAACTCGGTATCAGGAGAGAGGGCTTGTTTGTAGAGCAACGCTTCGGGGGCGTATTCAGATTCACAAGGGGCAGTTTATGTGGGGTCAAAATTGAGAATGCCTTCGACGTAGTTGATTAAGCCTTCAGGGATGAGTGGCGTGAGCTCCAGTCCAATTTGGGATAAAGAGGTGGTGAGTGCCTCTTTGCAATCCAATACCTGGTCAACATCGTCCGTACTGGAGACAAACAACCACGCGGTGTAATCTTTGATGTCAAAGTAATGCTTCTGACGATGAAAAAAGCCGTGGTGAGCCGCAAAGTTGGCGTAATCGGCTTCTTGTTTTGCTAATTCACTGCAAATACCCGTACGAGCGGATTTCAATGCGGCATTTTGCTCAATCAAATGACTCACGCGGTTGTGGCCCATCATGGAAACATGGTAATCCCATTTATGGCCAGTCGGTAAATCCATGATGAGACGGTTAAACGCCTCCACTATATCGTCATTCGCCCCCGCTAAGACGCTCAATTTGAAGCCAAATCCGACGCCTTTTCTGTTATGAAAGAGGCCGTGCTCCGTATTAAAAGTCCGGTAAGGCAGTTCAGAATGCAGGTGGTTATATTCACGTTTGGCTTCTTGATAAAACCCTTTTAAATCTTTTGATACGCCCATGGCGTTAATCCTTCTTGATAGCCTGAACAGGGCGACCTGTCCAAGTAGACTCGTCTAACACAATATAAATATCCATCGTGTCGAGGTAAGTGGTGGTGTCATCCGAAGTAAAAGGAAAAATCACCACCTTCCTAACCGTGTCTTGGGTTCGCACAGGATGGCCTTCACGTGTGCGTCTTGGCAGTAAAACAAAAGGATGGGAAGCCAGGACGTTCGCCTCGATGGCGCGTTTTGAGGTTGGATGGGTTGAGATACTTCGAATTTTATCCATGCTCGCGCAGCCGGGAGTCCCGCCGATTTTTTTGCAGCTGAATTCGTCTTGAAAGCCCGCCGAGCAGCCGGCGAGGGCGCTGACAAGCAGCGCGGTGAAAAGCTTGATAGTCATAAAGCGGACCTTAATTTAATTGTTGGTTAACTTCTGCCGCAAGAGGGTTGAGAGTGATGGTTTCTAAAAGGGTGTCCGGTTTTGCTTGCTCTTTTTCCTGACGAGCAACATAGCGTTTGATCGCCTCCTCATCATCAAGAGGGAACCCTTTCGTAAAGACGATATTCACGATGCCCCCTGGATTGATTTCGATGAAGGGGTGGTATAACTCGGCTAAGGCAATGTAGTAATCCGAAAGCTTGCTCCCTACTTCTGAGGTGGCGTTGCCCAATAAACTTAATCCCACATCTTCGCTGTTGATGCTGGACGTTGATCCCAGCGCTGAGGTCGAGGTGGTGCTGGCCAATCCCGCTCCCGCCTCTCCCAGTCCGGTTAAGATGCCTGAGATCCCCGCCATTTGGACGATTTTGCCGTTACGTAAAATCGAAGTACCACGGATGCCATTGCGACCAAAGTTAAAGACAGTGCCTTGTACAGGAATGTCTAAAATGCGACCGTCTCGAATGCAGCTGAGGGTGTGAGTGCGGGCCACGCCACGACTCGAAGAGAGGTCTCCGTACACGCTTCCAATGATGGTGCAGTCTTTGAGGTGGCTCTTTTCTCCATTGGGCAACACGCCTTCATGCACGGTTTGAAACACGATGGGGGCGGTATCACTTTGGCCGAACGCTCCGGCATTGGCATCCGCGCCACCGGTGATTTTGGCGGTCACAAAGGTGCCCGACGGGACGTAATTGTCAACGGTGCGTTGGTAGGCTGACTCTGAAGAGGCTGTCCAAAAAAAATCAAACGAGTCAAACGCTTGTCCTTGGTCATCAAACGAGGCCTTATCGGCGTTGCTGTATTGAAAGCTCTCTTTTTGCAGATCATTGGTGGCGTAAGAGGGCAAAGGTTTGGGAGGAAGAGGGCGCGAACCAAATGGCGCCGGATCTCCCATGACGGTCAGGTGACTGGCTTCCTTCGAGGCTGACGCTGGGGTTGATGGCAAGGCGACGGTGCGGTGCGCTTCTTGATTATTGCGTATTTCATCGCGTAAGGTTTCGTTCTCTTTTTTCATTTGTGCGAGCGTATTTTCATTGCTTATTATCAAACGCTCGACGTCTCGATTGAGGTTTTCCATCTTCTCTTTGACGTCTTCAATGTCTTGACCTTGTAAGGTCAAGGCTGAGCGGTTGTCTTTGTCGGTAAAATCATCCGTAATGATTTCCCCAAAATTGGGGGTGACTCAACGACTTCTTGCGCAATATCAAGCGAGGAACGAGGTTGTTTAAAGGCTTTAAATGCAAAAAAAATCGCGACCAAGAGCGCAATGGCCAACAAGCTGAGGATTTGGTTGCGTTGCTTACTTTGCTTATTGGCATTGACTCCATCCTCTAAGTCCGACTCTTTTAAAAGCCACTGTTTAAATCGTCTCATTAGAGTCCTCCTGTGATGATGTACAGATGGGTGGATTCACCTGGGCTCAAGGTATAGCGGTCAAGCGAGGCGCTTCGGCTAGCGTAACTGTAAAATTGCGCTTCGGTCAGTGTTACGGTGTCACTGGATTGATTTTTAACTTGATAAATAAGCCCTGAGAAAGGGCGACCGACAAACAGGGTTTGCGGAATAATGGCTAGTGGTGACGTGTCTTTAGGGAGTGTCTCTGGGTCTATAGGATGAACCCGAAAACCTGGGATAGGCGTTTTTGAGCGTTGCCAATGTATCATTTGTTTGGTGAGTTGCCCCAAGGCCAAAGGGTATTCGAGATCTTTTTCAAAGACACTTTTCTCTGCAGTAGAGCGAAGAGAAATAAACTCATTGACCACCGCTGGGACGGCTTTAGGGTTGATAAAAAGCGAGAAATTTTGGCCTTTTTCTGTGGTGACGTGCGCGGTAAAAGGCAAGGCGATGTTGAGTTTAACGCTAATCGAACCTGATTGGTCTCGTTGATTGGCTTTAGCGAGACAAAATCCTCTAGGGCAATGAAGGTTGACTATCTTGTCGTCTTTCACCACTAAACGGTTGGTGTTGACCGAGGATAAGGGCAACACAATGGTATCATTTTGCTCAAAATAGTAGGTTTTTGCGGCAATCGTATTGGCGTAGCTGAGGAGGGGGGAGAACAACAAAGTAGCAACAATAGAAATGATGCGTGTTTTCATAATGGTACCTCTTGAACGATGCTGTGAAGTTCAATCAAGCCACTTGAGTAGTCGGCCTGAAGTAAATAGGAGACGGGCTCAGGGTCGAGTGCGCGTCCCGCGATGGTTTTGTTGAGCGTGCCTTTGACCCGTATTTTCATTTCATTGAGACTGATAGACAGCGTATCAACTTCAAAAAAACTGGTGACGTCGTTCTCGATGATAAATTCGGCTTCTCGTATCAACTTGTCTTGTAGGCCGCTCCAGTATTTAGGCGGCACGTACGTAATGAGTAAGTTGAATTGACGTTTAACGTTAGAGGGCGTGACATTAAATTTTAGGTGTATCCACCAATCGGCCATCATAGAAAGATACGCTTCATCAACCGCATCGCTTGAGATCGTAAACGCTCGGTCGATATGAGGTGGCACGACGGTGCGCTTTTCCGCTTGGCTTTGACTTAATAAAGCAAAACTCAACCCAGCGACTCCTAAGGCGGTGATCAACACCACCGCGGTGAGGACGTAATTGAGAAAGCGAGCCGCTTTAAGCGCCTCGCCGTTATGTTCATTGAGCATCAGTAAATCCAATATTTTTTTGTGGCGGAGGGCGTGCGTTTAAAAATGGTTTTATTCGCCGTGTCATCCCCATACCAGTGGAGGAAGTGAATGATGAATTTGGGGCCGTGTCGGACTTTTAAGCTGCGAATGGTGAGGAAAAATCCGATACACACGGCAACTGCGACCAACCGATTGATGTTGAACAACATCAAAAACAACAAGATAGAAGGGAGTATTTCATCGATTGGAAATCCGACTATTTTGACGTCGGTTTGTAAGTAGTTTGGAAAAGTGAAGAGGGTTTGTTTGTCTTGATGATCCATGGTGAAATAAGGCGAATAATGTCGCGCTCTCCTTTTGTGGTTTATAAGCCTACAAACCCTTTACCAACTTCCCAGAACACCACGCCAACGAAAAACCCGATGATGCCACCCACCCAGTTCTTTTGAATGATGCCAACGATGATGCCGCCAATCAGGCCTGCCACCAGAATGTAGAATTCGCCAGAAGACCCCGTTCCGACTGTATTGGTTACGGTATCTTTACCACTGGCAAAAAGGTCATCGGCGTAAGCGGGTGACGCACAGGCAAAGTAGACGGCCAAGAGCGTACAAAAGTGACGCCAATACGTAAGAGGGTAGTGAAAGCATGATGTTTTATTTTTCATGTGGTTACCTTTAAATATAGATAAAAGATGCACGACGTCGCACCGCAATTATCAAAAGGGGTGTCGTGCATCTGGTGGATTGAAAAATGGACGTTGTTCGTTCGTCAGACTTTTGGGCAGGCTTTAAGCCGTATGAGTTAAGATGTTGCCGTTGAGCCCATGGCGCTTCTTGATTACATTAAAGGCAACAAGGAAGCGTTTACATACTTCAAACCGCGATTGCGACTGACGTGTTGTTTCCAATTTTGAGGGGTCATGATCGTGTTCTTGAGTTTACGATAATGTTTTTTGCGAGCATTTTTTGATGGTGGTGGCGTGAGTTGACGGACTGATTGGGTGTGTTTTTGAACCGAAACGAAATGAACGCCCTTCCAATAGAAAGGAAAGGGGAGGCGGTCAGTAAAAGGCAATAAAGCAGCAAATGCCATGTATTCACGCCCGACCGAGCCCAGTACTTTGAAGCTGACAAAATCCCCTTGTTCAACAAAGCGGTCCAATAAACTCCCCGCCTCATCTTCACGACAATATCCGTATACAATTTGCATTATTTAAACTCCTTTTAAGGACATTGTTTTGTTCTTTTAAAAGAACAAAACAATGGGCTCTCTCTCAAGAGCCGTGCTACAAACTGGCTTGTGTATTCTTGTAGTAGAATACTCACACCCAAAGGGTGTGGTGTCTGGTATTCCCAAGTAACTCTGTTGAACCACTCAACCAGCATGCTTAATTGAGTAGAAAAACAGCCTTGGACGTCGCCCCAGATAAGGCTCCTGAACTTTTTAGGCATATTACGCAGGCCTGCGCCCATCTGCGGCGCTTTTTGCAATAGTGAAGGCAGCCACTCTTACGGTGATGCAGGTGTTGGTATGCAGATGGAATAATAAGCCGACGAATGTGTTTTTCGGCTTTGTTCTCAAAGACTGCGATATCAACGTAGTCAGTATGAATCAACATGAGTGAGGGGGGCAATGTTTGAAAGTACCAGAAACGCACAATGGACTTGGTGTTCGATAGATCGTGAAAGAACGGGGCCAAAACGGTTTTCTGAAGTACGTGCTCTGATGTATAAGGTGGGAACGGTCTGCTATCCTAGTTGGGCTCCAAAAGATTAAACTAGGAGTACTAGCAACAACATTTTAAGGCAAGCTTTATGAAGGCCTTGTGAGCATCTTATTAACCTGCTCGTGAGTATAACCATGATCTGAAGCCCAGCGATGGAGCTCTTCAATCGGCATAGGTTTGGCGTAATAGTAACCTTGATGTTGACAGACGCCTCTTAATAAAAGCCCTTTAGCTTCGAGTTTATTTTCAACTCCTTCCGCTACTAGATTGAGCTCTAATTGTTTAGCCATCTCAATATACCCATCGAGAACAGCGGACTTTCCTTCATCAATGGACCGTGTAAACATTTTGTCTATTTTGATAGTGTCAATATCGAAATAATGCAAGTAGGAGTTTCCGCCATAACCGGTACCTGCATCATCAAGGCTTATTTTAAGTCCTAATGTTTTGAGTAAGGCAATACGCTGACTGGCAAATGTTAAATTTTCAATCGGTTGACGTTCTGTTAATTCAAGCGTCAGTTTTGAGTAGTCGTGCTGAAATCGCTTTAAATAGTGGTAAAAATCGTCATTTTGGAGGTGCAGAGGAGTGATGTTGACACTGCAATAAAACTCGGCGTTTTGACTCATCAAAGACGATAAGTCTTGGTAAATGGTTGTAATGAGATTCTCTGTTGTTGGAATGATCTCCCCACTTTGCTCTAGATAGTGGATGAATTTGCTTGGTTCTATGACGCGGCCGTCAGAGGGAAGCCATCGGAGTAAAGCTTCGACACCGAGCATTTTACCTGTTTGTGCGTCGACGATGGGTTGATAGTAGGGGAAAAACTGGGCGTCTCGAACCGCTTTTTGAAGAGCAATTTCTTTTTTTGCGTGCCAATAGGAAACACATAACCAAAGAATGGTGAGTGAAATCATGAAGAGTAAAGTGGTAACCGGCCACAAGTTTTGCTTAAACTTCGAGAGCACTCGTGAGGTAGAGACCGAGGATTCAAAGGTAAGAGGCAGATAGTTTGAAGCAACTGAGTTCGAGTACAGGCGATCGGCATTGGGCAAACTGCCTATTTCAAGGATAGTGTAATTTTCTTTTGGTAAAGATAAGCGAATAGAGCGTTGATGGTCTAAATCATTTTCAAGAAAAAGGTATTCCGTGCGTAATGGGAAGAGGAAACCATATTGTCCATTCGAACCGTATAGATAGGGGGGATGTTTTGGGGCTGTGGAGAGAGAAACAATCGCTAAACGCCACATTTCTCCTTTTAATTGTGTATTGAGTAAGTTCTTAAAATTACGTTGTTCAAATTGCTCAACGCCGAAAGGAGAGCAATAGGTATAGGGTTTCTGCTTATCAAGATTAACGATGGGTATCGACATAAGCAGATGCGATACATAAAGCTTCTCTAACTGCTCTATAGTGTCAGTGGAGCATTCACCGCTAGCGACGCTGGCTTCAGAAAGAGTGGGTTTTTCTAGGCCATATTTAATCGCAACAGAAACGATTTGATCGAGGTAGTCGACGTCATGCTTAATTTCCTTATGAACTTGATAAAGACTGGTTGCTAATGAAGCCAATAAACTAAACAACAGGGCCAACAACATAACACCAGTCTTATAGACCCATTGAGGGTGGGGACTGAATAAGCGGTTTAACCAAGGGTGTCTTGAGCGCATGCTTAACTCTTTATAATTATAATTCCAATGAATGGTGTTGAGCTGTCAAATGTTATTATGCGGTTTAATTAACGTTAATTTCTATAAAACCTTTTAATTTGAAAGGGTAAAGTCATAAAAGTGGAAAGCCGATCACTCTTTGTTAGGAAGTTTTAATTTTTAGTTTCTAAATCAAGCCTTAAAGAAAACACTGACCGTAATCTTGGGCCGCATTAAACATATGGCTTAAATGTAAGGCTTTCTTTGTTAAAGGATCATATTTATGACAAGCAAAACAGCCCCTATCTTCTTTAGGGTGCACTAAAGCAAACCATCGAGGGTTTTGGACATAGGTCTCCATTGTGCTGTTTGATAATAACTTCGAACCCCCTATTTCATTTTTCCAAGTGGGAGGTACCTTTCCTTTATTTAAATCACTCTCGTTTGAGACTGTCCAAGATGTACCCACAAGGAAGTAGTTAGACCAAACAGATTGGCGTGATTGGTAATAATCTGACATTGCCTCATTAAGCGCTTTTATATCTTTAGCTACTTCACTTTTCGTTAAAACACCAACCCCATAGGGTGTTTCTCTACAGACTTGAGTAGGCTTACCAGGGAAGTAAGTATTTACTTTCTGAAAGGACATTGGGTTGAAAAATGTCCATTTACCTGATTTTTCAAAATTTGATAGGTTAGGAATATCAACACAATCAGGAGCGTTTTCCTTGTGTTCAAATGTGGTCCAAATGAATTCAGGATGATTCCTTGTTTTTCGTACTACATGAATCCCAACCAAGCCCATTAGAACATTACTCCTTACAGCTCCGTCGATCTCAACATCTCTATGGATAGTGAAAAATTTTTCAGGGTTGTCGTTATTAGATATTAATTTCCATGAGGTTTTTACTTCAGTGGAGCCTGGGGATATTTCAAACGGTTTTTTCCCACTGTCAATATCGGCGACACATTGGCTATTGTTTAATCCGTGTTTGACGATGTCATCGTAGAATTTTTTATTGACACTTTGTTGATAGAAGACCGGATTGCCTTCTTGGTCGTTCAATGGGAAATTAGAGCCAGCTTGAAGGCTCTCACTTTGTACTAATCCTTGATCACCTTTATTGTCCCAACTATCGGGTATCTCTTTAAATATTCTGTCTTTCGGCATCATATTCAAGAATAAATCCGGTGTCTTGTCACTGGTATAATAAGCAAAAGATTGCCATGCAAACTGCATAAAACTGCAATTAGTATCGGATTTACTAGTTTCTGTAGGCTCTTGAGGTAAGGAAGGGTAATCAATCCAAGAGGGGTCTCCATTACAGCCTGAGGCTTCTAACTCTAACGATTTTTTATTACTAATCTTATTTTCGTAAGAGTCATTCGATTGTAAAGCTTCCCCTCTAATTTCTGTGGAATAACAATGTATTGGGGAGAGGAAAAACGAAGAAACTATGATTTTCTTTAACCTATCCATGATAATGCCTCTCATTCGCATTTGTTCGAGCGGCTAAGCTACAATAGTTACAAATAAAACGAATCTAAATTAATTAATAATTTAGTGTGATACCAATCTAAGTAAAGATATGATCTAATTGAGGCTATGACTTATTCGTGAAAAAGACGCTATGGACAGCCTCGATAACATTGATTTCAAAAAGCTTGCTAGCCAACAAAAATCTATTCAAATGAAGATGAGATTACTCGCATTAGCTCACTTTAAAGACGGTCATTCTCGAACACAAATTGCTAAGTTCCTAAAAGTAAGCAGAACAAGTGTGAATAAGTGGGTACAAACTTTCCTTGAAGAAGGGCTTGAAGGATTACAAGAGAAGCCAAGAACTGGGAGACCCGCATTCCTTTCTCCAAAGCAACGCGAACAGTTAAGTCTATTTATCAAAAAGCGAGCTTCTGATTCTTCAGGGGGACGATTAACGGGCAGCGATATCCATGCCTACATCGTCAGGGAATTTGATAAACATTATCACCCTGACTCTATCTACTACTTGCTTAATCACATGGGATTTTCTTGGATAACTTCACGCTCTAAACACCCTTCTCAATCTCAGCAAGTTCAAGACGATTTTAAAAAAATTCAAAATAGAAACGATCCTTAAGATCCCAGGGCATATGGGTTTGGAATCGGTGGATGTCTGGTTTCAAGATGAGGCTCGATTTGGGCAGCAAAATACGACAACTCGCCTCTGGGCAGAGAGAGGCACAAGACCTCGAGCAGTAAAACAGCAACAGTTTGAGTATGCGTATTTATTTGGCTCAGTCTGTCCATCAAAAGGCATCGGAGAAGCCATGGTTGTCCCTTGGGTAAACAAGGACATCATGATTAACCACCTTGCACAAATATCAGAGGCAACAGAAAAAGGTCGTCATGCGGTTGTGATCATGGATGGTGCAGGATGGCATACCAATGACATTGCTGAGAAATTTTCGAATGTGAGTATCATTAAACTCCCTCCCTATTCACCTGAACTAAACCCAATCGAACAAGTATGGAGCTGGCTACGGCAACACTATCTAGCAAACCAGAGTTTTACGAACTACGACGACATTGTTGAGAAAATATGTAGTGCATGGAATTGCTTTCTAGAAAGTGCAGATAGAGTGAAAAGAATGTGCACAAGAGAGTGGATTGAGCTGATCAGTTAATTTTCCAGATTGGTATGACTCTGGAACGGCGTGTCTTTCCTGGAATTGTTTTGTCTCGATCCTGTCTACGTTCATGGGATAGGCAAGCTGATTGTAAGAACTGCGCTATATACAATATGCTACGTTATTAAACGTTTGACACCGATCTTCCACATCGTTAATCTGTTACGGCACTGGCAAAATCCAGTGTCGGGATTAGTCCCCCGCAACATACACCCAAGGCGCATAGACGCCAGCTTTTGCTGGTTTTTTTATGTGTGGCTTCAGCGCATCCAAATATAGGCAATTCGTTCAGGGATTGTACTAGCAATATTATGGTGGGCTGGGCGAGGCAGCTTCGGCTGGCCGTAACCTTGGGAGCGGTAGGACTAACCTTGTTCAGCTCACCACCCGAAGATTAGTCCCTTTGTGTGGTGATTTAAAGAGCATCCCCAAGGAGGCCATCATGCCAAATCTAACAATCCTTTCTAAAGACATTCGCACACTCGATAATTTGTATTCGCTAAACGATCTGCATAAAGCGAGTGGTGGACACAATCGACATCGTCCAAGTATTTTTATCAAGAATCAGCAAACTCAAGAACTGGTTAATGAAATTGAGCAAAGCAGGAATTCCTGCTTTGCTGTAAATACCAAACGTGGCGGTTGCAATTCTGGGACTTGGGTATGCAAAGAACTTGTTTACTCTTATGCGATGTGGATTAGCCCAAAGTTCCACCTAAGTGTCATTCGTGCGTTCGACAGTATGCCCACAGTTCCAGCCCTTCCAACTCCAACCGTTCCGCAAGACCTATCCTTAAACGACTTAATCTTTGAATTGGCCAAGGCGAAAAACGTAACAAGCCAAAATGTTCACGTTTACTACAATGCCGTATTCAACACCAATACTTGGTTCCAAGAGCATGGATTCGAACATGCGCTGGCAAAAAGAATACTAAAACAAGACTTGGCAAATGAGCTGCGCAGTCAAACTCCTGAACTACAATTGCTCAAGCAACAAGCTAGAGAGAGTGGCTTAGCATTAGTGGATGAAAGTGAATATCAAAGCTTCCAAGGCCGAATGCAAATGCAGCAAAAGCAAATCGAGAAGTTGGTAGATGATGTAATGGCGTTAAGTCGAAATCATAGTGCGCTGACAAGACATATTTTGTGATAGATATTACTAATATTTAGTAACTCAATGGGAAATTAGACGAGAAAAACCACATTGTTGACCTGGTTTTTATCTGATAGCTCAAAATATGTCACCATTTTGTCGCCATTGTCAATTTTGGTTTATTGTAAGATTTTGTTCTTAAATGATTTAATTTGCAATTGTAACTTATAAGGGACTTTAAATCACGATTACAGCTCACAGGTTTTCGTTGAGCCCCTTATCTTTCTGATTACTTAAAGGCAACAAAGAAACGTTTACATACTTTCAACCTTGTGTAACCCAATAAAGTACCCTCTTAAAATGGCAGTAATAGCCTCAGTACGCTGCACATTCGATACGCTGCCATTTCTAGAACGAAATTGTCTCTAAAGTTTCTCAGTATCGATAAACTCGTTCGATGAGCCTGAGGGTTTTAGATAAAATTAATTTAATCCAAATGTTGAGAACGTTATATGGAATTTTTCCGTAAACTCTCTGTACAAATTGTATAAGTTCAATGTTTGCATTATAATCGCCATTATTACGGAATATATCCGTACGTAGGAGGTTTTATGGCAACAGCACGTTTAGATATTCGCCTTGACGAAGAGATCAAGGCAAAGGCAGAAAAAGCATCGGCTTTGCTTGGTCTTAAAAGCCTTACAGAGTATGTAGTTAGGTTAATGGATGAAGATGCCACTCATGTAATTGAAGAACACGAAAGTATCGTAGTTAAAGATAGTGTCTTCGATGAATTTATTATGGCATGTGATAAAGCAAGATCGCCTAATCAAGCTCTGCTTGAAGCAGTAAAATTCACAGATGAGAGTGGCATCAAGTGAGTTGGGGACAAAAGTTCGTTGAACTTAGTAAATCAAACCATGATCGCAGCTCATTTGATTGCGGTGAGTCAGAGTTAAATACATTTATCAAAACTCAAGCAGCAAAACACATGCAAGCTGGTATTAGCCGAACTATGGTTTTACCAAGCTCTCAACCATTGCTTAATCAAAAGTATGCTATTTGTGCTTTTTATAGCGTTGCGCCTAGCTCAATCAGCCGAGAAAATTTACCTGCTAAACTAGCGAAAAAATTACCTAGATATCCAATCCCTGTATTTCTATTAGCTCAGTTGGCTGTTCATAAAGAGTTTCATGGCTCAGGGCTAGGAAAAGTTAGTTTGATTCGCGCTTTAAAGTACCTTTGGGAAGTTAATCACCATATGAGAGCTTATGCTATCGTAGTGGACTGCCTTACAGATTCCGCACAAGCATTTTATACGAAGTTTGGTTTTGAAGTCCTGTGTGAACATAATGACCGTATTCGTATGTTCTTACCAATGAAAACAGTAGAACAGCTTTTTAGTCAATAGGTTACGAATATAACAAATAAGGATTAAGGTGTTGCGTAGCCAACACTAAATCCCGGGTGTTGAACAAGCCCGAAGCCACCTTATCAATCAGTTAGCCATTTTTTCTTTTTTCTATCGTCACCTCTCGGCTGCTTTCTCCGTTACCATTATCTTTATTATCGATGCCTTTAAGTTAAATCGGTCGACTCACCCCCGCGCACGCCATTTCATGCTGACAGCTGGGGTATATTCTTATTGCTTTTGTCCATTTCCTTGCAACTACAATCGTGATGACCAATCAAAAAGGAGGTCATCATGGTGGTTTTCAACAAAACGAAACGAAGTTGAGTCAAAAAGCCTTTTCGGCTTGAGGAAATTTGGCGGATTCAGAAGCAGATTAGAAATTGAAGATAATTTGATGCAACTTGCCTTGCTCAACTTAGCCATTGATAGCAAACTTAGAGTGAGTGCTTTGCTTCCCCTCAGGGTTTGCGATGTATCTTCGCAAGATAGGATATTTAGCCGTGTTAAACATATTCAACAAAAGCGACGTTAGTTAGCTACGCAAAAACGAAAAATATCCGAGCGGTACAGCTACTACTTGGTCATACCAAGGTAGATAATACAATCCGCTATCTTGGGGTTGAATTAGAAGATGCATTGTTGCTTTCAGAAGGTATTGACTGCTAATGGCTTTGATGTAAAAACCGTTTATCGCTCGATGAGCGCAATTCAAGGGCTGAATGATTGACTAAAACGCCCGAGAAGATACTTACTTCTGGCCTGATTTTATATTAGAGATCAAAATATGTCGCCAGTTTGTCGCCATGATCAAATTTGATTTTTTGCAAGTTCATGTTTTTAAATAACTTAATTTTCCATTGTATATAATGGCTTCTTTGATTCAATCAGGCCTAGATCTGTCTCCAATCATTACTCACCATTACAAAGTAGACGACTTCCAAGCAGGCTTTGACATGATGCGCTCTGGTATGTCTGGTAAAGTAATCCTAGATTGGGAATAAGCCAATAGGGTGAGACCTTTAGCTAGTTCCACAATGAAAATGCCCCAAAGAAATTTGGGGCATTTTTGTTTTTGTAGGGCGGACAACTCCCCATGTCGCTTAATGGCTATTTTGCACACTGGCAATCTTTAAAATACGCGTAAATACACAGCGTTTATATTTAGAGAGGGCTTAATGGCTTGTAAATCACTTGCTGTAATAATGAGTGGATTATTATTAACGTCTACTGTTGCGATTGCTAATGAAGAAAGTAATCAAACAGCAGAGCAGGCAGCAAAGGAACTTGCAAACCCGAATACGGCTTACGCGAGCCTTAACTTAAAACTTCAATACTCTGGCGGATATGACGGAGGAGGGGACAGTTTTGCTACGGTTCTGCAGCCTACGCTACCTTTCCCTATGGAGAACGGTGACAAAATCATTTTCCGCCCGGCTATCTCTTATGTTCAGAATGATTTCAATGTGAATACACCGACAAGTTCCCAACATATGGATCAGTCGGGAGTTAGTGATATTTCCTTTGACCTAGCTTATGCGCCAAAAATGGAAGGCGGAACCATTGCTGCTTTTGGTGTGTTTGCTTCGTTACCAACCGGCAGTAGTGAGTTTACGGCGGATCAGTTTGCCATTGGCCCAGAGTTTATGTACGGCAAAGTGAGCGCTGAGCGCGTTGTTGGTGTGTTCCCAAGCCACCTTTATGGTGTGTCTGGCAATGGCGCGGATAAGTCTGATACTCGTATTAACAAGACGTCTACGCAGTTGTTTTGGGTAGAGCTACTAGAGGATGGACGGTAGGTTCAGCGCCGACACTCTCGTATGATTGGAATAAAGATCAGGCTGAAATTCCGTTGAATTTTAGCGTAAGTAAAACAACGGTGTTGAACGGTCGTCCTTGGAAGTTTGGTATTGAAGCCAATTACTATATCGAGAAAGACGAAAAGACACGCCCGGACTTCATGCTGAGCTTTAATATCAGTCCAGTCGTTGAGAACAAACTGGCATCTTTGTTCGATTAATCTTGCTTTAGCTGGGTTCGAAGAGAGGCTGGACGGTCGTCGTTTGGCCTTTTTATTAAAACCAATAAGTTAGCCACAAAGCAAATAAAGATACAGCTGAGAGCGTAGCAACCCGCTTGTTAAACATAGGCTTGTTCCAACCAAGGCGAGCGACATCTTGCTCTGTCAGTTCTAGGTTGATTTGTTCACAATATCTATCGAGTTCGCTCATCGTCATCACTTCGTTAATCACTTTGATAAGCAATATAACTGGATAGATGTGTTCGTATAAATCAATGATTTTATAACAGGTGTTTAGCTAGACTGAACGATGGGTTGTTTTAGTATCAATAGGATGGAATTAGGTCTAAATCTTCCTACAGAAAAGCTAATGAAAACAAAACCAAAAGCGGTTTGAAACTAAGAATAAACTTAAAACACACGATTCATTTTGAAGTGAGATACGACTTATTCTGTATGATAGATTTCAAGCACTTAATTTAATTATTGGTGTTTCAAATGGTACGAGTAGACGTTAGAAAATTATCTAACACCCTTATTAAGGCAGGCGTTCCAGAGAAGAGAGCGGTGTTGCTTGCCAAAGCATTTAAAGATTCAATTAATGAAATCGACCCCGTATCTCAATCGTATGTGAACAAGAAGATTGAGAAATCCAAAAATGAAACTCTTCAATACCTGTTGGCTTTTCTAGGGCTACAGATGATCTTGATTCCGTGTTTCCACTACATCATGAGTAACCTGTAGACATAAAAAAGTCCGATATTGGCGTACCAATATCGGACTTTGATGTTTAGAGCTAACGTGAGCTCAATTAACCCGCAGCAGCCTGCATGATTAGGCCACAGATGTAAGCGCCGTATGTACCCAATGCGTAACCTAGTACCGCCATCAAGATACCTACTGGAGCTAATGCTGGGTGGAATGCTGCTGCAACCACTGGAGCTGATGCCGCGCCACCAACGTTAGCTTGGCTACCTACTGCCATGAAGAACAGTGGTGCACGAATGATTTTCGCCATCGCAATCATGAGCAGGGCATGGATAGTTAGCCATGTGATACCAATGAAGAAGTAACCTGGGTTGTCAAAGATTGCTGTAACGTCCATTTGCATACCGATGGTAGCAACTAAGATATAGATGAACGCTGAACCAATTTTCGATGCGCCACTGTGCTCTAGGCTACGTGTCGATTTGAAGCACGAAGCGATCAACGCGAACGTTGTAACCATAACGATTAGCCAGAAGAAGCCAGATGTTAGGCTGTATTTTGCTAGTTCTGGAGCATTCGTTGAGATCCATGGTGCGATTATGTCACTGAAGAAATGAGCAAGGCCTGTTAGACCAAAGGCAATCCCTGCGATCTTCATGAGATCGGTTGTTGTCGTCGGGCGAGCGTTTTCTTCTTGGTATTTCGAAACCGTTTCTTTCAGCTCTTCGATTGAAGAAGTATCAGCTTTTAGCCATGCGTCAATTTTCTTCTGACGACCAGCCATAATCAGTAGCACTGCCATCCAGATGTTTGAACAGATAACGTCGACCGTAATCATTGCTGAGAACAGTTTATCATTTACCTCGAACACTTCTTTCATCGCAGCTTGGTTTGCACCGCCACCAATCCAAGAACCTGCAACTGTCGTTAGGCCGCGCCACACGTCACCAGAGACAAGGTCAGGGTTTACTTGGTCGATGATCAGAATCGCCAGAGGACCACCAATGATAATACCTGCAGTACCAGTCAGGAACATGATGACGGCTTTTGAGCCAAGACCAAAGATCTTACGAAGGTCCGCTGAAATGATCAGTAGAACCAGTGCCGCTGGCAGTAGGTAGCGGCTCGCTACGAAGTATAGTTTTGAGTTTGACGCATCGATGATACCAAAGCTGTTCAACAATGAAGGAACAAAGTAGCAGAGCAATAGGCCTGGGATGAATGAATAGAATTTTTTCAGTGCGCTGTTTTGGCTACTTTCCGTGATAAATACACCGCCAAGAATAACAGCTAACATGCCCATAATTACGGCATCATTAGTGATCATTATTATATCTCCTTTAAGGTGAGCGCATAGGTCTCACTTTTTTGATGGCAGGACTATACTGACAACTTCAATTCGTTACAAATTGTAACGATAGACATCTCTTGAAACATTTGTGTTAATTAGATTGGTTTTGATTTGTGAATCAGACTCTTCAGGTATTGGCTATGTGAATGTTTTTGTAATGGTTAGTAAGGTCGACTTTGATATATGCAATGGTGTTCAACGCCCTGAAACTGGTTATTGGAATTTTAGCTGAGTTCAGTATAGTTAAAGGAAGTGCATATAAAACCATATTTTTACTGAGGTTTATGTATGGCGAGTATGTTTCAAAAATGTAAAAAGTGAATTCGTTTTTGAAGAGAGGGATGAGATTAAAAATTGTAACTTGATCACATAAATTGCGATTATTATCCGCTTAGGTATCAATAAATGGCACTTGTTTGTGGTATCTAGGGGCCATAGATAAAGAAAAAGCGGCTAAATAGCCGCTTTTAACTGGTTTAAGAATCTAAGTCTATGATCCCTCTTCCTCAAAACCGTCTGCATAACCTTTTGGAGGTGGTGTCCAACCACGCTCTGAGCGAGAGTGCTTATCCGAGCGGTCTTTCTTCATGTCTTCTTTCATTGCTTCTTCAAGGTGAATAAATATCTGTCGATAGTTGTTGTCGTACCTTGGGTTGTCTTCAGCTTCAGACCAAGCTTTGAATAGCTTTTCAGACTTACGGCTTTCAACACGTTGATAGGTCGATTTCTGCTGTTCTACGAAGAATGGATGGTGGCCCAACGAGCGTAGTGCTTGTGCGCCCATTTCTAGTGCTGAGTGGTAGGTTTCTGATTCCACAAAATCAGCACCGGCTTCTCTCAAGCGGTAACTATGACCACGGTCGAACGCACGAGCTAAGATTTTTACTTTAGGGTAGGTGTGCTTAACGTATTTGACGAGCTCCACGCTAGAATCTTGATTGTCGATGGCGACAACAAGCATTGCTGCTTCTTCGATACCCGCGGTGTGTAACAGGTCATGACGAGTCGCATCACCAAAGTAAGACTTAATATTAATAGAGCGCAGTACATCGACTTGGTTAGCCTGATGGTCCAGAACCACAGTTTTGACATCATTAGATACCAATAAGCGGTTAACGATCTGACCGAATCGACCAATGCCCGCAATGATTACAGTGCCTTTCTCTTCGATAGTATCTTCTTCACGATCATTCGATTTTTGCTCGTAACGAGGCAGAATCACCTTATCAAACAGAATAAACAGGCCTGGAGTTAGGAACATCGAAAGCGCAACCACTAGTGAGAGCGTTTGAACAATGTCAGCTGGCAATACGTGGTTTTGCGCCGAGAAGCTTAATAGTACGAATCCAAATTCACCGGCTTGCGCCAAGCTCAGTGTAAATAGCCAACGATCGCTGTTCTTGATTTTGAAAATCAATGCCAAGGTAAAAAGCACAGCTGCTTTTAGTAACATGACACCCAGAGTTAGCCCGATGATTAGGATGAAATCATTGAACAAAACACCAAAGTCGATGCCAGCACCTACCGTGATAAAGAACAGACCAAGTAATAACCCTTTGAATGGGTCGATGTTCGATTCCAGTTCGTGTCTGAATTCACTGTTCGCTAATACCACGCCCGCAAGGAAAGTGCCCAACGCAGGTGATAGACCGACAAGGCTCATCAGCGCAGCAATACCAATGACCAGCATCAGTGCGGTCGCTGTGAAGATTTCACGCAGGCCAGAGCTTGCCACGAAACGGAATAGTGGACGACTTAAGTAGTGCCCGCCAACAACCACAATCGCGATAGATGCCGTAATCACAAGTCCATAAGCCCAACCTGGCAGACCAGCAACCAGACTTAACTCCTCATGGTGGTCAGAAGCTGAAGTGACCGCGCTTTGTGCAGCTTCGATTAATTCTGGTAATGCCAACAGAGGAATGAATGCTAGCATCGGGATAACGGCAATATCTTGGAACAAAAGAACCGAGAAAGCATTCTTACCGCCTTCAGTCTTAGATAAGCCTTTCTCGTTGAATGTTTGCAGTACAATCGCTGTCGATGACAACGCAAAGATTAAGCCGATAGTGAGAGCGATAGTCCAAGGTTGGCCAAAGGCTAGAGCAATGCCCATTACAATGGCTGCTGTGCCTCCTACTTGTAGGCCACCAAGCCCCATCAAGCGGTTTCTCATTGCCCATAGCATCTTAGGTTCGAGCTCAAGACCAACCAAGAACAGCATCATTACCACGCCGAATTCGGCAAAGTGTTGAATGGTGGTGGTTTCTTCACCTACAAGGCCGATGATTGGTCCGATAACCACACCTGCGATTAAATATCCCAGTACTGAGCCTAAGCCAAGACGCTTAGCTATCGGCACCGCGATCACCGCGGCGACTAAGTAGATAAAGGCTTGTAAAAAATATCCAGTCATTCTTTAGTCCTTGTTGATGATTTCGTCGAGGTAGTGGTTTAACTTCGCGACTTTCTTTGCTTTTTTGTAGTCAATATTGCCCGCGACTAGCGACTCCAACAAAAACTTATAGCGCTCAACATGCACGGTGATGCGGTTCTCTTCCAAGGCGGTTCGCGAGCCAAATAGCGCATAAGGTGCTAAATATTCCATACCACACAAAGCAGCGGTTTGTTCAAGAGGGTGGAGTAGCTCACGAATGGTAAAATGGTTGTAGCCGTCAGTTTGGTAGGCATCCTCTTTACCCCCCGCAGTAATGCTGCAAAGGAATTTCTTACCTTCTAACTCATTGCCATCCGTGCCGTAGGCAAAACCATACTCAAGAACAAGGTCTTGCCACTCTTTTAGAATTGCCGGAGTTGAATACCAATAAAGTGGGAATTGAAAAATGATGATGTCATGGTCCAACAGGCGTTTCTGTTCACGATCGATGTTAATTTTGAAAGTTGGGTATTCAGCGTAGAGATCAACACAGGTCACGCCATCAATACACTTGGCTTGTTCGAATAAGGGTTTGTTTGCTTCAGAGCGATGCTGAGAAGGGTGGGCGAATAGCACCAAGACTCGATTTTTCGACATAAAGCCCTCTTTGTCCGTTAACGAATAATGCTTATTGGAATTATAGATATACAATAATAGAAGAATGATTGAAGAACAACGAATTAGCCCATACTTATCTATTTAGATATATAGGTTTATCGAGTGCTTAATTATATAAAACACGCTCTGATTTAGGTGTTTTTCTTACCTTCACCCTACGACTAAGTAAAACTAATTATTCGTGAATAATAAAAGCGAATAAGCGTATTTTATGTCAACGTTGGTAGCGAACGTAAATAATTCAATCTCTCTACATAGAACAACAATGAATAAAGGAAAAAGTATGAGCATGGACTTGCGTCAACAGTGTAATTTGTCTCTTTCAGGTCACTTAGATCCCACTCCGGCACAAACATTTGCTCAGATGGCTGAATGGTGTGAAGAGCACAACATACATCACGATACCTACGGAGATGGCGAGTTCATCGAAGGCTTTGAAGCCAAAGTTGCAGAGTTGCTTGGCTATGAAGCGGCTGTGTTTGTAATCACAGGTACCATGAATCAACCAACAGCGTTAGAGATCGCCTGCCAGGAGAAAAGAAACCCGTTGGTTGCGATGCACGAATCGAGTCATATTCTGCGTCATGAGCGCCAAGGGTATCAGCTCCAGAACCGCTTTAATGTGCTGCCAGTGGGCAATGTGTTTCGCACTTGGAATGTCGATGACTTGAAAGCGTGGCCAGATGAAATTGCAGCAGCGCTTTACGAGTTACCGATGCGAGAAATTGGTGGTCAGCTACCAGAATGGGAAGAACTCGAAGCGATTAAGCAGTATTGCAACGAACAATCCATTCATCTGCATATGGATGGTGCGCGCTTGTGGGAGTGTGGTGCATATTACCAAAAACCTTACAGTGAAATCGCAAAGGGGTTTCATAGCGCTTATGTCTCACTATACAAGGGTCTAAACGGACTTGGTGGCTCACTGTTGTTGGGGGATAAGGCGTTTGTTGCCAAGGCATCTGCATGGATGAAACGACAAGGCGGTAATGTCTATCATCGTACGCCTTATGTTGTATCGGCAGCTATGCAGTTCGATCAACGACTAGCGCAAATGCCTGCTTTGTACGAACGTACAAAACAAATCTACCAAATCTTATTGGATTACCCTCAATTCAAAGTGAACCCGCAACAACCGCAAGCGAACATGCTTCATCTTTATTTACCGGTGAGTTACGAAGACGGGGTTGCTTTAAGAGACAATATTGCTAGTAAGCACAAGGTATGGATAGGAAACCCAGCGATCTGTGAGTTACCGAATCAATGCAAGATTGAGTGGTATGTGGGGGATAATTTATTAAATCTACCGGATCATGAGCTGATCGATATCTTGGACCTGATTAGCGAAGCGCTGATTTGAGTGCAGAGAAGCTAAATTGAATGAGGTGAGGATTGCTCATTAGAATGAATACAAGCGGGCTTGCTTGTATTCATTCAAACAGAGATAGCGGTAGGGTGTTACATATATTGGTTGATGTACACGTCGACTAGGAACATGAATACTGGAACGGTGCTAAGAACTCCGAAGAAGACGATAGGCACCCAGTTTTTCATTTTCTTTTTAGGTTGCTCTGTATTGTTCATAAGTTCGGCCTTAAATTCGTTGTTGAGTCTGCGCTTGAGTAAGAACTGAATGGTATCAAATAAATTCAACGAGCCCTATGTGGATTTAGTGTTTCGTGGCGTGCATCAAACACAGAAAATCGCGTTGATTCATAAACGGTTCATAAAGGCTCAACAATAATGAACCTATTCAAACAAGCACAGCCTTATTAGGCATAGTAATTAAACAGCATTCAAAGAGTTGGAGAATACAGAATGAAAACAATAGGTAACATCATTTGGTTTCTGTTCGGTGGCGTATTTATGGGATTGGCGTGGTGGTTCTTTGGGCTGCTTGCATTCCTTACCATCGTTGGTATTCCATGGGGTAGAGCGTGTTTTGTTATGGGGAACTTCTCGTTCTTTCCATTTGGTCAAGAAGCGATTTCTCGTGATGAGCTGACCAATGAAATGGATATTGGTACTAGTCCGTTAGGTATGATTGGTAACATCATTTGGTTCTTGTTTGCAGGTATTTGGCTTGCGATTGGTCATATCATGTCAGCGGTGGCATGTTTCATTACCATCATCGGTATTCCATTTGCAATTCAGCATCTTAAGTTAGCGGTTATCTCGTTGGCGCCAATCGGTAAAACCGTAGTAGACAAGCGCGAAGCGGAAGCGGCACGAGTAAGAAATTACAAAGGGTAAGATTTTAATTCGAGCTGTAGAGAACTCAAAAGCACATCATTTGATGTGCTTTTTTCATAGAGTATGTCTAACGCTTCTGATAACACTAAACGTTATTAAATAAGACTTCGACTCGAAAGGTGATGTTGGCTTCTTCAGTGTGTTTCTCGTAAGGCTCTCGCTCCCACTGATAGCGCGGAGTAATCTCGTAAAATAGCCACTCTTTCCAAATGTTTTCTCGATAGGTAACCGACACTTGTGAGTATTCGTAGTGGTTATATGGCTCGCTGGTCGCGGTTATCGTGGCGCTGTATTGCAGAGCTTGGTCTTGAGAAAGGTAATGGTACAAGGTAATGCCCGTGCCATACTCCCAGCCTTTGAGGTCATCGTTATAGCCAGCAAAGTTAGACCAACGCGCTAAGAAATCGTCACTTAATGAAAGATCAAAATCGATATCAGTGATCTCTCCCGTCTCTTTCTTCTCTTGATACACACGTTGGGTTAGCCGGAATACTGCATCTGTGGTAAGCGGGTAGGTAAAACGATAGCGAGCCTCTATTCTTGGGCGCAATGTCGCTTTGATATTGAAACTACTGTAACCCTTGGCATAGGCGTCATAACGAAGGCCAAGTGCATTCTCTAACTCTTCAGAATCTTGTGGGAAGAAGTCTAAGAACTCTTCATCGCCAACAGACTCGTAGATTAGCTTAAGCCTTTTGCTGACAAAGGGTAAATGTAAACGTGCGTTGAGTTTGGTGGAGTAATCCACGTCACCGCCCTCAGAATAGATGAAATCATTGTACCAACGTACAGAGGTTCCGGCTCTGGCGTCCTCGGTAATACGGTCATCCACAAAGAAGTTATCGAACCATATTGCGGGCTGACAAAACTTACTGTTTAGGTAGTGGTAAGCTTTTTCGACGCGCGTGTCTTCTAACGGTTGGCTGTGACACTCATCCTGTTCCTCCGCGAAGGCAGAGTGGGAAACGAGCGATGCTAATAATGAGGAGCTAACTATCCAACGACTCAATGGAACCTGTTTGTCATTCTATGTATCAATAGTTTGACTATAACTAAGCAGTTACGACAATGCGACTTTTAATGATGTTTAACTGGAGTTGTGGTTATTCAAAAAAGAGGTTTGAATCTCGTGTGGCAGGCAAAGAAAAACGGGCTCTGAAAGTGAGCCCGTTTGTAGGTTAGCTTATAAGTGGCTTAACGTTAGATTACATTGCAGCTTCGAAAATCGCAGAGATTTCTTCGTGAGTCGCTTGTTTAGGGTTAGTAAAACCACATGCATCTTTCAGCGCGTTGTCAGACAGAGTAGGGATATCTTCTAGCTTCGCACCAAGTTGCGCGATACCTGTTGGGATGTTCACGTCATTTGCTAGTTGAACAATCGCTTCGATCGCAGCTTCTGCACCTTGCTCTGGTGACATACCTTCAACGTTAACGCCCATTGCTTTTGCGACATCACGTAGACGCTCAGGACAAACTTGCGCGTTGTAGCGTTGAACGTGTGGTAGCAAGATAGCATTACATACGCCGTGTGGAAGGTCGTAGAAGCCACCTAGTTGGTGTGCCATCGCGTGAACATAGCCCAGTGATGCGTTGTTGAACGCCATGCCAGCCATGAACTGTGCGTAAGCCATTTGCTCACGAGCTTCAATGTCTTCGCCGTGTGCTACTGCTGTTCTTAGGTGTGCTTGCACAAGTTCAATTGCTTTAATCGCTACTGCATCTGTAATTGGTGTCGCTGCGATAGAAACGTAAGCTTCGATTGCGTGTGTTAGCGCATCCATACCTGTTGCAGCAGTCAGTGATGCAGGCTTAGCAAGCATTAGTTCAGGATCGTTTACTGAAATAAGCGGTGTTGTGTGCTTATCAACGATAGCCATCTTAATGTGGCGCTCTTCATCAGTGATGATGCAGAAACGTGTCATTTCTGAAGCGGTACCCGCAGTTGTGTTGATAGCGATAAGAGGCATCATCGGTTTTTCAGATTGATCGACACCTTCGTAATCTGCAATCTTGCCGCCGTTAGAAGCAACTAACGCGATACCTTTTGCACAGTCGTGTGGAGAACCGCCACCTAGTGAAACAACGAAATCACAATCGTTGTCAGTTAGTAATTCAAGGCCATCATTTACGTTTGTGATGGTTGGGTTTGGTTGAGTGCCGTCGAATACCACAGCGTCTACACCGCGCTGGCTAAGAAGGTCTTGTACCTGCTTAACCACGCCAATTTGGTTTAGGATTTTATCGGTTACGATAAGACCTTTTTTAAAGCCTTGAGATTGAATGCTATCAGCAGCATCCTTTAGACAGCCAGTACCCATGAAGTTGATTGTAGGGATGTAAAATGCACTAGACATTGGAAAACTCCGGTTAATTATGATTTTTAATTGCCTATATGTTGTCGGCAAACAACTGGTCGACCATTGATCTGGAACAACTTTGATTCCGAACTACCACTTTCTAGTTATTGGTTGTGATAGGGCTCATATAGCAATCGTTTTTATGGTTTTCTGATGTGTATATTGTCAGTTATGGATAGCAAATAATTGATAGATTTATAGCCAGTATGCTGCTCTATAACCATGAAAAATAAAGGTTATTCAGACAGTGCCGGTTCTCGTTCTTCTTCTGTTCGCTCTTGAACAGAACCAGTACTGCACTCGACCTGAGTTTCTGGCTGCTCAGGCGAATCTGACGCCTCTTGAGGCTCTTCATCGTAGTATTTGACCAGGAATGGAGTGAGCATGACGGATGACGGTAAGAAGTGTTTCATAGTACCTCCCGGTACATTTCGTGTATTTCCTTTATGGTATTGGTTTAATATGTGGCAAAATTTGCGATACATCATGACTTGTTGCTTGTTGTCTATAAATTATTAGAACTATATTCAGGCTCACAAAAATGGTAGTAGAATGCACACTTAACCGTTGAGGTTAGGAAAGAACAAAATATAAATTCGGCTCGATAGCGCGAATAATAGGACAGATAATGAAGTACGATTGGATATTCTTTGATGCGGATGAAACCTTGTTCCACTTTGACGCTTTTCAAGGAATGAAGCTAATGTTCTCACGTTTTGGTGTGGATTTTAGCGAGCAGGATTATTCCGTTTATCAAGAAGTTAACCTACCACTATGGGTAGACTATCAAGATGGCCGAATTACGGCTGATCAACTGAAGCACACACGCTTCGAAAGCTGGGCACAAAAGTTAGAAACAACAACTGCAGAATTAAACAGCGCATTCCTAACAGCAATGGCGGACATCTGTTCTTTGCTACCGGGTGCCAAAGAGCTAATGGAATCGTTACACGGCAAAGTGAACATGGGCATTATTACCAATGGCTTCACTGAGCTGCAATCGATCCGTTTAGAGCGCACCGGCATGACCGATTACTTCGAACATGTGATCATTTCTGAAGAAGTCGGCGTCGCTAAACCAGATGCTGAGATCTTTGAACATGCACACAAGCTTGTTGGCTTACCAGCAAAGCAGCGCATTTTGATGGTGGGAGATAACCCACACTCAGACATTTTAGGTGGCTTAGATTTTGGTATCGAGACCTGTTGGTTAAACAGCCAGGAGAAGGCAACGCCAGAAGGTATTAACCCTCATTACCAAGTCAAGTCTCTAGCTGAGCTGCAAGCACTTCTGCTAGCGTAACGACTCACCGACTTTAGCTTTATTCGTTGATCACTAATAGCCGAGTGCAATTCTGTGCTCGGCTACTTAATTTCTACAGGTTTCACTTTTCGATAGTGGTACTTAAGCGTATTTATGCTTTAAGCTGCCACGATAACTACTCATAATAAATAGAAGGAATAAGCGTGCTGAAATCTCATCGCCATAGCTGCTACGGCATTGCTGCCATTTTACTTTGGAGCTGCTTAATTGCGTTATCTCGTAGCGTGTCAGAGCAATTAGGCCCAATTGGCGGCGCAGCCAGTCTTTACACAGTGAGTTCACTGTTTTTGGTTTGCGTGATGGGGTTACCTAAGCTGAAACGCTTCTCAAAGTCTTATTTGTTGATTGGTGGCGCGCTGTTTGTTTGCTACGAGATCTTTCTAGCCTTGGCATTAGGCATGGCAAATAACCGACATCAAGCCTTAGAGATGGCGGTTATCAATTACCTTTGGCCTGCGCTGACGGTATTGTTTGCGGTATTACTCAGCGATAAAAAGATAAATTGGCTGGTGTACCCAAGTATCTTTTTGGCTTTCTTTGGTGTGGCTTGGAGCATCAGTGGCGACCAAGGCCTTTCTGTTGAACAGATTGCGGCAAATATTGCGACTAATCCTAAAACCTATTCGATGGCGTTCTTCGGTGCGATTATCTGGGCGGTTTACTGTAACTACACTCAGAAAGTTGCGAAAGGGCAGAATGCGATTGTCCTGTTCTTTATCGCGACAGCGATCACCTTGTGGATCAAATACGCACTGAGCAGCGAAACTGGTATGGTGATGACAACCAGTGCCGCGATTGATTTGGCTCTGGCTGGCGTGTGTATGGGCGCGGGTTACGCGCTTTGGAATACCGCGATATTGGGTGGCAACATGGTTTTTCTTGCTACTATGTCTTACTTCACGCCAATTTTTGCAACCTTACTCTCTTCTATGATTTTGGGTTTAACCCTGACCATCACGTTTTGGCAGGGGGTGTGTATGGTGACGATTGGGTCACTGGCTTGCTGGTGGGTTACAAGAGAAAAAAAGCCGACGGTTAAGGCGTCGGCTTCTGAAGAGGTTCAATCACAATAGCAATTGTGTTTATCTACCAATTGCTGGGGTGAGAAGTTAGCTTGCGATGTTGAGGTTCAGCTGAAGCTCATATGGCATCTTAGATAGGCGTCGCTTTAGTTGGCGGCGCGTACGTTCAATATCATCAACCGCAATCGCATCTTGGTCATTGGTATGAATATCCACGTTGATTCTTAGCTCTGGACCAACTTTAGTCACACCGATTAGCTCCAAATCTTGTTCTGCTTCTTTGTCTACCGCGACAACATTCTTATCTACCGCGTCACAAATTTCTTTGTTTGCCGACATCATTAGTAGCTCACGCATAGCTTCTCTTAGCATATCGAACGGTACTTTGATGAAGTAAAAAGACATCAGTAACATCATCATTGGGTCGGCATACACAGCATATTCTGCGAACGGTGAGAATGTCATTGACCAAGCCACGACGAAACCTGCTGTTACCGCGACACTCAACAGTGTATCCATTTGCCACTGCTTAGACTCAGCCTGAATCAAGCCAGATGAAATACTCTTACTCTTGTTAGCGATGTACCACCACGCGTAACCACAGCCCAATACGTTAAAAATACCAAACAGAGTTGCGATAGAAGCATCAACTTCACTACCACCTGTCATCAAGGCGCCAATCGCTGAATACAGTGAATAACCAACCACAAGCAAAATGACAGCGGCTTTAATCGTGATGACGATAGGTTCAATGATCGCACGACCGAACGGGAATTCACGATCAGAAGGGCGATTAATGTATTTTGAGGCAGCTAGTGACAATAAAGTTAACAGTAAGCTGATAAGAGAGTAGACACCGTCAAATACTATGACCAGAGAGCCAACGAGAAGACCCAACACCAATCCGCCAATAGCGAAGCCTGATGCTAAAAGGGCTGAGAACAATAGAACTCGGTTTTCGTTTTGGCTTTTCCTGTCACACATAATATTTTCCAGATGTTTTTGATAATTTCATTGTTCTAATATTGAGCGAGATTTTCAAACTTTATCTGATGATGTTTATGTTACAGAACATGGTTTTTTATATTATTCATTTTAATTCAGCTATTTACATTAATCTTTAGGTGTCAGTAAAATTGACGATGACTGTTTTTGTGGACTAGTGTGCAACTGAATCAAGATCGCTTATCATTAATAAAACACATCATTAAGCGGTGTTTTATAGCGCGGTGAAGGGCATTAGCGCTTGGGATAGTGGGAAAGAAAGGATGACGATGAAGTTTGATGATATTAGCGACAGCGATTTGTGGGCAATCGCTAACCCTATTATGGATAATTTGATGGAGGGCTCAACCAATGTGGATCATGCCCAACATTGTCGCGACTTTACTCAACGAATGAAGGACATAGTGACGCCTGAGTATTTAGAAAAGGTGTGTCATCATTATCAACACAGCAACGGCTTTTTTGCAGAGCGCGAACCTGTTGCGGTGTTTAGGCGTTCTGATTCCGTTGCTTTTATATGGAAGCAAGCGTACACCATTGCCAAAGGCGAATTTGTTGCTGAAATGGTGTTAGTTGAAGAAGACGGACGCTATCTAGTGGACCACGTGATGGTCTTCTAACCAGCCTCAATTAGAAATCGAACAAGTAATCACTCAGTTGGTCCGCGAGCCAGTTCATACCTGGGTGCTCTGCCATCCCAGCTGCCGTAAACATGCAGTAATCTTCTTGCGTTAGGCCGTACGTGTGTTTGATCACTGCTAATTCTTGCTCACGCAGCAGATGACGTATCAGCGGCTCTGGCATTACGCCCCATGCCTCTTCACGTAAAATCGTATCCAGCATAAAGTCAAAGCTAGAGAAACCAATGTAACGACGAGAGAAGGGCTCAAGCTCTGGATTATCTTTTTCATTGAGATAAACCATGGTCGCTTGCATCGAATTTCTTAGTACTTCGTCGGAGACGCGGCGCATTGCACTCAGGTCATGTCCTTTTTTACACACAGACATCATCCGAATCTTACCAAGCGGGTTATAGATGATTCGTGGGTCGTCTACACGTTCGTAATCAACACCGAATGCAAAATCAACTTGTTGAGTTTCGACGAGGTTGGCTAAGTCGCCACTCGATGCTAGAACGAAGTTGAAAGAAGTAGAGGGGTACTTGTTATTCAGCGTGTGAGATAAATCTTGCCACATTTCATCGGGTAGAGAATCATCGCGAGCAATCCATATCTCGGCGTTGAACTCACCAGAAACATGGAGGCAGGTTTGTTTAATACGCGCTGCTGTCACTAACATTCCTTCGCAATCTTTATAGATGGCTTTGCCTGCTTCAGACAGCTCGACGTGGTTGCCGCTGCGTACGAAAAGTTCTACATCTAACTCTTTCTCCAAGGCTTTGATAGACATACTAAGCTTGGTTCGGTTGCATTCTAAGTGTCGTGCAGCTTCAGAGACTGACCCTAAATCAGCAACAGAACAGAAGGCTTGGACTTGAGAAAGGTTCATTTCGTTTCCAGATTGAGCGGTTGTTGGTGCATATTATATGAATATTGTGCTGACTATCTTAGAAATAGTCCATCTTTGCATGATAACTCTATGACGAATTGACTAATTTAGTTTACTCTGGGCAGGTTCCGAACCTACAAGAAGTAAAGATGGAGGCCATGATGGCGAAACAATGGGACGAGTACGCCGTTGATTGGGATAAAGATCCCGCGACCGCAGTATTCGCACAGTCCGTATTTGACCAGTTAACACAGCTCGTTGATTTAAACGGAACCCGTGTCCTTGATTTTGGTTGTGGTACAGGACTACTCAGCCAAAAAATATCTCCTTTAGCAAAAGAGATCATCGCACTCGACATGTCTGAGGGGATGATTGAAGAGCTAGATAAGAAAGAACTACCCAACGTTGAACCGGTTGTTGATATTCTATCGCGCGGGCTAGCAGCGCAGCATCCAGCATTCAGAAACCAGTTTGACTTAGTGGTGGCATCGTCGGTTTGTGGCTTTCTCCCGAACCTACAAGACACAGTCAGCCTAATTTATACGCTACTCGAAAACGATGGCACATTTGTTCACTGGGACTGGTGTCTAGAAAACGACAGCGATGATTACGGCGTAAGCCCTGAGCGCTCAGATAACGTATTGAGTGCTGCTGGATTTTCTGTTGTTGAAGTATCGGCACCTTTCTCTGTTGATACCCCACAAGGCAAGCTAAAAGTGCTGATGGGCGTTGGACGTAAGTAGTTCATTTGAAGCTTATGGCTAAGTGATTAGCGAGAACTAAAATCCAAAACACGTTTTAGCGAACAAAGTAAAACATAAATAACCGAACCCACATCAACGGTCTTAGTGCCAGTTATGTGGGTTTTCTATTTTTAGTCGTTGAGATTTATGACACTTACTAACGTTTTAAACGCATAAATCCGCCCCTCAAAAATCGCTAATTACAAATTGCTTATTTCCATTTTGGAAATATACACTTGCATACATTTCACTAGTGGAAACTAAATGGCCAGATATAAAATAAGCCCATAACAATTTTAAGGGTTTAATCATGAGCCACCAATCTGCTTCTCCACAACTTTCAAAGCAACAACAACGCTTTAGCAATATCATTTCAGATGCCAATCTGTCACCAAAACAGAAGTCGAGCTATCTTGCCTTAGAGGCTGAAGCGAGCCTACCGTATATGACGGTAAGTAGTGAAGTAGAGCAAGCCTTACAGCAAGGCGTGCTATGTGACATGTTTGAAGGTCATGCTCCATTTAAGCCGCGCTATGTGCTTCCTGATTATCTAAATACTTGCATCAAGGCTCAAAGTATTTAGAGCTTAGCGCGGCAACTAATTTCGATGAAGCATTGAACATGCTTACCATCCTTTACCATCACGTCCCTTCAGTAACATCTATTCCGGTTTACTTAGGTCAATTGGATGATGTGTTGATGCCTTTCGTTGGCGACTTAACAGAAGAGCAGGTTTATCAAAAGCTAAAACTATTCTGGATCATGCTAGACCGCACACTGCCAGACGCGTTCATGCATGTGAATATCGGGCCAACAGACAACATTATCTGCCGTAGTATTTTGCGAGTTGATGCTGAACTCAAGCAGATTGCGCCAAACCTTACTTTTATGTATGACCCTGCTGTAACACCTGATGATCTGCTGCGCCATGCTGCGAGCAATATTTGTGAATGCAGCAAGCCACACATCGCAAACTACCCAGCACACGCTGCGGCATACGGTGATAAGCGCTTTGGCATCGTGAGTTGTTATAACTCTCTTCCTTTGGCTGGTGGTTCAAACACGTTAGTACGTATGAACCTAAAACAAGTAGCGTTGAAGTCTGAGGACAGTGTCGATTTCCTACAGCAAGTGTTACCACACTACAGCGCAATCATGGTTGAGCTGATGAACGCTCGCAGCCGCTTCTTGCATGAGAAATCTAACTTCTTCGAGGGCTTTTTAACCAAAGAAGGTTTGATCGAGGAAGATCGTTTTGCACCAATGTTCGGCATCTACGGTATGGCTGAAGCCGTCAACATCTTGATGGAAAAAGAGGGCAAAACTGGGCGTTGATATGACCCCCACTGTCAATTAAAAACGTAGAAGTTTCTGCTCCCTCATTTCAGAGCCTTTGTTCATTTTGGGATAGTGTTACCGCATAGATGAAGCAAGTAATGTCGTCGGTTCTCATGCTGATATACGTGGATTGCTCATCGTTTGATGAGTAGAGCCTACCTTACTTGTTCCGTCGTAGCACCTGTCTTCAGTCTATGCTCGTGGTTCAATACAGCCGAAGCTATATTGCCGTCCTAACGCCGTCGGTGTTTGTGCCACTCCCGATGCTTTATCCAATGCGATAACACTAATTCTGTCTTCATGCCGGTAAACGAGCGATTCGAGTTCTAGGATCTACGTCGCTAATGACAACTTCACGCGCAATGGCCCAGATGTAAGCGATCATCTCTCTTGCGATGGCGACCACAACGACATTTCGGTGTTTACCTTTTTGTAATAGTCGTTGGTAACGACGACATAACCTTTGCTGGGCTTGCCAAGCGATATCAACTATCTCTTTAGGCAGCCCTTCTTGCCTTAGTTGCAGCTCTACAGATATGTTCGCTTTATGCTTATAGGTGTGTGCGCCTTCAACGAGTAACCGTCTGGCTCGACTGTTGCCACACTTTGTTAAGCTGCCACGACGAGTTTTACCTCCACTGGAGTTTTCTGTTGGAACAAGCCCAAGGTAAGCCATAAGCTTTCTTGGATGGTCGAACCGCCGTAAGTCACCCAGCTCAGCTATTGTGCCAAGAGCTACGAGTAACCTAACACCCCGCATAGCTTGAATGGCTTTCACAACAGGATAGTATCGCCAGTTTTTGACCTGATGGAGCAGTTCATTATCGAGTCGTTGCAGCCGCTGTATCCGCTCATTGATTGTAATGATCATCTCTTGCAAGACGATTTGTTGACTATGGTGAGGAAGAATGAGGTCGGTCAGCCACCGTAGATGCTTTTTAGACCAGTTATCATTGACCGTCGCTTGGATATTATTGCGAAGAAGAAAGCCTTTGAGTTGGAACTTTGCGTCTTTGAGATCTTTCATTGCCGTTTCTCTGGCACGCGAGAGATCTCGAATAGCTTCATCTTCGGCTTCTGGTACATAGATGGGTGTAAGCTCTTCGGCTTTTAACAGCTTGGCGAGCTTTGCTGCGTCTCGTTTGTCAGTTTTAACTTTATCGCCTGGCTTCTTAGGTATAAGTGATGGAGCGACGACATAGCAGCAGTGTCCAAGGCTCGTAATCAGGCGATAAGTCCAGTAACCACACGGTCCTGCTTCATAGACAAAGTGCAGAGTGGCTTTTGGATACTTGGATTGCAGTTGTCTGGCTAATTTAATAAGCGCGGACTTGTTAGATTTAATACGGCCAAGGTGTTGTGGGTTTGCCCCTCGATGTTCTTGTAAAACAGCGACTTGAATAAATGACTTATGCGTATCTAAGCCAATGAAAATTATGCTATCTTTACTCATGCTAGCCTCCAAATTTAGTTGTTTGACGCACTAATTATGGCTCTGGCTTAAAGCTAACCCACGATATTGGAGGCTAGCACCTTTCGTGGGGGTCATTATGTCTATGGTCATGACGAACAAGCTAACCAACTTGGGCATCACATTTCAGAAAAACTGGCTGAGATCGTTGATAGCTCTGAAGTGAAATATGGTCTAGAAGGCAAGGCTCTCTTGCATGCTCAAGGTGGTATCAGCTTAGATGAAGGTGTCACTCCAGGTGTGCGTATCCCTTATGGAACAGAACCAGATCCTGTCTCTTACGTTCGTGCGACAGCGGGTCACCACAAGTTCTATACCTCAGGTATCAGCGACATTTTAACCATCGACGAAACAGTGAAGTCGAACCCTGAAGCTATGTTTAACCTGTGTAAAGGTGCAATCCAAGCGGGTTACCGTGAGTTTACCGCTAACGTTGCATCAAACGACTTAGTTCGTGTGACAGGTTACATGATTAAGTTGTCTGACATCGCTAAATACGACGAAGAAGGTTCGCGCACCAACACGACTTTCTTAGGAGCTGAAGCGGCGAAAAATACGGGCATCTTAGAGCGTAAACCGCGCGTGGCAAGCTTAGAGATGTCGCCAACGTACGAATAACCTGGTGTTCGAATCACATTAACTATGAAAATTTCTGATCTAACAACTCAAATGGCTAGGGTTAATAACAATAAGACAGAAAAACAAGCGAAGGTCAGCCGTGTGCTGACCTTTTCTTGTGTTGATGGACCGGGAAATCGCCTTGTACTGTTTCTACAGGGGTGCAACTTCGACTGTATAACCTGTCATAACCCTCATACCATCAATCACTGTAATCATTGCGGAGATTGCGTTAGTGGCTGCCCAAGCGATGCTTTGAGTAATGTGGGTGGTAAAGTGATATGGGATCCGGTAGCTTGCACCAATTGCGACCAGTGTATTGATGTTTGTGGCCACAAATCGAGTCCGAAAATCACCACGATGACGGTTTCAGAAGTATTAGAACTCGTGAGACATAATCAGTTCTTCCTGAGTGGCGTTACCGTTTCGGGCGGAGAAGCGACCATGCAGCTGCCGTTTATCATTGACCTATTTGAAGCGATAAAAAGCGATCCGCAGCTAGCGCATCTCACATGCTTTATCGATAGTAATGGTTCGCTGTCAAAACAGGGCTGGGACAAGGTGGTGCCTTATCTTGATGGAGCAATGATTGATCTTAAATCTTGGCAATCAGAAACTCACAACTGGTTAGTTGGAAGAGGGAATCATCGAGTGTTCGAGACCATCAACTACCTAGCGAAGCAAAGTAAGTTACACGAAGTTAGGCTTTTACATATTCCAGGCAAGAGTGACCTTGAAGATGAGATAGAGCAAGTAGGGTATTACTTGAAAGGATTGCCAAGTGACGTTCGGATTCGACTCAATGCTTTTCAACATCACGGCGTCACTGGCGAAGCGTTGGATTGGTCTAAGTGTACAAAACAACAGATGCAAAGCTTCCACGACAAGCTCTATGCGATTGTTCAAAGGCCGATGCAAACGCCAGAGGTGTACACTTAATATTCTCGGTCATCAATGACCAAAGAACTAGGCTTTTAAAAAAAGAGTTAGGCTTCTAAAAACAGGTCACACAGCCATTTGATCGCCTGATCATTCATGTTTGGCTTGTTCCACACTAAGCTGTACGCCACTTTTCCGTAATCGAAGGGAAGTGGCTTACTCACTAATCCATGCGCTTGTTTCGCATGTTCAGCCCACTGTTTCGAACAAGTGAACAGGAAAGGGGTATTGTGACAAAGCACAGCCGCCGCCCCAAAATCAGCGACCGAAATAGCCATCTCTCTAGGCTTATGACGTTGCACCAAACTCTGCTCAAAGTAAGGCTGCGACAACTCATTATCTAAGATGCCAATGTGCTTGTAGTTTAGGTAGCCCTCAACCGTCAGCTCTTGCTGTGCGAGCGGGTGATGAGCACCCATCAAGCAAACCATCTCATCCGGCAGGATCGTTTCCCACACCAGCTCTTTGTTGTCTGTCGGAGGTTGGGAGATATCGTGAGGCAATAAGATCAAGTTAACTTTACCGCTGAGCAAAGCATCGAACCCAAGCTGCTGTTTCGAATAGATATGAAGTTTTGCTTTCGGAGCAAGCTCTGTGGTGATTCTGCTGATTTTAGAGGCGAATACTTCAAAAGTACTCTCGCGCATCGAGAGTGAAAAGCTGCCTTGGTATTCCTCTGGAGCGAAGCTCTTCTGATGAAGCAATCCGTTCATGCTTGAAAGAATCGCGTGAACCGTTGGAGCGATTTGAAGAGCAAAGGGCGTTGGGATGAGCTTAGTGCCATCTCGGTAGAACAGCTCGTCGTTGAGGATCTCACGAAGCTGAGACAGGGTCTTACTCACACTTGATGGGCTGACACAGAGCTGCTCAGAAGTTTGAGTCACGCTATGGGTATTTAGCATTATATGTAGAGCAGTGAGGTGCTTAAGGCTCACTCTAGATAAGTGTAAGTAATCCATGTATGACTCACGAATTCAAATTGGCTTGTGATTTTGAATTTATACCAAAACCGAACAAGCCAAATTGATAAAGATTATTTACGAGCTAACTTATGGTGAGCTCGTGAAAAGTGGCCTGCGCAAAATGCACCTACGATTGAAAGCTCACCGGCTAAACACAATGCAGCACAAACTTCAGCTAAGGCTTGGGATTTACCATTGCCGTGCAGGCCTAGCAAATCAAGACACGCTTTTTGGCTTGGAAGGCTCGTACCGCCACCAACAGTACCCACCATTAGGTTAGGAAGCGTTACGCTTGCGTATAAACCGCCTTCTTTGTTGAGTTCCATGCGAGTCATGCCAATGGCAGATTCTGCCACACACGCTGCATCTTGTCCGCAAGCAATATAAAGTGCAGCCAGTGCATTAGCGTAATGGGCATTGATACCGATAGTACCGCTCAGAGCGCCGCCCACAGTGGTCATTTGACCAAACTGAACCATCTTCTCTGGCGTGGTATGTAGATACTTAGCAACAAGTTCGGCTGGGATATTAACTTCAGCGGTTACCTTTTTGCCGCGCACGCTGCGCAAGGTTTGGGTATTGGCTTTCTTATCACCCGACAAGTTACCATCAAGGAAGGCATGGTCAGGCTTAACTGGTGCGTGTTCGATGATGTATTCAAATACCGCGTTGGTCGCGATGGTCACCATATTCTGACCAGATGCGTCTCCCGTTAGAAACTCAAACACCAAGTAAACGTGGTTGCCTTCAATGTTGATATTGATGTCGGTAAGTTTACCGTGGGAGGTGGTAGATTCAGCTAAGGTTTTAAACTTCTCATACTGGGTTACTGCCCATGCTACAAATTGCCCTGCTTCTACTAGGCCTTGAAACGCAAACCCTGGGGTGCGCGTAACACCTTCATTCAACAACATTGCACTCGCGCCGCCACAGGCACTAATGAGTTTAGAACCACGGTTGTAAGACGCGACAAGTGCTGCTTCGGTTGTTGCCAGTGGAACTAGGTAATCACCTTGGGCAAACAAGCCGTTGACGCGCAATGGACCAGAAATACCGACAGGTACCTTAACAGTGCCAACGAAGTGCTCGATGTTTTTCTCATAGGCTTGCATCTGACTTTCGGTATGAGGGTCGAGTAGCTCTTTTTGTGATTCTTCATTATCGAGAGCAGTCCAACGACGTGTCACATTCTTTTCTGTCAGGTAAGGGCTAGGTGTCAGCTTGTTTGCTGGCTTTTCAAAATTAGGTTGGAGTTTATTTTCTAATTCGTCTGCGGAGATATCGCCCCCTAAAATAGAAACATAGTCACGGCGATGCAGATTTAGTTTTGGCATAAATAGTATGAAGTAAAGTTTGTGCAGCAAAATGGTTTGCGCTGATTCTACCGAGTAATAAACCAGAAACAAGCGCCAGATATAATGAGTTACAGTTTGTGTGCTTATTACGTCAAAAAGTATTAAAAGTGCTTGAACCAAAGGGATTCAGACTACAGGAACCGGACGCTAATATTGATTATAGATAAGTTCAACAGATCAGCACGGCCTAGATATGGATATCGAGTAGGCTGCCAATGGCTTCGTTTTGACGCTCCACAACGCTAGCACCGACACGGTTATAGCTAGCACTCTGCGTTAATTTGACCAACGCATCGCTTGAAGAAGCAGTAGGTTCTGGTTCTTTAAATGAAAGTGATTGCTCAGGTTTAATTTGATTAAAGCTGAAATCGCTGTCTTCGATTACATCATCGTCAGATTCGGACACATGTTCAGAGACTTGATTATGTTTTGAGGCTTGGTTGAGTTCGATCGCCGCTTCTTCAGCCATGTTGGCAGACTGCTGAATAATGGCGTAACCAGATTGAATACCAGATATCGACATAGCAGGACCTTTAATTGACGTATAGGAAGAGTCTAGGTGGGCGATATTTTAAGCGCAATGGTGAGCAGGTGAGATCTACAAATAAAAGGATAAACTTAAGCTAAAATAGTGAGGTCTGTCTATTAACTGAACAGATCGTTCAATGCGTTTAGCTCTTCATCAGTAAGCAGAGCTGCTTTATCTGTTTCCAGGTTACCGTCGATCTCGCCTTGCAACGCTTTCAGTTGCTCCGGGCTAAGAAGTTGGATCTGCTGTTTAAATGCTTCAAACTGTTGAGTATTCATAATGTGACCTTGCTGCAATTCCATATGCTCTAATGAGCATAGACTACCGTAACCAGAAATCAAACAAGATTAAGAGAATATTAAACTTATTTTGTCGTTTCCTAGAACTAAGACAACTATAAATTTCTGTGGTCGCTTTTTGTCCGAGGAATGTTAAGCAAAGTTAAGGCTTGGTCAATCAAAGTCAGAAAGTCATGACAATGTAAAAATCGACTCATCCCTTATGCAGTAAGGCTAGGTGAGGAGTTGCTCTACCTAATTATAGGTATTGGTAGAGCAATCTATAAATTTAACAAATGATCAAAAGATAAACGATTGTCGCTATCTTTTTGTTTTTACGGTATTTTGTGTTTCGGTCAAGAGGCGTCTGTTTCAAACGCTTTATCGATTTTTACCTTAACTGCAAATTTGGTTGCTAGCGTATGCAGTTCTGGAAGCATTCGATAGATCAAATGCAGCTGCTGCAGAACCATTCTGACAGAACTTTCATCTTCTTCTCGCCACTCACTCAAACGTTTATCCAAATCAGGATCGTAGGTATTTTTGACTTCACACTGTTCGCAGTGAGAGTAAAGCTGATCATTGAGCGCGTCGAGGTGCTCATGGATGACGCGGTGAGCATCTAAAACGAGCTTGTGTGTCGCTTCGTCGTCGATACGAGTTCTATGGGCTCCTAACGCCGAAATGTAGCTTAATAGGGCGTGGTTGAGTGTTAGAAAACGGAAACTCTCATCTTCAGAAGTACGGTATTTCCCAGGTTCGACTAACATACTGCTGATCGCCACAGTCAGGTTCGCATCGTTATTGTGAGCACTGCGACGAGCGATACGGTAATTCAGCGTGTCTTTTTTGCCGACTCGGTACTGACCGATGATTTGCGCTAGATAGTTTTTGTTGGCGTCCAGCGCGTCAGCCATTACCTTGTGTAGTCGCTTTGATTGCCAATCGGGTAACACATAAACCACTGCCAATACCGCCAAAGCACAGCCAATGAAGGTATCTGCAAGCCTTGGCAGAACCACAGCGTAGCCTTCACCAAGCTGGTTAAAGCAGAACAGTACCAATAGGGTGATGAAGCCTGTCGCGAAGCCGTAGTTATTAATACGGAACGCAAAGAACATCACACCACTGATCACAATGAATACCAACTGGCTTTCTTGAGAAGGGAAGAAGGTCAACAGTGGCACACCGATCAACAGGCCAGCAACGGTACCAATAACACGAGCAGTCAGCTTTTGGCGGGTAGCACTGTAGTTTGGTTGGCAAACAAACAGTGTCGTTAGCAAGATCCAATAACCGCGTTCGATCTCAAACCCTTGGATGATTCCGTAGCCAAGTGTCAGTGTGATTGCCATACGAATGGCATGGCGAAAGAGCATAGAGTCAGTATGAAGGTTGGCTTTGATCTTCTGCCACATTGCCGACAACGTATGTGGGTTTGTGTCGTCTAATACATCTTCTTCTAGCTTTTCTGCATCTGGGTTACTGATGTTAGATAGTTGCTTCTCAACGGTCGCTAAGTTATTGAACAGATAATCCAGTTGGTTCAGCAGAGGCTTCCATTCGGGCTTATTCTGCTGGTGCAGATGATTAAGTGAAGACATCAGCTCATCGAGTGCCAATACAGACTTGTCACCATGTTGATACTCAGATCCAACCTTGAGCGAGCTCGCGACTTCTTTACATGCCGTTGCCTGTGCCTCCAGTAGGTATTTGAAGCGGAATAGCACGTCAGAGCGTTCAAAGTGCTTAGCAAGCTCTTGATAGCGGTAGTGGGTCGAACTTACACGCTCGTGAATGTCTTGCGCGATGAAATAAGTATTTAAGAAGCGGTCACTAGGGCCATCAATGTGTCCGCGCTTAGAACGGTTAAGTAGCGTTGCTTTACACATGTTGAGCGCATTCACGGTACTCGCATTCAATTTGGCTTCAATAATGCGGTGTGGTTGAGGAATAAGGTCAGAAACAGGGTAGAAAAGCTCAGCCTTAGATTCCATGTAGGTACCAATTTGGTCAAACACCGTAGCAAGGTTCTGCTGTACAGGTTGCATCGGCCACACGATTTGCCAAATCATTGACATGAAGTAGTACCAAGCCGCGCCCGTTAGGAGTAATAAAGGTTGGAACCATAAGTTGACGCTCTCATGGGCACCTAGCATGGTGTAAATGGCCACTAGCAGCGAGCCAAACGCAATGCTTGCGTATTTCGGGCCAATCGCACCCAGCATGATGAATGAGAATGTTGACGCAAATAGACCTAACGCGAACAACCACGGCGTGTCGAAAAGAAGTTCAATAGAAAAGGCAGCGATTGCAAAACAGATAAAGGTTAAGGTCAGGGCTTTGAGTCGCCCTGTAAAGCTATCGTCGCTTTCAGCCAGTGCGGCTGCGATGACACCTAGAATCAGAGGGGTGATGAGTGTGTTCTGTCCATAATACCAAGCAGGCACCACCACACCGAGCAGAGTGATGAGAATTAATACGCTGTAATTTATGGTTTTATTTGCCCAATAGAGGCGTAATTTGGCTGAAAATTCCACAGTCACTCGCTTGACGCAATAAAAACCATAATCCTAACAGAAATCAAGCACAAGAATTTGATACTTATCCATAATTGTCCGTAGGTGGTCATGAAAGCGTCGATAAGATATGAGATATTATTAATTCTCATTGCATCATGATATAAATTCAATATTCCCAATTAAGAGCACACTCCAATGCAGCTAAGCGCTAACAAGACTGCACAATTTTTTATTCAAAATGAATACCATCAGGTTGAACTTGACGGTTCACGTCTACTGTTGTCGTCAGTGGGCAGTGAGGAACGTATCCCGTTTACTATTTGGAGTGGCAAGATCGCGATCAAACGCGGATTGTTTTGGGGATCATTACAGTTTTTTGCTAACCAACAAGACGGAAAGCAGCGCAGTTGGTTAGTTCAAGGTCTACCTTGGGACCAGTGTCGTCAGTTTGCACGTGCATCTGTGGCGGCATACCAGAAATGGCACGACACACAGTGTGAGCAGCTGGCCGAACACGTACCTCAATGGGAAGCTGAGTTATTACGCTTAGAGCAACTTCCAGCCTTTCTTCCTCATTCTAAAGTCAACACTTGGGTTGAGAAGGTTAACTCTGGCCTAGAGAGTATGACGATGACTCTGGACGAAGCTGCGCAGCGTATGCCAAATCGCATCGCAAGAATGCGGCCGTGGTTGTCAGACACTGAGGTTAAGCAAGCGGAAAGAAACCAGCAATGGCTTGAGACCGAGAGAAAAAACTGGGAAGTGTTGTTTGCTCAATGTGAGTCATCTCCGTTGAACCTGTCACAGCAATATGCGGTTTTGATGAATGACGACCATAACCTGATTCTGGCAGGTGCAGGTTCCGGTAAAACCAGCGTTCTGACTGCACGTGTCGCTTACTTATTGCAAAGCCACCAAGCGCAAGCTGAAGAGCTTTTATTGCTTGCGTTTGGTCGTGAAGCAGCCGAAGAGATGAAGCAACGCCTCGACAGTAAAATTGGCCTATCGGCTGAGAAGGTTCAAGTGAATACCTTCCACCAGTTGGGTTTGAAGATCTTGAATGAGGTTGAAACCGAACGTGTGGTGATTTCTCCGTTAGCACTTGATGATAACCAGCGCCAAGCCTGGTGTATTGATTGGTTGAAGAAGCACTGGATGACGCCGACCAACTTCAAACGTTGGCAGAAGCACTTATCTAAATGGCCAATTGCTTACCTGACGGGTGATGACGAGCTAGGCAGCCACGTTTCAAACCTTAAGTTAATTGGCTGGCTTGAGAAGCAACTAGAACAGCTAAACGCATCAGGCTTAACCAAGAAAGAAGTACAGCAGCAGCTGATTGACCACCGAGATTACACACGTCTTAACAGCGAACTATCGCTTTGCTGGCCTTGTGTGACGGCATGGCAAAAGGCACTGAAAGAAGAGAACCATATCGATTTCTCGACTATGATCAGCCGTGCAACTCAGTACGTCGAAAAAGGTAAGTTTATCTCGCCTTGGAAGTTCATCATGATCGACGAATATCAAGACATCTCTCCTGATCGCCTTGCTTTGGTTGAGGCGCTGTGTAACCAGTCTAAAGCCGAACACCAAGCGTCTATTTTTGCCGTGGGTGATGACTGGCAATCCATCTACCAATTTGCGGGTGCAGACGTTGATTTAACTACAGGTTTTAAAGATCGTTTCGCGAGCTCGACAATTCATCACCTGGATACCACGTATCGTTTCAACAACCAGTTAGGTGCTGTGGCGAATCGCTTTGTGCAAGAAAACCCAATTCAGTTGCCGAAAGAGCTGAACAGCTTCAAGCAACAGAAGCAAAAGGCGGTATACAGTGCGCCAAGTAAAGAAGTTGAGAAGATTCTTGATCAACTTAACCGTCAATCTAAAGGCAAAACTAACAAGTCGGTGTTGTTGCTTGGTCGTAACCACTATCACAAGCCAGAATTATTGGAAGACTGGAAGAAGATTTTCACCTCCATTGATATCAACTTCATGACTTGTCACGCCAGTAAGGGTAAAGAAGCAGACTTCGTTATTATCCTTTGCGTGGATGAAGGACAATTCCCAGCGAAGAAGAAGCAACTGCATATTGATGGTGCATTGACTGAATCGTCAGACGTGTTCCCATACGCGGAAGAACGTCGCTTGTTCTATGTAGCGATGACACGTGCTAAAGAGAAAGTGTGGATCACGCACAGTGGCGATGGTTCTGGCTTCGTACAAGAGCTACACGGCTCCGACTATCCTGTGGTGCGTAAAAAGTAGTCGCCCCGCTAGGGTGGTTTGATAAGGGCTCAAGTCGCATTCGCCTGTATTTTATTTGCAGACATAAAGCAGAAGGACAAGCATATGGAACATGGATCAATCAACTATATCGAATTTGCCGCGAAAGATATTGCAGCGACCAAGGCGTTTTTCAGCCAAGTGTTTGGTTGGAAATTTGAAGATTACGGACCTGAGTATTCTGCTTTCGAAGGTAAAGGCTTAATGGGTGGGTTCTATTTGGCGGATCTGTCCTCCAACGCAGACAAGGGTGCAGCACTGATGGTCTTCTACAGTGAAGACCTTGAGCAGACCGAACGTGATGTGATTGAGGCTGGTGGGGAAGTAAACCGCGAGATATTCAGTTTTCCTGGTGGTCGACGCTTCCACTTTCGGGAGCCAAGCGGCAACGAGATGGCAGTGTGGAGTGACAAATAGCCTCTACTCAACACTTCTATATTCAGACAAGAAAAAGCCTGCGATTATGAAGTGACCCCGTAAAGTTGGACATTTCTGTTAAGCGGCTTTCAAGGCCTGAGTTCGATATTCTATCGGAGTCAGGCCTTTTAGTTTCACTTTTATACGTTTGGTATTGTAGTACTCGATATACTCTTTGATTTGCGCTATCAGAGCATCTGCATCTTCAAAGCTTTGGTTGTGATACATCTCTGTTTTGAGTAAAGCAAAAAAATTTTCAGCAACAGCATTATCCAAGCAGTTACCTTTTCTCGACATGCTTTGCGTTAACCCACTCTCCGCTACCTTTTTCTGATACTGTCGATGACGATATTGCCAACCTTGGTCGCTATGTATAATTGGCTTTGAGTTGGGTTTAAGCGTTGATATAGCCTCCGTTAGCATATCCGTGACAAGCGGCAAGCAGGCATTCTTGGCCACTCTATAAGCAACCACCTCCTGAGTAAACAAGTCGACAACGGGAGATAAGTATACTTTCTGCTCTTTGACTTTAAACTCCGTGACATCAGTTACCCATTTTTCATCGGGTTGAGTCGCACTAAAATCTCTTTCAAGCACGTTGGGAGCAGCTGTTCCAGACTCTCCTCGGTATGAACGATACTTTTTAATCCTGACCGTCGATTTAAGGTTGAGCTGGGCCATAAGCCTTTGAACCGTTTTGTGATTAAGCACGAACCCCCGATTTTTTAGTTCCAAGTGAATACGGCGGTAGCCATATCGTCCCTTATGTTCATGATAAATTGACTTTATCAACCGCAGCTCACGTTCGTAGCTATTTGGGCGCTTGCTCGTTTGAGCCTGATAATAAAAGACACTTTTTGCCAGCTGTAGAGTGTGCAGTAAGTGCTTTAACGGGTACTTGCCTTTAAGAGTTAGAGCTATGACCGCTTTTTCTTTGTTCGACGGTTTTTTTCCTGCTCCAACTCTTCCAACTTTTTTAGAACGGCATTCTCGGTTCGCAAGTAGAGCAACTCCTCTTTTAGCTCCTCAAGCGTCATTTCATCATCAGGCTTAGTGGTACGTTGAGGGTGCTGTTTCATTGGAGGTCTTCCTTTCTGGCGCATTTTGAGCCCTTTGATACCGAGCTCATTAAATCTTTTGAGCCAGACAGAGAGTATCCCAGGGGATGAGAGGTTTAATATTGCGCTAGTGTGCGTGAGAGACCAATCATTCGTCCACATTAAATTCAATGCTTTTCGTTTTTCCTGAGCAGTAGCAGCATGCTTAGTTGGTAAAAATGAGTTAGCACCATGGATGGCAAAGACTTGAGCCCAATACCGTATCTGTCTTGAAGAAATTGAATATTGTTTTGCTAAGTAGAGAGATGATGTGCCATCTAAGTATTGCTTAGCAATGATACATTTTAGCTCTCGGTTATATTTGGACATAAAAAGACCCCCAATAATTGGTGTCCAACTATTGGGGGTCAGTTCATTAAGCAGGCTTTTTTAGTCTGTGACGTATTCATCTGTCTTAACGAGAATTAGGTACGCTCAGCAAGGTACGCTTCGTAATCTGGAATCTCGATAACAACTTCTTCTTCAAGTAGTGAAGAGTTGAAAAGGAAGTTCGCAGTAGCGCGGTTGGTTGCTACAGGAATGTTCCAAACACTCGCGATACGCAGTAGTGCTTTTACATCAGGGTCGTGCGGTACGGCATTGAGTGGATCCCAGAAGAAGATCAGCATGTCGATCTTGCCTTCTGAAATCAGAGCGCCAAGTTGTTGGTCGCCACCCATTGGGCCACTGATCATGCTCTTGATTGCTAAACCTGTCTCTTTGCTTAGCAGAGAACCCGTTGTACCCGTCGCATAAAGGAAGTGGCTTTGTAGCTTCTCTTTATTCTCTTTTACCCATCTTAGAAGCTCAGGTTTGAAGTGGTCATGAGCGACTAGAGCGATATGTTTATGCGTTGGCATAGTACGCGTTGTTTTTTGCATGAATGTTCCCTAAATTATTGTTCGTATTTTTATAGTTATTGAGTGCTTAGTTCAATATAACACTATGGATTCACACTGAATACCGGCCGAAACTCAGAAGGTGACAATGAATCGGCAATAATTTGATCTTTGAGTGTCGCAGGGGTCAGAGCTTCAATTCTTGGTGCGCTGTGCATCTGGTAAGGTTGGTCTCGTAAATAACTCACCGCTTGTTTCACCGACAAGCGACCCTGTTCCACCATTTTGTCTGTTGGTGCAAAAAGTACTTTGTTTCGCAGTAAGCCACGGTAAGTACCATGACTCAAATAGCTGGAAATCAGTCCAATTTCATCGGTTTTACCCGCCGCTCTTAGCTCACTGATTGCAGCCTCGATGGCAACGGCGCTCCCAACGATGTACTGAACCTTTGCTTGTTCTATCACTTGTTGCACAAGATTGCGTTGTAGCTCTTTGTCGTTGTCAGCCCAATAGCTCACATCGATTTTTACATCGCTATCTTTAATCGCGTCATAGAATCCTAACGCCACAGGTTTGGTGCCTCCACTCGCTTGAGGGCCAAGCAAGAGTGCAATTGGCGTTTCGCCTGAACCTTTAGGATGAAGCTTGGCAAGGTATTCACCTACTTGAAAGCCCATCTTATACCAATCAACACCAACCGTACCTTTCAAGACTTTTTGCTGCTCTTTGCTTAACGTCAATTCGTTCACGGTTGCAAACACAGGTGTCGATCCAACCCAGTCGGTGAGGTTATCGTGATATGCGTCTGGTGATACTGTGCCTAAAATAATGGCATCGGCACCCCATTGAGTACACAGCACGAGTTGCGAGGCTTGCTTGCCGATATTTGGGTAGCCGCCAGCTTCTAGCACTCGTAGCTCAACCTGCAATTTTTCGGCTTCGGAAATCATGCCGTAATTAACCGATAACCAATAGGAATCCTTGAGGTGTGGGTAGATGGCGCAAATCTTCTCTTTTTGTGACGTCGCAGTCGCCGGTTTGATAGGGCTTAATAGCTCATCAGCACTAGCGGAAGAGGCGGCTAACGCAAGTAAAGATAAAAGAAGTTTTGACGCGAAGGATTCAGTGCGCATGAATTGCCGTTTTATTGGTTTTAGATAAGAAACACTGCAAAATATAGCGTATTCTGCAGGGGTAAAGAAGAACGTTTTAAGGTTTAGGTTTTATGTTGTTAGCTTCAGCAAGTATTGGACGCAAGCTGCTGGCCTCATTTTTGGTGATGGCGATGCTCGTTCTTTTGTCTGCATTGATTGGTGTTTCTGGATTTAGCTTTGTTGCAAAAACAGAAAGAAACGTCGTCGATTCTGCTTTGCCTGCGATGATTGAAGCTCGTCAGGTGTCTGAGTTGAGTAATCGTATCATTTCGTCTGTGCAGACCCTCTCTAATGCGAGAAATGAAGCAGAGAGAAAAGAGGCTGGCACACTGTTGTTTGATCAGCTTGAGTCTTTGTTGCAACACATCAAAGACCTGGGTGTCGATAGTTTCGACTCAGAGCTGCTGCATAAACTTGAAAACAACGTGCAGAGCGTTATTAATACGCTGGCGGAGTTGGGCGTTTCAGTAGAACGTAAACTCTGGCTAACCAAAGAGCTGACGTCGCGCGTTGAAGAGATGCGCTTATTGGCTGAAGAGCTAGAACAGCTGACTCGAACTCAAGTCCTGAACACGGCGACCATAGCGGTTGCTAACGTTACCCATATCTATGATCTGCTAGAAACTAAAGAAACCGATAAAGCTTACCAAGCCTTGGATGCGCTGGTGGAAGTCGACCTTGACCTCTCTGAGCGTCTTCACGAATTACACCTTCTTGCGTTTAAAATGCTTAACCAAATTGAGGAAACTCAAACGGTAACCAATGTTGAGCGTATCCACCAAATCCAGACCGAGTTTGAAGCGAATCATAGGATCATGGTGCGCCGCGTGAAAGCGGTAGAGGATCCAACACGTTCAGAGCAAATGTCTCAGCTTCTCCATGAATTACAAAAGCGCCAAGTGGTGTTTGATATCTCTTTGGAACAGTATGAGAACACCAAGAAGTCCGAGCTGTTGATGCAGAACACATTAAAGCTATTCTCAGAGCTGAACACGACGGTAAACCAACTGATTGATGATTCAAACTTAAGCACAAAAAAGGCGGTAGATGAACTGACTTCTACGTTAAGCCTCGCGCAATGGTCGCTCTCTGTGATCTCTATTATTGGTTTGGTGATAGTGGCGTTTATTGTATGGCGCGTGGTTTATGTGTCGGTCGTAAAACGCCTTACTGAGTATTCGGCAGCTCTGATGTCTATTGCTCAAGGGCGACTTAATATCGATATCTCGGTAAAAGGTAACGATGAGCTTGCCCACATGGGTGAGGCGATCATCACGGCAAGAAACACTGCGCAGGCGCTACAAGTCGTAGCTGTGGGTGAGGCTAAAGCGAAACGAGAGCTCGAAGAGCACAAAGAGCACCTTGAGGAGCTAATTACTGAGCGAACCTACCAGCTTCAACAAACCAACGAAAAGCTGAACGTCGAGGTAACGAATCACGCCAAAGCGCGAAGTGCCGCCGAGCAAGCGAGCCGTGCTAAGTCAGCTTTCTTGGCGACCATGAGTCATGAAATCAGAACGCCGATGAATGGGGTATTAGGCACAGCTCGTTTGCTAAAAGATACCGGATTGAATCCTCTACAATCTGGTTATGCTGACATCATCAACCGCAGCGGAAAGAACTTATTAGCTATCCTCAATGATGTATTGGACTACTCTAAAATTGAAGCTGGGCACCTTGAGATAAGGATTGCGTCTTTCGACTTACATCAAATGGTTCAAGATACCTATCAATTGATGGAAGGGCGCGCAGCTGAGAAGAAGCTTGGCTTTAGCTACCATATTGAAAGCGATGTACAGCGCTACTGGCGCGGTGACGTCACCCGTATTAGCCAGATATTGAATAACCTGGTTGGTAACGCAATCAAGTTTACCGATAAAGGTGATGTCGACATATTTATCAGCTTAGATCTCGAAGATGAAAACCGCGTGATGTTTGAAGTATCCGATACAGGTGTTGGGATACATGAAAGTGAACAGAAATGCTTGTTTGATGCGTTTAGCCAAACCAACAGTGGTCGAAACACAACGGGTGGCACTGGGTTAGGTCTGGCGATCAGTAAGCGCATCATGTTGGCAATGGACGGTGATATTGGCGTTCATTCAGAAGAAGGCGAAGGCAGTCAGTTCTGGTTCTCCTTACCGCTTCAAGCAGGCGAAAAAATCGAAACTAAAACCGCAGTGGTTGAAACCTGTATCCGCGCTAAAGTGCTGTTGATTGAAGACAACCCAGTGAACTGCATTGTTGCTGAAGGCTTCTTAAACAACCTGGGCCATGAGGTCGTGATTGCCACAACCGGACAAGAAGCTCGTGAGATATACAGTGAACAGGTCTTTGATATTGCATTGGTTGATATCAACCTTCCAGACTGCGATGGTGTTGATCTCATTCAGCAACTTAAAGAGATTGAGGTTCAAGCATCTGCTTTAGACTGTTTACCTGAGAGCACGACACAGTATGCGCCTCCTATGGTGGCGGTATCGGCTCATGTGTTTAATGAAGAAGTCGAAATTTATTTGGCGAATGGTTTTGATGGCTTCTTACCAAAACCTCTTGAGAAAGAAGCGCTTGCAAGGCTGATAGTGACTCAACTAGATGGCAAGACCTTGCTATTGCCACAGCCTGACCCTAATGATTCGACCTGCCAAAGAAACCAAGATGGTTTTTGTGAAAAGCGTAATGAGAGCGACCTAGTAGTCGAAAGCAAGATTGAACAGTCAGACCAAGAGGAAAGCCCTGTGACCATTTCTGATAGCAAACTTATAATTGATAGCAAAGTAATCGAAGGCGACTTGTCTATTCTGGGTTTGGATAAGATGAAGCAGATTGTGGGGCTATTTGAACAAAGCAGCCTTGAAACGTTAAAAGAAATGGCTGACGCCAATGACGCGGAGAACGCCCGTGAGGTGAAATCGCTCGCTCATAAACTCAAAGGGTCGGCGGGCAGCTTGGGACTATTAGCCCTGTTTGAATTGTGTAAGAACATTGAGATAAGCAGTGAGCCATTAACGCAATACAAGAACAGCTCTGAAGAATTAACGGGGCTAGTTAAAGACTCTCTAGCGGCGTTGCAACAACATGTCTGATATTGAATGTTCGCTGCCACATAATTAGCTTCTCAGGCTAAGCTGAGCTCAGTCTAACTAAGCACCCAGAAACAAAAAAATCCTCTGCCAAGACAGAGGATTTTTGTTTTTAAAGCGATGCTTCTCGGACTAACGGTTTTCGAATCGGTTGTAGTCCAACAGGCCAAACTCAATTGGTTGGTCTTGTTGGTACCAACGATGTACACGGTCGCTGAATGGCCAGAACTCACTAGAGCTGCGTCGGATGGCAAACTTATCAAGCAGCGCCACGTAATCTTCTTCAGTCTGTAAGTTTTGTAGAGACTTCACTAGAGTTGGAATTTCCTTCTCTGTCAGTGATAGGTAAGCGGCTGGATAGCTGCCTACAATGCCTCGGACGAGCGTTAAGTCGTCATTAGCGTAATCTCTGTTACCTTCTTCATTAAACAGGCTAGAAATGTTGCTGTGAGCGTTGTTGTGAATCATGGTGAACAGTTGCTCTTCACCGTTTTCGCCTTCAATCATGATCATCACGAGTTGAGGGACATGGCGTAGGCCTTCACCTTTAACCAAGCTTACCTGTTTAAGCAGTGCTTCATTTTTACGGCTAAAGCCAGTATCAACGATCTCATAACGGTCATTAAGTATTGGGCTCAGCTTATCTTTAAGCTTATCGAGCAACTCACGTTTTGGATCGGCCGTTTTGTACACCACGCTAGTTGGCTGATCAAAAGGTGCGATATTACGTTGCAAGAAGTCACTCAACTGGACGCTTTGATTTTGGTACCAGCTTGAGTGCTCAAGGTGTCGTACATCTTTTGGTAACAGTGTTAAGAAGTTGCTTTCACCTTCAAGACGTAAGAAATCCATAAACATACGCGTGATGAGCTGGTGGCCGAAGTTTCCGTAAACATCGAAGCCCGCTACAAGTAGGTAATGAATTCTCTCTAAAAGTGCATAATCCAGAATCCACGCCGTTTTAGGTTGAGGACCCACCAAGCCTTGTACCACCGATGCACTGTCAAAGTGACGGAAAACAGTAAGGGCAGCATTCGGGTTGGTGCCATTGCCATCCCAGATAACGTCTGTCGTTAAGTTCTCACCATTCTTAAACCACTTATTAGCAAAGTCTGATTTACCTTCTAGGTAGCGGGCTTGCTGTTTTGAATATCTAACCCAGTTCGTTGCAGGAACCGTGTTACTCTCAAGTTCACTTGGAAGCTTAAGATTGTCACGTTGGCTTGCATAGAAGGCGTTGATCTCTGGAAGATCGGCTTTGTCTGGATCGATAAAGAATACCCAGAATCGGTCGTTAATCACGTTCAATGCCAACTGACCACGACATACCGGGCCTTTGATGTAAGCCATGATGGTGTTCTGGGCGTTATCGAGCATGAACTTAAAGCGAGAGTTTACTGGCAAGGCTTCAAATGAGGTCATCGGATTCGCGGCAATATCGATATCGTAACTTGGCAGCTTATCTACAGTGTAATCGGCATCAACAAACCAAGTGTTCCAGTTTTGCAGGCGCTCTTCATTGAGGGCGAAAGGCATGTGTGTCTTGTCAACAATTGTGCCTTGCTCAGGGATAAGACGGTAGTAAACGCGTGGTACTTTTGGATCGTCATAAGGGCGACGAGTGGTGATACGCTTCACCGGTTCGCCAGGAGGTGTTGCTGAGCGAACAATAGAGAAAAAGCGTGTCGGTTGTCCCAACTCAGAAAAGTAAACGTGCGATAAGAACAGGTGCTCATAGATGTAACGCGCTGAAAGTTGGCTCTTTCTTGCGCTTTTATTGAGGAACTTTTCGTAAGTATTAACTAGCTCTTGCTCAGCTTCACTTAGCGGAATATGTTCGTTCATCAGAGCGCCATTTTCTAGCCAGCTCATCAGAGTCGCGTATTCTGTCTTGTCTAAGTTAGGCATTCCATAAGGCATTCCCCAGGTAGGGTAATCTCTCTCATATTGAGCGTACTCTTCGATAGTCGGACACTGCTGGTCACGATCGATTGAAAAGTCGAAGCCTTCTAACTGCGTTTGCTCTGGAAGTGGGTGATTCTCTTTCTGTATCAACATGCGAGAGACAAGCCCGGCATCTAAGTTGGCGGTCGAGTTCTGCATACGTTCATTGAGTACAGGGTGGAAATCAGCATCGCGCCACTCTTGTGTGGTTAACGCATCTTCAAACAAGCGCGTGGGAGCCGATGCTGTTAAACGCGTACCTTGATAAACCAGTGCTTTACTTGCACCTCGGTCGATACCTTCCACAGAAGACATTTTAAGTTGGCAAGGTGCATCGTAGCAGGCGTGACAAACCACACATCGGTTATCAATGCTCGGTTTAACTTCGTTGAGAAAGTGTTGCGATTGAGCTGAAAGGATAGGAGTTTGGCGATCACGAACTTGTTGTTCGCCAAACAGCTCATCGAAGTTTAGACCCGCGTACACGGCACAACCTGAGAACACGCTGACAAGAGACAAAATGAAGAGTTTTTTCAAATTCATACGTACTTAGATATTTGGCATTTTTTCTAATTATATCGAAAATGATTGAAAATGCTCATGTTCTGACAATTTTGTAGACAAGATCTCTATAGGATTGAGTGATTCGCCAGGCTTGGCTGCGGGTATAGAGCTCAATATTCAGGTCTATTGATTAACGTAACAAACAGAGAAGGGGACTGAGAGTCGCTCGAATTCCTTTATCCAACGCCATTGGTTGTCTTGTAATTTGTCTCCGGGGCCTTTGACTTCTATCCAGTGAAATTGATCATCTTTAAAAGCGATCAGGTCAGGCATTCCGGTTCTAAACAGTTTTAGGTCACTCAATATGACTTTGAAGAGATCGATCAGCAAGGCTCGTGGTACTGAGTGAATGCTACGTTCGATGAGTGCTTTAGGGAAGTGATTCCAATGCACAAACGGATTAGCAATGCCAAACTTTTTATCATACACATCGATTAAGTGCTCAATGCCTTGGTTCGAGATAGTTTGGAATACGGCATTGATTTGCAATTCACGCTTTTTTTGAAAGTCTGAATGATAGAGATCCAATGGTCGATATTGGTAGCGGTTGATAAACGCCCCCTCGACATCTGAGAAAATTACATCCCAAAACGCCAAGCCGAATAACCCACACAGAAAGCTGTTCTCGGAAAAGTAGACTTCCCAACCTTCAGCTTCAAAATATTGTTTAACGGCAAGCTCAACTTTGGTTTGGCTTAGGTCTAATTCCAATCTAATTTGTTCGCAAATCGGCTTTGAAGCGCGTGGAACCTTTTGTCCCTGCTTGCGTAGCAACCTTTGCTCAAGCTTAACGGCGACTTCCAGTTCTGATACGTCAGATGGATTGGTTTGCATTTCCGTGACGGTGTCACTCATAAGGTCTAGCTCATCTTGCTTGTCGTAGATGCGAGCAAGCCGCTCTCTGCTCGGTGGAAGTGATGATTGCTTAAACCAATGGATGGCTTGTTCGTTCTGATTGAGTCTTTCTAGATCTCGAGCAATGTCATTGATCAGGCGCGAGCGCTTTCGCGCAATGGTGCGATGTTCTGATTCGCACGGCAAGGATTGTAAAAGGTGTTCAAGAACGTCGCAGTCCTTACGGTCGCCTTCATAATATTGGCGTTGAACGTCGCGCATTGAGAGCAGTTGATCGAGCTGCTCCCTGGAGTTGAAGAAGCGACGCTGCTTACTCAATGGGTAGTTTTCAAAAGTGTTGAGGCCAAGATCGCTTAAAACGAACTGACTGAGATCTTGGTATGTATTGGCGAAGAAGAGTAGCAGCAATACATCGATAACTTCGGCTTCAACAACATGGATACAGTTAAATGTTAAAGCTTCATAGTTATCAAGAGGTTGTTGAGTCAGGAGTCCTAATAGCACCTCTTTTTTTGCCGACTTACTGCTTTTGAGGGTAGGGAATACGTTGACTAGCTCAGGCTTGGTGAGCAAGTGTAAGCCTAGCTCATGCTCTGTGATAACAAAGTTGTGCGAAGCTTTAGGATTACTCAGCGCAATAAAGCCTGATGTACTTAGCTCTTGCAGCGCATCTGAGAGGTTGGGTATTTCAACGTAGTCGAGTTTATCACTGCGAAACCAACACCCCTTACGAGACAGCAAACGAACCATTAAACACTGGCTAGGTGTAGAAAGGCGCTTGTAACCTTGTAGCCAACGAGTTTCATCGGCGCTTAGAAGGTCAGGGTAGTACGTTTGAGCGTGTTCAATCAGTCGATTGAAGTTGTCGAGATAGTAAGTTGGGTGTAGTTGAGAAGTGGATTCTAATGTCACTTGATACGTCGCTTGATACAAAAAGAGCCTAACCCTAAGGTTAAGCTCTTTCTTTTCAAATTCAATCTTTTATCAGATTAAGCTTGAGATGCTTTTAGCTCAGCCGCTTTCGCTTCAGACATTGGCTTAGTGATGATTGCTAGAACAATACATACTGCCATCATTGCTGCAGAAATAGTGTAAGCAAGGCCGTAGCTGTCGCCGTTTGTCATCGAGTAACCAACAACCGCTGTACCGATTGCACCACCGATACCCCATGCCGTGTAAAGCACGCCGTAGTTAGTACCGTAGTTTTTAAGGCCGTAGAACTCAGCTGTAAGCGTTGGGAATACTGCTAGTAGAGTACCGTAACCAACCGCTGCTACTGCAGTACCGATGATTAGCGTGAACTCAGTATTAAACGTAGCGAATAGCGCCATGTTTGCACCTTGCAGAATGAACGCAAGTAGAAGAGTACGAACGCCACCGATTTTGTCAGCAAGCATACCAGCAGCAACACGACCGCCTGAGTTAAATACAGCAAGGATAGAAGCAAGGTAAACCGCTTTCGGTAGGTTTGCTTGTGCGCTTGCGATACTTGTGATGTTACCGATGATCATTAGACCAACAGAAGCTGCGAACGCGTACATGATCCATAGAGAGTAGAACTGAGGGGTCTTCAGCATTACTTTCCAAGATAGGTCTTCGCTCTTCTTAACCGCTTTTGGAGCTTGGCCAGCTTTTACTTTTGGTTCAGCTGGAGAGTAACCCGCTGGTGGGTTGTTGATTGTTGCTGCTAGAGGTACAGCGATTGCTAGTACACCAACACCAAGAATCTTGAAGCTTGTTTGGATGCCCATGCTCTCGATAAGAGCAGCAGTAACTGGAGCAAGGTAAATTGCCGCTAGACCGAAGCCTGCTGCGATAAGACCGTTAACCATACCTTTCTTAGAAGGGTGGAACCACTTCATTGCAGAAGGAGAAAGACATGCGTAACCGAAGCCGATACCAGCACCTGCCATCACACCGAATGTGATGTTTAGCATTAGTGGAGAAGTCGCAAAACCTGATGCGATCATGCCAAGGCCAGTAAGA
>AAZW01000013.1 GCA_000169995.1 Vibrionales bacterium SWAT-3 | reverse complement strand
AGCCAGTACAAATAGCAACATAGAAAGTATCGCCACTTTCACGATATACTGAAGACTCAATAGGTTAGATGGCAGAATCAGATGAGATATCGTGGACGTAGGTGGAACAACATACTCATGTTAAGCGTGATCGCTTTTATTGGGGTGCTCAACCTTCCTACTTTGATCAAAGCGTATCTTATCGAGCCAGAACCTGAGCAGCAGGTTAGTAGCCCTTATCCCTATCTATTAAACCCTAGAGCTGAGCTGCAAGCGTTGCACTTTGCTAAGTGGTCATTAGTACTCGAAGATGGCCAGTGGGTCTATCAATTGAAAGGCTCCGCTCCAGCCCAAAGCATTAGTGCTCAAGAACGCGCTCAGCGTTGGCAGCAGCTTGTTGGCACCGAGGTTGACTCGCAAACCTATACTGACCTTGCCTCTCAGCTCAGCACTCCGCATACCATAGAAGTGTGGTATCAAGACCAAGAAGAGCCGCAACGCATTACTTATTATCAGCTGCCTGAGTTTTGGTTGTTAAAAAACTGGAATGATCAGTGGTTGGCGGTGTCTATTGAAGAGAGCTACCTGTTTCCAAGCCTTAGCCAAGACAATCCCTCAACATCGGACGATTAGATTATGCCTGAATTACCCGAAGTCGAAGTAAGCCGTATGGGGATCTCGCCTCATTTAGTCGGCGAGACTATTAAGACACTTACCTTTCGCACACCGAAGTTACGCTGGGATATCCCACAAGAGCTTAAAAAGCTAGAAGGGCAGGTGATTCGTGCGATCTCACGTCGTGCTAAGTACCTTTTGATTGAAACTGATACAGGTACTGCAATTGTTCATCTTGGAATGTCAGGCTCACTGCGCGTATTAGATGCCGATTTTCCGGCGGCAAAGCACGATCACGTGGATCTCAAGCTGACTAACGGCAAGGTACTGCGCTATAACGATCCGCGTCGTTTTGGCGCTTGGTTGTGGTCGGCGCCTGATGAAGTTCACTCTGTGTTGCTTGGCTCTGGCCCTGAGCCGTTAACAGACGATTTTAATGCTGACTACATCGCTGAGAAGGCAGAAAAGCGTAAAGTTGCGGTGAAGCAGTTCATAATGGACAACAAAGTGGTCGTTGGCGTCGGGAATATCTATGCTAACGAAGCCTTGTTCTCTGCAAGAATTCACCCGTTACGATCAGCAAACAAAGTAACCAAAGCCGAATGGATCTTGTTAACCGATGAGATCAAACAAGTGCTCGCGACGGCTATCAAGCAAGGTGGCACGACGTTGAAAGATTTCTCTCAGGCGGACGGTAAACCAGGCTACTTCGCACAAGAGCTGCAAGTGTATGGTAAAGCAGGTGAAAAGTGCCCAAGCTGCGAAGCGCTGATTCAAGAGCTCAAAATCGGGCAGCGCAATACTTTTTATTGTGAAGAGTGCCAAGTATAGAAAATCTGAACTCGTGTTCACTTTTTATTGCTAGTCGGTAAGCTAGCGAGTGGCTACAATTGTACTAATTATATGAATTGAGAATAGTAGAATGAAATATTTAGTAACTGGCGTTGCTGGTTTTATTGGCTCTGCAGTGTCAGAGCGACTATGTGCGGCAGGACATGAGGTTATTGGTATTGATAACCTAAATGACTACTACGAAGTCTCTCTGAAACATGACCGCCTTAAGCGTATCGAACATGAAAACCTTACCTTTATCGAGCTTGATCTGGCTGATAGAGAAGGTATCGCTGAGCTTTTCGCACAGCAAAAATTTGACCGTGTGATTCACTTAGCGGCACAAGCTGGCGTTCGTTACTCAATCGATAACCCAATGGCTTATGCGGACAGCAACCTTGTTGGTCACTTAGCTATTTTGGAAGGCTGCCGTCATAACAAGGTTGAACACCTAGTTTATGCTTCTTCAAGCTCGGTATATGGCCTGAACCAGAAAATGCCATTCCACACGGCAGATAGCGTTGACCACCCGATTTCATTGTACGCAGCGACTAAGAAGTCGAATGAACTAATGGCGCATACCTATTCTCATCTATACGATGTGCCGACAACAGGCCTACGTTTCTTTACGGTTTACGGTCCTTGGAGCCGCCCAGATATGGCGATGTTTAAGTTTGCGAACTTAATCGTGGCGGGCAAAGAGATCGATATTTACAACAACGGCGACATGATGCGCGACTTCACTTATATCGATGATATCGTTGAAGGCATAATTCGTGTACAAGACCGAGTTCCAGCAAAACAGCCAGATTGGACAGTAGAGCAAGGATCGCCAGCAACTAGCTCAGCACCATACCGTGTATTCATATTGGCCATGGTAGCCCAGTTAAATTGATGGATTACATCGAAGCATTGGAAACGGCTTTAGGTATCGAAGCGAAGAAGAACTTCATGCCAATGCAACCCGGTGATGTATACGCGACTTACGCCGATACTGAGGATCTGTTTGAAGCCGTAGGCTACAAACCACAAGTTAAAATCCAAGAAGGTGCGAAGGCATTCGCAGATTGGTATAAAGCTTACTACTCACTGTAAACTCCAATTGCAGTCATAAAAAATAGCGCTCAATGAGCGCTATTTTTGTTTTTGAATGCAGGGTTATTTCACTGTTTTCAGTTTGATTTCATCTGCAACTTTTTGTGGCACAAACTGACTAATGTCCCCACCATGTATCGCGACTTCACGAACAATAGTTGAAGATAGGAAGGCATACTCTTCCGAAGGAGTTAGAAACACGCTTTCAAGTCCGGGGAGAAGCTTGCGGTACATACTAGTGAGACCAAACTCGTACTCAAAATCCATAGTTGTTCTTAGGCCACGTACCAATACGTTCGCTTTCTGTTCTTTGGCAAAATCGACAAGCAACCCAGAAAAGCCTTCAACAGATACGTTAGGTAAATGAGACACAGCATCACGCAACAGCTCGACTCGTTCATCTAACTTAAACATGGTTTTTTTACTTGGGCTAGCGGCGACACCGACGGTGATATGATCAAACATGCTTGCAGCACGGACGATGATATCGAGGTGACCATTGGTTACCGGATCGAAAGTACCTGGGTAGATAACGTGTGTGGTCATATTAGCTGTCCTTGCTTGGTGTTTTAATCGAGTTTATAGCTTTGTCTAATGTCTGTTTTACCATGTCGAGCGTGATGTCTTTCATTAAATCATCGCCTTTTGCGCGAGTTCCCCATGGAAGGTCTTTAACCGGTTTCCCTTGTTGCGCCTCTACGTGCTGTTGATAAACACTGACTACGATATCAAGGTCATTGTAGGGGCCTGTTCTTCGAGGATCACTGTGTGCGTATAACCCGATAACAGGTGTTGATTGTGTTGTTGCTAGGTGTGCTGGGCCTGTGTCTGGTGCTATCGCCACGGTCGCATGTTTCAGTACGGCGGTAAGTTGCTTTAGGTTAGTTTTGCCAATTAAGTTGATAACAGGAGCTTGGCATAGCGCTTCGATGTCCTTACCAAGATTTACCTCTCGTGGAGCAGGAGAGCCACACAGCACCACTTGCATCCCTTTTTCTACTGCATAATCGGCAATAGCGGCATATCGATCAGTTAACCAGTTACGTGAATCTTTGCTTGCTGCAGGGGAGATAACCAAGGTTGGTTTCCCAGCTATGGTGTCGATAGCTAGCTGTTCGTCTTCCGGTGTTAAAGGAATATCCCATTGGGGTTTATCGAAGGGCACACCAATGTAGCGAGCAAACTCGGCAAAGTTATCTAACACATGAAACTTATCTGAAATAGGCAGGCGGTGATTAGTAAAGAGTGATTGCATTTCACGAGTACGGTTTTTGCCAAAGCCCACCTTACACTTCGCCTTTATTCCCCAGGAAAGTACGCTGGATCTCAGTGCGGCTTGCATGTGTAAAAGCGCATCAAATTTGCGGTCAGACAGTTGGCGCCATAATTCACTCATCCCTTTGAAGCCTTGTTTCTTATCGAAAACAACGACTTCAATACCTGGCAGGTCGCCGATCAGCATGGCTTCTATTTTTCCGGTTATCCAAGTAATTTTCGTTTCAGGCCACTGCTTCTGGATGGCTTGAACCACAGAAATAGCATGACAAACATCGCCAATCGCGGATAGGCGAAGTATGCAAAGAGATTGAGGTGCAGTTGAGAACAGTGACATAAAGAGCCCGAAAAAGTGAATAACATCAGAATTATGCAGATACTCGCATTAGTTGTAAAATAGCAATGACGAAAAGCGACCCAAAGGCCTCATAGATGGAAACTATTAACACTAAGAACCAAATAATTTGGTATGACCCTGAACTTCTGGCACAAGTGCCGGAGGGTGAGATGGTTCAGATCTTTGAGGCTGAATACTGGCAGCAACGTGATGCTATTTCAGGGAGTGCACAGGGGCGTGGTACCACCTGGTTTATTCAACTTGATGGAATGCAAGCCGCGTTGCGTCACTATCGTCGTGGTGGGCTATTTGGCAAACTCGTTGAAGATCAATATAGATTCTCTGATTGGGAAAGTACGCGCTGCGCGATGGAGCTTAATGTGCTTAACGTATTGGCTAACGCTGGCGTTAATGTACCTAGGCCAGTTGCGGCTCGGGCGGCGAAAAGCGGGCTATTTTATCGTGCAGATCTGATGTCAGAGCGGATTCCCAATGCGAAAGATCTGGTTGATGTCTTGGTAGCTAATTCGCTAGGTGCGGATATTTATCAAAAAATTGGTCAAGAGATACGTAAAATGCACGATGCTGGGGTTAATCACACTGATCTCAACATTCATAATATCCTGCTTGATGATTCACAAAAGGTGTGGATTATTGACTTTGATAAGTGTGGTCAGCAAGCGGGTGATGACTGGAAAGAAGGGAACTTGAATCGCTTAAAGCGCTCGTTCTTGAAAGAAGTGAACAAGCGCCAGATTCAATGGCAAGAGTCGGATTGGGAGACCTTAGTTCAGGGCTACAAAGCAAATGAATAAAACTATTTGCTCTTTATAAATCTAGCAGGTACACCACCATAAACAGTATTTGAAGGTATATCTTTTGTAACCACACTATTGGCACCGATGGCAACATTGTTACCGATTGTTACCCCAGGGAGGATTACAGTATTAGCACCAATCCAGACTCCTTCTCCAATAGCAATATCGCCAAAATGGTTTTTTAAAGGTCGCTGTGTGAAATCTTGTTGAGTCTCTGTTGATGAAGTGTACATTCTGACATTGTGGCTAATACGAGTTCTTCTACCTATCGTTACTGTATACCCTGGCATTGCTTGTATTGCTGTGTTGTGGCCAACATAAGAATCTTTGCCACCAATAATATCGCCTTTTCCATAAAACCTTACGTGGCTTCGCTTCAAGTCAAATGTACTATCGATAGAGTAGCGCCTTTTATATTTAGCTTCTTTCTCTTTGATGTGGGCTTTTTCTAACGCTCGAAATATGGCAGAACCGATCAAGTAGAACATATAACCTCTGAATCTCTAAAAACTGACTAAACTATAATCACTTTTACATTTGGATACTACTTAATGGTTTAGTCGAGGATTAAAAAAACTCAAGGTTTTATCCAACGCCCCTCGGTTCTGTTCAACTACTTGATAAGCCGCTAAGCCTTTGTCTTTAAGTAACTTAGGTTGTGTGAACAGCTCTTTTAGCTGGCCTACAATTTCATTGCTGTTTTGACAAATAGTGACAGCTTGAGCTTCAAGCAGTTTGTCGGTGATCTCGCTAAAATTAAAGTAGCTAGGGCCATTTAGCAGAGGCAACTTGAGGGCTGCTGGCTCTAGCAAGTTATGCCCTCCAACTTTATCTCCAACAAGGCTTCCGCCCATAAAACAGACATCAGCACCGCCGAGTAGTACCAACATTTCGCCCATGGTATCAGCGATATACACTTCAACATCAGATGTTAATGGTTGCTGACTCGTTCTAGTTATAGTCTTGAAGCCGTACTGCTTAGCGAGCTCTGCCACTTGGTTAAATCGCTCTGGGTGGCGAGGCACGATCATCAGCAATGCATTTGGATTGTCTTTTAAAAGCTGCTTATGAGCATCTAAAACAACATCGTCTTCACCTTGGTGGGTGCTAGCCGCAATCCAGATATCGCGATTAAAGCCCAATTGCTCCCTTAATGCTTTGCCTTCTTCAACTTGTTCAGCAGAGACTTCAATATCAAACTTGATAGAGCCCGTCACATGCACAGAAGCTTTATCTAGGCCTAGTCTAACAAAACGCTCCGCATCACTAGGGTATTGGCAGAGTACCTGAGATAGTTTTTTAGCTAGAAGGTTAAATACAGGCTGGAATTTGGCGTAGCGCTGGCATGAACGTTCAGATAGACGTGCGTTGAGTACTGAAATAGGAATCCCAGCGTTTGCGACGCAATGTAACGTGTTTGGCCAAAGCTCTGTTTCCATAATCAACATTTGCTTTGGTTTTACTGATTTAAGGAAGCCTCGCACACACCAAGAAAAATCAATCGGCATGTAGCGATGCTCGACCAAACCACCAAGTTTGTCTATTTGTTCTGCACCTGTGCTGGTTGTCGTGGTAACGATGATGGCTTGATTTGGGTCTCGCTGCTTCAATTGCTTGATAATAGGTATCGCAGCAATAGATTCACCTACCGACACCGCATGAATCCAGATCGGGCTTTTGCCTTGAATCTGCGGTGTAATACCGAAATGCTCTTTCCAGCGCTTACCGAAACTTGGTTTGCCGGGTTTGCTCTTATAAAGCCCATAGAGGAGCAGTGGAGAGGCCAATGACAATATAAGAGTGTATATAAGTCGTATAAGCATAAGAACAGTGACACCAGAGGGTAAAATCAGTAATCAGAAGAGTATTTTCTTCAATCTCGAAAGTAAAGAGCGTTATAATTAAATGCTTAGTGACACTTTCAAACGGAAATGGTGAACTCTATCTCATCGCTTATTCAAACCGATCAATCCTATCGTTTTTTGCTCTATGTCGAGCAAAACTACTCATTTGCTATCCTTCGTCCATTTTATAACTACGCGAAGCAACTTGGCCATGACGTAAAGTGGTTGCTCGTTGGTGAGGATGCTTCTGAACATCTCTTATTAGAGCAAGAGCAGCGCGTGTCTTTGACAGAAGCTGTCGCCTATAACCCTTCTGCTGTTTTAGTACCCGGTGATCGCGTTCCTGCTTTTATCCCAGGTTTGAAGGTACAAGTGTTTCATGGTTTGAATGAGAGTAAACGAGGGAACTTATATCCTGAGCGTGGTCTATTTGACTTATATTGCACAGAAGGTCATGAAAGAACCAACTCATTGGAGCCATTAGCTAAGCAGCGTGGCTATTTTCAAGTCAAAGAGACTGGGTGGTTGAAGCTAGATAGCTTGTTTAATTACCAAGCTAGTGAGAGTAATTTTGATAGACCTCAAATTCTATTCGCTTCCACTTTTTCGCCAAGCTTATCTTGTGCTGAGTTGGTTTATGAAGAACTTAAGCGCCAAAGCAAACTGAGCCAGTGGCAATGGTTGGTTACACTGCATCCTAAAATGAAGCAAGAGACACGAGAAAAATATCAGGCGTTGGAAGGCGATAACCTTTTGTTCTTCGACAATGATCGAGTGGTTGAAATGCAGCACCGTGCGGATGTGATGGTGTGTGACAACTCATCAATCTTTCAGGAGTTTTTGTTGCTCAATAAGCCGGTTGTTACGGTAAATAACCGAGCTCCTCAAGCGAGCTTCATCAATATTACCCAAGCAGAGCAGTTAGAATCAGCAATTCAACAAGCGATGCTACCGGATGAAGCAAGAGACAAAGCTATTGCTAATTATGGTCCATCAATAACACCATATTTGGACGGGCAATCCTCAGCTAGGGTTCTGAATGTTATTACTGATGTGCTAGAAAGTGGTTGGCAGGATAAAAAACCAAAAAATTGGATTCGTAACTTTAAAATCCGTAAATCTTTAAACTATTGGAAATTCTAGGGCCGAATAATGAGAAAACATACCCTGTCTGTCATTGTTATTACCAAGAATGAAGAAGACCGAATTGAAACTTGCCTTAAATCTGTGGTTGATATTGCCGATGAGCTAATTGTGTTAGACAGCGGTTCAACGGACGCAACCGTTGAGATATGCCAAAAATACACAGACAACGTGACGATCACCGATTGGCCGGGCTTTGGTAAGCAAAAGCAACGAGCGTTAGATAAAGCGACATGTGATTGGGTGCTATCAATCGATGCAGATGAAGCTTTAGACCCTGAAATGAGTAAGGCTCTTGTTGATTTATTAAAACAAGATCAAATCAAACATACTGCTTACAAACTTCCTTGGGGAGTGACGCTCTATGGAACAACACTTAAGTATGGGCGTAGTGCTCGCGCTGTGTTAAGACTCTTCAAAAGAGAGGGCTCTCGATATACCTTGGATGAAGTGCACGAAACCGTTGTACCGGAACAAGGAACGACGGGTACCCTGAAAGGCTACTTGCTCCACTATACCCATCGAGATTATGGGCACGGCTTAGATAAAGCGGCGCAATATGCTTGGCTTGGCTCTCAAAAATACCATCGTAAAGGCAAGAAATCACATGGCTTGTTCCTCGCTCTGTTAAGGGCGATGTGGACGTTCTTCCTTGTGTACATTATCCGTCGTGGCTTTATGGATGGTAGTGTCGGTTTCATTATGGCGATGACTTACGCTCAGGTGAATTTCAATAAATATGTCGGTTTGTGGATTCTTGAAAATCGCTCAGAAGACCGTTCAACAGACCAAGCTAAATAGGAACCGATAGATGAAGATTTTAGTTTGTGCATCTTACTTACATGCATGGAACAGTTTGCGTCCAGAAGCTGCGATTTTTATCGAGCTAGTTCGTCAAGGGCACCAAGTGACGATCATGACTCAGGGAGAATCTGAGCACGTATCTAAGCTAGAAGAGCACGGCATTCGAGTTGTTGATGGCTACCCTAAACGTAAAATTTGTTTTGATACCATTAAAAAGATCCGTCATGAGTTAAAAACGCACAATTACGACATCTGCTATGCTTTTAACTCTAAGACAATCCCCAATGCAGCTTTTGCGTGTATTGGCTTTGACGTTAAGTTGGTTGTTTATCGAGGAACTACTGGCGGGCTATATCGACATGACCCAAGTGCTTACCTAACTCAGCTCCATCCTCGTGTGGATGGCATTGTGTGTGTGTCTGAAGCAGTGCGACAGGATGTAGTGAAGCGCGTTTGGAAGAACAAAGATAACGTTGTTACCATATACAAAGGGCACGAATTAGATTGGTACAAGGTGCCACCAACTGAGCGCTCTGAATTTGGTGTGAGTGAAGAGGATGTTGTTGCGATTACCGCAGCGCACGTAAGGCCAAGTAAAGGTATTTCCGTTTTGCTTGAAGCTACCAAATTCATTTCGGCCCCCAACTTCCATCTGGTCTTAGCGGGTAGTGGTTATGAGCCTCACTTTGATGAGATAAAAGCGAGCCCTATGAATGAACGAATTCATTACATTGGTCATCGAACTGACATTCCTTCGATCATGTGTATGGCAGACTTTCAAGTTCAACCATCGATCAGCGGAGAAGGGCTACCACGCACTATTGTGGAAGCAATGGCAAACGGCACAACTTCAGTCGTGACGACCACCGGCGGTGCCCCAGAACTCGTTGTGGATGGTGAAACGGGTTATATTGTCCCAACAGGTGACGCTAAAGCGTTGGGCGAAGCTATGGATAAGCTCGCACAAGACAAGGCCAAGTGCACAGCCATGAGTGAAGCGGCCAAGAAGCGCCTAGATGAAAGCTTTAGTTCACGAGTGACCGTGAAAAAGCATCTGGAATTTTTTGAGACGTTACTTAAGCAGTAATATAGAGTCAAGAGGGCTATTTAGCCCTCTTTGTTCATAAAAAACTCGGCAAGCTCAAAGTCTAATTGTTGGTCAATATCAAAAGAAACTCGATTCTCCATCACGTAGGCGAAGGACTCATCCGTGTATCTAATTTCGCCGTACTCCATAAACTTTCGAACATCAAAGATGTAAATAGCCCCATTGAATCGGAAAAAATCACCGCAATCTTGTGATCGCTTTAGTGCTTCTGGACGAATAAAGTCTTCCATAGTGCCATCTTCAGGGAGCGTGTTAGCCCAAAGCGGTGGGTGCTCACATGGTGTAACGGAAACTACAGAGAAAGCCTGTTTTTCAATGAATAGATCCAATGCTTCATCGATATGTTGAGTCGTGCGCAATGGAGATGTTGGTTGGAGCAGTACAATTATATCGACGTCACTTCCAAATTTTCCTAACGTATAAGTTAGAACACTCTCTGTCGTTGCCGTATCTGATGCTAAGTATTCAGGTCTTAGCTCTGGAACATCGACACCAAACAGGGAGGAGACATCCGCTATCTCCGTATCATCAGTGCTAACGAATATTTGATCGATATATTTACTGTCCTTAGCTGTGTCGATTGACCACCCAATCAGTGGTTTTCCAGCTAGAGGCAGTACATTTTTTCTTGGAAGTCGTTTACTACCACTACGAGCAGGAATAAGTGCTAAGACCTTTTTTCCATTAATCATTAGAACATCCCTAAACTGTGAATATCAGCTTGTGCACGATTGAAATCATCCATACGACCAATATCAAGCCAATATTCATGAATAGGAAACATGAGGATATTGTTTCTTTGTTCCATGTGCTGTTCTAGCAAAGTCGGCATATCAATTTTGTGATTCAGGGGAACCGAGTGAATCACTTCTGGAGAAACCACATATATACCAGCATTAACAAAGAAACGTTGAATTGGTTTTTCAACCATACTCGTTATTTTGTTTCCTTCTCCATTGATCACACCATAAGGGATTTGATAATCGTACTCTCGCACACACATTGTTGTGTCAGCTTGATTTTCATTATGGAAATCAAGTAGGCGCTGAAAATCCACCTTGGTCAGTACATCTCCATTCATCATTATGAGCGGTAACCCTTTCGGTAAATCATCAGGTAGAAGTCCTAGCGCCCCTCCGGTACCAAGTGGCTCATCTTCATGAACGTAAGTGATATTCACGCCTAGGTCGGTACCATCTCCAAAGTAGTTCTCAATTTGCTCTGGCATGTAGTGAGTCGAAATATAAAAGTTTTGGAAACCCGCTTTTATAAAGTTACGTATCAACGTTTCAAGGATCGGTTTCCCGCCAACCTTTAGCATAGGTTTCGGACAACTATCTGTTAAAGGTTTAAGGCGAGTGCCAAAACCTCCAGCCATAATGAACACAGGGTTTTGATAGTTGGGCTTATTAACTAAGGCACGATGCAAGGTTTCTAAGCCAACTAATCTGCCATCGTCTACGATTGGAATAAACAGAATATCAAGCTTGTTCATTTGCTCAATCAAGTACTCTCTTGAGCTCTCTGAATTCGCGGTCATTGGTGAGCGGTTCATTACGTCCGCTACAGGAGCTTCGAGGTTTTTTCCTGATAAAAGCCCTCGACGAATGTCTCCATCAGTTACCACACCTAATAATGCTTGAGAGGAGTTAACGACTAATGCACCACGCAGTGCTTCTGAGTCTATAATTTGTAGCGCATCTTTTAGTGTTGCTGACGGTGATAAGATGGCTTTTTTCCAACTATTAATCATTTTCAATCAACTTAGTTTCTTGATTTTGTTTAGCGAAAGTAACAACCTGAGAGCCTATGTCTTTAACAATAGTGCTTCCTGCTCCTACAATACAGCCTTTGCCTAGCTCAATGCCTTGAATCACCGTTGAACCTGCTCCCACATACACATTGCAGTGAGTTTTTACTTGCCCACAAAGTGTTGCTCGAGGTGCAATGTGGTTATGCTGGCCGATAGTGCAATCATGTTCAATGAGTGCAGCAGTATTAATGATGCTGTGAGCTCCTACCTCAGCGCCGGCCTGGACGACTGCTTGATGTAGAACTTGCGATCCTTCAGCTAGTGACGCAAAATTTGAAACATGAGCAGTTGATGCTATGACGGTCTCAAATCGATAGCCTAGCTGGCTAAAGTAGAGTCCAACTTTTTCTCGTAGTGAAGATTTTGGCATCATGCCGATACCATTGACCAACAGAACATCACTTGGTGAGTACTTCGTTATATCTGCGTCTTCTAAGAGTTGTGTAAGCCCCACGAAAACACTACGTTGAGTTATGTCATCTGGGCTAATAACTGCAACAATCTCTCGTCCTTTCTCCAGCAAAATATCGGTTAACACGCTAGCATGTCCACCTCCACCAATCATTACAATAGGAAGGTTCACTTCATCACACAATGATCCGTTCTCCTGCTTTGTATCCTTTGGTTGCTTTAGTGCCAAGAAGTTCCCAATAACGGTAAGGGGACAGACCAATACCTGGACGCTTAATTGTGAGGTTAGATTCTGTTAACTCTTCACCCTCTTCAATATCCATTGCTGCTACTAAGCTTTTTCGCGCTACGGATTTGTTTTTCATTTCAGATACTGTAGGAGTTTTTACGCTAGAGCCTAATGCAATCTCAATCTGACGGATGGCTTTTACCATTGCCTCTAGCTCTTGTGGCTCTAGAGAAGCTTTATGGTCTGGACCTTCCATGTTTTTATCTAATGTAAAATGCTTCTCTATGAGAACAGCACCACGGGCAACAGCCGCAATTGGTATCGTTATTCCTTCACTGTGGTCCGAATAGCCTGCCGCCAAGTCAAATGTTCGCCCTAGCGTATCCATTGCTCTTAGGTTGATTTCTTCCATTGGAGCAGGATATTCCGTCGTACAATGAAGAATTGTTACTTTCTCTTTTAGCGCTTTTTGACCCGCTTCTGATGCATAAGCTTCTTGGAAACCTAGCATCGAAGGTTCTGCTTTTTCATCTGCCGTATATCCGAAAGCAATCACTCCAAGAGCTGTCTCAATTTCGGAAAGTGTGGCCATACCTGTTGATACAATAAGATCGCAACCGGTACGAGCATGAGCCAATACAAGAGGAGCATTCGTTAATTCACCGGAAGGCAACTTCAAGCGCGTTAAACCAAGATCATTGACTAAGAAATCTAAACTTTCTAAATCGAAAGCTGTTGATAGAAACTCAATACCAAGGGACTCACAGTATTTGACGAGATCATGGTGGGTCTCGTACGACAGTTCTAAACGGCTTAACATCGCTAACTGAGACTCTTGCTTTTGAGTATTTGCTACTTGATATTCAGCTTGCTTAGCCTCTTCGGTAACTAGGTTTTTTGCTTTAAAAGTTTGGAACTTTACTATATCCGCTCCGGCTTTGTGAGCAGCATCGACCAAAGAAAACGCTAGTTCCTCTTGGCCGTTATGGTTTACACCCGCTTCAGCAATAATCAAAGTCATTATTGTCTCACTCTACTTTCTTGTTTAAGTCAGGTTCAATGTTTACATCATAAAAAGACTTACAAGGATCAAAATCTAACCCTTTAATCATCTCTATGACTTGCTTGCTACTATCACCTTGCCCGTAGGGGTTAGCAATATTTTCATCTTCAGCTTTATACTTTCGGCTCACAGCGAGGCCAATCGCGCTACTGATGGATTCTTTCGTAGCAGTGGTGTTTAAAACACTTTTTGCCGCCAAGCGTCCCTTTTGTCTAGCTCCTATATTAACTGTAGGAACATCAAAAGCTGGTACTTCAATAATACCACTCGACGAATTACCAATAACTGCAGCCGCATGCTTTACGGAGCTCAGATAACGCACTTGCCCCAGCGATGGGATTGCCAAGACACGTTTTGGTTGACTTGTCGCATAATCTTCTAGCATTGGGATAATGCGTCGACCACCGTCATCTGCGTTAGGGTAAGTCAATATAACTTGATGTTCAGGGTATTCATCCAATGCGTCTAAAAGCGATTGAAAGCTTTCCTCTGGAGATTCGTTACCCAGAGTAACGGGGTGATAAGTCACGACAAAATAAGGTTTTGTGAGTTCAAAACTTAGTGATTCACTCAACTCAGAAACCGTCATAAAAGACGCTCGGTTTAGGTGGTCTAAGCCAATTGCACCAATATTTATGACACGTGCTGGTGATTCACCAAGTTGAATCACTCGGTTTCGGTATTCGTCTGTCGATGTACCATGTAGGTAACTCAACTTGGTAATCGCATGACGAATTGCATCGTCATAAGCACCTTCTGTTATTTCACCACCATGAAGATGAATGATCGGAATACGAAGTATCATAGCTGTTTGCGCTGCAGCGAGCGCTTCAAAGCGATCCCCAAGAATGACAAGAACATCTGGCGCTAGTCGCGACAAGGCATCGGTAAACCCTAAGACCCCCAGCCCCATACTTTTCGCTGTACCTACAGCGGAATCAGAAGACAACAAAATCTCTATTTTCTCATCGATATTGAAGCCATCTTTTTCAATTTGTTTGTAAGTATCACCGAATTCCGGTGATAGGTGCATACCAGAAACAAGCAATTGAAGTATTAGGTCAGGATCGCTTTGTATGTCCTTTAAAAGCCAAAAGAGCAGACCATACTCTGCTCTTGTACCAGTAAAGACCGCAACCTTTTTATGTGTCTGCGTCATGTATGTATTAAACCTACTTAGCCTTTGATTTCCACGGGAGTACTTGGAAGATTGATTAGGTGTGCCTCAAGAAACTCTGAGTAAGTTAGGTCACCACGTATTGCATTCTCAAACATAGGTAATCTATGCATAAGCTGCCAAATTGGCCGAGTCATCACTCCAGAATCATTTGTGACACTGAGGATCTCTTCACGGCTTTCTTTATCCGGACAAATGATTGCATTTAACCAATAGTTTGACTGCGCATACTCTGGCTCAGTGACAAATTTAAAATCTGTACCTTTGAAGAAGTTTTTATAGCGTTCTGCAAGCAATCTCTTTTGCTTCAAATACTGCTCGATAACTTCCATCTGTGCACATCCCAGAGCAGCATTCAGGTTAGGCATGCGGTAGTTAAAACCAGGTTCATCATGGAAGAACTCATACGGATGAGGCACTTTTGCTGTCGTCGTGACATGTTTAGTACGCGCACCTAATTCTTGAGTCTTACATAACACCATGCCACCACCGCCTGTGGTGATGATCTTATTGCCATTGAAGCTGACAGCACCAAAATCACCAATAGTACCGGTGTGTTTGCCCTTATAGAACGAGCCTAGGCTTTCCGCGGCATCTTCAACCAACGTGATGTTCCATTTCAAGCAAACGGCAACCAGTTCATCAAGCTCTACAGGGTGACCAAACGTGTGCATTGGTACAACGGCTTTGATTCTTCTGCCTGTTTTTTTATGGATACACCCCGCGTCTGTGACTTCAGCATTCTCTTCTAAAAATGCATCCACAGCCTTAGGGCACAACCCTAAACTCACTGGAGATACATCCAGAAAAATAGGCTCAGCCCCCATATGATAAAGAGCATTGCAGGTTGCAACAAAAGTCAAAGCTTGCGTGACGACCAAGTCGCCTCTTTGAACATCAGCCATGTACAATGCAGCATGCAATGCTGCTGTGCCATTCACTGTCGCTACAGCTTTAGCCGTACCAGTGTAAGTTTCAATTTTTCTTTCAAAATCATTAACAAACTTACCGACGCTAGAAACAAATGTACTTTCAATCGTTTCCATTACGTACGCTTTTTCGTTGCCATCGAAAGTCGGTGCATGTAAGGGAATAAATTCGTCTGTTTTGTAAGTATCTCTCACAAATTCAACAATAGATGTCGCTTTCATTGAATGCTCCACTTACATCTTGCTATCGAGGTATTTACCCGTTTCTTTGTGCCCAAAATCAGGGATCATGGTAAAGAACAGTTTCACAATCTGCTCTTTAGTCCAAGCTCGCTCACCTTTCATCTCAGAGATGCTGCTTTCAAACAAAGTAAGAAGCTCTTGCTCATAAAGAGGTTCATTTTTGATGATGCCCAGATTTTCGAATCGAGACATATCCAGCTCTTCTTTATCTGTAAAAAACTCTTCGAAGTCTTTTTCACCCGTAGTATCACTTGCAGTAAACAAACATGGCCACTTGCCCTGCTCTGGAAGCGTATGTGCAAGTTGGCGAGCTTCTTCTTCTGTTTCACATAGGTGAGGTTCAAAACCAAGTAGCTCTAGGTATTTCACCGCGATATCTGCAAACGAAATAAGATGTAGAGCTTCACTCAGTTTCGGGAAGAAAATGTCACGATTTTCACCAAAGATACAAGACATTAAACATAGCTCTCCCGACTCTTGAGGAGTAACAAAGTAACGCTTGATGTCGTTTGGGGCCACGATAGGTTGGCGTTTTTGGATACGTTGGTTAAATCCGTGAAGTAGCGAGCCATCAGAGAATGCCACATTTGCAAATCGAGCAGTTGAAATTGCCATTTGCTCGCTTTTACGCATCAGGAACATTTCCATAATACGTTTGGATGCTCCCATCATATTGACTGGGTTTGCAGCTTTATCTGTTGAAACACAGAAATACTTTTTCGCGCCAGCATCAATAGACTGCTGGATCGTTTTGTCAGTATTAAAAATATTCACATCGATCATGCGCATCAGTGTGTAAGGATCTTTTTCACTTCTAACATGCTTAAGCGCAGAGAGGTTCAGTACATAATCGAACTTACCATCAGCTTTGATGAATGCATCGTACTCTAGAGAACCAATGTCCAAAGCAAATGTTTGGAAGTCACCATCAATGTAACCAAATGAACTACGGATATCTCGAACAAGCTCTACCATATTATTTTCACTAATATCGACAACATGTAGCTTCTTAGGGTTACGTTTGAAGATTTCCTTGGTAACAGCTTGACCAATAGAGCCTGCCCCCCCTAATACAAGAAAGCGAGACTGTGAAACAACGTCCGATAGCTCTTCTTGATGTCGTTTTATATCAGAATTGAAGAGGGCCTCTGTTCGGCCGATCAAAGATAAAGCGTTAGTCATGGCATTACTCTATGTGTTGAACTGGATTAGATAACTAATTTACGCATTGTACTAAAATTATAATTCAAATTTTTGCAAAACTTGATTAATTCTAAAGTCTAGTTCTTTGGAATTTTCTTCAAAGCTGGCGATTGTATTGATAGCTTCGGATACTTCTTCTTGTTTTAATATTTGAAAAACATCGCAGTACTCCTCTAGCCCCATGCCCACTGACGAAAACAAAGACACAATACCCATCTTTTGATTCGACATCATAAGAAATAGCTCAACCGGAAGTTTTGGAGGTAGTTGTTCAACGCCCTCTAAAAATTGGTTATAAGTCTCTTGGGGCTCTGAAGGGTGTAGTTTTAGGACAACACGGTACCCAGCATCAACGATTCTTTCATGGATGTTTTGATAAACCTTTTTAATAAAGTTAGCATCTTTGAATCGCAGAATATTTTCTTTAGATGTTGGCTGTGTGGCAATAATTACAGTACCTGTATGATGATTCTGATTATCTATTTGGAATAGCTTTGAAAGTATTTCTATCGCTTGCCCTGACTTTGATAGAGCAAGTTTATCTACTTTGTCTTTGATCGCTAGTGGTGACTTCTCTGGTGAGAGCAGGTGTACTTCCAAACACTCTCTCCTTTCCCCCATTATCATCGTGTTAGAGGGGTAGCGCTTTAACTTTCGAATTACCCTCTTAACAGAGCCATGAATTGGGATTTCAATATAGTTCCGCATTCCATCTTCTATCATTTTGTAGTTTGGAAATAGTAAACGAAATAGTCTGGACATTTTGTTGTCATCATTGAAAACAAATAATTCACAACAATTAACATCAGGCAGAATTTCTTTTCTGTAATATTTAATATAGTGAATTAAGGCTTTTTTTAGAAACTCCGGTATACGAACTCCTAACATTGAGTATTTAATTATCAGTTTGCCTATAACGCCTTTTCTCTTTAAGGATGATGTTAACTCATCTCTACTTGCTAATATTATTTCAATGTTTTCTGGTAGGTGGGCTGTATTAAAAACTGTCGAAGGAATATTTTGGTAATCATTAAATAAAACGATGGTTGCTTTTTTTTCTTTTTCAACAGCGTGAAAAATACTTAGCATGACATGTCTTACCGTAGAGCAAATATAAAGATTTGATTTTTCACCTATCATAATTTACCTCGATAAAACTGTGCTAATTTGTCTGTGTAAGAGCGTTTTAACCACATAAAGTTCATTGTTTTTTAATGCTAACTTTGAATTTTATGTTATGTAGGTGACGTTGAATGGTTTCGTTTAAATTGAACCACTCCCGCTTACATTTCTTTAATAAACTTCTGGTGTTGGTGCGTTTGTCATATCCGATATCAGAATCAAACTTTGGATCATTGGTTAAGCAGGGTGCCGCAGTGCCGTAGCACTCGACTTCGTTTTGCCAGAACCGATCCATATAAATATCTACAGCCATATACCATTCTTTTGAGTGCTCAAGGAGTTTTTTAGCTCCTGAAGGCCTTAAGAAGTAGGCTGTTGCACTCATATGCCCTTTAGTGAATTTATGAATGCTAGTAGATGTAGCTTCAAATACTTCGTAAGAATCATATTTGCGACGTTTATTACTGAATAATCTAACACACTCTATACTTTCTGGTATCTCAGGGATATCTTGTAGGAAATTAAGAAATTCTTTTTTGAATATAAGAGCATCGTCTTCTATTACGATTATTGGTTGATTGAGTTCGACACACTTCTGCCACAATAAGTAATGGCTAGCATAGCAACCCAATTGACCGGCGCTGAGTGTTTTTGCTCGGTATGTTTGGCTTAAACCATCATTGTAACGACCTATGAGTGGGTGATGGGGAGAGCTTCTTCCATCGATAGCAGAGAATAGTTCGAAAGGAAGAGCTAGTTCATCCAGTTGATGACTAATATTCTCTCTTCTTTCCGTGGAAGATTCTAAGTTTATAACAAAGATTTTAGTCATCGGTAACTCTCTTACATCTTGAGCATATAGGAACTAGGAATAATAAATATAACATCAAAGGTTGAGGGTGATTAAAGGGAACATCCGTTAATCCAGCAATAAAAAATAGGCTAACTAAACCGATTACTATATATGTATCGAGTGATGGTAATTTTTTTACTATCATTAGTGGGTAAATTAGAAGTCCAATTACAAGTGTTAACCCTATAACTCCTGACTTTACCATTTTATCCAAAAATTGGTTGTGGTAGTGGGCTGAAGCGAAGTAAAACAGTTGGTGAGATATTTCACCTCGTTTTAACTTACTTCTTAATATTTCTCGCTGTTCTTGTCCATGTCCTAGTATTGGTTTTTGTTTTATTAGTTCTGGCACCAGCATCCACATTTTTAGTCTGAGGCCAATAGAAGTGCTATAGTCATTTGATTGTATTCTTTCTATTTCATAGATGGTTTTTTCATATCTTTCATTTATCTTCTCTTTAAACAAGAATGCACCAGTAGAAGTTAGCACCGCTGTAAACACAAAGGAAAGTAACACTTTACTTTTTGAGGGCGGATTCTTTATACATTTAGCAATGAGTATGAAAAAGATACTTAAACTGAAGGCTAGCCAGATGCCTCTAGCCTCACTGAGTATAATGGGTGGAAGTGATATCAAAAAAGAAACTAAAGGAAGTAATTTTTCCTTCAAGGAGGGATTATCTAGCAGTATCGAGAAAGCAATTATTGATATCAACGCGCACGCTGTCGCGTAGGGTATAGGGTTTATATAGCCAGCATCACGTTCCATGCCTATATAAAGGTTGAAATAGACGCTATTGGCACATATAGCCAAACTACAGATCAATACTACCCATTGAATTACTTTTTGAGTGAGTATTTTGTATGGAAAAGCTATAAGGAAAAGAGTAAGTCCAATCAGTGCTCTTAGCTCTCTAGAACTGGATCCGTGATAATAATAGCTAAAGACAGTATATATACATGAAATGCTAATTAACCACACAAACGGGCTCTGTATGTTATTTAATATAGTTTCTTTTTTAAATGCTAATATACTAACTATGATACTAATCAAAAATAGTGGGATCATTTTTTTATCACCACCATCCAAAATTAACATGCCAGTAACAGCAAAAAAGTAAGGTAATAGTAAGAATGCTGTATAAATCTGCTTTCTGTTAATAATATTCATACTGTTTAATGTAATGCTAACTATTATAAGGGTTTATATTGCTCTCAGGACGAGTCTTAAGCAATCTTAAGATCCACATATATTGTTCAGGTTTTTTACTCACATAATCTTCAATACATTGATTCATCATGCGGGCATCCTCCTCTTCGCTTCCTGTCGGGAATGGTAGAGCAGGGTAGAAATCCAGAGTGTATTGACCTGTATTACTATCGTATTGAGCGAATAGTGGAACAATTTTAGCCTTGCTGAGCTTAGATAATCGTCCAAGGCCTGAAATTGTTGCTTTTTGTGTTGCGAAGAAGTCAACGAAGACGCTGTGCTCGCGGCCAAGATCTTCATCCGGGAGATAATAACCTAGGTAACCATCCCTTACAGACTTAATGAAAGGCTTTATACCACCACTGCGGTCATAAACTCGGCCGCCGTATTGTACGCGCTGACGGTGCATCAACCAGTCACTGAGTTTATTTTTCTGGGCTTTCGCCATTGCTGACACCGGTAGATTGCGTGACGCGAGTAATACTGCCGGGATGTCGATCGCCCACGTATGTGGCACTAACAAGATAACATTCTCGTCATTGTCTGTAATATCAGTTAAATTACTCAGGCCGTTTATCGACGTATTACTCTCTAACCAATCTTTGCTTTTAAGGGTTAGGGATGCAAAGCCCATCAAAAATGAGATGGATGTAACGTATGACTTATAAAGGACTTCTTCGCGCTCTTCCATTGACTGCTCAGGAAAACACATCTCAAGGTTTACACGCGCTCGACGGTTGGCTTTATTCTTTATTTTTACGGCCTGCTTAGCCATAAACTTAGCTATAGCTAAACGAATGCTATTAGGCAAAAAGCTAACTAACGAAGATAGCATTACTGCGATCCAGGTGCCCCAGTATTTAGGTGCTAAAAAGCCCCATTCAAATTCAGGGTTGTATGCTTTTGGGTCAAAGTCATTGCGTTGTGTGGTCATCAATACACTACAGTTTTATTAAAGGAGCGAACTATGAGCCCGCTAGCCAGGAAATGATCATATTTTTGTAATGACGGTTCTATCAAGAGACCCCGTCATTAACTCCAATATTTGATAACTTATTATGCGTTAACAAGCTTCATATATTCAGCAATACCATCAGCGACGGATTTAAATTGAATGTCACAACCTGTACCGCGTAGTTTAGTTAAGTCAGCCTGAGTGAATTCTTGATAAGCGCCTTTTAAGTGGTCTGGGAATGGTATGGTTTCAATTGCTCCCTTGCCATGATGTTTGATTACCGCTTTGGCTACTTCTTCAAATGACTCTGCATTGCCGGTACCTAGGTTAAAAATACCAGAAGCGCCACTTTCTAAGAACCAGAGGTTTACTGCTGCCACATCGCCAACATAAACAAAATCGCGCTTAAAGGTCTCGCTGCCTGCAAACAGTTTTGGATTTTCACCGGCGTTCATTTGATTGTTTAGGTGGAAGGCAACGGATGCCATGCTACCTTTGTGTTGTTCACGCGGGCCATAAACATTGAAGTATCTGAAGCCTACGATTTGTGAAAGTGTCTCGTTGTGCGCTGCTGCATCAGCCGTTAAGCGACGAACGTAGTTATCAAACTGTTGTTTTGAGTAGCCATATACGTTTAATGCACCTTCGTATTCGCGATCTTCAATGAAAGTATCAGTTTCACCGTACGTTGCAGCGGAAGAGGCGTATAGGAACGGAATTTCACGTTCAACACAGTAGTGAAGCAGTTCTTTTGAGTATTCATAGTTGTTAAGCATCATGTACTTGCCATCCCACTCAGTGGTCACAGAGCATGCTCCCTCGTGGAAAATCGCTTCAATGTGGCCGAAGTCATCGCCGGCCATCACTTGAGTTAGAAAGTCATCACGATCCATGTAATCAGTGATGTCCAGATCGACAAGGTTCTTAAATTTCTTACCGTCTTTTAAGTTGTCGACGACTAGAATATCGTTGTGGTCCGCTTCGTTAAGCGCCTTAACAATATTACTGCCAATCATGCCAGCACCACCGGTTACGATAATCATAATTCTCCAACTCTTTTGAATATAAAACTATCACGAGTATAGCAAGGAATGGATAAGGCGGGCTAGTGGAATAATTCCCCAACTGGAGTATGATACTGTCAGTTAAATTATATATTGAATTGAGTAACTAGCTCAAAGTTATAGGTATTATTATGAAAATCGCAGTCGCTGGTACAGGATACGTTGGCTTATCAAACGCAATGTTATTGGCTCAAAACCATGAAGTTGTCGCTATCGATATTGTTGAAGAAAAAGTGAAAATGCTTAATAACAAGCAATCACCTATTGTTGATAGTGAAATCGAACACTTCTTATCGACGAAGGAGTTGAACTTCAAAGCAACAACCGACAAATCAGCTTACAAAGATGCCAAATTCGTTATCATTGCAACACCTACCGATTATGATCCTACAAGTAACTATTTCAATACAGCATCTGTTGAGTCGGTTATTAAAGATGTAATGAGTATCAACCCAGATGCGGTTATGGTTATTAAGTCAACGGTTCCTGTTGGTTACACAGCTCAGATAAGGCAAGAGCTTAATTGTGAAAATGTAATGTTCTCACCAGAATTTTTGCGCGAAGGCAAAGCCCTGTATGATAACTTACACCCGTCTCGTATTATTGTTGGTGAGTGCTCTGAGCGAGCTAAAGTGTTTGCAAACCTTCTAGTTGAAGGTGCTGAAAAAGACAATATCGATGTTTTGTTCACTAACTCTACGGAAGCGGAAGCAGTAAAACTTTTCTCTAATACTTACCTGGCAATGCGTGTTGCATATTTCAATGAACTTGATTCTTACGCGGAAGCGCATGGCTTGGATTCCCGCCAGATCATTGAGGGGGTGGGCTTAGATCCTCGAATTGGCAATCACTACAACAATCCTTCGTTTGGTTATGGTGGCTATTGTCTACCGAAAGATACCAAACAACTATTGGCCAACTACCAAGATGTACCAAATAATATTGTTGGTGCTATTGTTGACGCTAACCGTACGCGCAAAGATTTTATTGCGGATTCAATCATCAAGCGTTCCCCTAAAGTGGTCGGCATTTATCGCTTGATCATGAAGGCCGGTTCGGACAACTTCCGTGCCTCTTCAATCCAAGGGATTATGAAGCGTTTGAAAGCGAAAGGCATCGAAGTGGTTGTGTTTGAACCAGTATTACAAGAAGAGCACTTCTTCAATTCGAAAGTCTATTCTGACCTTGCTGAATTTAAAGCTGTGTCTGATGTGATTGTTTCCAATCGAATGGTAGAAGAGATCGCTGATGTGGCAGATAAGGTTTACACACGAGATCTGTTTGGTAGTGATTGATTTGGTTATATTTTAGCTAGTGCTAATTAGACCAGATGTTAACAGCTCGATCTATCCGTTTAGGGGCGATATACTGAACCACTAAACGGATAGGGATACTAATAACTAATGAAAACACGTGACAAGATTGTTTACGCTGCTTTAGAGCTTTTTAATGAGCATGGTGAGCGTAGTATTACGACCAATCATATTGCTGACCATATCGAGATCAGCCCTGGTAACCTCTACTACCACTTTCGTAACAAGCAAGAAATAGTCCGTGATATCTTTACCCTTTACTCTACTGAATTGCTCGAAAGGTTTACCCCAATCCAAGGTCAGAAAGAAAGTCTGACGTTATTGAAGCACTACTTAGATTCAATATTCACTTTGATGTGGAAGTACCGCTTCTTCTACGCAAACCTTCCTGAAATTTTGTCTCGTGACGAGCAACTTCACCTCGATTACATGGCTGTGCAAGAAAGGTTGCAAACTAATCTTGTTGATATCATGAGAGCATTTGTTGAATTGAACTTGCTGAAAGCGTCCGATTCAGAGATGAAGTCGATGGTGACCTCTCTTCACTTGATTGCATCGGGTTGGTTGGCTTACCAATCTGCGATGTCTCCAAAAGCACAAATAACGGAACAAGTTGTTCACCAAGGTATGCTACAGATGATCGCGACCGTTAAACCAATTGCGACCGCGCAAGGTTTTGAACAGCTGACATTATTGGAAGATGGCGTAAGGGCGTTGAACTCTAAATAGAAAGATGCGAGTAAGCTAGATTCGAGATTCCAAGAATAGGGAAGGCTCTAGTCGTGGTATGTGTATAGCAACGTCATTCCCTACAGCGAGGAACGAGCGTGATAGGGAATCTATCTGTTGCCTATGAGGCTAGTAGTGTCACAGCGAGATTCCTGATATTTCGTACCTCAATTCTGGAATGACGAAGTCTAAGATAGACGAATACAGATCTTTTCAACGAGTTAATTTGTATTTCTAATTTCGATTACTCGAATCCTGCGACTTCTCTTAAGCTCTTCGTATCTCGGTTACTCGAATCCCGTATCTGCTTTTACCTAACCAACCAACTCTTTGGATTTTGAGCTTGGCTGTTTCTGCGGATTTCAAAATATAGTGATGGGCGGGTTTGGCCTCCAGTATCACCAGCAAGTGCAATCGCTTCACCGGCTTTAACCTTGTCACCTTCTTTCTTTAAAAGCGCTTGGTTAAAGCCATAAAGCGTCATGTCACCTTTACCGTGATCAAGAAGGACTACTAAGCCATACCCACGCAGATACTCGGCAAAAACAACGGTGCCTGAGTAAATAGATTTAACCTGCTGACCATATTTGGCATTGATCACCATACCTTTCCAGTTAACTTGCCCGGTTTGGCGTGAGCCGTAGTTATGCAGAACTTTTCCTTTGATTGGCCAAGGTAGTTTTCCTTTACGCTTTGCTAAGCCATCCATAGGCACCGCGTTACGTCTTTCTCGAGCGGCTTTCTCTGCTTTGGCGATCTCCGCTTTGAGGCGAGTCTCATTACGCTGCAGCTCGGCTAAGTAATTTTTATCACCTGAGATGTTTTTCTTAATACTGCCAACGGTTTTCTTACGCTGCGTTTGAGCCTGGGCTAATTTATCGCGTTTTGTTGTTTGCTGTTTTAACAGAGTTGCGATCTGCTCTTGTTCAAGTTGGCGCTGTTTATGGCTTTCTTCTAACTCAAGTTGTGTTTTTTCAATTGTTTTGATGGTTGCAGAACGGGCTTTAGCAAGATGTTGGTAGTAATGGCTGATGCGATCTTCTTCGACACCCGTGTTGAGAATGTGGGATGAGGCTTTAGCACGACTTGTCATGTAGTAAGTTTGGATTAGTTGTTCCAACTTATCGGTGTGGACTTTTTTCTGAGCAGTAAGGACTTTGATCTTGGCATCTAAGCTAGCAATATTCGCATTCGCCGTATTAAGCTGCTTTTTACTGTCTTGGATAGCTTTTTCTAGTGCAGCGATAGACAGCTCTTGTTTCTTTAGGCTTGCTTGTAGACTATCGAGTTTTTTTTGCTGCGAAGAGAGGGCTTTCTGTTGACGAGAGATCTCGCTAGATACACCTTTCAGTTCACCTTGAGACGCGGCAAATGACGATGTTGACAAAAGCATAGCACTGAGGCTTGCAGATATAAGAAGAGTTCGGCTGATAGTTCGAATGTGTTTCATCATTATCGTTATTTAGTTGTATTCATCTGCTCTTAATTTTTCGAATTTCGCTGAATCGAATCCATACTTGCTTTTGAGACCTCCGTATCTCGGTTACTCGAACTCCGCATTTGCTTTTAATCTCTGCGTATCTCGATACTCGAATCCCGTTACTGCTGCTTTTTATATCCCATCACCATGGATAAAGCTTTGTGAGCGACCATTGAACCCTTGGTCCATATCTAGAGAAGGCTTATCAGTCTTTGGCTTACCGACAATCTTAGCGGGAACACCAGCGACCGTAGTATGTGGTGGTACAGCTTGTAGTACCACAGAACAAGAGCCAATTTTAGCGCCTTCACCCACTTCAATATTGCCGAGTATTTTCGCACCAGCACCAATCATCACACCTTCACGGATTTTAGGGTGACGATCACCGCCTTCTTTACCGGTACCTCCGAGAGTAACATCTTGAAGGATGGATACGTCGTTTTCTACCACTGCTGTTTCACCGATAACGATGCCTGTTGCGTGGTCGAGCATGATAGCTTTGCCAATACGTGCAGCCGGATGGATATCCACTTGGCATGCGACTGAAATTTGGTTTTGCAGGTACGTTGCCAGTGCAATACGCCCTTGCTTCCATAACCAGTTAGCCACGCGATAACCTTGCAGTGCGTGATAGCCTTTAAGGTAGAGCAATGGCATAGAGTACATTTCTACAGCCGGATCTCGAGTAACTGTCGCGCAGATATCACAAGCGGCCGCATCAATGATTGAGTCATCTTCTTCAAACGCTTGCTCAACCACTTCACGTACAGCCATTGCTGGCATCGAAGCAGTCTTTAACTTGTTAGCAAGAATGTAGCTGAGTGCAGCCCCTAGGCTTTCATGGTTGATAATCGTGGCATGGTAAAAACTCGCAAGCATAGGTTCTTGCTCAGACTGCTGTCGAGCTTCTTTTACAATGCATTGCCAAACTTTTTGTTGTTCACAGTATTTCATTTTTCCATCCATTCTTTATCAGGGGCAGATGTGAGTGACGAGATGAGAGTTTCTAAGAGCTATGAGAACAGAGGCGAGTAACCGAGATTCGAGTAACGAAAAGTATTTTTGTCGAAAGTTTGAATCTACCCTTTATATTTTCGTATCTCTATACTGCTCTTGAGTTACCTGAATATCTTATCTGCTCTTATTCTTTTCGCATCTCGATTACTTGAATCTCTTATCTGCTTTTTATCTTTCTGACTTTTTATCTCGAGCAAGTAGATCTTGCGCAGCTAAGTGTGCGTCTTTTCCTTGATACAACACCTGGTAAATTTGTTCAACAATTGGCATCTCAACGCCCATGCGTTCTGATAGTAACCAAACTTCTTTGGTGTTGCGATAACCTTCGACCACTTGGCCAATTTCTTCTTGTGCGGTGTCAACGTCTTTACCTGAGCCCAGTGCTAAACCAAAGCGACGGTTACGTGATTGATCGTCGGTACATGTCAGTACGAGGTCGCCAAGTCCCGCCATACCCATAAAGGTCTCTGGTTGTGCACCAAGAGCAGCACCCAGTCGGCTCATTTCTGCTAAACCACGGGTAATTAACGCTGTACGTGCATTAGCACCAAAGCCAATACCATCCGACATGCCAGCCCCAATCGCGATAACGTTTTTAACCGCTCCACCAAGCTGCATACCAATGAAGTCTGAGTTTGCGTAGACGCGGAATGTCTTTCCACAGTGAATCTTCTCTTGTAGTTCTTCAAGGAAAGTCTCATCTGGTGACGCGACTGAAATTGCTGTCGGCATACCCATCGCTAGTTCTTTGGCGAAAGTAGGGCCTGATAGAACCGCTAGAGAGTAGTTGTCACCAAGCACATCGTGTGCGACATCTTTGAGTAGGCGGCCTGTTTCAGGCTCTAGCCCTTTCGTTGCCCAGCAGATACGAGAGTTATCAGACAAATGAGGCTTTAGACTGTTTAAAACGATACCAAATACGTGGCTAGGAACGACGACTAGGAGATCTCGACTTGCTGTTACAGCCTTCTCGAGGTCTGACTCAATGATTAGGCTTTCTGGAAAGTCGATATTAGGGAGAAACTCATTATTTGCGCGCTCTGAGTCAAGACGTTCCATGTGGATAGGGTCGTGACCCCAAAGAACAACGTTTGCACCGTTACGCGCTAGAGATATGGCTAAAGAGGTTCCATAAGAACCAGCGCCAATGACTGTCATGGCTATTTCTTTGCCGTAAGCGTTTGTCGTGTTAGTTGTGTCTGTCATGCTTCCACCTAAAAATAATGAGGGAAATCGAAGAGTTTTGGAAAAGCTTCCTAATAATCAGAAGGCTCTCTATCTTAGTACAGTGTAAAGAAAAAATGCACACCGCAGAAGTTGCGATGTGCATTTAAAGCTAACTAGCGATTGAATCGTCAGAATTAAGTTCTACTTTGAGATTTAAGCCTGCTCGCCTTCAGCCTGCTGAGCTTGGTTCTGTAGGTAGTTCATGAACAAAGCATCGAAGTTTACAGGTGCTAGGTTCAGTTGTGGGAACGTACCTTTAACCACTAGGCTAGAGATTGTTTCACGAGCGTATGGGAATAGGATGTTCGGGCAGAATGCGCCTAGGCAATGTGCTAATTGACCGGCTTCCATTTCGCTTGCTGAGAAGATACCACCTTGTTGAACTTCACAAAGGAATGCTGTGTCATCTGCGTTCTTAACAGTAACCGTTAGACGTAGGATTACTTCGTAAACACCTTGGCCAAGTTCACGACTCTGAGTGTCTAGATCCAGTTTTACATCTGGGTTCCACTCTTTTTGAAACATGTCTGGAGAGTTTGGCGCTTCGAAAGATACGTCTTTTAGGAAGATACGTTGGATTGCGAAGTTCTGTTGTGCGTCTTGTTGTGCTGCTTCAGCCATTTTCTTGTCCTTAAAAATTTAAATTAGGCTTTATTCACTATATTTGTCGAACAAAGCCCGAAAGTTTGTTGATTAGGTCAGCTTACTTTTTGCCTTTTACTAAAGGCAGGTTAGCTTCGCTCCAAGCCACTAGGCCACTTTTCAGCACGCTTACGTTTTCGAAGCCTGCTTTAACTAACAAGTTAGCGCTTTCTTGAGCGGTTTGACCTGTTTTGCATACTACGATGATTGGGTCTGCTTTACGGCTTTCAAGGCTACCTAGGTTATTTGATTTGATGTCTGACGGCAAAATGTGAAGTGCGTCAGTAATATGGCCCTTTTTGAACTCATCTTTAGTACGAATATCAACCACAACACCGTTTTCACGGTTAATCAGTTGTGTAGTTTGCGCTGCCGTGATCTCTTTGTACGCTGCGTTTGATGTTTTGATTACGTTCGCAATGATGGCAACAACCAAGCCGATCCATACGATGGCTAAAATCATATTCTCTTGAACAAATGGAACTAACTCTTGCATGTCTTGAACTCTTATTCGTTATTGGGCGAAAATTCTAGGCAACGAGTATAGCGAGGTTTTGGGCTTGGTGTACATAGAGTTAGCTTACTGATGCAGATAACTCGATTTTTTTTTGATTATATCTACTCATACATAGATAATAGGAAAATTTACATTTTTAACTTTGAATGCGTAGTGTGGTTTCGCTTTGTGATCAATGGGCGGTAGCATGCTCAATAGCAAGCGCAATTAGTGCTAGGAGTTGATTTTCCAAGTTTATTTTAGGAGTTTTTGTGAAGATATTAGTCACCGGTGGTGCTGGCTTTATTGGTTCAGCAGTTATTCGCCATATCATAAATAATACATCTAACAGCGTAGTCAACGTTGATAAACTCACTTATGCCGGAAATTTAGAATCGCTTGTTGAAGTTGATACAAACGCACGTTATGTATTCGAGCAAGTGGATATTTGTAATCGTTCAGAGCTTGACCGTGTGTTTGCAGAGCATAAACCAGATGCAGTGATGCACTTAGCGGCAGAGTCACATGTTGACCGCTCTATCACTGGCCCTGCTGCATTTATTGAAACGAACGTAGTGGGAACATATACGTTATTGGAAGCGACACGCGAGTACTGGAATAACCTTGAAAAGCGAGCTAAAGCAGAGTTTCGCTTCCATCATATCTCTACCGATGAAGTTTATGGTGACCTTCCTCACCCTGACGAAGTGCCTGAGGGAACAGAGCTTCCAATGTTCTTGGAGACGACACCTTATGAACCATCTAGCCCTTATTCTGCTTCAAAAGCATCAAGTGACCATTTAGTTCGTGCGTGGTTACGTACATACGGCCTGCCAACTATCGTCACTAATTGCTCAAATAACTACGGGCCATATCACTTCCCAGAAAAATTGATTCCACTGGTTATTCTTAATGCTCTAGAAGGCAAAGAGCTTCCTATCTACGGCAAAGGTGATCAGATTCGTGACTGGCTGTTCGTTGAAGACCATGCACGAGCGCTCTACAAAGTCGTGACCGAAGGTAAAGTAGGCGAGACTTACAACATTGGTGGCCATAATGAAAAGAAAAACATTGAAGTTGTGAACACGATTTGTGACATCCTTGACGCGCTAGTACCCAAAGAGCCCAAATACGCAGAGCAAATCACTTATGTTCAAGACCGCCCAGGTCATGACCGTCGCTATGCTATTGACTCATCCAAAATGCAACGCGAGCTAAATTGGACGCCAAACGAGACGTTTGAAACAGGTCTTCGTAAAACTGTGCAGTGGTACCTAGATAACTCTAAGTGGTGTCAAAATGTACAAGATGGCAGTTACCAACGTGAGCGTTTAGGTGTAGAAACCGTTGAATCAAAGGAAAACAAATGATGAAAGGTATTGTATTAGCTGGTGGTTCGGGAACGCGTTTATATCCACTGACACGTGGCGTGTCGAAACAACTACTGCCAATCTATGACAAGCCGATGGTGTTTTACCCCATTTCAACATTAATGCTCGCTGGTATTAAAGATATTTTGATTATCACGACGCCGGAAGACAACGCGGGTTTCAAGCGTCTCCTTGGTGACGGCTCTGATTTCGGTATTAACCTTGAATATGCCGTTCAGCCAAGTCCTGATGGTTTAGCTCAAGCGTTCATCATCGGTGAGGAGTTTATTGGTGATGACAGCGTGTGTTTAGTGCTAGGCGACAACATTTTCTATGGTCAGTCATTTTCACAAACTTTACAGAACGCCGCTTCAAGAGAGTCTGGCGCCACCGTTTTTGGCTACCAAGTTAAAGACCCAGAACGCTTCGGTGTCGTGGAGTTTGATGAAAATATGAAAGCGATATCCATCGAAGAGAAGCCGGAAACTCCAAAATCTAACTATGCAGTCACAGGTTTGTATTTCTACGATAATCGTGTAGTGGAAATGGCTAAGCAAGTTAAGCCATCTCATCGTGGAGAATTAGAGATTACAACGCTTAATGAGATGTACCTTAATGATGGCTCATTGAGTGTAGAGTTACTTGGTCGTGGCTTTGCTTGGTTAGATACTGGTACACATGAGAGCCTCCATGAAGCCTCTTCTTTTGTGCAAACAATTGAGCATGTTCAAGGTTTAAAAGTCGCTTGTTTAGAAGAAATAGCATGGCGTAATGGTTGGCTGAGTGATGAACAAGTACTGACCTTGGCTAAGCCAATGATGAAAAACGAATACGGCCAGTATCTGACTCGTTTAGTCAATGAAAAGAAGAAGGCAATGGTTTAATGCGTGTATTAATTACAGGTTGTCATGGCCAGGTAGGTACCTGTCTAACCGAACAGCTAAATCAAGATGAAAATACGACAATATTGGCACTGGATAGAGAACATCTAGATATCACGAACCAAGATAGTGTTAATGCAGTTGTTTCTGAATTTCAGCCGACCATAATTATTAACGCTGCTGCTCATACTGCAGTTGATAAAGCGGAAGAAGAAGTTGAGCTCTCTTATGCGATAAATCGTGATGGTCCTAAATATCTAGCACAAGCCGCGCAAACCATTGGTGCGGCAATTTTGCATATTTCCACAGACTATGTCTTTGAAGGCAATAAAGTCGGGGACTATATCGAGACAGATACGACAAATCCTCAAGGTGTTTACGGTGAAAGTAAACTGGCTGGAGAAATTGCGGTTGTACAGTCATGTGATAAGCACATCATTCTTCGTACCGCGTGGGTTTTTGGCGAGAGCGGTAATAATTTCGTGAAAACTATGCTGCGCTTAGGTCAGACTCGAGACGCGTTGAGTATTGTCGGTGACCAATTTGGTGGACCAACTTATGCGGGTGATATTGCAAATACATTGATTCAAATCGCGAAACGCATTACTCAGGGAAGTGAAATTGAATATGGTGTTTATCACTACTCGGGCTTGCCTCATGTCAGCTGGTTTGACTTTGCTGACACGATTTTTGACGTTGCTGTTCAACAAAAGCTTCTTGATAGCAAGCCGACCCTAACAAGCATTACTACAGAGCAATATCCAACCCCAGCAAAGCGTCCAAGCAACTCTCGCTTAAGTAACGAGAAAGTTATGGCAAACTTCTCCATCGAAGCGAGTGATTGGAAAGTGGCTTTAAACAATATTCAAGCGTATACCGGACAATAAAATGAAAGTAATCGATACACGCATTCCAGATGTGAAAATTATAGAGCCAACTGTGTTTGGTGATGAACGTGGTTTTTTTATGGAAACCTGGAGTCAAAAGCAATTTGAAGAGTTGGTGACTGGCAAACCGACCCCATTTGTGCAAGATAACCACTCTAAATCGAAGAAAGGGATTTTGCGAGGTTTGCATTACCAAACAGAAAACACCCAGGGTAAGTTGGTTCGAGTGGTGTCAGGTGAAGTGTTTGATGTTGCCGTTGATATTCGTAAAGGGTCACCGACGTTTGGTCAATGGGTAGGAGAGTATTTATCTGCAGAGAACAAACGACAATTATGGGTGCCGGAAGGTTTTGCCCATGGTTTTTATGTGACGAGTGAAGAAGCAGAATTTGTATATAAGTGTACGGATTACTACAACCCTGCAGCAGAAGAAACGCTAATGTGGGATGACGAAACAATAGATATTAAGTGGCCATTTCAAGGTGTTCCTTTGCTGTCAGGGAAAGATCGGAAAGGTACTCTTATAAATAAAATTAATCCACTTAAAGAAAATAAAATTGAGTGAATATATGTCAGATACTAAGCTAACAGATTTATCAAAAAAAACACTATTAATTACCGGTGGCACAGGTTCTTTCGGTAACGCTGTTCTCAATCGCTTCCTCGAAACCGATATTGCAGAAATACGTATATTCTCTCGCGATGAGAAAAAACAAGATGATATGCGTAAGAATTACAATTCTTCGAAGTTGAAGTTCTACATCGGCGACGTGCGAGACTATCAAAGCGTTAACAATGCGATGCGCGGTGTGGATTATATCTATCACGCAGCTGCTCTAAAACAAGTACCCTCTTGCGAGTTTTATCCACTAGAAGCAGTAAAAACCAATGTATTGGGTACAGAGAATGTCCTAGAAGCTGCCATTCAGAATAACGTAGAGCGTGTGGTGTGTCTCAGTACAGACAAAGCCGTTTACCCAATTAATGCAATGGGCATTTCCAAAGCCATGATGGAGAAGGTAATTGTGGCAAAAAGTCGTAATCTAGAGCATACCAATACTACGATCTGTGCGACCCGCTATGGTAACGTGATGGCCTCTCGTGGTTCTGTTATTCCATTGTTTCTTCGTCAGGTCTTTAGCGGTGAGCCAATTACTATAACAGATCCAAGCATGACACGTTTTATGATGACGCTAGACGATGCTGTTGACTTGGTGGTTCATGCGTTCGAACACGGCTCTAACGGTGATATTTTTGTTCAAAAGGCACCAGCTGCAACAATTGAAACACTGGTAGATGCGTTGCTTAAAGTGGCGGACAAACCAGAGCACACAGTTAATGTGATTGGTACACGTCATGGTGAAAAGCTATATGAAGCATTGTGCAGTCGTGAAGAAATGTTCGTGGCGCAAGACCAAGGCGAATACTATCGTATCCCATCAGACAATCGTGATTTGAACTACTCGAAATTCAATGATGAAGGTGAAAAAGATCTGTCTGTGGTTGAGGATTATAACTCTCATAACACCGACCGTTTAGATACCGACGGTATGGTTGAACTTCTGCGTAAACTGAGCTTCATCCGAGAGATTGAAGCGGGCAGCACAGTGGTTCCAGAGGGGGTATAAATGAATATTGTAGTCACTGGTGCTCAAGGTTTTATTGGTAAAAACCTCTGTGTGATGTTGGCGGAAAAAGGACATGACTCTATTGTACAGATAGACCGTGATACATCCGAAGAGACAATTAAAGAGGCACTATCAAGTGCCGATTTTGTTTATCATCTTGCGGGCATTAACCGCCCGAAAGAAGAATCCGAATTCACCAAGGGTAATGCAGACTTCACTAAATTTGTTGTTAATGAGCTTAGAGCTAATGGTCGTAATACTCGGATTATGTTGAGCTCTTCTATTCAAGCGAGCCTAGATAATGTCTATGGCGCAAGCAAAGCGCAGGCCGAGGCTTTGGTTGCTGATTATGGTAAAGATACTGGAGCTGGTGCCTTCATCTACCGTTTTCCAAATGTCTTTGGTAAATGGTGTCGTCCAAACTATAACTCTTTTGTTGCGACGTTTTGCTACAACATTGTGAACGGCATTGATATCAATATTCATGACCCAAGTGCGCCAGTGAGTCTTGTGTACATTGATGATGTCTGCCAAGCGTTGATTGAACTACTTGAAGGCGATATAGAAAGCGGCTTTAAACTTGTGCCAGTGGAGTATCACACCACCGTAGGTGAAGTTGCTGATTTGCTTAAAGTGTTTAAAGAGAGCCGTGACACCTTAGTGACTGAGCATGTGGGGACAGGTCTTACTCGTGCACTTTACTCTACTTACCTGAGTTACTTCGAGCCATCTAAATTTCACTATAAGTTGCCAAAATACGGTGATGAACGTGGCGTCTTTTGCGAAATGCTGAAGACCAAAGAGTCCGGTCAATTCTCGTTTTTTACTGCGCATAAAGGCATTACACGTGGCGGTCATTACCACCATTCTAAGAATGAGAAATTTTTAGTGATTAAAGGTGAAGCTCTGTTTAAGTTTGAGCACGTGGCTACGGGTGAGCGTTACGAACTTTTGGTGAACTCTGAAGAGGCTACGGTGGTTGAAACGGTGCCTGGGTGGAGTCATGACATCACCAATATTGGTGAAGAAGAGCTAATAGTGATGCTGTGGGCGAATGAAATATTCGACAGAGAAGCACCTGATACGATTTGGAAACCACTGAAATAGAGACGAGAATAAGAATGAACAAATTGAAAGTTATGTCAGTGGTGGGTACCCGCCCTGAAATTATCCGACTGTCACGTGTATTAGCAAAACTGGACGAACATTGTGAGCACATCTTGGTCCACACAGGTCAAAACTACGACTATGAATTGAACGAAGTGTTCTTCAATGACCTAGGTGTTCGCAAGCCAGATTACTTTCTTAATGCAGCGGGTAAGAATGCAGCAGAGACTATTGGCCAAGTGATTATCAAAGTTGATGAAGTGCTTGAGAAAGTGCAGCCAGAAGCAATGCTTGTACTCGGTGATACAAATTCATGTATCTCTGCAATTCCAGCGAAGCGCCGAAAGATTCCGATCTTCCATATGGAAGCGGGTAACCGTTGTTTTGACCAACGTGTGCCGGAAGAGACCAATCGTAAGATTGTCGACCATACCGCCGACATTAACCTGACCTACAGTACCATTGCTCGTGATTACCTGATTGCTGAAGGTATACCTGCAGATCGTATTATCAAAACCGGCAGCCCGATGTTTGAGGTGCTAAATTACTACATGCATCAAATAGATAGTTCGAATGTGTTATCCCGTTTAGGTTTAGAAAAAGGTCAATTCTTCGTGGTGAGTGCTCACCGTGAAGAAAACGTGGATTCACCAAAGCAACTAGGTAAACTTGCGGAAACTTTGAATAAAGTTGCAGAGAAGTATGACTTACCAGTTATCGTATCAACTCACCCGAGAACTCGTAACCGAATTGAAGCGCAGGGCGTAGAATTTCATCCTAACATCCAGTTATTAAAGCCTCTGGGTTTCCACGATTACAACCACCTTCAAAAGAATGCTAAGGCGGTGCTGTCTGACAGTGGCACTATCAATGAAGAGTCTTCGATCATGAACTTCCCAGCATTGAACCTTCGTGAGGCTCATGAGCGCCCTGAGGGTATGGAAGAGGCCTTTGTCATGATGGTTGGTCTGGAAGCTGAGCGTGTTTTACAGGGGGTAGCCATTCTAGAGTCGCAGCCAGTGGGGCAAGAACGCCTTTTGAGAGAGGTGTACGATTACTCGATGCCTAATGTCTCTGACAAAGTCGTTCGTATTGTTCACTCATATACGGATTATGTTAAGCGAGTTGTTTGGAGAGAATATAGTTGAAACTAAAAATTATCACTATTACGCAATCTAGTTTAACGTCAGCGCAAAATATCCGGGCTGACTTGATGTTAGAAGCATTTAGAGCTGACAAATCAATTAGTGTTAAATATTGCCCGCTGATCCTTGACTCTTTCAAAAAAACAAACATAGTTGAAAGAGTAGCGAATAAGTTTAAGTTAATATCGAAAGCTTTAATCTTGACTCTCTCAGTTAGAAAAGATGAAGTTATATATGTTTACGGAGATGTACCCACACTCATTTTCTCATTAGTAACTAAACGAGCTAAAAAAGTTGTTTATGAACGAACAGAGTATCCAAATCAAGTCTTGAATGCGGGAAAAGAAATATACGTCCAAGAACTGAAGAAAATTCGCAACATTGATGGGTTCATTACATGTTCTGAAGCACTTTCAAAATACTATAGGCAATATTTCAATCATGACAAAGTATTCGATAGTTATTATCCTGTCAACGTAGATATGTTTGATATTGTCAATAAAGTCAAGATGTCTCAAAGGCAAGATTATATAGCTTATGCGGGTTTTATGGGGGGGAATAAGGATGGCTTAACGGACCTTATAAAAACATTTTCAAAAATTGATAATAAGTCAATAGTGTTAAAACTTGCAGGTAGTGGCCCTGAAGAAGAAGTCAAAGCCCTCAAAGCATTGATATTTGAATTAGGTTTAGAAAGAAGGGTTCAATTTTTAGGAAGTTTAAAAAGAGCAGAAATACCAGAGTTTTTCTGTAAAGCGAAACTATGTGTATTACAGCGCCCATCTAATATACAAGCTAAAGGTGGAATGCCAAGTAAATTACTTGAGTATATAGCATCAGGAACTCCGACTATCGTTACAAATGTTGGTGAGATTAGGCATTACTTTAAAGATAAATTTGATTGTATAATTGTCGAACCCGATAGTCGGGAAAAGTTCTGTGATGCTATTAATGATACTCTTAAAAATTATTCAGATTCGCTTCTTGTTGCAGAGCAAGGTCGAAAAACAATAAAAGAACATGATTATTTATTACAAAGTGCCAAGCTAATTCAGTTTTTGAAAGTTATAAATGAGTCTTAATAAATTAATAAAAAATACAATAACTTACGGGTTAGGTGTTGTAGCAAGTAGAGGTGTTGCACTTATATTGCTCCCTATTTATACCGCTTACTTCTCTACTGAGCGGTATGGTAGTATTGAGCTAATAACAACACTTATTCAATTTTTAATAGTATTTGGTTCTTTACAAATAGAAACGGCTTATCAAAGATATTATTACTCTGAAGAGAGTAATAATAACTTGATGGTGAGTTTGTGTCTGGTTTCTATATTTTCTCTCTGTTCATCTTTGTTAGCGATGTTTTTTGCAGAGGAAATTAGCACGTATATTACCGGTGGAATAGATAAAGAAGTAATAAAAAGTATTTACTTGCTATTTGGTTTGATAATGCTAACTAATGTTAATACTATAATACAAATTGAACTAAGAAATAGTGATAGATTAATTGCATTTAACGTATTAACCTTTATTCAAGTCATTGTTTCTGCGATCTATACAATAGGTGCCCTACATTATATATCTGTTAGTATATATCATGTCTTTCTGGGACAATTATTGGGTTTAATAGTATACTTCCTATTTTCATTAAGATTTTTTTACTCCAAATTGGTTTCTCAATTATCTTTTAATGTGAGTACTGCATGGGAAATTTTTCAATATGCATTGCCTCAGGTTCCTGCAAGAATATTGAGTTTTGCTAATATTTACTCTAACCGAGTTCTAGTACTAATTTTCCTCTCTTCAACGGACGTCGGTATTTTATCTGTTGCGATTAAGATTGCATCAATATCAATGCTAATACACCAAGCTTTTGTTATGTCTTGGGGGCCTTATGTATTCAAAAAAGATTTTACTCAAAAACAAACTTTAAGAGAGATCGAGAATGTATTTAAATATCTTCTAGTTGCTATTGCGATTTTAGTTATTATTTTTACATTATTAGCTAGTCCTCTTCAATCTATACTAAGTTCTAATGAATACGAGCCAGCAACAAAATTAATTGCGGGATTTGCATTTGCAAATGTGCTATTGATTGTTAAAGAAATTGTAGACATTGGCCCAAAAGTTAAAAATCAAACGAAATATATTTCTTATACTTATGCGATAGCTACTTTTACCTCTGTAGCCAGTCTTATTATCCTTCTACCAATAATAGGTTTGGTAGGCGCTGTCGTATCTTCTATCTTTTCTAATATAACTCTAGTTGTTGCTTCTTGGTATTATACTGAAAAAATGTTAGATATTAAGTATAGTCGAATGTGGTTTATTGGAATAACTTTTATTTTATCTCTGGCACTTATTTCTCAGTACTTAATCTTGAGTAGTAATAACTATTAAGAATTTTAAAATGAAAAAAAATAATTTAAGATATACCGGTGATCTAGTTTTACAGGGCATCTCCGAAGAAAATATCGGCATGTTAAAAAATATCACGTCTGAAAATTGTGTTGTTAATTTAGAGTCTCCTTTTGTATTAAGAGAACACAAAAAAATAAAGGATAAGGTGTGCCTTCACTCTGACTCTGAAACGGTCTCTATTTTAAAAGAGGTTTCACCATATTTAGTTAATTTAAGTAACAATCATATTAATGACTTTGGTCTTGAGTCTGCTAAATTTACAATGGATCATTTAATTGTATCTGGTCTTAGCATATTCGGTTGTGGAGTTGATGGTGATACGAACCATATTGCAATTGATAGTAGTAGAAAAGTTATCAATGTCGCATATACAGATAGAAGTGCAGATCTTACTGGTAATAAACTACACTGCGATAGCTTTTTTTATGGTCCTAAGCCCGTCAATTATGCTGAGTTAATAGAGTTAAGAGAAAAGCATCCTGACTACGTCATAATAGTTTCAGTGCACTGGGGATTAGAGGATATAGACTTACCGACGCCGAATGTTCGAGAGATAGCAAAGAAAATAGCAAAAACAGATGTTGATGTGATAATTGGGCACCATCCTCATATTATACAACCGTGTGAAATGATTGATAATACTCATGTTTATTACTCATTAGGTAACTTATATTTCCCTGAGATAAAGTATGATTTAGGTAGTCAGGAGATAACAAAAAAGCAGTTGCCTCATCAAATGCGTGGCTTAATCGTAGATATTACATATACCAGTCGTGATGATTTGAAAGTTGAGACTTGTAAGGCTATTAACCAAGGGGAATATTTGAGTCTAGAATCGTATACTCTACCGCGACTAAATCAAAAAATGTACTCATTCGAATACAAAATTAAGTCTGCGATAAGGCTTATTAATATCTATAGAGATGATTTTTTTACTAAAGTTTCTAAGAAGATTAAATCTCTTATTTTGAATGTAATGGCTACGCGAATTAAAGATGAACATTTTATTAAAATTGTTTTCTACAAAGCACTAGGCTATCCGCTTAACTTGAACGCGCCTAGAACATTGAATGAGAAACTTCAATGGTCTAAATTAAATTTAGTAAATGAAAAACTCACAATGTGCGCGGATAAATTGGCAGTAAGAGAATACATATCAGAAAAAATTGGTGATGAATACTTAGTTCCTGTGGTGAAAGAGATTTTAGATATTGATTCTTTGACTATAGATGATTTACCTGAATTTCCTTTCATTATCAAAGCTAATCATACTAGTGGAACATACAAAATAGTATGGAATAGACACAATATTGATATAGAAAATCTTAAATCGGAATGCAGAAAGTGGCTCCAGCTCGATTATACTAAGTATAATAAAGAATATCAGTATAAAAGTATTGAGAGGAAGATATTTATAGAAAAGTTACTGATAGATGAAAATGGAAAGATCCCTAGCGATATAAAGTTTAGCTGTATTCACGGCAATGTTGAGATAATACACGTTGACTCAAATAAAGAGAAGACACATTTAAGAAATAACTATTCTCGAGAATGGCTCCCTTTGGACTTTGACTGGCCTAGCGATATCCCTAAAGGAGCGATAATTGAGAAACCGAAAAATCTAGAGAAATTAGTATATCTAGCTGAAGAGATAGCAGCGGAATTTCCATTTGTAAGAGTCGACTTCTATACTTTGAATGATAAGATATATTTTGGCGAAGTTACTTTCCATCCAACTTCTGGAATGGGACAATTCTCTGATTATAAATATGATCTCTATTATGGTGATAAGTTGAATTTTAAGGCAGGTTTGTCAGTATGAAACGCAGAGTTGTGTATACAGTAATTTCCGGTAATTATGATAAGTTAACGGAAGTTAAAAATGAAAGCGGCATAGATTACTATATAGTTAGTGACTCCGAGATTAACATACCCAATGGTTGGAAATTATTGGTAATCAGTGATAGTGGTTATACTGGTCATTTATTTAACAGGTACTATAAAATTAATCCTCATTTGTTATTCCAAGAATATGATGAGTCTCTATATATAGATGGTAATATAACTATAATATCAGATATCAATAGTTTGTTTGACGATGCTCTGTTAGACAATGAAATTGCTTTATATAACCACCCAGAAAGAAATTGTGTATATGATGAAGCTGAGGTTTTAAAAACTGTTGGCTATGATTATTTTTACAAAATTAACGAGCAAATGAAAGGCTATAAAAGGGAAGGGTTTAAAAGTGATGCTCTTTATGAGGGGAATATTATTTTTAGAAAACACAACACTTTGCCGATGACTAACGTTGCTGCATCTTGGTTTAAAGAACTTACTACAAAAGTTTCACGGGATCAGTTGTCATTAACGTATTGCTGTTTTAAAGAGTCCGTATCTATAACATCTTTAGGTAGGCATGACGCTCGCTTTGTTAATACCTATTTTGAGTATCGACCACATAATCATCGAAATTCAGCAATGAAATATACAGTTAGATTTATAAATATTATCGCTAGACTTTCAAAATTTGACAAGGGTATACATGAGTAAAGTAGATATAGTAATCGCGTCTTATAATGGTGAGTTGTATATTAAGAAACAGATTGAAAGTATCTTTTCGAATACATTGTTTAATGAATGTGTTAACAAAGTTATTATTAGTGACGATAACTCTTCAGATAATACCGTGTCGATTGTTGAAGGTTTTAGTGATGAACGTTTAATCTTAGTTGAGAATCACGGTGGTAAAGGGGTTATCAATAACTTTCAAAATGCCTTATGTCTAACTGAGTCAAAATATGTAATTTTATCTGATCAGGACGATCTATGGACGAAAGATAAAATTGAGGTATTACTAAATGGTATTAAATCTACGGAAAGTAATGATATGCCATGCCTCTTTTTCTCTGATCTTATAGTTATTGATGAAATTGGAAATATAATATGTGATTCTTTTTGGGAATATCAAGGGTTAGACCCAAATTTAATTCACAACAAAGCAGATTTAATCTTTCAAAATGTCTCTCCAGGCTGCGCTATGATTGTTAACAGAGAGTTACTTAATTTATCTCTGCCATTTCCTAAAGAGATAGCTATGCATGATTGGTGGTTATTATTGGTTGCAAATACTTTTGGTAAAGTAGGGTTCACATACTCAGCAACAACGCTTTATCGACAACATACTAGCAATGTTGTTGGCGCAACGGGTAGTACAGTTATTGAAAAGTTAAATAAGATTAAGAATTTGGCAACTACAGGCGATAAAGGTGTTAGATATACACAGCTGCTGGCGTTAAAAAATATTTCTGAATCTAAATCACTTCCGATGGAACCTGCATTAATTCGAATTTTAGGTTTGTTCAAATCTGATTTTTTTCATAAGGTCAGAAGCATTTTTAGAATAAGAATAAAAACAAAATTTAAGTTATGGCTTCTATTTAATAGATAGAGTTTAAGGGGTTAATTGTGTGGAAACCTGTCCAGCACGCGTCAACGAAGGTTAAGTTGACTGACGTGTATGTTTATATGTTAAGCGTTGTGTTATTCATAGCCTTAGTCTGTGCTTATTATAACTTCTTTTTAGAACCAGCTTATGAATTATACACTCCTGATAATCCATATAATAATATAGCTAATATACACGACCACCTTGTATACTTTGAACGCTTACTATTTATTGAAAGTAATAGTAACTTTATCATTGATGTTCTTTCTGGTAATGAACGAATCTTCGATAATATCACAGGTATTGCTTTATTTTATTTCTTTATAGATAAATTGACATTGGGATTTTTGCCCATAGAAAATCTTGCATTGTTTTCTAATTTGATTTTAATTTTCGCGATCTTTGCGTGCCATTTTTATATAGTTGTTAGGTTTTTCAATAATAAGAAGGTGATGTTTTACGCGTTCTTGAATTTACCTTTAATATACCTTTCTCAACTAATAAATAAAGATGTTATCCATATTTTAGCGCTTTATCTACTATTGATCTGCTATTTAAGACAAAGTTTATTGTTCTTTGTACTTATAGTCACTTTTATGACTTTATTTATTCGTGTACAGTTTGCTTTTTTATTACCTATTGTTTTTATTATTCATATATCAAATTTATCGTATGCAAATAGATTTGTTCTTGTTCTTATCGTGATATCGTTAATGTCGGCTTTTCTATTTGAGTATGTTGTAGGTTCATCATATCAATTGCCTAGTAGGTCTCTTCTCTATATTAAACTTATTAATGAGAAAACGTTTTTCCTAGGAAGTTTACTATTTCTACCGCTTAAGTTTATTCAATACTGTTTGGAGTTAATTGCTTATCCTCGATTTATTTCAGGCGGTAACTTTATGGCGATTTTTAGTTTCCCTTATATACTCTATTTTTTAAAAAACATTAAGTTTTTGTTTAAAGGGAAGAACTTTTGGTATTACAATAAATTCGGTGGCTTTTTATTCTGCAGTTTCGCTATTTTGTTAGTATCACCATTAACTGGTGTGAGGTATATTATATTATACCTTCCACTATTTGTGTTATCGGTTTGTTACTATAAAGAGGTTGGAGATAAAATAAGAAACCAAGAAAATTAATGGAGAATTGATGAAAGTAGTTATCTCAGTCGTATCACACGGACACGAGCACATTATTAAAAGTTTGAAATCACTTGATAATCTATCTGAAAATTTCAATGTTGTGATCAAAAGTAATAAACCCGGTGACGACTTCTCAGAGTTATCATCGAAATCAAAAGTTCATTGGATAAATAATGAAAAAGAATACAACCTTGGTTTTGGCGAGAACAATAATATTATATATCGATACTGTATAGATAGCTTGAATCTATCCAGTGGAGATTATTTCTTGGTGGTTAACCCCGACGTCTCTGTTCAACCTGATACGATTTTGTCGTTGGTCAAACGTATGACCTTGAATAAGGACAAAGTCGCTTGCCTAAACTTATACAAAGATGAAGGCTTTACTATCTATGATAACTCTGTTCGTTCTTTTCCTTCGCTTAAAAATTATATAAGTTCTTTTCTAGGGTTGGGAAATGACTCCATCATAAATAAGAGCAATATTGATGATACTTGTAAAGTAGACTGGGCCGCCGGTTCTTTCTTAGCATTTGAAGCCGAGCATTATAAAAAATTAGATGGTTTTGATGAACGATACTTTATGTATTGTGAAGATATTGATATTTGTTTTAGAAGCCATGTTTTAGGTGAATCGGTAAATTTTTATCCTGACTTAAAGGCATTGCATTTAGCTGGACATGCTAATAGGAAAGTTTTTTCTAAGCATTTTTACTGGCATTTAAATAGTGTTTTTAGGTTTTTACTGACTAAATATAAGCATCGTATTTGAGAGCGTATCTTGCAGGAATATTAATGTTGATGAGATTTTAAATCTCCCTTAATTAGAGGGTTTATCTATTAATATTTATTCACAATCAAATAAATAAGAAAATAATCACGTAAACACATAAATAGATCTGCATTAAGATTGAGCTGAAGGAAAAGTTTCTCCGTTCATTAGTACTCACCTGTTTTCTACAAAAGGTAATGTAACCGTCTCAAATCATATTGCTTAAGATAGCTGATGTAAAAGATAGTATGTACAGATGCGAACTATTCAGTTCAAATTAAGGAGTAATAAGTGAAATATTTGGTAACGGGCGCTGCGGGTTTTATTGGAAGCGCCGTGATAGACAAGTTAATAACTCAAGGCCATCAGGTTGTCGGTGTCGATAACCTGAATGACTACTATGATGTCGCTTTGAAAGAAGCGCGTCTAGCGCGTATTCAACATGCTAATTTTAGGTTAGTTCGGTTAGATATTGCCGATCGCGATGGTGTCACGAGCTTGTTCGAAGCGGAGCACTTTGACCAAGTAATCCATTTGGCTGCACAAGCGGGCGTTCGCTATTCTATTGAAAACCCACATGCCTATGCAGACTCTAATTTAATAGGGCACTTAAACATTCTTGAAGGATGTCGTCACAATAAAGTGAAGCATTTGGTGTATGCCTCTTCGAGCTCAGTATACGGTTTGAATACTAAAACACCGTTTGCAACGTCGGATTCCGTCGATCACCCTATTTCACTGTATGCTGCGACCAAAAAGTCGAATGAGCTTATGGCGCACAGTTACTCTCACCTATACGATATTCCGACCACAGGTTTGCGTTTCTTTACGGTTTATGGTTCATGGGGCCGCCCAGATATGGCACCGTTTATCTTCACTAAGAAAATCCTGGATGGCGACACTATCGATATTAATAACAACGGTGATATGTGGCGTGATTTTACTCACGTAAACGATATTGTTGAAGGTGTGGTACGCATCGCCGATGTAGTGCCAACACGTGATAACGAGTGGACGGTCGAAGCAGGCACGCCAGCAACCAGCTCTTCCCCTTATGCAGTGTATAACATTGGCCACGGCTCTCCAATCAATTTGATGGATTTTGTAAAAGCCATTGAAGACGAACTGGGGATGGAAGCGAAGAAAAATTTTCGTGAAATGCAGTCTGGCGACGTATATCAAACCTACGCCGACACTCAAGATTTGTTTACTGCTACGGGTTACACACCGAAGGTATCCGTAAAAGAAGGAGTCGCTGAGTTTATTCAGTGGTACCGTGAGTTCTACAATAAGTAGCCCTCAGTAGGTATGCTTCGTTCCAATGATCAAAACGACTCGGTTTACATATGCTCTGTTAAGCCGAGTATTCGTCAGTCCAACATTGAAGTCACATAATTATTTTCACAAACCTCTACATTGTAGGAGTTAGTACCCCGTAAGGGCGCGAATATACTTTGTTAATCTGATGTAAAAAGAACTTTTTCCCTGTAATCTTTATTCCATGCGGCTTGGTTCATCTTTCTTGGTACAGACAAGTTACCCTCTGATTTTCTAAATAGGTTCTGCACAAAGCGACGACAACAAGCCATATTCAACGCTGAATCCCCAGCGTAAATTCGCTGCTCGTCTTCTTTGAAAATTACGTCCAACGCCCAGTGCTGCTGATTCTCAATATGCCAATGCTTTCTTGTTGCCTTTGAGGCTAACTCTAAAGATAAATGGTCTGTGCAAATATAGTACGAGGTTTCATAACTTCCTTTCCCTTTGACACTCCTATCTCTTACCACTGCAACAATGCTTTTTACGAGACACCACTTCTGTCTGAGTGCTTCGCTGAAGGCTGCAGGAAGCACGTAAACCTCACGAACCTCTTTTCTACCATGCCCTTTCTCTTCCGTGATGTATGATTCCTGTTTATCTTCAGGCAAAGCCCAATAGTCTTGGAATTGCACATCAATTTCTGCTAATAAACTTGGTTGATTCAGTTTAACTTGTACTAGGATATCTCCACCTTTATCAACTACTTTATTCAGTGTTTCAACCTGACAATGCAGGGCATCAGCAGTTAATAAACATCCTTTGATATCTAAAGCGTCTAGCATGTTTCTTATTGCTAGCAGCTCCATACCTTTGCCGTCACAAGGTTGGTGTGTGAGAGTCAAACCCTCGTCTACATCAAATGCCGAAACCATATAGAGGGGGTGCTGTTGTTTGCTTGCTTTTGCCCCTTTTAGAACCTTCCCATCAACACTGATTATAGGCTGAGCATGCTTCTCTCTGTGCAAATTGACCCAGCCCACCATAGCTTCCAATAGCGTCTCTGGCACAACGGATCTCTTGATCGCAGCTATATTATGTCGAGTGGGAAGACCATTTTCGTAGGGGAAATACTCACGTAACCACTCGATATTTCCTTCACCGAAATCCTTAATCTCTGTCCATTTATTTTGACCACAAATCATGGCTGTTATGACCACGAAAGCGACTTCCATAACAGGATAAACTTGATTGATGTGCGAACGGGTATCTTTCACTTTTTTAAGTTGCTCAATGATAATCATGTGCGAATTTCTCATGTTTTTTTACTTCATGATCAGATCGTGATTATCTAAAAAAGTTCCCTGTAAAATAAATCCATTATTTTCAATGGTTAAAGTTCGATCCCGCCCTTAGTACCCCGTTCGTTCATGGTGAATCAACGATCTTGGATAAGATATATAGGCCGGATTGACAGCAATACGTTTCTATAATTTCTTAGTTCATAAAGCCTTAGCACAGTTCTTTATAAGTTCGATTACTTATAAAGAATTGTGTATCTAGGCCATGATGCCCAAGTAGTTTCTGGGCTAATTGTAAGTTAATTTAGTAATGTTGATCATGTGAAGAACTATCATCCCAATCAAATGAGGACCAATAAAACTACAATCCATATTTTGCTATCGTTTTCATACCGCAGGTCTATTTTGGCTTCACTTCTGTATTTTGTTTGGGGAAAGACTTTCTGATAGACGAAGTTATTTTCCAGATATTACTTAATATTATGAGATAAATAGCAAAGCAGACGATAAAAGCATAAAACATGATATATTCTGGAATGTTTAACATTTCAGCTGAAATGCCTATCATCACGTAAAGAGTTGCAATACTACAAATAACAATAAGTGTTTGTGTTGAGCTTAACCCCAAACGCTGGAAAATATGGTGTAAATGCTCACGGTCGGGCTGAAAAGGTGAGTCGCCTCTTCTTACTCTGCGAATCATAATAGCCGCCATATCCATTAGAGGGACGGCAATTAACCATAGAGCAGTAACTGGACGTAGTGGGGGCGCACTTCCGTTTTGACTCGAGAGCAATAATAGCCAAATTACAGTAAAGCCAATCAGCATACTCCCTGCATCTCCCATAAACACTTTTCTTTTTCGACCAAAGGCACCCAAGTTAAGCAATATATATGGGATAATAGCAACGACTAATACCAAGCAAATGTAGGCTAAATTTGCCTGCCCATCAAAGCTAAGCATAATACCTAGGCCACCAAAGGTGACGATAGATAATCCTCCTAGTAGGCCATCTATTCCGTCAACCATATTGAAAGCGTTAATTGCACCAACCACTGCAAGGATAGTTACAAAGTATCCAAACCAACCCAGGGTAATCACATCACCGCTACCGAATACATCACCTATAGTATTTAGCTCAATACCACCAACAACCATCATGATGATAGATAGTCCCGCTTGAACAGCAAATCGTAATTTAAAGCTTATGTCGTATTTGTCATCCAAAACGCCAATACCAACAAGTATCAGTACACATGCGGCGTAGAGTTCTGCATTTGGCAAAATTTCCGGATTATTGAATAAGAAGTATAGGATGGAAATACAAATGGATACTCCACCGACCAAGGGAATAGCTCCATCATGCAGTTTACGAGCATTTGGCTTGTCAACTAATCCTATTTTTTTTGCAAATTTACGCAAGGTAAAAGTGGTCGCTAGAGAAAACAAAAAAAGAAAAGAGAGATCAATAAATGAGATGAGCACGATTTAGCCTAATAGTGTATTTGAGGGTATTTTAGTGTATTTGTTATCGAGTTGAAAGAAGGGGGGATAATCTACGTGATCTTTCTCTATTGTATGTAGAGTTTCATTTGCGTCAGATTGCTACCAATGAGTTTCTTGTGGGCTAGTCAAGTAACTACGGTATAGAACCAACTGTGAATCGTTACTAACGACGTGAACAAAACTGACATAAATTAGACATGCTCTTGGCGGTTGAGAGTGAGGCTCGTAGAATCAAAAGAACCTATGCTGTTTACGCTCAATACGCACTGGGCTAGAGAGTTGTTTGAGTATGTTGAATTGTTAGCAGCCTGAAGACCACTTTCAAAAGTTTACAAATCACACAATACTAACACTATATGGTGTGATAGCATTTGTAGTTATTAACTTAGATGTTTTGAGAGACTCACATTGAAAAAACATAGCCAACCACAGCCTTACTCCCCAGAAAATCCTCCAGTGTATAGCGCAAATGATGAAATTGATCTGCGAGAACTTTTTAAAGCGCTGTGGGATGGGAAACTAATAATAATTTTGATCACTGCATTTTTCACAGCTAGTAGTATTGCCTTTGCACTGTTAGCTCAAGAATGGTGGTCTTCTAGTGCTAAAATAACAAAAGCTCAACCTCAAAACCTAGCTGCATATCAGCAGCAGGTTAGGCAATTTCAACCTGTTTTTAATATATATCAAGAAGATGGAACTGTCCTTGTTAGTAAAGAGCTAGACAGTTTGGTTGATTCTAAAGTGTTGTTCCAACGATTTATAAATGCTTTTAATTCAACTAATAATAAGAGATCTTTTTTAGATAACAGTGCCGAATTCCAAGAGTTTAAAAGCTCTATGGCTGTTGGTAGTTCTGATATGAGCGTTGATGAGGCTAGAGCTTTTCGTGCTGAATGGTTTAACAGGATCTCGGCTTTTACAGCTGATAATAAGGGGCCGAATTCACCATACACCATTAATTTCCAAACAATGACGAAGGAAAGCAGTTTCGAGCTGTTGGCAGCTTATATTTTGGCTACAGAGTTAAACGTCCATGAAGATGCATTTAATAACTTGCAGGCTATCGTGAATGGCAAACGAAACGAGTTGGTGCAACAAAAAAGAATTTTAGAAAGCCAGGCAAGCAATCAATTGTTAGTTGAAACCGCACGAGCAAAGTATGCAGCTCAAATTGCTAAGTCCGCAGGCGTCGATAGGCCAATTCAAACTGGTAATGAGAAAGAGTTGTTTAGTATTGATTTAGGCGCTAAAGGGCTAGATGCTAAAGTGAAAGCTCTAGAATCAGTTAAAAATTTAAGTGTCATAGAGCCTCGCCTTCAGGAAATTAACGCAAAGCTAACTATGCTTAACAACTTAGATATTGATCGTACTGTTGAGTTTCAAACGTTTCGTTTTTTAGAGAATGTTGAGCAACCTATTACTCGAGATAAACCCAAACGAGTACTGATTGTCCTCTTTGGTTCCTTCATCGGTATGCTTTTCGGAGCGGGCTTTGTGCTGATAAGGTTTGCGTTCAGAAAAGAAGATTAACATCCACTTCAATGGCTAGCGTTTATACGCTAGCCATTTTTTATTCTCCCGTACATAAACTGCTAGACCTATTTCAGTAGCTGAACTCATTAAGCCTTGAGTAATGATGTTCGTGACCGAGGCAAATAGCGATGCTTAAGGCTAACGATATATGAGGTATGTTCCAACTTTACAGGCTTGTGTGCTATAGCTCCTCTAATATGATGCTTTATAAGGTATTGTTTATGATTTACCCATTTACTTGAATGTGGTTATTAACTATCATGTTGTTCAATTAGTTGTTTAAGCTGAGTGCTTTATTTTGAGATATCTAATAAGTAAGAGGTTTTAGGGTAGCTTTACTTCTCTTGCTTGTGGTGTTTTTTCATATCGCTTTCGAAATATCTTGCTTAGTTGATGTTCGGTGTTTAACCCAATCACTTTCGTGAAGGAAAACCGTGCAGTTAAAGCGTCACGATACATTAACAAGTGAGGTGTACTGATATGTCCCTCACTTGTATCGATATGATTTGCCTATAGCTCAGATTTGCTAGGAAAATCAGCCTCAGTTCAGTTTGAAATATGGAAGATATAATTATATGAAAATGCAGTGGTTAGCTAGGGTTTCACCGTTGTTGTTGCTATCAGCATCAGCTGTCGGAGCTGAAAACTTATACGTAGGTGCTAAAGTCGGTAATGTAACGGCCGATAACTTTGCACCGTTAGTCGAAAGCCGCACGGCTATTGATGATTCAGATACGTCTTACGGCTTATTTGTTGGTTACCATATCGTAGACACACTAGCGATCGAGGGTGGTTATAACTACCTTGGTGAGTATGATCTTAAAGATATCGCCGGCGGTAGTTACGAAGCAAGCAGCTTTGATGTTGTTCTAAAAGCGTCTGGTAATGTAACCGATAGTCTCGCGTTATACGCAAAAGGCGGTTTTGCCGTTTATGACTGGAAAGCAAACGGCCCAGGTGTTGAGTCTGACGATTCTGGCGTTACTCCAACGATTGCTTTTGGCTCTGAGTACTCGATTACATCAGCGATGAAGGTTGGTATTGAATACCAGCTATATCAAGATATTGGTGGCGTAGATATCGACTCGTTTAATGTTGCTTTGTCACACAGCTTCTAATCATTTGTAGGGATAAATTGTGAAATATAAAATTTTAGCGTTATCAGTCGTTGGTGCAATCCTAGGTGGTTGTGGCAGTGACAACAACAACAGCGTGCCACCTGAGCAAGCGTACCGTAATATCATGGCATTCGACCCTGCAGTTATGGGTATGAAAGGCACCTACAGTTGTGACAATGGCAAAACTGGTTCTCTAGAGGAAACAAACTACTACGGTGTTTCTGAAGTTACTGAACTTACTGTTCTGAACTACCCTGAAACTTGTTCATTTGCTTACAACGCAACAGCAGGCGCAGTAGACGTTTCAAACGGCAAGGACATGAGCAAGGTAAGCTACAAGTTCCCTAAAGGTTTAGCGAACTATGATGACTTAGTGACATCTTCTCCAATCTCTACGCTGATTGAAAAAGAGCTAGACGGTCAACCTTACAATGAGTCGACAGGTAGTGATGTTCTTGTTGCTCTTGGTCTTGGTGATCTGCTAAACAATGGCAGTGTGAGCAGTGTTGCTGACTTCCTACGTCGTACACAAGAAATTATTGAAGACCTTCCAGCAAAAGATGCTAGCTTAGTTTCAGCGACAGCTGCGGTATTATCAGATGTTCTTGTAGTAAGCCCGGATGCATCAGCAACGGAGATATCTGACGCAGCGGTTGCAATTACAGCGGAAGTAATCAAGACCTACCCAGATTACCCTACAGCTCCTGGCGGTGATGATATTTACCTAGATCTAACTGAAGATCCAAACTTCATCAAAGACGTTGTAGCTAACCCTGAGGAAGAAGTAAAAATTCCTGATTCAGCAGAAAAACCATCTGAACCTGTGCCTAATCCAGATGAAGGCACTAAGCCACCAACTGGCGGTACTGGCGGTACTGGCGGTACTGGCGGTACTGGTGGTACTGGCGGCTAATTTTAGTATTGTAATAAAAAGGCACCAATCGGTGCCTTTTTTACATGCTGTTCCTATCCACATAGTTACAAATAAACATAGTCGCTATTAAACATAGCCACTTGCGAATTCTGTTATAACCTATTGCATACCAATGAAAATACTCAGCCACTCTAGAAACGCAGCGCTCATTGCATCCGTCAGTGCATTAGTTCTTGCTCCCAATGCCTACGCTGTCGATAACTTAATGTCGTCTCAAAGCTACACTGGCGCGATCATCGTGCCCAATGCTCAAGTGATGGATACGGGCGATATCTCTTACCTCTATGGTCAAGGTGTACCGTACAAAGGAAAAACCAGCGAGCTAGACAACATTTTGTTTAGTGTTGGCCTGTTTGAAGGCTTTGAAGCCGCAGGGCGAATTGTTACCAAAACCTACGATTGTCACCTTTACACCAATGTACCGAACTATAACCCAAACTGTGGTAACGGCATTCGTGACCTGTCTGCATCGTTTAAGTACCAGCTTCCGTTTGTTAAAGATTGGACTGGGTTTGATCTGGCGGTAGGTGTTCAAGATTTAGGCGGTGCGGCCAGCAACTTCGAAACCTTCTATGCTGTTGCTGATTTTGAGCCTGACTTTGTACCAGCAAGGTTTAGTGCAGGTTACGGCAAGTCAGAAGTGAGCCATGGCGTTTTAAACGGGCCATTTGCTAGCTTAGAGTATCAGCCTCTGGACTTTGTTCAGCTTATTGCAGAGCATGATTCTCACCAATTTAATGCTGGTCTTAAGGTGTTTACACCAGAACATTATTTACCACTGGATACGCAGTTATCTTTTCAATACCAGTTTTATACCAGTGGTAATGCCGATATCGATATTTGGTCGGTAGCGGCATCAACCCCCCTAATGGGCTTCTCCGAGTCTCGTCGAGTGAATGAGTTAACCCTAGAAGATAAGATCGCAGTAGAGCAAGCGCATCATAAATTCGCCGGTCTGGTTCAGCTTAAAAAAGCCTTGGTCGATGAAGGCTTTCTTAATGTGAGAATCTCTGCGGACGATATTGGTTTAAACGTCGCGTTAGAAAACCGCCGTTATAACCGTAACCAAGTGGATGGCGTTGGTGTTGCTTTAGGTATCATCTCTTCTTACGTGGGAGAGGGCATGCTTCAAGATCTTGGTGTTAAGAATTACCAACAGCAAAACATTCGTTTGTTTAACTTGGTTAACGACATGCCGATGATGGAAGTGATCACTAGCGCACCATGTTACCGCGAGTTTGTAAAAACAGGTGAGCCTTGCAAAACACTCCTTGTTCGTACCTCTGATGTTAAAAATAGTTATGCCAAAGTGAATTTTGGTGAAGAGGTTACTCGTTCTGGTTTCGGCCGCACACAGGTGATTGTGTCTCCTGCTTTGTATCACAACACGGCGACAGAGTACGGTGTATTTGATTACTCGCTAGCACTAGCGACTAACTTGTACACACCGCTTTGGAAAGGTGCCGCTTTGGATGTCCGACATGTCATGCCACTGGCTGAAAGCGATGATTTTGAAGAGGGCGAAATTTGGGGGGATGACGCGTTTGAGAATGAAGTCGATAGGGTTCTTTTCCATCAAGCATTCCAGCTGCCTTACAATCTCACCACTCAATTCTCATTCGGACAAGTCTACGGAAACTATTTAGGAGTCTTGAATGAAACCCAGTATGCGAGTAATAGCGGCCGCCACATACTAGGTACTGAATTCGCAAACTTTTCTGCTCAAGATAAGTATGACTCTAGAGGGAAGGCTATCTTAGATGCGACACCAATGATTGGGCATTACACTTACTCAAGACCGGACTGGAATTGGCAAGGTAAAGTGCAAGCTGGTCAATTCTGGAAAGGTGATGAAGGGGTACGTGTGACTACCAGTCATTGGTTGGGTGATGTAAGAATTGATGCTTCATACCAAACGACAAAAGCGGTTGGCAAAAGTGAATATGAAGACTTTGTCACGCTGGGTATCGCGATTCCTTTAACACTATGGCGTGATATGAGCCCAGGCTACGTGCAGTTGCGTGGTATTGATCAATTTGTATACGCACTACAAACTCGTGTTGGGGATAGCCATAATAATTTAGGTACAGGTTTAGGTGTCGATACAGGCTTACAGCACAATATTGAAAGGCAGTACTTCAACCGTAACCGCATTGGTGCAAGTTACTACTACGAAAACCGACAGCGCTTACGCAATGCTTACCTAAAATACTTAGAAGCCGTTAAATAGAAAATGAAGAGCCAACACCAAGTGTGTTGGCTCTTTTTTTGCTCTTGCTCTTAGCTCTTCGTTTACTCGTATCTAGCAACTCTCATTTTAGTATCCCGAACCTGCGTTATCTAGCTCAAACAATACAACGTCATTCCCTACAGCGAGGGACGAGCGTGATAGGGAATCTATCTTTGTCTCGATGCTAAACACGGATGCGTCGCGGAGTAGAGATTCCTGACATTTCGTTCCTCAATTCTGGAATGACGACGTGATTTCGATGAGAGTCATGGAATGCTACTCCCGTCTGCTCTTGGGCTCTTAAGCTTTTCGTATTCCGTTTACCCACATCCCGCATCTGCTTTTATCTATCTTTTTCTGGGCGCTAAACACGGTGGGTGTGGCGGAGTAGAGATTCCAGACATTTCGTTCCTCAATTCTGGAATGACGACGTGATTTCGATGAGAGTCATGGAATGCTACTCCCGTCTGCTCTTGGGCTCTTAAGCTTTTCGTATTCCGTTTACCCACATCCCGCATCTGCTTTTATCTATCTTTTTCTGGGCGCTAAACACGGTGGGTGTGGCGGAGTAGAGATTCCAGACATTTCGTTCCTCAATTCTGGAATGACGACGTAATTTAGATGAGAGTTATGGAATGCTACTCTCGTCTGCTCTTAGGCTCTTAAGCTTTTCGCATCCCGTTTACTCGCATCTCGTTACTGCTCTTCCCCCTTAAAACCATTCAACTAGGTTGATAATAAACACAATCTTGTGGATAATGCATACGGATTAAATAAACGTCACGTAAACGCTCGATTTGCTACGTTTTAGTTCAAAATCCCTAGATAAATCATAGATTGATGGGGATACATTTTATACGCAGTGTGGTGTCGCGGATTACCAAGGGGCGGTAGCGTCTTTTGGGTTCATTCTTTTGATGCTAATTGGAAGCAGGGTCACAGTTAGTGTTGCCCTCTGCTCTTTTGAATGCAGCGTAACTGATAAAATGATTCGTTTAATTCCTTATGGGTGTCCTTTGGGGTATCACAACACATTCCGTTTCTAGAACTTGGTTAACATGAAGATTAATAAAAATCGTCTCCTTTTGGCGCTCCTTCCTGTATTACTTGCAGGGTGTACGACTCCAGGTAGTCACCTATCTACTGGTGGCAAGAATGTGATTCAGACTCCTGAAGATCAGCAAGAGTCTGATATTTCTGAAGTGGTGAACGTTTACCCACTTACCGCACAGTCAGTCTCGACTTACCAAACGGACGAACTGTCGGTTTCAAGAGCAAACCCGGAGTTAGACGTAGACATCGCAAAATACGAATACAAAGTCGGCGTAGGTGATATCTTAAATATTACGATTTGGGATCACCCTGAGTTGACCATTCCTGCAGGTTCTTACCGTAGTAGTACCGAAGCCGGTAACTGGGTACATGCTGATGGCACCATCTTCTATCCTTATATTGGTACTGTAGAAGTGGCAGGAAAAACCGTCCGTGAAATTCGAGCTGATATCGCGACACGTTTGGCTAAATACATCGAAAGCCCACAAGTGGATGTTAACGTAGCGGCGTTTCGTTCTAAAAAAACCTACATTACTGGCGAAGTGTCTAAACCGGGTCAGCAGCCTATCACCAATATCCCATTAACCTTGCTCGATGCCGTTAACCGCTCCGGTGGCCTTTCAGAAGATGCCGATTGGCGTAATGTGTCATTAACGCGTAACGGTGTAGAAGAGAACCTATCGCTGTATGGCTTAATGCAGCGTGGCGATTTAACACAAAACCGCTTATTGCAAGCAGGTGACATTGTTCACGTGCCGCGTAACGATAATCAGAAAGTCTTTGTAATGGGCGAAGTGAAAGAGCCTAAACTTCTGAAGATTGATCGCGTGGGCATGAGCCTAACGGAAGCACTCAGCAATGTTGGCGGTATTAACGAACTGACGGCAGACGCAACCGGTGTGTTTGTGATTCGTACCTCTGATGATAAATCAGAGCGCATGGCAGACATCTACCAACTAGACATTGAAGATGCCTCAGCGCTAGTGATTGGTACCGAGTTTGATTTAAAACCTTACGATGTGGTTTACGTAACGGCAGCACCAATCAGCCGCTGGAACCGTGTGATCGGTCAATTACTACCGACCATCAACGGATTCAATAACTTGACTGAAGGTGTACAGCGTATTCGTACTTGGCCGTAGGCTAAGAGATAATGGCAATCAGGTCGCATGTTGAATGCGGCCTGATTTTTATGTATGAGCCCAATACAATTAGAGACAGCTATGTTTAACAAAATTTTAGTCGTGTGCGTGGGCAACATTTGTCGTTCTCCAACGGGAGAGCGCGTTCTTCAAAAATTACTTCCAGGCAAAGAGATAGCCTCTGCGGGAATCGCGGCCGAAAAGAGCCGTTTACTCGGCGAGCCAGCCGATGAGACCGCGATTTTAATCGCAGCAGAAAATGGTGTAGATGTGGAAAACCATCAAGCACAGCAAGTGACGCCTCAACTTTGCGCTCAATACGATTTGATCTTGGTGATGGAGAAGGGCCATTTGGAAGCGCTCACTCAGATCTCACCTGAAGCACGCGGTAAAACCATGTTGTTCGGTCAGTGGATTGGTCAGAAAGACATTCCCGATCCGCACCGTCAAAGCCGAGAAGCATTTGAATACGCTTATCAGTTGATAGACGAAGCCGCGCAAGCGTGGGCAAAAAAGCTGTAGCTTGAGGTTTCGTCTGTAATCCGCGTATACGCCATTGACCGTCGAAGCGTCGAACCGTCACAAAGGCAACAATAACAGAATCATAGACAAGAGGTGCGTCGTTCACCCTCTTGAATAGCAATAATTTAGGAAGTAGCAAACAAATGACAACACAACCCTCCCAGCAATCGCATACAGATAACTCTGATGAGATCGATTTAGGAAAACTGCTTGGTATCTTATTAGATGCTAAATGGCTAATCATGCTCACCACATTCATCTTTGCTGTGCTTGGTATTGCGTTTGCGCTGCTTTCAACACCGATATACAAAGCCGATGCGCTGATTCAAATTGAAGAGAAGAGCTCTGGCGGCATCTCTTCTATGGTCGGCGATATGGGTGAGCTATTCTCGCAAGAGTCATCAGCAACCACCGAAGTCGAGATCATCAAATCGCGCATGATCTTAGGCGAAACGGTGGATAAATTTAACCTTACCACGGTGACGGCACCAATTTACGCTCCCATCGTCGGTAAAGGGTTTGCACGCTTAACTGGTGACATCAACCATATTTCGGTAAGCCGCTTTAACTTGCCAAGTTATGCAAGTGCTTATGGTCACACCATCCAGATTGTTGATGCTGAACAAGGCACTTATCAACTGGTGCGTGACGACGAGCGCGTGATCCTACAAGGTAAAGTGGGTGAGCTTGCAACGGCCGATGACTACAGCCTGTTTGTTGCAGGGTTTGAATCGCACAACGGTTTTGAATTCTCTATTGCTAAACAAAGCCGACTAGAAGCGATCGAATGGTTGAAAAAATCCTTATCTTTGTCTGAGCAAGGTAAGCAGACTGGTATTTTGAAGCTGAGCTTTGAAGGCGAAAACAAACAACAGATTACTGAGATTCTTAATCACATAAGCCAGATCTACTTCTTACAAAATGTGAAGCGCAATTCAGCGGAAGCAGAAAAGAGCCTAGAATTCTTAGAAAGCCACCTGCCAGGCATCAAGTCTGAGCTGACGGGCTATGAAGACACGCTAAACAACTATCGCCAGAAGAACGAATCGATCGACCTGGGCTTAGAAGCGCAATCTACCCTAAAAGTAATGGTTGAGCTTGAAGCGCAATTGAATGAACTGACGTTTAAAGAGAGTGAGATCAGCCAGCGCTTCACCAAAGATCACCCCGCTTATAAATCACTGCTTGATAAGCGTAAAACGCTGTTACGTGAGAAAGACCGCCTGAACGAACAGATTCAAAAGTTACCGAAAACGCAGCGTGAAGTACTGCGTATGACACGCGATGTAGAAGTGAACCAACAAATCTACATTCAGCTGTTAAACAAGGTGCAAGAGCTGAGCATCATTAAAGCGGGTACTGTAGGTAACGTTCGTATTCTAGACGACGCCCAAGCGTATAAGCGCGCTGTAAAACCTAAGAAGCCACTGATCGTAGTATTAGCGACCTTGCTAGGTGGTATGTTGAGTGTGGCGTTTGTATTAGTGAAAGCGGCATTTCACCGAGGTGTTGAAAGCCCAGATCAAATTGAACAAATTGGCTTACCCGTTTATGCGGCTGTACCAAAATCAGATTTGCAAATTGAGCTAACCAACCGCTTTAAATCGAAGAAAACACAGACCAAAGGCGCGCAGGCACTGCTGGCAGAATCTAACCCAGCAGACCTTTCGGTAGAAGCGCTACGTGGCCTTCGTACCAGCTTGCACTTTGCGATGCTTGAAGCCAAAAACAACGTGTTAATGATCTCTGGCCCGGCGCCAGGCATTGGTAAATCTTTCATCTCGACTAACTTTGCGGCAGTAGCGGCTAAAACAGGCCAGAAAGTGCTGATCATTGATGCCGATATGCGTAAAGGTTACCTACAGCAAAGCTTTGGTGTGAAATGGGAAAACGGCCTTTCTGATGTGTTGAGCAACAAACAAGAGTTTGCGCAATCAGTAAAAGCAACACCAGTAGAAAATCTAGACATTCTTACTCGCGGCCAAGTGCCACCAAACCCATCGGAACTGCTAATGCACCCACGCTTTGCAGAGTTGATGGAGTGGGCATCAAAAGAATATGACTTGGTGATTGTCGATACTCCGCCAGTGTTAGCGGTAACCGACCCAAGCATCGTTGGTGCGTTTGCTGGCACCACACTAATGGTGGCACGTTACGGTCAAAACACCCTTAAAGAGATCGACGTTGCTCGTAACCGCTTCGAACAATCAGGCATCGAAGTGAAAGGCGTTATCTTCAACGCCATCGAGAAGAAAGCATCAAGCTCATACGGCTACGGTTACTACAACTACGCCTATTCGAGCGATAAGAAATAAAGAGCGGTAACGAGATGCGAGTAATCGGGTAACGAAAAGCTAAAAGGCAGATACGAGTGGCGAGAGACTGTCCTAAATTCTGTGTAACTGTCTAGACTTAAGCCTTAAAGGCTAAGGATGGATAGTATGGATAAGAAAGCACTTGAAGCTTTTGCTCGTGAAGCAGCTAAATCAATTAAGACAGAATCTGATCTTGATGACTTCCGCAAAATGTTAACCAAGGTGACTGTTGAGACAGCATTGAATGTTGAGCTTGATGAGCACCTTGGCTACGAAAAACACTCCCCAAAACCCAGCTCCAACTCACGTAATGGGTATACCAGCAAGTCAATTATCACTGATGATGGTGAAGTGCCGATAGACGTTCCTCGTGACCGTGAGTCAAGCTTTGAACCAAAGCTGGTTCGCAAGCACCAAACTCGCTTCCAGTCGATGGATGACAAAATCTTAAGCCTCTATGCTAAAGGCATGACTACCCGAGAAATCGTAGCCACATTCAAGGAAATGTACGATGCGGATGTCTCACCAACCCTCATATCTAAGGTGACAGACTCTGTTCTAGAGCAGGTTGTTGAATGGCAATCTCGCCCACTAGATGAGGTCTATCCAATCGTTTATCTCGACTGCATTGTCGTTAAAATCAGGCAAGATAAACAAGTCATCAACAAAGCTGTTTATCTTGCGCTAGGCGTGAACATGGAGGGTCAAAAAGAACTGCTTGGCATGTGGCTGTCAGAGACGGAAGGTGCCAAGTTCTGGCTTGCTGTGCTAACAGAGCTACAAAACCGCGGAGTAAAAGACATTCTCATTGCATGTGTCGATGGTCTGAAGGGCTTTCCTGATGCCATTAATGCCGCATTCCCGAATACTCAAATCCAGCTCTGTATCGTCCATATGGTGAGAAACTCAGTTAGGTATGTACCTTGGAAAGATTATAAATCTGTGACTGCCGATCTTAAGAAGATCTATCAATCGAAGACAGAAGATGAAGCCTTGCTAGCGCTAGAGCAGTTTTCAGATAAATGGGATGACAAATACCCTCAGATCAGCCGCTCTTGGACAGCTCACTGGGCTAACCTGAATACGCTCTTCAACTACCCAGAAGATATTAGGCGAGCAATTTATACGACTAATGCCATAGAATCACTTAATAGTGTTATTAGAAAGGCGATTAAAAAGCGTAAGCTGTTCCCGACTGATGAGTCGGCAAGGAAGGTGATCTTCTTAGCGATCCAGGATGCCTCCAAAAGATGGACGATGCCAATTAGAAACTGGCGACAAGCCCTGAACCGCTTTATGATTATGTTCGAAGACCGATTAACTGAATATATGTAACCCCGACAGTTACACAGAATTACTTACAGGGTCAGTGGCGAGAATGAAAAACACCACTCGAATCCGCTCTTCATCTTTTTATCTCTTCGTTACTCGTTTACTCGCTACCCGCGTCTATTCTTTTCAGCTCTTCGCATCCCGTTTCCCCGTTACTCGTATCTGCTCTTAATCTCTTCGTATCTCGATACCCGTCACCCGTACCTATTTTTATCCCCTCGTACCTGCAGTTCAAATTATTCGAAGGCTTAGCTTTTGGTTCTCCCCCTTGAACACTGGACTATTGTGAGTAATGGTGTTGATAGAAGGGGGAGTCAGAGGGGGATGCTAGCGGTGTCTAACCAACCCCTCCCTGCCTCCCCTTATATTAATATTTTTTGCCAAGTAACAATCGTGATAAAGGGGAGGAGCTAAAAGCAAAACTCGCATACTCTTGTCTTTGATTTTCATATTGCTTGCTCTCTGCCACCCGCTTTTTCATCATTACGTTTTATCGATTAATGAAATCGTCATTCCAGAACTGAGGAACGAAGTATCTGGAATCTGCTCTTAATCTCTTCGTATCTCGATACCCATCACCAGTATCTGCTCCTTCAGCTCTTCGTTTACTCGAATCTCGCTACCCGCAACCGCTCTTAAGCCTTTCGCATCTCGTTTACTCGCATCCCTCATCTGATCTTAATCTCTTCGCGTCTCGCTATACGTCACTCGTACCTATTTTTATCCCCTCGTACCTGCAGTTCAAATTATTCGAAGACTTAGCTTTTGGTTCTCCCCCTTGAACACTGGACTATTGTGAGTCATGGTGTTGATAGAAGGGGGAGCCAGAGGGTGATGCTAGCGGTGTCTAACCAACCCCTCCCTGCCTCCCCTTATATTAATATTTTTTGCCAAGTAACAATCGTGATAAAGGGGAGGAGCTAAAAGCAAAACTCGCATACTCTTGTCTTTGATTTTCATATTGCTTGCTCTCTGCCACCCGCTTTTTCATCATTACGTTTTATCGATTAATGAAATCGTCATTCCAGAACTGAGGAACGAAGTATCTGGAATCTGCTTTTAATCTCTTCGTATCTCGATACCCGTCACCAGTATCTGCTCCCTTAGCTCTTCGTTTACTCGAATATCGCTACTCGCATCCGCTCTTCAGCTCTTCGAGTCTCGTTTACTCGTATCCCTCATCTGCTCTTCTACTTTTTAATCACCCCTCCCGTTAAATACAATCCAATCGCAGCTAACACCGGATAACCAAACGCTTCATTGGTCATTTCTCCCAACGGTTTCCAATCGTAACCGTGCATGCAGCCTAGAATGACCATCACATGAAGTGCGACATAGGGTATGGTGAACAACAATACAATGTAGCGTTGCACCAATTTAAAAGGTTCATACGCTTTTAGTAGTGCTAGCTTGTGCTTCGCCTTTTCTTCATCAGTAAAAAACATCGCATCTCCTGTGTTGGTGATTGCATCTAACCCTTTGCTAATGGAAGACTGGCTTCCAAATATTCTCCCGAACAACGTCATACTGCTCCTTAGTTTATTGATTGGCTTTGACCGCTTATATAGCCTTTGACTGACTAACCTTATGCTTCGACAACCTTAGCGAGGCCTCTCCTCTACCATTTATCCGTTGAATTAGATTCCCTATCACGTTCGTCCCTCACTGTAGGGAATGACGACTAGTTTTATTAAGTTAATAACCCCACGACTCCGTCATTCCGCCATTCTGTTGCTTTAGAGGCGAGGAACGAAGTATCTGGAATCTGCTTTTAGTCTCTTTGCTCCTCGTTCTCGCGCCACTCACATCTGCTCCTAATCTTTTCGCATCCCGCATCCCGCATCTGCTCTTCAGCTCTTCGAATCCCGTTTACCCTTCACCCGTATCTGCTCTTAATCTCATCACCGGACACGCCTTATTTACTCCCCAATCTTTATGGCCCTTTACCGCTTCATCTGAAATAGAGAACTGTTCTTGCAACGCTGCCACCAAGCCAAACAGTGCCTTACGTTGCGAAAACGTGAAATTATCGTCTGGTTGCTGCTTTGCGTTACAGCCACCGATCATACAAACCCCAATATTACTTTTGTTGTGCCCTTTCACATGTGCGCCAGTCTGCGACAGCGGCCTACCTAGCTCTACCTTGCCATCACGACGAATCACAAAGTGATACCCCACATCGCGCCAGCCTCTCTTTTTATGCCAGCGGCGAATGTCATTCACGCCTATGTCTTGCTGTGGTGACGTGGCGCTGCAATGCACGGTAATAAAAGAGAAAGCCAAACCGGCGGGAAGGTGACACAAAAAGGAACAAGGGGATGAAGATTGACCCATTAATCGCGGCCATTGAGTTCGATGAGTTGCTGGTGGAGTGCGTGACAAAATGCTTCCTCATGTTGTTGTAACCATTGCTGGGATGCAGGTAGCTGGCTTAGTTCCGAATTGCTACATTTCAGCCAAGCACGTTCCACTGTTTTAGCGTAAGCGTCGTGATAGCGCACATAGCGAAGGTAAGTAACGTAGTAGCCAAGGGTTTCGTGCTTGCTAGCCCGGCTTATCGCCCAACAAACATCCTCGTAGTTAACAGCAGCAAAGCCACTGTGTTCTGGTGATGCGCTATATGCCGAGTTCTGATCTGAGTAACAGCGAGAGTTAGAGTGCGGATAAGGAAGGGAGTAAGAGCAGCACTCTGCACTGGCCATGTTGCCTCGATAGGCGGAAATAAAAAGAGAGATGATTGCCTTCATTGAACACCTTTTGGTCGCTACGGGGGAGGCAATGTAATTCAAGATTTGCGATTAGGGTTGCCGCTGCTCGTCAATAACAAAGGCTTAGCTAAAAAGTGAGAGGTGTTTCCCAAAACACCTGCCTGATAGGTTTGATGTTGCATATCAATTCGAGCCAATTAACTAAACATCTTTTCTTACAACTTATCTCACGGGCGTTGCGCCCCCAATCCTTAAAAAAGTGTTGTTAATGCTCTGACTATCAATGGATCTCTTGATGAATCAACCGATAACAAGGAGCGTTAATGATGTGTGTTTCTCTCATTCTTTCTTTTATGCCACTGAAAACCGGCTCGCCAATTAGCAAATTGGTACTGTTAAAATTGGCCGATAATGCCGACGCGCGCGGCGTGTGTTTCCCCTCGTTGAATTACTTAGCGCAATATTGCGAAGTGTCGCTAAGAACCGTGACACGGCACGTTAACGAGCTGGAAAAGCAAGGTTTTTTACAGCGGATAAAGCGCTTTGATGATTCAGGGCGCCAGCGTAGCAACTTATACCAACTGCGTGTGCCTGAAGGTTGCCATATTGAGCAGCGCGACTTAACTCATGACGCCACACAGCCCGCTGCTGTATCGGTAAAGGATCCAGTAGCCAATCACAACCCTAATACGGAGCAATCCGACACCCACCAGGAGGCCAACCGATCCAACACGGAGAGTGATCCCCTGGCACACATAATCTCTCATAAAGAACATAAAACAGGGCTGAGCCTAAAAACTAATACGCTTGAAAAGAGCCCCTCAGAGAACACAGTGGTAGAACGAGGAGAGACCAGCACAACGGATACGCACAGTTCGAAGAGCATAAGCACGGGCATCACAAGCACTAACACCGAAAACTCGGACGCCAAAAACTCGGACGCCAGAAGCCCGGACACCAAGAGCCCAGATGATGCGGTGATCCACCTGCTCACCCAAGAGGGAAGTGCTCCGATTTATCACGAGTTCTTTACCATACTAGAAAGCACCTACCCCAACTTAGATGTGCTGCAACAACTGCACGCCATGCAAGCTTGGTTGTACATTAACCCCGATAAACGTAAACCGTTTGAGCACATTGGCCACTTTGTGAATGGCTGGTTAAGAAGAAGTGCGAAAGCCAAAACCAAGCAAGTAGCGTTCACACCAATAAAGCGAACCAAAGGGACAAGGCCAACCAAGCGCAAACCACTAATGCAGCAGGCGCAAGCAAACCTTACGAAAGAACAACCACGAAGTAAGCACTTTCCTCATCAGCATAGCCAACAAGGCACAACGCCTGTGGCACAAGCACTGGCCGAGTATCAAAGCAATAACACACACAACCCGTTTGAAGCGCGCATTAAAGCGCTCATTCAATCTAAAGCGCAGATTAAAGATGACACTGAGTGAAGCCAGCTCGTAGCAACAAAACCAAGCAACATAATTGAGAAGGCAATAGAAATAGAGGAAAGCGTAACATGGAAGATACAGGCTTAAAAAAGCTGACCACCGAACAGCAAGCCACGCTGTTGGCCAAAGAGGTGGCGCGAGTAGAAGGGCGAATAGGAGAGTTCTTAAAATTACTGGTAAGCCACTACCCACAAGGCTTAACCCGAACTGAAATTAAAGTACTACTGGCGGTGAACACCAACCCCAGTTTTGTTTCTTTGTACCGTAACGGCAAAATATTCATCGACATAGAAAAGCGCTACTGCGACGCAGCACAAGAAAACCGATATTACATAGGTAAACAATACCTTAAGGACGTACAACGCTTTCGCTGGGTGAATTCTTTGTGAGATCTTGGTTCAAATTTTAGATTAGTCAATATGCACATACTTTGTTATAATCTCGGCCCTAAAAAAACCGTATGAAAACCGCATTAGTATGAAGTACGGTGAACAGCCATGATTTATTGCCTTTAGGAGCCAAACCTAGGGGCGGTAGCGTACCTGAATTCAGGGACGAATTGAGACAAAACTGTGGTCTAGTTGTATGGGAGGGGGGGCGCAGGTTAAATCAAGCTCACTCTATCTGATTAAGTTATGAAACCTGTGATAAATCTTTCCATCATACACATTACCTAAATTTTTGTATGTTATTAAATAATTGATATTGAGGACTATAAAATTTTTAAAAAAATTCTAGCTGTTTTTAGTAGTGAAGTATTAGTTTTGATATCAAGGATGGTATTGATATTATACGTTGCAAACCACATGGGCGTAGGAAGTGTCGGAATATACACCACACTAATGACTTGGGCATCTATAATATCACTTATATCATTGTTTGGTGGTTATAATATTATTCAGAAAGAAGGTACCTCAGATAAAATTGTATCTATAGTATTATTTTTATCATGTTCCTTTTCGATAGCATGCTCTTTTTTTATTGTGGAATTGTTATTTACTGAAAGTAGAGTGGCAGCTTTTGTTATTGTTATTAGTGAATCTCTTGGGCTGGCTATAAAATCAGTAACGAAATCTATATGCTATTCAAAAGATCAAGTTAGCACACTAGCAAAATTTAATTTTTACAATTCATCAGTATATATTATCAGCTTATGCTTTTTATTTTACATTGATGAGGTTGGTTTTTTTGAATTAACTATTTTTGTTCTTGTTTGTAATGTGTTTTCAATATTACTGTATGGTTTTTGTATCACTAAAAATGTAAGGGTTGTGAATTTTAAAGCTATTGATTTTGTTAATTATATTACTCGATCATACAGCTATCTCATATCATCTTCTTTGAGGAATTTGTTTATGCAGATAGATAAGGTTATAATAAACCTTGCTTTTGGAAATACTATCTCAGGTGTTTATAATTTATGTTCTAGATTTGTAACCACTGCCATTTTACCTTCAAATATATATATTCAAACGATAGAAAGTAAGTTTTATCATTCAAATGGTAAGTCGTTTGAACTGCTAAAAAAAGCCAGAGTAAATGTAATGAAAATTGCTTTTTCTTTGTCTCTACTATCAGTACCATTTGTACTAACAATATCTAATTATTTAACAGGTTTGGATGGGGTGAGCGAAGCTTACTTATACTTTATACCTTTAGCAGTTAGTATGAATTTGGCTTACGCATACTTATCTTATTTAAATGCAGAAAATAATAGGCTGAGGATTGTTTACTTAGTTTCTCTTATAGCTATCTTATGTTTTTCGGTTTTTATCGTATGGTTATTCTTTCCTTCTGATTTTGTCTTTGTACCTTTAGTCAGTAGTTTCTTTATTTTTTTATCATTGGTCTTTATAAATGCTAAAATTAGAAAATAGTAAATTGTTAAGTTTGGTTGATAGTCGATTCCACCCTTACCTTCAGGGGGATGATTTACCTTGTAGTTACTTGGATGTGAAAAGAATAGATTATACTAAAAGAGTTGATATCTTAGTAAAAATCAAGTTGCTTGAGTCGTATGATTCAGGGTGTCTTGACTTGCTTGAATATTATAAAGAGCTATATTTAGAAACAATTTATTTGTTCACTGATGGTAGCTTTGTAGAGCCAGGGGATTCTAATAAAAAATCTAAGAATGACTATGTTTCAAGTTTTATTTCACTATATGAGAATATAAGAGAACAAGGCTTTAATTTTTCTGATGGTGTTATACCTATATCCAATGGCGTTCCTTTGGATGGTGCACATAGAGTCGCGATTGCGTATGTACTTAACATAGAGTTGCCAGTGGTAGAGATCGATATTAAGCCGGTAAATTATGGAATAGAGTATTTCTCTGAGCGAGATGCAAAAAATCATATTCAATCGCCATTGATAGATATCTTAACTGATTTTTTTGATGATATTAGAATTGCAATCATTTGGCCTAAAGCTAAATTAGGCTTTTCTGATGTAAAGTCGTTATTTGGTGAATCTTATGTTTTTTCAAAATCTCTAAATTTAAATGAAAATGGATTGAACAACCTGTGCGTGAGCGCGTACAAAGATGAATCTTGGGCTGGTGACTTAAGAAATAACTGGGATGGTAGTTGGGCTAAATCTTCCTTGTGTTACTCTAATGATGCTACCTCTGTGGTTTTGTTTCGACCGTTATACAAGGGACAGGACTTAGAAATAAAAAATGCACTAAGAGAGAAAAATTTTGGTTCAAAACACTGTATACATAGCACCGACTTTAAGTATGACACCCAAAATTTATCTAAGTGTACTTTCTCTAAAAATAGTGAACAATATTTAAATAACATTCAGCTTTCAAAGTTTTCAGCGTTAAAAAAAGAAATTGAGGTCGAAGGTTTATGTGGTGACATCATTGTGGGTAGCTCTTTTATGGCAGTGTTGGGTATCCGTAAAAACAATGATATTGATACACTAAACCTACAAGGAAGCGGTTCACACAATGATTACATCTCTTATTATTCCTCTGCAGTTAACATTCTGAGATTTAAATCAATTTATCGTTTTTTAGACGTGGATTTTTTAGATTTGGATGAGATCAGAATATTTAAAAACAACAGATGTGAGAAAAAAGATATTGATGATATAAAATTGATCGACTTGTTCTTCAAAGGTAACTCTAAATCACTTACAAGTAAGCTCTTAGTGAAAAAGAGAGAAGTTACTCAGTCTTTCCAAAGAAAGAGAAGAAGAACAATACTAGTGCTAGTTGATATATTAAAAAAAGTTGGTTTGTTTCATACAGTTAGGAATATTTATCATTCATTTAGATAGGGCTATTTGATGTTACTTTCAAATCTTGGCTTTGTATCAGTTACTTGGGTCTTTGTCTGGGCGACTTTGGCATTCTTTAACGTTGCCGGTAATGGTGATATTTCAATATACTTATATGCATATATTTTAACTTATTTAATTATTTTCTCAATATCATATTCGACATGTAACTTCTACTTAAAAGAGAAAAGGTTTAATGTTAAAGAGAAACCTATAAGCAATAGGCTAGTAAACTACTTTTTTGTACTAATAATCTTATTTCTTTTTCTCTTATCCATTAAAGCATTTAACTTGATGACGAGTATGTACATATGGGACTATCGAGCCAAAGCATTTGGTGATGCCACCGAATCTTCAGTGTTGTTCGGTAGTCAAGTTAACAGGATTTTATACAGCATATTAGTTGAGGGAGGGGTATACTTTTTACAATACTACTTTTTATCTAAATATTTTATTTCTGGCAAGTTGAAAAATTTAATTTTGGGGTGCTTAGGTGTTACCTTAATGTGTTTTGTTATGTTAGGGCGATCTCCAATATATTATTATTTAATTATTTTCATATTTGCTTACTTTAGGCTTAACCCTAAAAATATATTTAGAGCTTTTGTTATTTCTATTGTGGCAATACTTTTATTATACTTTGCGACTTATTTTAGATCTGGTGGGGGGGTGGACTTCATATCATTTTTAAATCAATATTTAATTGGTTATCACACATATGGTTTTAACCTACTTAATTATAGATTGGACTTTACCACTTTAGATACTCTATGGTTCGGTCAGGCTACTCTAGGAAGCTTTAGCTACTTTTTTCTATATATATTTGAGAAAGCCTTTGATATAGATATACTTTATTTTATGGATGAAGCATACACTATTAAGCAGCACTTCGTTGTCTTAGATAGTGGACAAGAGGCGAATGCTTTTTACACTATTTTTTATGACATGTATAAAGACTTTTTTTGGTTTGGTCCAATAATATTTGGAATTGTTTTTGGAATGATTTTTTCATTTTTCAACAGGCTCTCCTTAGTAAGTAATAATATTTATATAATTATGTTGTACTTTTGGTTGTTGAATATTTCTTTCGCAATGATTTTTAGAAATCCCTTTGCAACTAATGGCTATGTAGGTTTTTTGATTTATATGATTGTTTTCTACTTTTTGTCAAATACTAGGTTTCAAAAAATATAGGTTCTTAATTTTATGTTAATAAGTTTAGTGCTGTGTACAGTAGGGCGTAAAGTTGAAGTTGAAAATTTCATCAACAGTATAATTACGACTAAGTGCAATGTCGAATTGATAATTGTAGACCAAAACAAAGATAATAAGATAAAATCAATGTTAGAGGTGTTTTCCTTTCCTGCTAATATTATAGTTAAACATATTAGGCCTAATATTTTAGGATTGTCTAAGGCTAGGAATATTGGGATCAAATATGTAACAGGTGATGTTTTTGCTTTTCCTGATGATGACTGCACATACGATAGAAATGTTCTAGACTATGTAGAATCTGAATTTTTTTGCTCGGCTTTTGACTTCTTTTCATGTAAGACTCATGAGTTTGGTTCTCCCGATAAAGCTTTGATAACGTGCCCTGAGAAAAAGTTTGAATTCAGTATGAGCAAGAGAGTAGGGTGCTCTTTTACCTTATTTTTCAGAAATACTCCGCAAATTAAAGGAGTTAAATTTGATGAAAAAATGGGAGTAGGAGCAGGTACTTATTACGGTTCAGGTGAAGAGACAGACTATATCACACAGTTGATTTATTTGAATTGTCAAGGGTATTATGAACCAAATATTACAGTATTTCATGATGCTAAAGAAGAATTATTCGATAGCGTAACTTTGAAACGGCTAGTTTGTTATGGCGGTGGTTATTCTTATCATATAAAGAAGAACTTTAGAAAGTTAGGCTTTCTTTATTCTATAAAACTATTACTTGCTATACCTCGAAGAATTTTAAGAAACTTTAATAAAAAAGAGGAGCTGATTAAGGCAATTAGCTTTTCAAAAGGTACATTCAATGGCTTGTTTAGATAAAAGTGGTTTATTTACAATTGATATTTTAGTTTCAACGTATGGGGATAGGTTGAGCTCTTTTGTTTCTAATATGCCGCCTGAGATAGAAGGTGTAAGATATTTAATTGGGCATCAAAACCATGCATTGTCTAAGTTAGATACCAGCGCCGTTTGTAGAAGTGATATTACATACTATTCTTTGGACTCAATAGGTGTAACAAAAAGTCGAAACTATCTCTTGGAAAGATCTAAATCAGATATAGTTTATTTTTGTGATGATGATATATCATTAGTCGATGGCTTCGAGATTATATTAAGGAAGTCCCATAATAACTATAGCTCTAGTGTTATTACTTTCCCAATATCGACAGAATATGGGACCATGAGAAAGAAGTTTCCTTCTCAAAATAAATTTAGAAATCGCTTCTCTATTTTGTCTGTAGGAACTATTGAAATTAGCATTAAAGGTGAAGTTGCTTCGTTGAGTTTATTCCCTGAAGATATGGGGGCAGGGGCTCAGTTTCCTATAGGTGATGAAGCTGTTTTTTTATCTAAGTTCATTGATATGAATAGAAAAATTTACTTTATGAACGAAGTTATTTGCTCGCATCCGGAGGATTCTTCTGGGGCGCAGTTAACTATAAATTCTGCTTACTCTAGGGGCTTGACACTAAGGCGAGTATTTCCTTTGTTTAGCTTTGTGTTGGCCGTACCATTTTTTTTCTTCAGAATGAAATTGTTTCTTATAGAAGGTAGTTATATGAATGGATTCAAGGCTTTTTTGAAAGGGTTATTTAAATTCGGATTAAAATAATAATGAATATATTATACCTACATCAATATTTTGCAACGCCAGCTTCAAATGGTGGTACTCGGTCTTATGAAATGGCCAGGCGATTAGTCGCTAATGGTCATGAGGTTACTTTTGTTACGTCTTCCGCATTCCTTTCTAAAAACTACTCTTTAGTCGCGGGGTGGAATGAAATCGAGATACATGGAATTAAACTACACATATTGCACCTTCCCTACTCTAATCGTGATTCTTTTATAAAGCGTATATTTAAATTTCTACAATTTTCATGGTGTTCTTCGATAAAAGCGTTGAGTATAAAAAGCGATGTAGTGTTTGCGACAAGCACGCCATTAACAATTGCAATTCCAGGGCTTATTTATTCCAAAATTAAAAAGAAGCCTTTGGTATTTGAAGTCCGCGATTTGTGGCCTGAATTACCGGTGGCTGTTGGGGTAATTAAAAATCCGTTGATTATTAAATTAGCTGAATGGTTTGAAAAATATACTTATCGAAACTCTAAGAGGTTGATTGGTCTCTCTCCCGGTATGTGTGATGGAATTACTCGCCATGGTATCAGTACCGATAAAGTGACACTTGCCACAAACAGTTGTGACACTGAGCTATTTGATGTTTGTAAGTCTTTTGGTGAAACCTATAGACGAGAAAGTTTGAGTTTCTTAAAAGGACGAAAGCTAGTTGTTTATACTGGCACTTTTGGTTTGATTAATAATGTGGGTTATCTTCCTGAACTCGCTAAAAGCACAAAAGACATAGATAGCCAGATTTGTTTTGTCGCTATTGGTGATGGTATGGAAAAACAAGCTGTTATAGAAAAAGCAGAACAGCTGAACGTCCTAAACGACAACTTATACATACTTCCTCCAGTCGCTAAAACTGAGATAGTTAAGTTGTTATCAGCTGCTGATATTTCTATTTCTTTATTTGGCCCAATCCCTGAAATGTGGCATAACTCGGCAAATAAACTTTTTGACGCTTTAGCTTCAAGAACTCCTATTGCAATCAATTATGGGGGCTGGCAGAAAGACTTTATAGAGGAATATCAATGTGGTGTGGTATTAAACCCTGACGATCACACTAATTCAGCAAAAGAGCTGTCCTTATTTTTGAAGGATAAGGGGAGGTATGATAGTGCTGTTTTGCAGTGTAAACATCTGGCTTACAAGAAGTTCTCAAGAGATATGATGGCGGAACGTATAGAAAACACATTAATGGAGGCTATCAATGATCAAACGTACTCTTGATGTTGTGTTTTCTTTAGTTGCTTTAATCATTTTCTTTCCCGTCCTTATTGTTGTTGCCATAAAGGTTTCTAAAAACTTGGGTCGACCAGTTCTTTTCAAACAACAAAGGCCTGGTCTAAATGGAGCGCCTTTCAACATGCTGAAATTCAGAAGCATGAAAGATGCGGCTGATAAGTTTGGTAATCCACTTCCCGACGAAGAGCGTTTGACAGCGTTTGGTCTAAAACTTAGATCTACAAGCTTAGACGAGCTTCCTGGCTTAATATCGGTATTGAAAGGTGATATGAGCTTGGTTGGCCCCAGACCCCTTTTGATGCAATACCTGCCGCTTTATAACGAGCGGCAAGCAACTAGACATAATGTACGGCCAGGCATCACCGGTTGGGCGCAAGTGAATGGACGGAATGCAATCAGTTGGGAACAGAAATTCGAATACGATGCATGGTATGTTGAAAACCAATCTTTGTTGCTTGATATCAAGATCTTGGTACTAACTGTTAAAAAAGTATTCCTCAAGGAAGACATCTCAGCAGATGGACACGTTACCATCGAGCCTTTTATAGGTTCACCGCATCAAGGTAATGACCAATCATGAAAAGCTGTGCCATTTTAGGAGCTAGTGGGCATGGAAAAGTAATCGCCGAGATAGCTGAACTTAATGGCTATCGTAATATTATATTTTTTGATGACCGTTGGCCAAGCATAAAATCCGTTGGACATTGGTCTGTGTCTGGTGATACACGCAAACTTCTTTCTAACGTGAAAGAATATGACCTTACTGTTGTCGCGATTGGTCACAATGCGATTCGCTGTTCCAAACAGCGTGAATTGAGTTCTGCGGGAGCGAACTTCGATGTACTTGCTCACCCAAGTGCAGTAATAAGTAAGTACGCGCATATTGGCACTGGCTCGGTTGTTATGGCAAATGCGGTCGTTAACCCTTTTAGTCATATTGGGATGTGCTGCATTATCAATACTGGCTCTACTGTCGACCATGATTGCAAGCTCGCTGAAGGTGTTCACATTAGCCCAGGTGTTAACTTAGCTGGCGGCGTTGAAGTTGGCAAAAACACTTGGATTGGAATCGGTAGTCAGATTAAACAACTTGTTGTGATTGGTTGTGACTCAGTCGTTGGTGCTGGTTCAACAGTCATCAACAATGTTCCAAACTTTAAAACCTTCGTGGGCTCTCCAGCTCATGAGCTTATCAAATCATAAAAATTAAAACTGATTAGGTGACATCGTGCTTAATACATCATTTTCCCCATGGCCTTCGTTTACTCAAGAAGAAGCGGATGCCGTAAGCAAGGTTGTACTTTCAAATAAAGTTAATTATTGGACGGGGCAAGAAGGTCGTGAATTCGAGAAAGAGTTTGCGGCTTGGGTTGGCTGTGAATACGCAGTGGCTTTGGGTAACGGTACGCTAGCGTTGGATGTCGCATTGAAGGCATTCGGGGTTGGTCAAGATGATGAAGTAATCACCACATCACGTACTTTCTTAGCATCGGCCTCGTCTATTGTAACGGCTGGTGCGACGCCTGTCTTTGCTGACGTAGACCTAAACAGTCAAAACATTACCGCTGAATCGATACAAGCTGTACTTACACCAAAAACCAAGGTTGTTATCGTTGTTCACCTTGCAGGCATGCCAGCCGAGATGGATGCGATTATGGCACTCTCTGAAAAGCATGGCTTCAAGGTTATTGAAGATTGTGCTCAGGCGCATGGGGCGAAATACAAAGGCCGCAGTGTTGGTATGATTGGTCATATTGGTGCTTGGTCTTTTTGCCAAGACAAGATAATGACCACAGGCGGCGAAGGCGGTATGGTAACCACTAACGATAAAGAACTATGGTCGTTTATGTGGTCTTATAAGGATCATGGAAAAAGTTTTGATGCTATTTACAACCGCGATCACCCACCAGGCTTTCGTTGGCTACATGAAAGTTTTGGTACCAACTGGCGCATGACAGAGATGCAAGCGGTTATTGGTCGTATCCAACTTCAACGCATAGCTGAGTGGACGCAAAAGCGTCAAGTAAACGCAGCTGTGATTGAAGCATCTATTGCTGATCTTCCCATTGTTCGCAGTGTTGACATTCCTGAATATATTGAACATGCCGAATATAAACATTATATGTTTATGTGCCCTGAGTATCTAAAGCCTGGTTGGACTCGCGATAAAGTTGTTGATGCGATTGTTGAGCGTGGTGTGCCTGCCTATCAAGGCAGTTGTTCAGAGGTCTATCTAGAAAAAGCATTTGATGGCACAAGTTACAGGCCAGAAAAACCGTTAAAGAATGCGGTTGAGTTAGGTGACACTAGCTTAATGTTTTTAGTGCACCCAACCTTAACGCAAAGAGAAATTGAGAAAACGGCGGAAGTGCTTCGTGCTGTTTTACTTGAAGCTCAAATCTAATCAAATATTATGATAGGGAAGGTTAGGGCTTTCCCTAATTATTCTCATATTAAGCTTTTAATTGTATATATTACAACGTCAGCGAAGAAAAAAAGAAAATGAAAATTGCAATTGCCGGTACTGGCTATGTAGGCTTATCAAATGCGATGTTGCTGGCCCAACATCATGATGTTATTGCAGTCGATATTATCGAAGAAAAAGTAAAATTACTGAATGATAAAATATCGCCAATCGTCGACCTAGAAATCGAAGACTTTCTGGCAAATAAGCCATTAAACTTTACCGCAACACTTGATAAAGAACTGGCGTATGTCGATGCGGAGTTCGTTATTATTGCAACCCCAACAGACTACGATGTTGAAACCAATTACTTTAATACATCTTCTGTTGAAGCTGTGATTAAAGACGTAATGGCGATTAACCCAAATGCGGTGATGGTAATTAAATCGACTGTACCTGTGGGTTATACCGCTCGTATTAAGCAAGAACTTGGCTGCGAAAACTTGATGTTCTCGCCAGAATTCTTACGAGAAGGTAAAGCACTTTACGATAACCTGCATCCATCTCGCATCGTGGTGGGTGAGCGCTCTGAACGCGCGACAGTATTCGCGAACTTGCTATTAGAGGGGGCGGTGAAGAAAGGCGTTGAAACTTTGTATACTGACTCGACTGAAGCGGAAGCGGTAAAGCTGTTTTCAAATACTTATTTGGCCCTTCGCGTCGCTTACTTTAATGAACTAGATACTTACGCAGAATCACACGGGCTAGATACGCGCCAGATAATTGATGGCGTCTGTTTAGACCCGCGTATTGGCTCGCACTACAACAACCCTTCATTTGGTTACGGTGGTTACTGTTTACCAAAAGATACTAAGCAATTGCGTGCAAACTACTCAGACGTACCAAATAACATTATTGGTGCAATTGTAGACTCGAACACCACACGTAAAGATTTTATTGCTGATTCGATTATCAAACGCAACCCAACGCGTGTGGGTATCTACCGTTTAGTGATGAAGTCCGGCTCTGATAACTTCCGCGCTTCGAGTATTCAAGGCATCATGAAACGCCTTAAAGCCAAAGGCATTGAAGTGGTGGTGTTTGAGCCAGAGCTGAAAGAAAAGGAGTTTTTCCGCTCATTAGTGCTAACCGATTTCGAGCAGTTTAAATCAAGCTGTGATGTGATTGTGTCTAACCGCATGGCGCAAGATCTGGCGGATGTGCAAGACAAAGTGTACTCGCGCGACTTATTTGGTTCAGACTAAAGACTAAGTATTAATGTTCCCGGGTAATGAAGATGACTTTTTATGAAAGTTAAATTTTGATTACAAAGGTCTTTCTTCACAAATTTCATTGTTTTTCTTAATTTAACGTTTCAAATATGTGATTGATATCGTTATAAGCTTTCACTAATATCCGAATGAATTAATATTTTGGGGCTGTTTTTGAATTTATATTAATCAAAAATCAAAGCGAGAATTAAATATTCGGGTTATCTTTTGTAAGTTCTCTTTGCGAATTTCAATAATGTTCGACACATCCATTCATGCAGTCCTTGTTTTTTATTAAATACTTATAAATAAGAATAACTTTATGCAACGTCTAAACTTTATATGGCACCTTTCTCGCTTTAAAAAGCGGGTTATCAGCGTTTCTATTGATACATTGCTTATCGTCCTTGCTCTGCATATTGCTTTGTGGACAAGGCTAGGTGATTTTCAACTTCTGACTGATGGCGATAATTTATTACTGACAGGCTTAACAGTAATAACAACAGTATCTATTTTTACTAAAATAGGGCTTTACCGTGCCGTCCTTCGCTACCTTACCTTCCAGGCACTGTTTGTAGTAACGGCTGGTGCGTTATTATCGGCAATATCATTGGCAGTTTTTGCCTATTATTTACAAGAACCAATCCCTCGCACAGTGCCTATTATTTACTGTGCTTATTTAGCCTTGTTGTGCGGCGGCTCTCGTTTGGTCGTTCGTAATCTTGTTGCGACGACTTCTCCTTTGAAAGATTCTCGGGAGGAAGTATTGATTTACGGTGCGGGCTCTGGTGGTCGGCAGTTGGCTGTCGCACTTAGGGCTTCAGATAATTATCGAGTACGTGCGTTCATTGATGAAGATAAAACGCTTACCAATACGATGATTTTAGGCTTGCCTGTTGTTAATTTGGGTAAGGCGGAAGGGGTGATTGAGAAGCACGACGTCTCTAAGATCTTGCTCGCCATACCTAGCGCTTCTCGCGCCCGTCGTAAACAAGTGTTGGACTTGTTGGCTCCACTACTTGTGGAAATTCAAACCGTACCTGAAATGGCGGATATTGTGTCAGGTAAAGCGAAAATCGATGAGCTTACCGATGTTCCTATTGAGGATTTGTTAGGTCGTGATGCCGTTACTCCTCAGCAATCCCTGATGGAAGCTAACATTAAAGATAAAGTGGTAATGGTCACTGGTGCTGGTGGTTCCATTGGCTCTGAGTTATGTCGCCAAATTCTCAAACAGCAGCCCAAAACATTAGTACTTTTTGAAGTGTCTGAGTTTGGCTTGTACCAAATTGATCGTGAGCTTTCCCTAGTGAAAGAAGCAAAAGGTTATGAAGTCGAGATCGTTCCGCTGCTAGGTTCAGTTCAGCGACCACATCGATTACTAACCTCAATGCAGTCATTTGGTGTACAAACGGTTTATCATGCAGCCGCTTATAAGCACGTTCCACTTGTCGAGTACAACGTGGTCGAGGGGGTGCGTAACAATGTTTACGGTACTTACTATACCGCTAAAGCCGCGATCGAGGCGGGGGTTGAATCATTTGTATTGATCTCGACAGACAAAGCGGTACGCCCAACCAATGTGATGGGCACCACCAAACGTATGGCGGAGCTTGGCTTACAAGCTTTGGCTGAGCGAGAGAACCAAAAAGAGCACGGCACACGTTTCTGTATGGTTCGCTTTGGCAATGTGCTTGGATCTTCAGGTTCGGTCATTCCTCTGTTTAAAAGGCAAATTAAAGCTGGTGGCCCATTAACGGTTACTCACCGTGACATCACCCGTTTCTTTATGACCATCCCTGAAGCCGCACAACTAGTTATTCAAGCGGGTGCAATGGGCAAGGGTGGCGATGTATTTGTTCTTGATATGGGGGAGTCGGTCAAAATTACAGATCTGGCTGAAAATTTGATTAATCTTTCAGGGCTTTCTGTTAAGAATGAAGAAAATCCCCATGGCGATATTGAGATTAAATTCTCAGGCCTACGCCCTGGTGAGAAGCTCTATGAAGAGTTGTTGATTGGCGATAACGTATCTCCAACTGCTCATGAGCGCATTATGACTGCACAAGAAGTGTTTTTACCGATTAACGAATATGACTCTCTACTAGAGTCATTGGATTTCGCTTGTCATAACCTGCAACATGATACGATTCGCCAGCTTCTTCTTGATGCGCCAACCGGTTTTAAGCCGACAGATGGCGTTGGAGATTTGGTTTGGAATGCTGCTCAAAACAAGCAAGAGTTCCTTCTCGAACCTAGAGTCTAGAGGTGATCTTGGATCCTGTTATGTAGATTATGACCTCCTGTTAGCCGATTTTTTACACAAATCTTTCGAAAGCGTTATGTTTATTGTCCATAATTACTGTGAGCTTTGGCACAGATATGAGGCAGTATTCATGATAACATGATAACATGATAACATGATAACATGATAACATGATAACATGATAACATGATAACATGATAACATGATAACATGATAACATGATAACATGATAACATGATAACATGATAACATGATAACATGATAACATGATAACATGATAACATGATAACATGATAACATGATAACATGATAACATGATAACATGATAACATGATAACATGATAACATGATAACATGATAACATGATAACATGATAATCGATATTTCGTCTAATCAAGAAATTGAGGAAAGCTTGGATCAAATATTATGGGATGACTTTAGCTTTCAGTATGTTACTAACAAAACCACAGTGATAGACCAACCTTTGGTGCGTCACCTGAAGCCAAATGACGATAATGAAGAGCATGAAACTGAGGTTGACCTTCTGCACTAAAGAGCTATCAAATTATTGTTATTCAGCTTTCTGAATCTAGATTGTAGGGATATAAACGTTCATATCCCTACTTTACTCCCTCCTAAAATGACATTTTTTTTCACATCCGATCCGCCTACCTGAGACGTTTCTTGATCTTCCGCTACAGTTTTGACTGTAAACTGTAGTAAAATTACGCTAATTTGTTTTTATACCGATTTATTTTGAATTGAACGAGGTCAGTCCTATGTCAGCTAAGAAGCCAATGGCTCTAGTGATCCTTGACGGTTACGGTTACCGTGAAGACAACCAAGACAACGCTATCGCGAACGCTAAGACACCAGTATTAGATGGTCTTATTGCTAACCAACCTAACACGCTAATCTCTGCTTCTGGCATGGATGTAGGCCTACCTGATGGCCAAATGGGTAACTCTGAAGTTGGTCACACTAACATTGGTGCTGGTCGTGTGTTATACCAAGATCTTACTCGTATCACTAAGTCAATTGCAGACGGTGAATTCGGTCAAACTGAAGCGCTAGTGAATGCTATCGACAAAGCTGTGAAAGCGGATAAAGCAGTTCACATCATGGGCCTTATGTCACCAGGTGGCGTTCACTCTCATGAAGATCACATCTACGCAGCCGTTGAAATGGCAGCAGAGCGTGGCGCAGAGAAAATCTACCTTCACGCATTCCTAGACGGCCGTGATACGCCGCCACGTAGCGCTGAAAACTCTCTACAACGTTTCCAAGATTTGTTCGCTAAACTGGGTAAAGGTCGTGTGGCTTCTTTGGTTGGCCGTTACTACGCAATGGACCGAGATAACAACTGGGAACGCGTTCAAACTGCATACGAGCTTTTAACTGAAGCAAAAGCAGAGTTCACATTCGACACGGCAGTTGCTGGCCTAGAAGCCGCTTACGCTCGTGATGAAAACGATGAGTTCGTTAAAGCGACTGAAATTAAAGCGGAAGGTGAAGAGTCTGCTGCTATCGTAGATGGCGATGCAGTTATCTTCATGAATTACCGTGCCGACCGTGCTCGTCAAATCACTCGCACATTCGTTGCTGATTTCGATGGTTTTGAGCGTAATGTATTCCCAGCAATCGACTTCGTGATGCTGACTCAATACGCTGCTGATATCCCGCTGTTATGTGCATTCCCACCGGCTTCTCTAGAGAACACTTACGGTGAGTGGTTATCTAAGCAAGGTAAAACGCAGCTACGTATTTCAGAAACAGAGAAATACGCGCATGTGACTTTCTTCTTCAATGGCGGTATCGAAGAGGAGTTTGAAGGCGAAGAGCGTCAACTTGTTGCTTCTCCAAAAGTAGCCACTTACGACCTACAGCCTGAAATGAGTGCACCAGAGCTAACTGAAAAGTTAGTTGCTGCAATCAAAGGCGGCAAGTACGACGCTATCGTTTGTAACTTCCCTAACTGTGACATGGTTGGCCACACTGGCGTTTACGATGCAGCAGTGAAAGCAGTAGAGTCTCTAGACGAGTGTCTTGGTAAAGTGGTTGAAGCAATCAAAGAAGCTGACGGCCAACTGCTTATCACAGCAGACCACGGTAACGCAGAAATGATGGTTAACCCAGAAACGGGCGGCATCCACACTGCACACACTAACCTACCAGTGCCACTTATTTACGTAGGTAACAAAGACGTTGAGTTCAAAGAAGGCGGTAAGCTGTCTGATCTTGCACCAACAATGCTTTCTCTAACTGGTACAGAGATCCCTGCTGAAATGTCAGGTGATGTTTTAGTTAAGTAACTTTTAACTTTCATCGAATACTAGAACGGCTGCACGCGAGTGTGGTCGTTTTTTTTTATCTGGATCTTGAAGAATAGATGCGAGATACGAGTAAACGAGATGCGAAGAGCGTACAGAGCAGATGCGAGATACGAGTAAGCGGGATGAGAAAAGCGTTAGAGCGGGGCGTAACTTGGGTAAACGGGTCACAAGCAGAATGAGAGCCGTTACATATTTTCGCATCTCGAATCTCGTTATTCTCATCGGCTCTAGGCTGTCATTCCAGAATTGAGGAACTAAATATCTGGAATCCCATGTCATGTCTGATGTGTCGCATTAAGTACATTGAGAGAGATTCCCTATCACGCTCGTGCCTCGCTGTAGGGAATGACGTTGCCAAAAGTGTAATGAGAAAGAGCGGATACGGGATGTGGGTAATCGAGATTCGAAGAGCTAAACGCTATTTGTAGAGTATGCAGTGTTGAATGAGCAGTTGTTCTAAGTTTTGTTTTTGCAATGCTATCACATCTACAATTACTCTCGTTTCTTTCGGGTGAGCTGACGGTAACGTTCGGTAGATAATACGAAAACTATCGAGATGAAATTCGCGAAAGCTTTTCACACCAAGCTCTAGTAAAGAAGGGGCAATGTTTGCAGCATGAGGGTTATCAGAGACTAAGGCTTCAAATCGGTCGAGAAGAGCTTCTATGCGTTCAATGACAGCCACTTCACTAGAATAATCACTTAAGTAATTAATTAAAGCATCAAGTAATTGATCAAAGGTGTCTGTATACTCGATGGTTGTCATATTATTGAACCGACTGCTTACGCTTTGCCAATTTATCTCGAATCTGAGAGCTGGAGTTTACTCGGCCATGTTTTTCATCATCAACAGAAAATGATAATAGTTTCATTAATGCTATCGCTTCATCTCTACGCTTTCGGTCTTCATAAGATTCAATCGTATAAGCGGGTTTACCATTTTGAGTAATGGTCATAGGCTCCGATAAATCGAGGTTAGCCGCGTGCTTTTTTAAGTAACTTATCGTTTCAGTGGACATTATCATTATCTCTTAATGTAGAAGTTTAAATGTAGACTATATTTAGTCTGATGACAACGACACTTCTTGATGGTGAACTTTTATATTGTCGATCTAGCGTGATAAGGCTTATTGCGTTCTATCTATAACCGAACGCTCAAAATCTAACAACCACTCTTTGCGATTCATACCACCGGTATAGCCGGTTAATGTTCCATTGGCACCAATCACTCGGTGGCAAGGGACTACTATGCTAAACGGGTTCTTGCCGTTTGCACCACCTACAGCTCTTACTGCTTTTGGTTTACCCATTCTCTTTGCTTGTTCGCCATAGCTAATAGTTTCGCCATAAGGAATAGAAGTGAGAGCCTGCCAAACTGATTTTTGAAAATCCGTGCCTTCTGTCGCTCTCAATGGCAAATTAAATTCAGTTCGTTGACCAGCAAAATACTCGTCTAGTTGGCGAGATACTTTGAGGCATAATTCATCGGGATTACAAACTATAGACTCATCATGGTTCACATGGTCGATTTCAATAATTGTTTCGCCATTGCTAACAATGATCATTTTACCAATCGGCGCTTCGTAGAGCATTTTATAACTACTGCCTTCCATGTCATCTTCCTTCTTCTCGTCTCTTTCTGCTCTCAAGCACTTCAATTTCGTATCCGCTTGAGGATTTTAACCCTTTCAGTATCTCGAGCCTATTTTTAATCTTTGCGTATCTCGATACCCGAATCTCGTATCTACTGCAGTATCTTAAGCCGTCATTCCAGAACTGAGGGACGAAGTGTATGGAACCTCAAACAACGCGGCATTAGCAATGGATAATAGATTCCCTATTGTGCTCGTTCCTCGCTATAGGGAATGACGTTGTCAAACAAAGGGTAGATACGGGATACGAGTAAGCTAGATGAGAAGAGCTTAAGAGCGGGGGCGTGATTCGAGTAAACGGTTCACGAACAGAATGAGAACCGTAAATGTTTTCGCATCCCAAATCTCTCCACTCTTATCTGATCTAAACCGTCATTCCAGAACTGAGGGACGAAGTGTCTGGAATCTCAAACAACGCTTCATTAGCAATGGAGAATAGATTCCCTACTGCGCTCGTCCCCGTTATAGGGAATGCGTGGTTGAACTCGAATGTCACTTGAGCCTGATATTTGTTCCGAAATCCTTTCGTATCTGCTTTTTGTCTTTTCGCATCCCGCCACTCGAATCCCGAATCTGCTTTTTGTCTTTTCGCATCCCGCCACTCGAATCCCGAATCTGCTTTTTATCTTTTCGCGTCTCGGTTACTCGCACCCCGCATCTGCTTTAGCTCTAACACGAAGCGCAAACAGGTACCCTGAAATGCCACCCATTATGTTTCCTAGTGCTAGGCCGATAAACAGCCCTTCGACACCATCAAGTTGGCTGCCCATCCAGGCAAATGGCAGGGTAAATACGAACAGGCGCATGAAGCTCCATTGGAAGGCTTTGAGTGGTTGATGCATCGCATTCATTGCACTTATCAGCATCATCACAATGCCTTGGAAGCCATAGCTGAATGGCACAACTAACAGGTAGTGCCACAAGATACCTCGCACCGACTCTTCTTGAGAAAAGAGAGCGGCTAAAGGAATGCTCAGTGGCACCATCATTAAAAAGATCAAACCTTGGAATAGCACGGCGAAACGCATGCTCAAGAATAGGGCTTTGAAACTGCGTTGTGGATTTTCTGCGCCAAAGTTTTGCGCCATAAAAGGGGTAAGGGCTGAAGTGAGAGACATCAAGACGATGATCAGAATCGATTCAATGCGCTGAGCTGCACCATAAGCGGCAACGGCTTCGGTTCCTTGCTTGGCCAGCATCATCATAATTATCGCCCCCGCGAGTGGGTTCAGCGCGTTTGAAAGTGCAGCAGGTGTGCCAATGGTGAGGATCTGTCGCCAGTCATCAATGATGATTTTTAGCTTAGGCGGAGCGAGTAACTTCTCTCGTTTGATTAATACATACAGTGAGCCACAGAATGCACCAAACCAACTGAAACCACTGGCGATGGCGGCGCCTGGAATCCCTAGTTCTGGGAAAGGTCCGTAACCGAAGATCAGCAGCGGGTCGAGAATGCCGTTAATCAGGCCCGCCAACATCATGATCTTGGCGGGGGTTTTGGTATCGCCACTCGCTCGTATCGCGCTGTTGCCTGCCATTGGGATAACAAGTAGCGGAATGGCTAAATACCAAACTGTCATGTATTCAGATATCAGTGGCAGTAATTCTGGCTCAGCACCTAACAGAGTAAACATGGGTTCTAGCGTAAGGAGTCCCAGTGTTGATGCAAAGCCAACAAGCAGCACCGCAAGTAATAAACCATGACAAGTAAAACGAGCGGCATTTTGTGCGCAGCCTTGGCCCAATAACCGCCCGATACACGTCGACAAGCCAATGCCTATGCCCATGGTAATGCAGTTGATGGCGAAGGTCGCAGGGAAGGTAAAGCTCACGGCAGCCAGTGCTTGTGTACCAAGCAGCGAGATAAAGAAGGTATCGACCAAGTTAAACATCAAGATCGCAACCATGCCGAAGATAGTCGGAATGGTCATGGTACGCAATGTACTCGCAATTGGGGCGGTTAATAGCCCGTGCTTATCTTGCATGTAAAACGCCAGTTGGAACGAAAGGTGTAGGATAAACAGATGTGGCTTGGAAAGAAAGATGCGAGTAAACGGGATTCGAGTAAGCGAGATGCGAAAAGCTTGAAGAGCAGATACAAAGAATTAGATGAGGGTAACGGGATTCGAGATACGAAAAGCGGGAAGGGCTGTTACGAGATGCGCGTAATCGGGATGAGAGGTTAGTTGTTAATAAGTACTACGTCATTCCCTATAGCGAGGCACGAGCGCAGTAGGGAATCTCTGGCGACTATCTAGTTATACAAGCGTTGTATGAGATTCCAGACACTTCGTTCCTCAGTTCTGGAATGACGGGATAAGTTTAAAGATCAGGTGCGAGATGTGAGTAAACGAGTACCGAAGAGCTAAAAGCGGAGAAAGTAGGTGCCGCCTTCTTTGCTTTTCGTCTCTCATATACTCGTATCTAGTCTTCAAGCTCTTCGTATCTCGCATCCCGTTTACTCGTATCTGCTCTCATCCCGCATCTGCCCCTTAGATCACAAAATTTCCCTTCCACCCCTTGGGATCTTTCACTTCGCCCCAACATACTCTTTAACCCCATGCCAATCGTGGCAACTATCAAATTAAATGGAAATTATCAGGAGATACGACCGATGAATATCCGTCCTCTACACGACCGAGTTATCGTTGAGCGCCAAGAAGTTGAATCTAAATCTGCTGGTGGCATCGTTCTAACTGGTTCTGCCGCTGAAAAATCAACACGCGGTGTAATTCTAGCTGTGGGCAAAGGCCGCATCCTAGAAAACGGTTCAGTACAACCATTGGACGTTAAAGTTGGCGACACTGTTATCTTTGCTGAAGGCTACGGCACTAAGTCTGAAAAAATCGACGGTAAAGAAGTTCTGATCATGTCTGAAAATGACATCATGGCGATCGTTGAGTAATCCGCGCTATACAAATTGAACTGACTGAATAAAGAATTTAAAGGAAATAAAGATGGCTGCTAAAGACGTTAAATTTGGTAACGACGCACGTATTAAAATGCTAGAAGGTGTAAACGTTCTGGCTGATGCAGTAAAAGTAACGCTAGGTCCTAAAGGCCGTAATGTTGTTCTAGACAAATCATTTGGCGCACCAACGATCACTAAAGATGGTGTTTCTGTTGCACGTGAAATTGAGCTTGAAGACAAGTTCCAAAACATGGGCGCACAAATGGTTAAAGAAGTGGCTTCGCAAGCGAACGATGCTGCGGGCGACGGTACAACGACAGCGACAGTTCTAGCTCAAGCTATCATCACTGAAGGCCTAAAAGCGGTTGCAGCAGGCATGAACCCAATGGATCTTAAGCGCGGTATCGACAAAGCGGTACTTGCTGCTGTTGAAGAGCTAAAAGGCCTTTCTGTTCCATGTGCTGATACTAAAGCTATCGCACAAGTAGGTACTATCTCTGCAAACTCTGACGCGACAGTAGGTAACATCATTGCTGAAGCGATGGAAAAAGTAGGTCGTGATGGCGTTATTACCGTTGAAGAAGGTCAGGCTCTACAAGACGAGCTAGACGTTGTTGAAGGTATGCAGTTTGACCGCGGTTACCTATCTCCTTACTTCATCAACAACCAAGAAGCAGGTTCTGTTGATCTAGAAAGCCCGTTCATCCTTCTTATCGACAAGAAAGTTTCAAACATCCGTGAACTTCTTCCGACTCTAGAAGCTGTTGCTAAGGCATCTCGTCCACTTCTCATCATCGCTGAAGATGTGGAAGGCGAAGCGCTTGCAACTCTTGTTGTGAACAACATGCGCGGCATTGTGAAAGTTGCGGCTGTTAAAGCTCCTGGTTTCGGTGACCGTCGTAAAGCAATGCTTCAAGACATCGCTATCCTAACTGGCGGTACGGTTATCTCTGAAGAGATCGGTCTAGACCTTGAGAAAGTAACGCTAGAAGACCTAGGTCAAGCTAAGCGCGTGACTATCACTAAAGAAAACTCAACCATCATTGATGGTGCGGGTGAAGAAGCGATGATCCAAGGTCGCGTTTCTCAAATCCGTCAACAAATCGAAGATGCAACTTCAGACTACGACAAAGAAAAACTTCAAGAGCGCGTAGCTAAGTTAGCTGGCGGTGTTGCCGTAATCAAAGTTGGCGCTGCGACTGAAGTTGAGATGAAAGAGAAGAAAGACCGCGTAGAAGATGCACTTCACGCGACTCGCGCTGCAGTTGAAGAAGGTGTGGTTGCTGGTGGTGGTGTTGCACTTATCCGTGCTGCATCTAAAGTGGCTAACATTGAAGGCGACAACGAAGAGCAAAACGTAGGTATCCGCGTTGCTCTACGTGCAATGGAAGCGCCTATCCGTCAAATCACTAAGAACGCAGGTGACGAAGAGTCTGTTGTTGCTAACAACGTTCGCGCTGGCGAAGGTAACTACGGTTACAACGCTGCGACTGGCGAATACGGCGACATGATCGCTATGGGTATCCTAGATCCAACTAAGGTTACTCGCAGCGCACTACAGTTCGCAGCATCAGTTGCTGGTCTTATGATCACAACAGAAGCGATGGTAACAGACAAGCCTCAAGAATCTGCTCCTGCAATGCCTGACATGGGCGGCATGGGCGGTATGGGTGGCATGGGCGGTATGATGTAATCATCCCTCGCTATTCATAGTGAAATTGAAAACGGAGACTTAGGTCTCCGTTTTTTTATGTGTTGAGATTCTAGATACTTCGCTCCTCAGTTCTGGAATGACGATAGTTATTGGTTGAGCTATTCATCTATCGTCATTCCCTACTGTGAGGTATGAGCGTGATAGGGAATCTAGTTACTTGGGCTGAGGATGTTTTCTGATGTCGAGATTCCAGGTACTTCGTTCCTCAGTTCTGGAATGACGTAGGTTATTTACTTGAGAGGTCTCTTACGTCATCACTCACTACAGAGAGGTACGAGCGTGATAGGGAATCTAGTTACTTGGGTAGAGGATATTTTCAGGTGTTGAGATTCCAGACACTTCGTTCCTCAGTTCTGGAATGAATATAGTTATTAGTTAAGCTATTCATCTATCGTCATTCCCTACAGCGAGGTACGAGCGTGATAGGGAATCTAGTTACTTGGGTAGAGAATATTTTCAGGTATTGAGATTCCAGACACTTCGTTCCTCAGTTCTGGAATGACGTAAGTTATTTACTTGAGCTGTTTTTTACATCATCACTCCCTACAGAGAGATGCGAGTATAATTAGGAACCTTTCGTGTTATGCATCGTAATGCGTTTCGATGGCTACTCTTACCCCTTATCGTATCCCTTTCTTTATATTGCTCTTTCTGATTTACCGTCTTATATTCAACAGTACAGTTATGACATTGATATAACATGGATAGCTGTTGAATAAAGGACAATAAACGCTTGATTGATAATGTATAAATTAAGTTAACAATAAGTCAGTGGAGACTCCCCAATGAAAAAACTACTTTCAGTACTTGCTGTGTCGGCAGCAGTAATGGCACCAGCGGCATTCGCTTCTTCGCCTGTTATGTTTTCAACAATCAACGGCTTCAACGCACCTGATTCAGATGCAGTTGGCGGTGTGCGCTTGGCTCTGCTTCACGGACAAGTAAACGACCTTAAAGGTGTCGACCTTGCGGTTGTGGGTATGTCTGAGACTCAAACAACAACGGGTGTGAACCTTGGTATTTTTGGTGCATCTAAAGTGAACCAAGAGATGACAGGTGCATCGCTAGGTTTCTTCAACTGGAATACGGGTAAAACAACGGGTCTTAACCTGGGTGCTGTGAACATCACTAACGATGTAAAAGGTGCAAACGTGAGTTTCGTAAACTACTCTGAAGGCGACACTATGGTTGATGTTGGTGCGGCGAACCTTTCAGAGGCTTCTACGGTACAGGTTGGCATCTTCAACAAAACCAATAAAATCGAAGGCGTACAGATTGGTCTGATCAACTGTGCGGATAACGGTTTCTTCCCGTGCTTCCCAATTGTGAACTTTGCTAAGTAAGGCATAGTTTTACTTTGATTCGTAACGCCTAAGTGCTTCTTACTTAGGCGTTATTTCTACTCTGTATTTTCTTATCCAGGTTCAAACTCTCTCTTGCTGAATAATATAAGCATGTTGTTTTATATTTATTGTTGCAGTGAGTTTATTCATAAGTACAATGTGCGCTAAATTCACAACGATGATTTATATGCTTTGATTAATCCCCATACTATCGATTTTAAGAAGGCTTTCTTAGGCCTGACCGCCAGTTTTTTAGTAGTTTTGAGCTTATTGCTCGTTGATTCAGCGGAAGAATCAGGTAAACAGTATGGAGTTGAAAAGCAAGGCGTGACACGCTCTTTAGCGGAGCTAACACAAATTATTAATGCGCTTGAATACAACATCACGGCGCTCTATCCGTTGCATGGTGATACCTATGCCTTTTCGCACGACAAAAAGGTAGAGGAGGAGACGTGTTATTTCATTAGTGAGGATCAGCAATCCCCTCGCTTTGATTTTATGTTTTCAGGCCCTACCGAGATGTGTGACCCTAATTCAGGGTTGTATTCCGAGGCGGGTAAGCGTTTGTTTATTGCGCCTACTATGGCTTATTTCGCTAATACCATTGATACTATCTCAGCGATTTATTTTATCTCGAAAGAGAAGTTTGTTATCTCTTCCCCTTCTGATATTGCCCAATATATGAAAGGCGATGCGTTTGACTCTGTCGTAAATAGCCGACCATATTGGATTAATACGGTTCGCTTTGGTTTATCGCAGGACAAACATCAGGTTGTGTATACCGGCCAGTACTATGATTATCTGACTGGCAAACAAGTGGTGACTTTAACTAAGGGTATTTACGTTGACGGTGAGTTTAAAGGGATATTAGGCGTGGATGGTTACGTTTCTAGCCTAGTATCGAATCCAACTCATGGTTATGAGATAACCAGTGTTAGAGGGGTAAATAAGTATGGTCTGATGGACTTTACTCACTCTCGACCACTATATGTAGATGGTATTAATACCCAACTCTATCTGACCATCGAAGAGGATAAGAGTGAACATTTCTTACATGTGTTAGAGATGGAGCGCGCTCAGTTATCGATACTGTTGGCGCTATATATTGTCTCAGCATTGTGGTTATGGCGCTTCAATACCAAGCAAGAACATAACCGTTTGAATGACTTAGCGATGCAAGACCCATTAACCGGTTTGTTGAATCGCCGTGGCTTTGAAGCGCAACTGTTGGCACAAGATGAAGAACCTATTATTGGTGTTGGTGTGTTTGATATCGATGACTTTAAAGTGGTTAATGATCACTACGGTCATAAGATAGGGGATGAGGTGATTTGTCATGTAGCTCAGCTGATGACAAATAGCGTTCGACAGCAAGATATCGTTGCTAGATTTGGCGGTGAAGAGTTTGTAGTCGCCATTACGGGCGAGTCTTCTGAGCTGCTTTCATCGATCTTTGAGCGAATTCAGAATGACATTAGCTTGCAGTGCTACCGAACACCAACTGGGGATAAGGTTAATATTTCAGTGTCTGGTGGAGCTACCCTTTATTCTCTGTATAAGTTCGACAGCGTAGGGCACTTGTGGGAAAACCAGAGTATCCGATCTTCTGATGAGCAGCTCTACAAGGCCAAAGCCGCGGGTAAGAACCAAGTGTGTATTGAGGTGTATTAGTACCCCATCCAATAACGAGAAGCCTAGTCGATTGACTAGGCTTCTTTGTATCTGTGGTACGACTGCTAAGGTTATCAAGTGCTGCGCTACTTTTTCACGCGGCCTTTTCTCATCCATTTCTGGTGAACACCACGGCGTAGGCTTTGGAAGCTGTTTTCCACTTTGTCGACACCAAGCAAGATCGCTAACGCTAATAGCGTGATAATAACCGATTGTGAAAGGTGGCCAAGGGCGATCATCATCCCAAGTGCTGCCAATACCCATATAATCGCAGCTGAAGTCACACCATGAATTTTACCATCGAGTGTCATCATCACACCCGCACCTAGGAAACCAACACCAGTAATGATCTGGCCAAGTACACGAGCCTGATCCAGTGTATTAGGGGAAAGGCTAATCGCCATGGTAAGGAAGAAATAGGTACCGCTGATGATCAGAATCGAGGTTCTGATACCTACTGGTTTGCCGCGTGTTTGTCGCTCGATACCGATTAATGAACCACACAGCATACACACTGCCAGTCCTGCCCAGCTAAAGGGGGCAAGGTTTAAAGTTTGTTCTATAAATTGTGACATATCACCCCTCCTAAAAATTTAGAATAGAGCCGAGTATGCTAATAATAGACCGGACGATCGAACAAAAACTTTTTGTCTTAACGATTGATGTTGCTAATAAAATCTAACAGCCTGTTGTAGTTAATGTGAAGACAGGTGTCGTAGTCTCAGTCGCCTCTTGATACTCAAGGTAGCAGTTATCAGATTGTTTTTTTCGGCTAGAAGGTGCGTACAAAATGATGCCATCATCCGCATCTGTATTGGTAAAGAACCAGTCAGCCCTACCAGTATCCCAAACTGCATCTAAAAATGTGGATTCGATAAGCAGTGACCAAGTTTGATCATTCATTGCTGCAGGATAGCCATACGCTACTAAAATATCGTCGCCTTCAACATTAATCGACGCGCTGACTGCCTTATCTAATCCTAATGCTGATGTCTTACCATAAAGCATAGCACTTGCGCTCTCCATGCCACCTTTAAGGCCGTTTAATGTCGAGATACGTGCATCGGTTTGAAGGTTGAGAAACTTGGAAGCTGCCGTTACAGAAATAATGCCCAGAATCACGATCACCACAACCAGTTCAATGATAGTAAAGCCTTTTGCGCGGCTAGCTAAAGCTGGTGGCATAACTGAAGCATTGTGTTTCATTGATACGACTTCTCTATTCAATGTGTAGGTCGAGAGGTGTCTTGCTGCTACGACCACCGATCTCGCGGGTTAACTTGGGTACTAGGTAGCCAGAAACCTCAGAGATTAATCCCTTAAAGTGATGTTTCGCCTCTTCGTCTGAGATGTAGAAGTGAGCGGCGCCCTGAACCTTATCAAGCACGTGCATATAATACGGTAAAATACCGGCATCGAATAGCTTTTCACTCAATTCTTTCAATGAGTTAGCGCTGTTGTTCACGCCTTTCAACATGACGCCTTGGTTAAGTAGCGTCGCGCCACTGAACTTTAATTTAAGGAGGGCTTGTTTAAGTTCTACATTGATTTCATTGGCATGATTAATATGGCTCACCATTACTACATTTAGGCGAGTCTTAGATAAGGTTTGGCACAGTTCGTCAGTAATACGAGCTGGGATAACAACTGGCAAACGGCTATGAATACGAACGGTTTCTACATGTGGAATTTGTTCGATAGCGTGAATCAGCCACTCGATTTCGCTGTCTTTGGCCATCAGTGGGTCGCCACCCGAAAGGATAACCTCGTTAATCTCAGAGTGTTGAGCTACATAATCTAGGCTGGTTTGCCACACCGACTTTGAGCCTTTGTTGTCTTGATAAGGGAAATGACGACGAAAGCAGTAACGGCAGTTAACCGCACAGCCACCTTTCACAATCATCAATGCACGATTTTTGTATTTGTGTAGTAGCCCCGGGATCGCGTTGTCTTGCTCCTCTAATGGATCTGCAGAGTAGCCCTCATGAACTTCGAACTCTTCGCTCAATGGCAAAACCTGGCGTAATAGCGGGTCATGCGGGTTGCCTTTTTCCATTCGCTCGACAAAGCTTAACGGTACTCGCAACGCAAATAGGTTGCGTGCGGCAAAGCCTGCTTGCCATGGTGTTGGGTCTATTTCCAATGCTTCAAGGAGTTTTGTCGGGTCTGAGATCGCATTCGATAGTTGTTTGAGCCAGTTTTGCTCAACAGATTCGACTTTTCGGGTTATGATATGCGGCATTGAAATCAACTCAAAGATGTGTAAGAGGAAATCATGGCGTCAGTAAGCACCAATGAATTCAAAGGCGGTTTAAAATTCATGATGGATAACGAGCCTTGCTCAATTATCGAAAATGAATACGTTAAGCCGGGTAAAGGCCAAGCGTTTAACCGTGTTAAACTTCGTAAACTGCTGTCAGGCAAAGTGTTAGAGAAAACATTTAAGTCAGGCGACACAGTAGAACTAGCTGACGTTGTAGACGTTGAACTAGGCTACCTATACAGCGATGGCGAATTCTACCACTTCATGAACAACGAGACATTCGAGCAAATCGCAGCTGAAGTAAAAGCAGTTGGCGACACAGCTAAATGGTTAGTTGAAAACGACGTATGTACTCTAACGTTGTGGAATGATAACCCTATCACAGTAACTCCACCAAACTTTGTTGAGATCGCAGTAACAGAAACCGATCCTGGCCTTAAAGGCGACACACAAGGTACTGGCGGTAAGCCTGCAACTCTAGCAACTGGCGCGGTAGTTCGCGTACCTCTATTCATCGCTATCGGTGAAGTTGTAAGAGTAGATACTCGTACTGGCGAATACGTTGGTCGTGTAAAGTAATTTGATTGGACTCACTTTGATTTAAGGTGGTTCAGTGAAATGAAAAAGGTCGCTTGTGCGGCCTTTTTTTGTATTAAAAAAGCAGATGCGAGTAAACGGGATTCGGGATGCGAAGAGCTGGAAGGGCAGATGCGTGTAAACGAGATACGAAAAACAAAAAAAGCAGAACAAAATAGTATTGTTCTGCTTTGATTCTTTTCGCTCTTAAGCGCTTCGATACTCGTTTACTCGAATCCCGTATCTGCTTTTCGTCCCTAACCCACTATGGCTTAACTAAGCTAAACACTAAAGCGCTCACGGCGACGACACCCACCAACAAGATGAAGACGCACGATAAATCCTTTCTATAGCGGCGTAATGCCTCCACCTTATACACGGCCACCATAGGCATAACGAACAAGATCATTGCGATCACAGGCCCAGACAAAGCTTCCATCATCCCTAAAATGCTCGGGTTGACTATCGCTACCACCCAGATCGATGCAAACAGTGAGATTATTGTCACTTTATGAGCCAAAGGTGTGGATAGGGAGGTACTTTTGGTCAGCATCCCAACCATGCTTTCTCTCGCACCTAAGAAGTGGCCAATAAATGATGATGTTATTGCTAGGAACGCCACAATCGGGCCAAGCGTCGCAATGAACGGGTTGTCTTTAACGTTGGCCAGATAAGACAGAATCGACACGTTTTGTTCCTTAGCTTGCGCTAGCTGTTCAGGAGACAGTGTCAAAACACAAGAAAATACAAACAGCATCACAAACAGGATCAGCATGATGCTGGTACGTCGTAAGATGTGCTCTGATTTTCCTCTAGCGCTGTCATCGTAATGGCTGCGTTGAGCGTGAGCAAATGAGGAGAGTGCTGCTAAATGACTGAATGAGAAGATCACCACTGGCGTGGATAGCCATAGCGTGCTGCCCAAAGAAGATAATGAAGGCATCGTCAGCTCAGGAACCTGCCAGCTCGGAATCAAGTAGACAGACAAAAATAGCAGAATCGCGACTAGGGGATAAACCATCAACGAGAGTGTACGAAGTATGATTTTCTCGCCAGCGATCATCACTGCGATTAACCCTGTCACTAAGGCTCCTGACAGAAAAGGTCGCGGCAGTGACTCTAGTCCAGCTTGGTTAACCATAAAGCTATCGACGGTATTCGTTAATCCGACACCATAAATTAATAAAATCGGGAAGATAGACAAAAAGTACAGCAGTGAAATGATTTGTCCTGCGGTAGCTCCAAAATGTTCAGCGACGACATCAGTAAAGTCTGCGTCTTTTTGGCTGGAAGATAGAACGAAGCGAGTAAAGCCACGGTGCGCTAAGAAAGTCATAGGGAATGCCAAGGCTGCCATGATGAGCAATGGAACGAAACCACTTAGGCCTAGGTTAATAGGTAAGAATAGAATACCTGCGCCGACAGCTGTACCAAATAAACTCAATACCCATTGAGTATCGTGCTGTGTCCAACGCCCGCTTTGACTGTTTAAGGCTGTATCTGATTGGTGCATGGATAGGTAACCGTTTGTATAAGAAAGGGGCAAATGCTAATGGTTTTATCAATGACTTCAATTTAAACAATGGGTTGCGATTATGGTAATCGAAAAAATCAAAATCGAGGGGCTCTTATTAGTGATAGAGATCGTGCTATTAACTTTCTTTATTTGCGCTAATGATGAGCCTCAAATGCGTGCTCAAGCCGACTTTTTAAAACCAATTGATGTGAGGCAAAGAACGGTTGGTGAATAGTTGAACTGCATCTCACTATCACGTTGCTTTGATAAAGATGAACAGGCGAGTCGAAAATTTGTGACTATATTGAATCAAACACCAGTAAGCGCAAGGAAGCACTATGTCGACACCAGAACAACATCATCCGCTTAACGATTTTGTGGAATATCCGCCACAAGAAATGGCAGCAAGAGCACTTCATAACCTTGAGCAACTTCAGCGACGTCATTCAATTCGGAGCTTCTCTGATCGCCCTGTGGCAAAAGATGTGATTGAACACTGCATTCGAGCGGCAGGAACCGCCCCGAGTGGTGCTAACCATCAGCCTTGGCATTTTGTTGCTATTAATAGTGCCGACGTTAAAGGGCAGATACGCCAAGCTGCTGAAGAGTTGGAACACTCATTTTATCAAGGTCGAGCAGGGCAAGAGTGGTTAGACGCACTTAAACCTCTTGGTACCAATGCCAGTAAACCTTACTTAGAAAAAGCACCATGGCTCATTGCGGTGTTTGCAAAGAAGAAAGGCGGCATGACGAACGATGGCGAACAAGTCAATTATTACGTGCATGAGTCTGTCGGGATTGCCACTGGTTTTTTGCTTCAAGCGCTACACAATGCTGGCTTGGGTACTTTGACTCATACACCCAAGCCAATGAGTTTCTTGAGCAAGATTTGTGGACGGGACAATGAGGTCGATCGCCCTTATATAATGGAATGGTCGCCCCTCCCTCAGCCTTCTACTATGAAGGTAACGATGAGATAGGAGAAAGAGCATGACTGTAACAACGGTAGGTATCGATTTAGCTAAAAATATATTCCAAATCCATGGCGTTGACCAACATGGAAAAAGCATCCTGAAAAAGAAACTTAAACGTGACCAGCTTTTTACATTCTTTGCCAATAAAGAGCCCTGTCTTATCGGAATGGAAGCGTGCAGTGGGGCTCACTTTTGGGCGCGAGTATTGGCGAATCAAGGGCACCACGTGAAGTTAATGGCACCTCAGTTTGTTAAGCCTTACGTAAAAACCAATAAAAATGATGCCGCGGATGCCGAAGCTATTTGTGAAGCCGTTACCCGACCAAACATGCGTTTTGTTGGAATAAAATCCCCCGACCAACAAGCTTTACTCTCTCTTCACCGTGCCCGTTCGGGATTAATCAAAGCCCAAACCGCACAAATTAATCAAGTGAGGGGGCTTCTCACTGAGTTTGGGATCATCATGCCCATCGGAAAAGCGGCCGTTAAACGATATTTACCGCTAATTTTAGAGGATGCTGACAATGGCCTACCCGACATGTTTCGTCAGGTTATATCTCGGCTGTATGAGCATTTAAAGGAGTTGGGGGAACACATTGAGCAATATGACCACCTCCTCAATGAGCACTTTAAACATTGTGAATTAAGCCAACGGATAGCTTCTCTACCGGGTATCGGACTGATCAGTGCCACCGCAATTGTCGGTACGATAGGGGATGCTTCCGAATTCAAGAATGGACGTCAGCTATCCGCGTGGTTGGGTTTGGTACCTCGACAACATTCGAGTGGGGGCAAAAATACTTTACTTGGGATCAGTAAACGGGAGACGGTTACTTGAGAACGCTACTGATTCATGGCGCACGCTCTGTTTTAATCGCCAGAAAAAACAAAGTTTCTTCGGAAAGTTGGTTAGGGGGACTTATCCATCGACGAAACACCAACGTTGCCGCAGTAGCACTGGCCAACAAAAACGCACGGACACTCTGGGCTATGCTCACACGAGGGGAAGACTACAACCCCAAACAATACCCCGATGCCTTTGCGAGTTAATTTCGCTCAAATGGCTTGTATTTAACATATGATAGCTAATCCGCACCTCAAATTTTATTTGGTACGAAGAAGAGAACGAACAAGGTAAAAACACATGAAGATTGAGCGCATTTAGACACTGATAACACGTTATAAGAATGTTATCAGTGTTACTAAGTACATTTCAGAGAGATCTGACGATGAACCCCGTAAAACGCCCAAAATCGATTGCTAGAGGTAACACAATTTAAAGGCCAAACAGGTAAGACCGTGACTCAATAAGCCTGCATTTAACATGGCATAGTGAAAACACTAATGCGCTATTATGATCAGAATTGAGTCAGCGAAATCCTTTAGGGACAGCGGCAGGTATGCCGAACTAAGTCCGGATGTATGACTGCAATCTTAACCCGTTTGATTTTTTAGAGAGTGAGTACTTGGCAAATAGGGGCGACCATGTATGTTAATTGTTACCGGCTACCCTGAAGAGGATGCGACCATCCCCGAACACGCGATGCATAAGAAGTCACTGGATGACATCGCTACCTTTCTTTGATGAGCATGTATTGATGAGATACAACCCGTAGCTCACAACAAAGCTGGCAAGATGCCAGCTTTGTTGTCTTTAAATCATAAAGACAGAAACAACAGACCTCGTATTGATTAGTCTGCAAAGCCGTGACAGCCATTGGCTGATGACGATGTTTTTTGCTACCTCCCTTTTTAATTCAGTTTTAACTTTCCTCTCGAGCCATGTCCATATAGTCAAAGTTCATAAATTCAAAGTTTGTAGATGTAGAGGTTATTTGTATTTTTCGATAAAACCTTATTTATTTGATGAATCTTTCGATTGTTCCGAAGTGTAACAATTTGATACATTATTTCTCGTGGTCAGCGAGTTGCATATCAATTTAATTTATTTCGATTTAACTCAATGACAACCCTAAAGGAGAATGACATGGAAAATCGAGGCTTAGGAAGAGGTTTGAAAATAGAAGAACGACGTCAGTTACTACATAAAGGGCTGAAAGCGGCAGTATTCGGCGTACCACTGCTGGCTTTAGGCTTAACAATTAATAGTTCAGTTTTGATGACCGATGCCGGTTACAGCTACGTGCATCAAAACAATATTACTGGTGAGTTGGATGTCTTTACCGAGCCCGGTATTCATTTCCGAATGCCGTTTTTATCCAAGATAACCCAGTATGATCAGGTGATTACGGTCTCTTTTGGCAACAGCAAAGGGGAAGATTTTTATCAAAGGTTAGATCCGGTGCAGGTGCGTTTTGCTGATACGTACATTGGTGAGATTCCGGTGACATTCCGCTTTAAGCTCAGCAATGACCCGAAGGCAGTGGAAAAGATGCATAAGGAGTTTCGCAACAACAGTAATTTGATCGATGCATTGTTGGTTAAAAATGCGCGTAATGTAACAGTGATTACGGCGACTCAATACACGGGCGAAGAGTTCTTCCAAGGTGGTTTAAACCAATTTAAATCTAAATTGGGCGATCAGCTACGCGAAGGCATTTACCTGACGGAGCGTCGTCAGGTTGAAGTGGAAGAGTTAGATCTTGCGCCGGTTGGTGTCAATCAATCGAACTCGAATCAATTGCAACGAACCAATCAACTGGTATGGAAGACAGTGCCGGTGGTGGATAACACGGGTCAGCCTATCCGTCAGGATAACCCGTTATCACAATACGGCATTCAAGTAACCCAGGTCACAATTGGTGATCCGCAGCCAGAGAAGCAACTTGATCAGTTACTGGCGGATAAGAAGCGTTTGGTGGCCGACCGTATCCGTGCGATTCAGGAGCAAGAAACATCAAAAGCGCAAGCTGAAACCGAGCAACTCCGCAAAGAGATTCAGCGAACTCGAGAAGTCCAAGACGCGCAGCGAGGCAAAGAGTTAGCGATTATTTCCCAGCAGAAAGAAGTGGAAATAGCTCGTCAAATTGCTGAACGTGAAATTGTCGAAGTCGAGAAGACTAAGCGATTAGCTGAAGTTGAAAAAGAGAAGGAACTAGCAACCGCAGAAGCCAATTTGGCGATTCAAAAGGCCAATGCATTGTCCGCTGAATTTGAAGCAAGAGCGATTCTTGAAAAAGGCCGAGCGGAAGCGGAAGTGTTGAAAGCGAAATATGCCGCGCTAGGGGCTAACCGCGAGGTGTATCTGGCCGAGCTGAACCGTGAGGTCGCTAACTCGCTGTATAACAACCTGCAGAACTTCCAAGTGCAGATGCCACAAAACTACATCGGCGGCAGTGACGAAACGGGTTTGAAAACCAACCTCGATGTCATTACAGGCTTCGGAGCGTTGGGGTTAATGGACCAAACCAAGAAGGTTACACAGCAATAAGATTATGGGTAACCAAGAGCTCTAAGTGCTCAATGATATAGAACAACAAGGCCAATATACGGGTATTGGCCTCTTTATCTGTCTACTCTAGCTGCGCATCGACAAGTAAGGCCGCCAACATGGGTTCATTGATAACAAGTTGTTGTGAAGGATCTCATCACTTAGCGGAAGCCATTAATGCGAATAATCAATAATGAGTAAATAAATGAAAAACAACAAATCAGTATTATGGATAGGAATAGTAACTGTAGTAACTCTAAATATTGCCTCGCAGTTGCTCACTTACCATAGCAGGAAAGAGTATGTTGAAATCCATTCATTAAGCGCAGATTCACTCTATACGATAGACGATTACAGCGCACAAAGTTATGGCGTAGCGCAAAAAGGGAAATTAGGTAAGATGCATCACTGCTTAACCCAATACCGGTCGGTGAATGATGCAAAGAGGTCAAAAGGGGCTTCCGGTCCTACTGGCAGCATGGTAGTAAAAGGCGCGACTTATCAACTGCATTTTAGAATCTCTGACGGAGAAGTCACAAAGGCAAATTTGAAAGCCTACCATCCAGATGGTAGGCCGCGCGCTATCAGTTCTAATGTTGCGGTCAATTGCAGCATAAAATTACTGAATCAGTGAAGCTTGAAAATGTATCTGTGAAAAAGCAGAACGAGATAATCTCGCTCTGCTTTCGCTTTTCTGCTTTTAAGCTTTTCGCATCTCAATTATTTGAGACTCGTATCTGTCTTTAAGCTCTTCGAGACTCGCTTACTCGAATCCCGCATCTGCTCTTAACTCTTAAATCATAAAGATGAAAATAATAGACAATGCGCTGATTAGGCCTGCAAAGAAGTAGCTATGCCGCGCTAGGGGCCAACCGCGAGGTGTATCTGGCCGAGCTGAACCGTGAGGTCGCTAACTCGCTGTATAACAACCTGCAGAACTTCCAAGTGCAGATGCCACAAAACTACATCGGCGGCAGTGACGAAACGGGTTTGAAAACCAACCTCGATGTCATTACAGGCTTCGGAGCGTTGGGGTTAATGGACCAAACCAAGAAGGTTTCACAGCAATAAGAGCATGGGTAACCAAGAGCTCTAAGTGCTCAATGATATAGAACAACGAGGCCAATATACGGGTATTGGCCTCTTTATCTGTCTACTCTAGCTGCGCATCGACAAGTAAGGCCGCCAACATGGGTTCATTGATAACAAGTTGTTGTGAAGAACTCATCACTTAGCGGAAGCCATTACTACGAATAATCAATAAGGAGTAAATAAATGAAAATCAATAAACCAGGGGCATGGATAAGTCTAGGGCTCTTACTAACAATAAGTAGCATCGTTAAAATCACGAATTACTCTGGAGAGAAAAAATATATTGAAATCAATTCATTAAGCGCAGATTCACCCTATACGATAGACGAGTACAGCGCACAGCGGTATGGCGTAACGCAAGAAGGGAAATTAGGTAAGATGCATCACTGCTTAACCCAATACCGGTCGGTGAATGATGCAAAGCGGTCAAAAGGGGCTTCCGGCCCATCTGGCAGCATGACGGTCAAAGGGGCGACTTATCAACTGCTTTTTTCAATCTCTGACGGGGAAGTCACAAAGGCAAGGTTGAGCACCTACCATCCAGATGGTAGACCGCGCGCTTCCAGCTCTACTGTTGCGGTCAACTGCAGCATAAAATTACTGAATCAGTGAAGCTTGAAAATGTATCTGTGAAAAAGCAGAACGAGATAATCTCGCTCTGCTTTCGCTTTTCTGCTCTTAAGCTTTTCGCATCTCAATTATTTGAGACTCGTATCTGTCTTTAAGCTCTTCGAGACTCGCTTACTCGAATCCCGCATCTGCTCTTAACTCTTAAATCATAAAGATGAAAATAACAGACAACGCGCTGATTAGGCCTGCAAAGAAGTAGCAACCCACTTTACCAGCAACGCCGACGTGGAATTTCAGGTCGTGCATGCCGTGGTGAAGACGGTGCATAGCATGCCACATTGGCAGTGCTAGCGTACCGATGATGAACAACGCACCGATAATGCTGGTGGCAAATTCAGACACACGTTCGTAGCTCATTGCTTCTGCATCGATGATGCCCATTGGTACTAAGATACCCAACACTAAGATAGTGATTGGCGTGATCATCGCGAACCAAGTACCGCCAGCGCCGAATAGGCCCCACCAAATTGGCTCATCAGAGCGTTGAGGGTTGTGGTTAACAGGCTTAACTTTGTAGTTTGTGTTCATAACGAAAGCTCCTTACACCACAACAAGAACGATTAAAGAAATAAAAGCCACCGCTGCCCACTGAGTCAGTACGATGATTCTTTTATCAACCAATTTGCCTTTCAGGCGGATTGGCATTACTTGAGGCATCATGCTGAAGAAGGTTTGAGCGTGCATTAAGCTGCCTAGCAGAGCCACGATATTAATACCGACAATGATAGGGTTAGCCATAAAGCTCAACCAACCAGCCCACGCTTCAGGGCCCTTCACTAGGGCACCCAAACCAAAGGTTAGGAATACAGTGAACAGAATTAAAGGCAGTACAGTTGCTTCACGTAGCATGTAGAAGCGGTAGAACGGATGGTTGCTCCACCACGTTCTCTTCATCTCACGAACATAAGGCTTACGATTGCTCATCTTATGCCTCCTCTGCAGTTTTTACTTGGTTCTTGCTAACAGATGTACCGTCAGGTTTGAACATCGAGATAACGAAGTCCATTGAAGACTCAACTTTACCTTGGTTAACCGCCGCTGCTGGGTCTACTTTCTTCGGGCATACTTCAGAACAGTAACCAACGAACGTACAGCCCCAAGCGCCATTTTCACCGTTGATAAGCTTCATACGCTCATCTTTACCGTTGTCACGGCTATCTAAGTTGTAACGGTGAGCAAGAGTCAATGCTGCAGGGCCAATGAACTCAGGGTTTAGACCGAATTGAGGACACGCCGCATAGCAAAGACCACAGTTGATGCAGCCAGCGAACTGTTTGTACTTCGCCATTTGTTCAGGGGTCTGAATGTTAGTACCGTCTTCAGGCTTACGATCGTTACCAATGATGTAAGGTTTGATCGCTTCAAGGCGCTCGATGAACGGTGTCATGTCGACAATCAAATCTTTCTCGATTGGGAAGTTAGCAAGCGGCTCGATAGTTAGGCCGTTCGGGTAGTCACGTAAGAAGCTCTTACACGCTAGTTTAGGCACGCCATCAACCATGATGCCGCAAGAGCCACAGATCGCCATGCGACAAGACCAACGGTATGAAAGGTCTTTGTCTTGGTGATCTTTGATGTAACCAATCGCATCAAGTACCGACATGGTTTCATCGAAAGGTACTTCGAAAGTCTGCATGTAAGGTTCTGCATCTTTCTCTGGGTCGTAGCGCAGAATGTCTACTTTTTGGATACGGTTCGCTGACATTATGCTTGCTCCTCTTCGCTCTTCTCATCTTTCTTAGCATTTGCTTCTGCAGCTTTTTCAGCGGCAGCGGCTTTCTCTGCTGCTTCACCGTATAGACGAGCTTTAGGTTGAGATTTAGTAATCTTCACGCCGCTGTAGTCGATAGTTGGTGCTGCATCTTCGTTGTAGAACGATAGAGAGTGTTTCAGGAAGTTCACGTCATCACGTTCTGTGCAGTTGTCGTCTAGACGTTGGTGTGCACCGCGAGACTCTTTACGAAGGATCGCTGAGTGAACCATCGCTTCTGCGACTTCTAGGCCGTAGCCCACTTCGATAGCGTAAAGTAGGTCAGTGTTGAACACTTTGCCTTTGTCTTTAATGCTGATCTTCTTGTAGCGCGCTTTCAGCTCTGTGATCTTGTTGATGGTCTCTTGCATCAAGTCTTCTTGACGGTAGATACCACAACCCGCTTCCATGGTGTGACCCATTTCAGTGCGGATATCCGCCCAGTTCTCATCACCTTCTTGGTTTAGTAGACCTGCGATACGATCTTCAACCGCTTTAACTTGCTTAGCGATAGACTCTTCATTCCAGCCTTTGAATTCAGCAGCGCGTTTCACCGCTTCTTCACCGGCTACGCGGCCAAATACTACAAACTCAGCCAGAGAGTTAGAACCTAGGCGGTTTGCACCGTGTAGGCCAACAGAGGCACATTCACCAACAGCGAATAGGCCTTTGATGCGAGTTTCACAAGTACCGTTAGTTTCAATACCACCCATGGTGTAGTGAACTGTCGGACGAATTGGGATTGGCTCTTTTGCTGGGTCGACGTTTACGTAAGCTTTTGCAAGCTCACAGATAAACGGTAGACGCTCTTGCAGGTACTCTTCACCAAGGTGGCGAAGGTCAAGGTGTACTACATCACCAAGAGGGTGCTTGATGGTGTTGCCTTTTTGCTGCTCGTGCCAGAATGCTTGAGAAACTTTGTCACGTGGACCCAGTTCCATGTATTTGTTTTTCGGCTCGCCCACTGGAGTTTCAGGGCCCATGCCGTAATCTTGTAGGTAGCGGTAGCCGTTCTTGTTGACGATGATACCGCCTTCACCACGACAACCTTCGGTCATCAAGATGCCAGTGCCTGGAAGGCCTGTTGGGTGGTATTGAACGAACTCCATATCACGCAGTGGTACACCGTGGCGATAAGCCATTGCCATACCGTCGCCCGTTACGATGCCGCCGTTGGTGTTACAGTGGTAAACACGACCCGCGCCACCGGTTGCTAGAACAACAGATTTCGCTTTAATGGTAACAAGCTCACCTTCAGACATATGAATCGCGATGAGGCCTTGTACTTCGCCTTCTTCAACGATCAAATCCACCACAAAGTACTCATCAAATCGTTTGATTGTGTCGTACTTCATCGAAGTCTGGAACAGAGTATGAAGCATGTGGAAGCCAGTCTTATCCGCTGCGAACCACGTTCTCTCTACCTTCATACCGCCGAATCGGCGTACGTTTACTTCACCGTTTTCTTTACGACTCCATGGGCAGCCCCATTGTTCCATTTGGATCATTTCGCGAGTCGCGTTTTCAACAAAGTATTCAACAACATCCTGTTCACATAGCCAGTCGCCACCGCCAACAGTATCGTTGAAGTGGTTATCTAGGCTATCTTCGTCTTTAATTACCGCTGCTGAACCGCCTTCTGCTGCTACCGTGTGCGAACGCATTGGGTAAACTTTAGAAATCAGTGCTACTTCCAAATCAGGATTAGCTTCAGCTGCTGCAATAGCTGTACGAAGACCAGCGCCGCCTGCGCCGATGACTGCGATATCTGTGGTAATTGTCTTCACAGTTATTCTCCAGTGTGATGCGGAGTATTCCGCTTGTTATTATAAAAAGCCGATTTAGAGAGCAGTAACGGCATCAACCGATTATCACCTCTAAGCCTTAACTGGTAGGTTCAGTGTAAGAGAGGAGGGGGTTTGAAAAATTGATGTATTTAGGTTTTTGCTCCGGTAATGCATATGGAGGCATAGAAATTATAGGTTATGTGACTGCAATCACGGCAATCAATTATTGATAACGATTCGTCCACAGGGCGTGTGTTAACGGCTTGTTGAGTATGATTTTTGTTATCAATGTTGAGTGGGGTTGAATATTAATAATTGTATTGTAGAACGTGATTTTATGGCTTCATATAAACAGCATGACGGTTTAATTAAAGCAAAGATAGAAGCTTACAAAAGTAGCGAAAAGTGATAATTTTCGTCGCCTAGAATTCAGTGATATGGAACTTAGTAATGCACTCTACATGGCAACCTGCCGCAACCATTAAGCAGTTAAAGCAACGTGCTGATATCCTTAGTCAAGTCCGCCAGTTTTTTGCAGAGCGAGACGTAATGGAAGTCGATACGCCAGCCATGAGTCACGCCACGGTGACCGATGTGCATTTGCATACCTTCAAAACTGAATTCGTTGGCCCTGGTTACGCGCAAGGCCAGCCTCTGTTCTTTATGACAAGCCCTGAATTTCATATGAAGCGCTTGTTAGCAGCAGGAAGTGGCTGTATTTACCAAATTTGTAAGTCGTTTCGTAATGAGGAGAATGGCCGTTACCATAACCCAGAGTTCACCATGCTGGAGTGGTACCGTGTCGGTTTTGATCATCATAACCTGATGGATGAAATGGACTTGCTCCTACAGCAAATCTTAAAGTCAGGCGAGGCAGAACGCATGACTTACCAACAAGCATTTATTGATGTGCTAGGTGTGTGTCCGCTTGAAGATTCCATGAATACTCTAAAACAAGCGGCAGCCAAGCTTGGGTTAAGTGATATTGCCGATCCTGAAGAGGACCGCGATACTTTACTGCAATTGCTATTCAGCGTGGGTGTCGAAGAAAAGATTGGCCAGACAGTACCCGCATTTGTTTATGATTTCCCAGCTTCACAGGCGGCATTAGCCAAGATTAACCCGAATGATCCGCGAGTGGCTGACCGTTTTGAGGTGTACTTCAAAGGTATCGAGCTGGCAAACGGCTTCCATGAGTTAGATAAGCCACAAGAGCAGCTTAAACGCTTTGAAGATGATAATGCCAAGCGTAACGAGATGGGCTTGTCGCCTCAGCCGATTGACCATCATCTAATTGAGGCGCTAAAAGCAGGCCTACCAGACTGTGCGGGTGTTGCACTGGGTATCGATAGGCTAATTATGCTGGCTTTGGGTTACGACCATATTGATGATGTGACCGCTTTCCCATTCCCACGTTCTTAACTTTAGTTAGCAGAAGTTAGCTAGCAGCTCGATTAGCTGACAAGAATACCAGTACCCACTACGGCAACAATGGCACCGATCCAAGCATAGGCGTTTGGTCTCTGCTTGGTGTATAGCCATAGAATGGGTAGCAACATGATAGGTGTGGTTGAAGACAACAGAGCAACCATGCCGACATTTCCCTCTTGCAGTGCATACAGGATCAGCGTCATTCCTACCGCCATTGCAAGAAAGCCGTTCACTGCGGTAATCACGAATATTTGACCATTCATCGGGTTCAGTGCGCGTGAAAGCTTGGCGCCCGTTAAACGAAATGCGGAGTGAGCAACAAAGGCGGTGATCATTCGAATCGCAGAAGCGGCTACTGGATCAATGTTGGTTTGCATCACGGGTTTGGCAATAATACCGCCCAATGCTTGGCAGATTGCGGCCGTGATGCCCAGAGCAACACCAATCCACACGGTGCCCTTGATGGTTTCAAGCTGGTTGTTTGCTTGGCCTCGACGACCAAAGAAGATTGCGGTTAATACGCCACTGAAAACCAAGGCCGAGCCAATAAGCTCGCCAGAGGTCATGCTCTCACTAAACAGGAAGTAACCGAGAATCGCAGAGAACACGGCGTGACAAGAGAACAGCAAGCCAGCTTGACGTGGGCCCATTCGGTTCAAACAGGCAAATAGGGCAGTATCACCAATGAAGATACCAATCAGGCCAGACAGCATCATCGGCGTAATTAGCTCTGTTTCGACAGTTGACCAGCCTCCAGTAAACCAAGCCATGCTCGATAAGATGACCGCAGTACAACCCATGCGCCAGCGGCTATAGGCAAAAGAACCTAAGTGTTGAGCAGGCTTTACGGACATTAGGCTTGCGATAGCCCAAAGAAAAGCAGCGGCGAGAGCCAACCATTCGAACCCCATCGATTAACAGTCCTTGTGTCTGGGATAGATTAGCTCATCAATATGCATCAAACCGAACTGAGAACAAAGCGATTCTTGATAAATACACCGCTTTGCTCCTCAGTGATAGGTTTGCTCCAGCTATCCGTTTCGCTTGTTTGAGTCGCGAGGTTTTATACCTTGAAGCGCTCCACATCTCGACGCATCGATTCAGCTGCACTACTCATCTCATTTGAGCTATTACGGCTGCTTTCAGCTTGCTGGGCCAGGTCGTCAGAGGCATCTTTGATCCCTTGTGTATTTCGGCTGATGTCTTCGCTTACGGCACGTTGCTCTTCGGCTGCGCTGGCTATCTGCAGTGCCATGTCGTTGATTTCACTGATGGCTTGGGTGATTTTAGACAGGCTGTCGTGTGCTTGCTCTGCGAAGCCAACACTGTTTTCTGCCAATTGAGTGCTGGTGGTCATGCTATCCACCGCATGTTCTGTATTCTTTTGTAGGGTATCGATCATCACACGGATCTCTTCCGTTGAGCCATGCGTTCTTTGGCTTAGCACTCGAACTTCATCGGCGACAACCGCAAACCCACGACCTTGCTCTCCAGCACGTGCCGCTTCAATGGCAGCATTCAATGCCAAGAGGTTGGTTTGCTCGGCAATGCCTTGAATGGTGGATAGGATCTGGTTGATGCTTTGTGCGTTGTTTTCCAGTTCTCGGATAACATTGGCAGCGTCATCCACTTGGCTCGCAAGGCTAGTAATCGCATCGCGGTTCTGCTGAATTACCTCTTGGCCATCATTACAAGCGGTCGCCGAAGCTTGAGAAGCGGATGCGGTTAATTCTGCATGGCTTGCCACTTCTGCAGCAGTCGCTGACATCTCATGAATCGCGGTGGCAATTTGGTTGATATCGTTTTGTTGATTCTCTACACGAATGGAGGATTGCGTTGCCAGTTGGTTGGCTTTTTCGGCGTGGTTGTTTAAATCGTGGCTGTGCTCAACGACACCTTTCAGCATACTCTGCATCTGACTTAAGAATTGGTTTACCAGCTCAGCAAGCTTACCTATCTCATCCATGCGGGTGATATCGATTCGTTGAGTAAGATCACCTCGACCTTGAGCAAGCTGGGTCAGCGCTTCTGACAAGGTTTGTAATGGGTAAAGCAGTCGATTGATGACCATGGTGCTAGCGATTGAAATCACGATATACAGAATAAGTGAGGTTAGGGCGATGAATTGAATCGCATCAGTGACCGCAGAGAACGCCAGCTCTTTATCGATAACAATGCCCAGAGACCAATCGGTATTTGGCACGTTAGCAATATAAACCAACTTATCTCCCTGACCAGGCCAAGCTAATGTGGTGATGGTTTGGTTCTGAATCAGTTGTGACACTCGGTTTGCGGTCAACTCTGGGTTTAAGCTTGTGAGTGGCTTTTGACTTAATGCTTCATCGCTGTACGCAACGATGTTGTTGTTACCATCCACCAAGAAGGCGAAGCCATCGTTATCCAGTTTTACGTTGAGAACCGTATCGATAATGCTCGTCACGGTTAAGTCTGCAGCCAGTACGCCCTGTTTTTGGCCACTGAAGGCTTTCGCAAAGCTGATGACGATACTGCCATCGAAATCTTGATACGGTTCAGTAATGATCAGGTCTGATGCGGTATTCGCATCTTTGTACCATGGACGCGTGCGAGGGTCGTAGTCTTCTGGCCAGCTTTCCGTTTTATCACCATAAGCTATCGTGCCGTCACTAAAACCCGCATAAACCGATAGGAATTGTCCGGCTTGTTTGGTGATCAATAACTCACGGTCTGAATTACTGTTGCTTGAAATGGTTGGTTCATTGGCCAGCATCATGTCACTGCGAGTCGAAAGCCAATCGGCAATGTAGTTGGTCGTCCCTACACTGACATTCTTCATTTCTTGGTTGATCGCGACTTCAGTCTCTTGAGTTAGCTGGGTAACCGATATCCAGGCTTGGGTGCCACTCACGACGGCGATAATGATCGCAATGGCGATCTGAATTTTAAATTTAATAGTATGTCTCAAGGTCCATTCCTCTTTTATTAGACAAAAACCTAACTACAGAGACGTACTTGATGGTGAATCAATGTGTCTTTAATAGGCGTATAGTGCCGTTGTCTTAGGCAGAATGAATGTGTTTAAAATCATAAATTCTAAATATATTTACTCTGCTTTTTGTAAACCAGTGAAGTAAAATCACAGTTATTTATTGATTTAAAAATCAACTACTTGTTCTGGGATTTGTTCGTGATACAGCGCGAATAGGCGCTAAATTTATATTTAGCGCCTTAGTCCGTAATAGAAGTGATCGTTGAACGTCTATTAGGTGATGATAAACAGGGCGAGGTAGACCAACAGCAAGCCGACAATCCCAAAGATGATCCCCATCTTCGCCATGTCTTTGCTTTCGATAAGCCCGGTTGAGTAAGCCAGTGAATTAGGTGGTGTCGATACTGGAAGAATCATGCCGAGTGATGCTGAGAAGGCAACCACAATCAATAATCCTTGTAAGCCACCAATCGCAACTAGGCTTTCCATCGATGCGCCAATCGCAGCGGCTATTGGCATCAGTAAGTTGGCCGTAGCGGTATTCGACATGAAGTTCGCCATTAACCAGCACACGATGGATAGCGTGATGACTACGGCAGCAGGGGAAAGAGACTCATAGTCGATCGCGTGTGCCAATGCAGAGGCCAAGCCTGTTTTATCTAAGCCGATACCAATCGCAATACCACCGGCGACTAGCCACAACACATCCCAGTTGATTAGTTTCAGTTCTTCTTTGCCCATGATGCCGGTCAAAGTGAAGACCGCCAGTGGAATGATAGAGACCACATAGGTGTTCATGCCGTGCAGTTTGGTAGTCATCCACAACAAGATGGTGGCGGCAAAGGTGACGTAAACCACGATCGCACGCCAACTCTTTCTGAATTGTCCATCGAGTTTAAGCACCATGTTTTTCTGCGTGGAAGGGAAGATTTTCTGAAGAAGGAACCAAGCAATGGTGAGTTGGATGATCACAAAAGGTAAGCCCATCATCATCCAGCTCAGGAAGTCGATGGTGTTTTCACCAGTTAGGTATTGCAGTGCAATGGCATTGGGAGGCGTACCGATTGGTGTTGCGATACCACCAGTATTAGCGGCAATCGGAATACACAATACGAGCGCTTTGATCCCCATATCGCCTTTGGGTGCCGAAGCTACAATTGGGCCAAGCAGGGCCAGCATCATAACTGTGGTTGCGGTATTCGACATAAACATCGAGAACACGGCGGTGATCAGCATTAAGCCAAGCATGATGAAGCGCGGTTCTGTACCGAATGGTTTCAGCAGCACTCGAGCTAGGTTGTTATCGAGTTCGTACTTAGATGCCGAGATTGCGAGAGCAAAGCCACCCATGAATAGAATGATGATTGGTGATGAAAATGCACCGAATATGTCGGTATATTTAATTAACTCACCGAGATCGTGACCTGCTGGTGGATTTCGAAATAGGTGCAGGCCTTTGTCGGAAATCATCACCAGTTCAAGTGCAATGATCAGTATTGAGGTGGCGAAAACCGGAACGGGCTCAAGTACCCAAAGTAGGGCTGCAAGTAGAAATATCGCTAGCAGGCGGTGTTGAATCAGCGTCAGGTCATCGATAGGTATTGAATCTATTGGCATGAATAACACGCCTAAGGGAATCGCAAAACAAATCAACAGCTTGACCAGAACGCCAACATTGAGTTTAGGCATGTACAAAGACCCTATGAATAAAATATCTTCAAATAGAGTAAGTTATCTGGATTTTTGGTACTTGGAGGCGGGTTGGAAAATCAAAAAGTTGTTTAAGGTTTCGGCAACTGTTTTGTTTTTGGTCAATCTTTTATAGTGCTGATTTATGCATTGCTCTTTTAGGTCCGGGCTTAGGGGGATTGGAAGGTTAGAGGGCTGGGTAATAAAAAGGCACGTTATTCATTCAAATAACGTGCCTTGAAAGCTAAATGAGTTTACACAAATTATTACGCTTGGTCTGTGTTCTCTACTGAATCAACAGCTTCAGTCTCAACTTCTTTACCAGCGATGTGCGCGTAAGGCGTGCCAAGAACCGTTTTCTCGCCATTTTGCATCGTGTCGTCAAACTTGATTGCATCTTTCGCAAATAGGTTGATAACCGTTGAACCAAGCTTAAAGCGACCCATTTCTTCGCCTTTCTTCAAGATGATTGCTTTGTCACCTTGTGC